>NZ_JBLZQD010000004.1:160950-369636 GCF_049199305.1 Stenotrophomonas sp. PD6 | reverse complement strand
GGGGGTGGCCTTCCCCGCCGGGCGCCCCCCGGGCATCACCGGCCGCCGGGGGGGCCCGGGGCCGGCCCCCCCCCCCCCCACCGGGGACTCCCCCCCCCCCCCCCCGCCCGCCGGGGGGCCCGGGTTCCGCCCCTGCCTGCGCTGCCGCCCGGAACTGGCTCCGGAGGCGCAGGACGCGCTGAGCGACGAGACGTTGCAGCGCGCGCTCGCGCTGATCCATGACGGCTTCCTGCAGGACGCGGCCGTGGGCGCGCTGGCCGCGCACGTCGGCCTGAGCGCGCGCCAGCTGCAGCGCCTGTTCGTGGCGCGGCTGGGCGCCGCCCCCGCGCAGATCCACGCCACCCGCCGCCTGCTGCTGGCCAAGCAGCTGCTGACCGAAACCGCGCTGCCGGTGACCGACGTGGCCATGGCGGCCGGCTACAACAGCCTGCGCCGCTTCAACGCCGCCTTCCTGGACGGCTGCGGCATGCCGCCCACGGCCATCCGCCGCCAGCGCGGCGCGCTGGCCGACGGCGCGCTGACGCTGCGGCTCGGCTACCGGCCGCCGCTGGATTTCGCGGCGATGCTGGGCTTCCTGCGCCGCCGCTGCATTCCCGGCATCGAGCAGATCGACGGCCACAGCTACCAACGCGTGATCGGGCCGGCCGAGCGGCCGTCGGTCATCCGGGTCACCGCCGATCCGCGCCGCCCGGAGCTGCTGCTGCAGCTGGGCCAGGTCGACCCGCGCGCGATCCCCGGCATCGTGCGCCGGGTACGCCGCATCTTCGACCTGGACGCCGACCTGCGCATCGTCCACGCCACGCTGGCGCAGGAGCCGGTGCTGGCGCGCGGCATCGCAGAACGCCCCGGCCTGCGCGTGCCCGGCGGCTGGGATGGTTTTGAAGTTGCGGTGCGCGCGGTGCTGGGCCAGCAGGTCAGCGTGGCCGCTGCGATCACCCTGGCGCGACGCGCGGTCGACCGGTTCGGCACGCCATTGGAGGGCATGCCCGAAGGCCTGGACCGCCAGTTCCCGCGTCCCGAACAGCTGGCCGACGCACCCCTGGAAGGCATCGGACTGCCGCGCACGCGGGCGGCGACGGTGCGTGCGGTGGCGGCGGCGGTCGCCGACGGCCGCCTGGACTTCCACGCCGGCCAGCGCCTGGACAGCTTCATCGAACGTTGTGTGGCGCTGCCCGGGATCGGGCCCTGGACGGCCCACTACATCGCGCTGCGCGCCCTGGCGCTGCCCGACGCCTTCCCTGCCGGCGACCTGGTATTGCAGCAGGTCCTTGGCGGCGACAGCCGCTTGAGCGAACGCGCCACCGAGGCCCGCTCGCAGGCCTGGCGACCCTGGCGTGCCTACGCCGTGCTGCACCTGTGGCATCTGGCCACGTCCGCTTCGGAGTCCACCGCATGAACCTGCTCTACGACACTTTCGACAGCCCGATCGGGGCGCTCACCGTGGCCGGCAACAGCCAGGGCATCCACCACATCCTGTTCGAGAACAACCGCTACGACGCCAAGGGGCGCGAGCACTGGCAGCGTGACGCCGACGCGCTGCGCGACGCGCGCACGCAGCTCCTGCAGTTCCTGCACGGCGACCGCACCGGCTTCGAACTGCCATTGGCGCCGCACGGGACGGATTTCCAGCTGCGCGTGTGGAAGGCGCTGGCGGACATTCCGTTCGGCGAAACCTGGAGTTACGTGCAGCTGGCGCGGCACATCGGCCACCCCAGCGCCAGCCGCGCGGTCGGCGCGGCGAACGGACGCAATCCGCTGCCGATCGTGCTGCCCTGCCACCGCGTGATCGGCAGCAGCGGCGCACTCACCGGTTTCGGTGGCGGGCTGGAAACCAAGGCAGCATTGCTGGAACTGGAAGCGCGCGGGCATTCGCTGTTCGCCTGACCGTGCCATTGGTTGTCTTCGCTGCGTCACCGCGGCGAACTATGATGCCCGGATGATTTCCGTCCGCTTTTCGCTGGCGCTTGCCGCCGCCCTCATGCTGACCAGCTGTGCCAGCGCCCCCCACACCGCGCCGGCCGCCGGTGTCGCGCCGACCGCGGTGGCCAGCGCACCGAAGCTGCTGCTGGTGTCGATCGACGGGCTGCGCGCGGATGCGCTCGATCGCGGCATCACGCCGAACCTCTCGCGCATCGTTCACGAGGGCGTGCGCGCGAAGTGGATGACGCCGTCCTACCCGTCGCTGACGTTCCCCAACCACTACACGATCGTGACCGGGCTGCGCCCGAACCACCACGGCATCATCCACAACAGCATGCAGGAAGAGGCGCTCGGCCGGTTCCAACTCAATCTGCGCGACGCGGTAACCGATTCCCGTTGGTGGGGCGGCGAACCGATCTGGGTCAGCGCGGAAAAGGCCGGCGTGCACAGTGCAACGTGGTCCTGGCCCGGCAGCGAAGCGGCCATCCAGGGCGTGCGCCCCAGCCAGTGGCGCATGTACGACGAGACGGTCGCGCTGTCGGATCGCGTTGACACGGTACTGGGCTGGGTCGGCCAGACCGATGCAGACGCGCCGCGCCTGGTGACGCTGTACATGGAACAGGTCGACAAGGCCGGCCACCACTTCGGCCCGGATTCACCCGAGTACACCGCCGCGATCGCACAGGTCGATGTCGCAATCGGCCGCTTGCTGGATGGCTTGGCGGCCCGTGGCCTGGCCGACAGCACCAACCTCATCGTGGTCTCCGACCACGGCATGGCGACGGTGCCGGACGGCCACGCGATCGCGGTCGAAGACATGGTCGACCCCACCCTCGCCAGCAACGTCTCGACGGGCCAGTCGATCGGTTTCGCACCGCTGCCGGGCAAACAGCAGGCGGCCGAAAAGGTCCTGCTGGGCGCACACGCGAATTACGACTGCTGGACGCGGCAGACGCTGCCGGCACGCTGGGAATACGGCTCCAACCCGCGCATTCCGCCGATCGTGTGCCAGATGCACGAAGGCTGGAACGCGTTCACCCGCGAACGCCTGTCCAAGCAGGAGCCCGGCGACCGCGGCTCGCACGGTTACGACAACGCCCTGCCCTCGATGCGCGCGGTATTCATCGCACGCGGCCCCTCCTTCAAGCAGGGCGCGACGCTGCCGGGGTTCGACAACGTCGACGTCTACCCCCTCATGACCCGCCTGCTCGGCGTTCCCGCCGCACCCAACGACGGCAACCCCGAAACCCTGCTGCCCGCGCTGCGGTAAGGCTGGCGGGCCCGCAGTTTTTCGGATTGCATGCAATCCGGTAGTGCCGGGCTCTGCCCGGCAGCCTCATGCATTTAGGCGAACAGCCGATGGCCAGCGGTTCCTCTGATTTGGCGGGACGGTGCGGGTTTACGGGGGACGCTGCAAGTACGTCCATGTAAGCTCAGTCGCCGCATCCATGCGGCTCATGCCCCCGCAAACCCACCCCGACCCGCCTTTGACAGTCTGTCGGCGGCCATTGGAGAAGCGGTTGCGCCGGCCGTTGGCCGGCCCTCGTGGTCTCGACAAATCACACGCGTTACCGGGCGTTGAGGGGTTCACGGCAGTCGTTTGGGAAACGACCCTACCGCCGCCCGTGTCGAATGCCAGGCGCCTCGTGTCCGTGCGCGACCGGTAGGATCGGTTGCCAAACGATCGCCATCGATGCCAATCGGCCCGGCAACGCATTGCCCCCAAACGAAGAACGCTTTGGCTTCGGCCGTTGCTCTCGGTTTCCTTAGGCCACCGGTCACTGTCAAAGGTGGGTCGGGGCCGGTTTGCGGGGGCATGAGCCGCATGGATGCGGCGACTGAGCCCCCATGGATGGGTTCACGGCGTCCCCCGCAAACCGGCACCGTCCCGCCAAACCGGTGGAATCATTGACCATCGGCTGTCCGGCCAAATGCATGAAGCCGGGCAAAGCCCGGCGCAACGTCAACCCATGCAATCCATGCAATCCAACACGTTGATTGCAGGCAAAAAAAAACGCGGCGCAAGCGCCGCGTTTTTTCGTCAGGCTGGCTGAGAAATCAGCTGGCCTTGGCGACGGCCTTCTTGGCCACAGCCTTCTTTGCCGGGGCCTTGGCCACGGTCTTCTTGGCGACCGGCGCAGCTGCGCCCACGGCCACCTTGCTCACCACGTGCAGGCGCGAATTGCCGTAGCTGGCATTGAAACGCTTGCCCTTGGCGGTCCTGCGGTCACCCTTACCCATGTCGTCAACTCCTTAGTCTGAATTCTGATTACCCCGTACTGACACGGGTTCGGCGGGGCCGCCTTTGCAAACGCCCCCGCGCACGATCAAGAAGCCTACCACAGCGCCTCAGTGCGCACAGCTCGCGTCGTGGATGTGGCCGTGGTTCAGGCGCAGGTTCACCAGATGGGCAACGCCCACCAGCACGCCGCCCAGCGTCATCACCACCGCGTGTGGCACCGGCGAATGGTGCAGCGGGTCGTACAGCAGGCCCGCCCACAGCGCCACCAGGCCCGGCACCAGGAACCCCAGCGCGCGCAACGCGCCATGCCGGCGGTAACCCCAGACCAGGCTGAACAGGCCCAGCAGCGTGACGAAACTGACCAGGGCCAGCTCCACCCCGTCGCCCAGCCATACCGACAGGCCCAGTGAGGGCGCCGCCGCCAGCAGCACGGGCAATACCGCGCAATGCACCGCGCACAGCAGCGAACCGGTGGCACCGAAGCGATCCAGCAGATGACGGAGGCGGGCAAAGAGGGGCATGACTTCCAGCAGGGTCGTTCAATCGTTATGGAATAATATAACATCAATCCTGACGCGCATTCCCCTCCCCCGTTCCGCCCTGGCAACACCCCGTTCCGATGGGATTCGCGCGCCCCACCATTGATATATTGTAACAATTCGACTGACGGACCTATTGCCCATGCGCTCTTCCCGCCCCCTGCTCACGCCGCACGCCCTGTCCCTGGCACTCGCCGTGGTCCTCATTCCCTCGATGGCCCACGCCGCCGATGACGACGCCGGCCATCGCGACGGTCATCTCACCGAACTGTCCACCGTCAAGGTCACCGCCTCTCCCCTGCAGGGCGACGCCGAATCGCTCGCCCGCCCGGTCGACGTCCTGGCCGGTGAACGCCTGGACGAACAGAAGGCCGGCACCCTGGGCGACACCGTGGCCAAACTGCCCGGCGTGCAGAGCACCTTCTTCGGCCCGGGCGTAGGCCGCCCGATCATCCGCGGCCAGGAAGGCCCGCGCGTGGCCGTGCTGTCCAACGGCATGGGCAACATGGACGCCTCCACCGTCAGCGCCGACCACGCCACCAGCATCGAGCCGTTCCTGGCCGATCAGATCGAAGTGCTCAAGGGTCCGGCCACCCTGCTGTTCGGCAGCGGCGCCATCGGTGGCGCCGTCAACGTCGTCGACGGCCGCATCGCGCGCGAACTGCCTGACCGTCCCCTCAGCGGCCGTGCCGAACTGCGCGGCAACTCCGTCAACGACGAGCGCAGCGGCATGTTCCGGCTCGACGGCGTCAACGGCAACTGGGTGCTGCATGTTGATGGCCTCGTGCGCAACGGCGACGACTACCGCATTCCCGGCTACGCCGTGATCGATGGCCTGGAAGACCACAGCGGCCACGACCATGACGCGGGCGACACCGACGAACCGCGTCGTGGCACGCTCGACAACAGCTCCGTGCGCACCCGCGCCGGCGGTGTCGGCGCGACCTGGCTCGGCGAAGGCGGCTTCTTCGGCGCCTCGGCCAGCACCTACCGCACCAACTACGGCATTCCCAACGGCGCCCACGTGCATGCCGACGACGACCATGACCACGACCATGGCGATGAAGAAGAGGAAGAAGGCGAGCACGATGTCCGCATCGACATGGTGCAGAACCGCTTCGAAGCCAAGGGCGGCATCTACAACCCGGTCTCGTTCCTGAAGAACGTCAACCTGCGCACCGCCTACACCGATTACGAGCACACCGAGCTCGAATCGGGTACGCCGTCCACCCGGTTCACCAACCGCGGCATCGAAGGGCGCCTGGAAGCCGTGCAGCAGCAGATCGGCGGCTGGGACGGCGCGTTCGGCCTGCAGTTCGGCAACAGCGACTTCGGTGCGAAGGGCGAAGAGGCCTTCGTTCCCGATACCGGTACGCGCAACATCGGCCTGTTCGTGCTGCAGGAAAAGCAGTTCGGTCCGTTCAAGCTGGAACTGGGCGGCCGCCACGACCAGGTCAAGCTGGACCCGACCGGTGATTACCGCGCGCGCACCTTCGATGCCACCAACCTGTCCGCCGCCGGCATCTGGAAGCTCAACGATGCGGTCGACCTGCGCTTCGGCGTGGACGGCTCCGAGCGCGCCCCGACCACCGAAGAGCTGTACGCGGCCGGTGCACACATCGCCACCCGCTCGCTGGAAATCGGCGACGCCAACCTGAAGACCGAACGCGGCCAGCGCGTCGAGCTGGGCATCCATACGCACAGCGACCGCCTCGACTTCTCCGCCTCGATCTACCAGACCAAGTTCAAGGACTTCATCTACCTGGCCGACACCGGCGTGGTCGAAAGCCTGCCCGTGCGCCTGTGGACCCAGCAGGACGCCACGTTCAAGGGCGCCGAGGCCGAAGCCCTGGTCCACTTGTTCGAAGGCGGCAGCGGCGACTGGGACCTGCGCGTGTTCGGCGACTACGTGAAGGCCGAGCTGGATGGCAGCGGCAGCCGCAGCGTGGACATCGCGGTGCCGCATGGCGACCACGACCACAACTACACCGTGGACATCGCCAACAGCGGCTACCTGCCGCGCATCTCGCCGGCGCGCGTGGGTGCCGACCTGCGCTGGTCGCGCGACGGCTGGCGCGCCTCGGTCGGCGCGGTGCGTTACAGCAGCCAGAAGGACACCGCGCAGAACGAGGAGCCGAGCAACGGCTACACCCTGGTCGACGCGCACTTCGCCTACCGCTGGGACCGCACCGACAGCAACAGCTACGAGGTGTTCCTGGACGGCAACAACCTGACCAACCGCGAGGCACGCCCGCACACCTCGCTGCTGCGCGATTACTCGCCGCTGCCGGGCCGTGGCGTGGCGTTTGGTATCCGCGCGTTCTTCTGATCCCCGCTGGGGTTGAACGCTCTACCTTCGGGGGCCGAAAGGCCCCCGTCTTTTTTTGGAGCGGCGTTGGTCGTTGCTAAACGTCGGTGGCGATGTCGGCGCGGTGGGGATTGGGCTTCGGACGCTTGTGCCGCGCTGCGCGCGGTGGACACGCATGGCGTGTCCCTACGAATTGTTACGTGCGCAGGACGATACCGCTGGAATGGCGTAGAGCCTCGCCATGCGTGGCTGCGCGGTGCTGGGCTCACGCGACCGGCCTTGGCTTCACACCTTGTTGACCAACCCGAGTGGCCTGATACCGAAACCTCCCGACGGCTTCCCGCTCGGACATTTTTGTCCGAAAATGATCCATGCCCAGTCAACGTGCCGATGCGGCCGCCCGCCGCGCCCTGATCCTCGATGCCGCCGACGCCGTGTTCGGCCAGCATGGCGTCAACGCGCCCCTGGATCTGGTGGTGGAGCGCGCCCAGGTCGGCCGCGCCACCCTGTACCGGAACTTCCCCGACCGCACCGCGCTGGTCGAGGCCCTGCTCGACCGCACCGTCGCGCGCATCCGCCGCCAGGTGGAAACGCTGGGTGACCGCGACGACGCCCTGTTCGAGGTACTGCAGGGCATGGCCTCGCGCATCGTGCAGTCGCCCGCGCTGGCCGACTACTGGCGCGCCGTGGACCCCGACGAACCCAGCATCAAGGCCGCCCGCCAGACCATCCATGCCCTGCTCAAGGCGCCGATCCAGCGCGCGATCGACGCCGGCCTGTGCCGCGCCGACCTGCAGGTGGGCGACATCACCCTGATTTCCGGCATGCTCGGTGCCGCGCTGCGCGGCAAGACCCGCGAGGAACGCGCCCGCCTGGCGACCCGCGCCTTGCAACTGCTGCGCGAAGGCCTGCACGGAAGCGCCGACGGGGCCAACTGATGGCCGAGTACCTCAAGCCCGTTCCCGACTGGGAGGAGCACGAAAAACCCACCCTGCCCGGTTCGGCCTCCATGCCCTGGCATCCGCCGCATCGGCGGCTGGCCTATGCGCTGGTCGCGCTGCTGGTGGGCATCACCGGTGGGCTGGGCAATGCGCTGGTCACCGCCAACCTGCCGTTCCTGCAGGGGCAGCTGGGGCTCACCCCCACCCAGGGCAGCTGGCTGGTGGCCGCCTACGCGATGGTCAACGTCACCGCCAACCTGATCGCCTTCAAGTTCCGCCAGCAGTACGGCATCCGCCTGTTCGCCGAAATAGGGCTGGGCCTGTACGCCGGCCTCGCGGTGCTGCACCTGTTCGTCGGCAGCTTTGAAACCACCCTGCTGATGCGCGCGGCCAGCGGCTTTGCCGGTGCCGCCTGCAGCACGCTGGGCACGCTGTACATGCTGCAGTCGCTGCCACGGCGCTTTACCGGCAACCTGCTGGTCATCGGCGTGGGCATTTCGCAGATGGCCCTGCCCATTGCGTGGCTGGTCTCACCCGGGCTGGTCGACACCGGCCAGTGGCACAACCTGTACCTGTTCGAGGCCGGGCTGGCGCTGTGCGCGTTCGCGGCCGTGGTGGTGCTGAAGCTGCCGCCGGGCGCGCAGATCAAGGTGTTCGAGCCGATGGACTTCCTCAGCTTCGCCCTGCTCGCACCGGCCGTGGGGTTGCTGGTGGTGGTGCTGGCCCAGGGCTACCTGCGCTGGTGGCTCGACACCCCCTGGCTGGGCTGGGCGCTGGTCGCCTCGCTCGCGCTCGCCACCGCCGGCATCGTGGTCGAACGCTACCGGCGCAACCCGCTGCTGCAGATCCGTTGGCTTGCGAGCCCCACGATGCTTCACTTCATCGTCGGCGCGTTCCTGATCCGCTTCCTCACCACCGAGCAGTCGTATGGGGTGATCGGCCTGATGCGTCAGCTGGGCATGGGGCCGGACCAGATGCGGCCGCTGTTCGCGGTGATCCTGGCCGGCGTCATCACCGGCATCGCGACCAGCTCACTGACCTTCGGGCCCAAACGCATCATCGCGCAGCTGCTGATGGCCATCCTGCTGCTGGGCACCGCGGCGCTGCTCGACCAGAGCCGGACCAGCCAGGATCGCCCGCACGACTTCTTCCTGAGCCAGTTCCTCGCCTCGATGGGCGCCGGCATGTTCATGGGCCCGCTCATCATGCTGGGCATCACCCAGGCGCTGAAGCAGGGCACCGACCACATGATCACCTTCCTGGTGACCCTCTCGATCACCCAGACCCTGGGCGGACTGGCCGGCTCGGCGGTACTGGGCACCTATCAACTGCATCGCGAGCAGGTCTACTCCAGCGCGCTGGTCGGCCAGCTCGACCCGACCGATGGGGTGGTCGCGCAACGCCTGAAACTCCAGCAGCAGCTGTACACCCCGCTGCTCACCGATCCGGTGCAGCGCAGTGCACAGGGCACCGCGCAGCTGGCCCAGATCACCCGCCGCGAGGCTAACGTGCGTGGCTTCAACGATGTGTTTTCGCTGAGCGGCCGGGTCGCACTCGGCTTCCTGTGCTGGTTGCTGCTGTTGTCGATCCGCACGGCCGTGCTCAAGCAGTGGCGCAAGCGCCACCGGCGCCCGCCCACCGCTTCCCCCCGCACCCCCCCCCGGGGGGCGCCCCCCTGGGGGCCCGCCAGCCCCCGCCCCCCCCCCCCGGCCCCCCCCCCCCCCCCCCCCCCCCCCCCCCCCCCCCCCCCCCCCCCCCCCCCCCCCCCCGCCCCGATGAGTCCCGACATGCCCACGACACCCCCGCGCGACGACGCCCCCGACGACGTCAACCCCGCCCCACCCACCGACGCCGCGCCGCCGACCGCGGCCGCGCCTGCCCCGGCCACCGCGGCGCCCAGCGGGGTGCCGAAGTACCTCAAGCCCAGCACGCGCAGCGTGGTGATCATGATCGCGGTGGCATTGATCGGCATCGCACTGATCCTGCGTGCATGGGCGCTGTGGCCGTTCAACAGCAGCTGGATGCGTACCGACAACGCCTACGTGCGTGGGCAGATCACCGTGCTCGCGCCGCAGGTCAACGGCTATGTCACCGACGTGCTGGTCAAGGACTTCCAACATGTGAAACAGGGCGAGCCGCTGGTGCGCATCGACGACCGCATCTACAAGGAAAAGGTCGCGCAGGCGCAGGCCAACCTGGACAGCGCCATCGCCTCCTTGGCCAACTCCGACCAGGCGCAGGCGCAGAACCGCGCCCAGATCGCCGCCGCGCAGGCCACGCTGTCGGCGGGCCAGTCCGAACTGGCGCGTTCGCGCGGTGAACTCAAACGCTATGAAGAACTGGCCGCGCAGCAGCTGGTGGCGCTCAATGACCGCGACAAGTTCCGCGCCGGCACGCAGGCGGCACAGTCCTCGGTACTGGAATCACAGGCGCAGATCCGTATCGCGGAGGAGACGCTCACCTCCACCCAGGTCGCCCGCAAGAGCCTGGAAGCCGGCGTGGAAACCGCCAAGGCGCAGCTGGAGCTGGCGCGCATCGACCTGGCCAACACGGTCATCCATGCCCCGCGCGACGGCCAGGTCAGCGAAGCGTCGGTGCGGCTGGGCCAGTACGTCACCGCCGGCTCACAGCTGCTGTTCCTGGTGCCGGACACGCTGTGGGTGGTGGCCAATTTCAAGGAAGGCCAGACCTGGCGCATGCGCATCGGCCAACCGGCCACGTTCTCGGTGGATGCCTTCGACGGGGAACGCCTCACCGGCCACATCGAGCAGATCGCGCCGGCCACCGGTTCGGAGTTCAGCGTGCTACGCCCCGACAATGCCAGCGGCAACTTCACCAAGGTGGTGCAGCGCCTGCCGGTGCGGATCGCGATCGATCCGGATCAGGAACTGGCGCCGCGGCTGCGCCCCGGCATGTCGGTGGTGGTAAGCGTGGACACCGCCGCGCGGTGATTCACCCCGCGCAGCGCGCGCAGAGGCCGTGCACTTCCAGGGTCTGCGCCTGCGGCTGGAAGCCCAGTTCCTTGGCGCGTTTTTCGAGCTGGCTGACGATTTCGCGGTCTTCCAGCTCCACGGCGCTGTGGCAACTGTTGCAGATCAGGAACGGCACCGAGTGCTGCGCGCTGCTCGGATGGTGGCAGGCCACGAAGGCGTTGACCGATTCGAGCTTGTGCACGAACCCGTTCGCCATCAGGAAATCCAGCGCGCGGTACACCGTGGGCGGCGCATCGGCACCCACGCCCTTGCCGTTGCGCACCCATTCCAGCAGCTCGTAGGCCTTGACCGGCTTGCCGGCCTCGGCGATCAGCCGCAGTACGTTGGCGCGGATCGGCGTCAGCCGCAGTCCGCGTTCCGTGCACACCCGTTCGACCACCTTCACGAAGTCGGAGGCGTCGTGAACATGGTGGTGCGGGGCGGTACAAGCGGCTTTAGCGGACATGTGCGGTCTCCAGTGGTCAGGCCGACGGTACCTTAGTGAGTGCGACATCGATGCGTTTCAAGGCCTCTTCACGCCCGGCCAGGTACACGGTCTGCGAGATATCGGGGCTCACCTGGGTGCCGGTGATCGCCACGCGCAGCGGCTGCGCCACCTTGCCCATGCCGATTTCCAGGGCCGTGGCGACATCGTGAAGCGCGGCCGACACGCTTTCCACGGTCCACTCGCTGGCTGCCGCGAGCAGCTCCCGGGCCTTGCCCAGCGCCAGTTCCGCGCCAGGCTTGAAGTGCTTGGCCACGGCGGCCTCGTCGTATTCAACCAGCGGCTGGTACCAGACCACCGCCTTTTCGGCCATTTCCTTCAGCGTCTGCACGCGGTCGCGCAGGGCCACCACCACGTCGGCGGGCGCCGGGCCGGCGGCCAGGTCCAGGCCCAGCTTGTTCAGCTGGTAGACCAGGTGCGGCGCGATGCCGGCCGGGTCTTCGGTCTTCAGGAAGTGCTGGTTCACCCAGCCCAGCTTGGCCATGTCCAGCCGCGAGGCCTTGGAATTGCAGTTGGTCACGTCGAACAGGTCGATCAGCTCCTGGCGGCTGAACAGCTCCTGGTCGCCGTGCGACCAGCCCAGGCGGGCCAGGTAGCTCAGCAGCGCGTCAGGCAGGTAGCCGGCGTCCTTGTACTGCATCACATCGGCCGCGCCGGTGCGCTTGGAGAGCTTGGCGCCCTGCTCGTCCAGGATCATCGGCATGTGGCCGAACTTCGGCACCGGCGCGCCGATGCCCTCGTACAGGTTGATCTGGCGCGGGGTGTTGTTGATGTGGTCGTCGCCGCGGATGACCTCGGAGATCTTCATGTCCCAATCGTCCACCACCACCGCGAAGTTGTAGGTGGGGAAGCCGTCCGGGCGGAAGATCACCATGTCGTCCAGCTCGCTGTTGGCGATTTCGATGCGGCCCTTGATCAGGTCGTCGAACACCACCGTGCCCTCGAGCGGGTTCTTGAAGCGGATGACGCGGTTGGGATCGTCACGGTACGGCAGGCCCTGCTCGCGCGCGGCGCCGTTGTAGCGCGGCTTTTCCTGCTTGGCCATGGCGGCCTCGCGCATCGCGTCGAGCTCCTCGCGGGTCTCGTAGGCGTAGTAGGCCTTGCCGTCGGCCACCAGCTGTTCGGCCACTTCCTTGTAACGGGCCACGCGCTGGGTCTGGTAGAACGGACCCTCGTCATAGTCCAGCCCCAGCCAGTCCATTGCCTCCAGGATGGCGTCGATCGCACCCTGGGTGCTGCGCTCGCGGTCGGTGTCCTCGATGCGCAGCACGAACTCGCCGCCGCGATGGCGCGCCTCCAGCCAGCAGTACAGCGCGGTGCGGGCACCGCCGATGTGCAGGTAGCCGGTCGGGCTGGGGGCAAAGCGGGTGCGGCAGGTCATGGAAGGCTCGGAGCGGGAAACGGGAATGGGGCAATTTTACCTGCCCCGGGGTCGATGGGGGCCGCCGCCGCGTTCATGGACTGGAAATCCGGTACAGGAGCTGGTTCCAGCGGCGCTGTACGGCGTGCTGGCGCAGCACGTCGGTGCCGACCTGGCGCAGCCCGAACTGCACCTCGCCGCGCTCCGACACGGGGTAGGCGCCGTAGAGGTCGCCCAGGCTCAACGGCCGCGTGGCGGCTGAACCCGGTATCTGGGTGACCGGGCGCAGCTGGAAGTACGCTGGCAGCCAGCGCTCGAACGCGGCGAAGCTGGTGAACTCGACCAGGCCGAAGTTGGGGTCGTACAGGCTGTACGTGCGGCGACCGTTGCTGGCGACCTTCACCGCACAGGCCATGCTGTGGGACGCCCCGGACAGGACGAACTGACTGCTCTCGCCCACCCCGCCCAGCAGCTGGGTCAGTTCGGCGGCATCGACCCGCTCGGAGGCCGACAACGCGTGGCGCGGCAGCGCCGCACCCTGCGCATCGAGCGCCATCTCGCGCACGGTGGTGGCAAGCGTGGAACCCGGCCGGCTGATGGCCGCGCGCAGATTGCGCACCAGCTGCACCTGCGCATCCTCGCCGAGTGCCACGGCCATGATCCGCGACAGGCCGGTACACACACCGGCCCCACCGACCGGCAGGTCCTCGAACAGCAGGCCCTGCGACACCGGCATGAAGCTGCCGCCCGCGCGATGCACCAGCGTGTCGATGCTGAAGCTCAGCCGGGCATACCAGCCGTTGCGCTGCAGCGCTTCGAGCCGCGCGATGATCTCGGACATCGCCCCCTTCTGCACCATGTCCAGCCCGCCCTCGAGGAACTGGCGTTTCAGGTCCGCCACCGACATCTCGCCGTTGGACAGCCGCACCCGGCGCCAGTTCACCCTGCCCCACTTGAAGTCCGCGGTGGCCGCATCGGTTGCGCCCTCGCGGACCTTGGCCAGGTGGGCGTTCAGCGCGCCACGGTAGCTGCTTTCGATGGACACGCTGCGCGACACCTCCGGCGCACGACCACCGCCGCGCAGCCCCACGTCCGGATTCACTTCCCAGGCCCCTTCCGCGTTGAGCCGGATCGGCTGCTGGTAGTGCGCCCCGCCACCGGGTTGACGCAGCCGCCAGGTATGCGCGGCATCGTCGAAGAACACCTCGTACGTGTGCTCGGCCTGCCGGATGTACTGTTTTCCCGCGTAGCGGTAGACGCCGTTTTCAGCCGGTCGCACCCCGTCGATGCGCCCCGGCAGCGCGTAGCGCTCGGCCATTCCCCGCAGCGGGTCCACCGCGGCGTCGTCGATCACGACCTGCGCCGTCCATTCGACGCGCGCCCCATCGGCCGCCGCCAGGTTGACCAGGCGCGATACCGCGAGCGGGGCCAGCCCGATCGCCGCACCCACCGCCGCACGCGCGCCGGCGCTTCGTTCGGCCTCGCTGCGGCCGTCGATGGCCTGTTCCGCGCCGAGCCCGAGTTCGGCCACCGTGCCCACGGCCACCACCGGCAGCAACGGGGGCAGGACGACGCTGGCCAACCCCGCCACGACATTGAAGCGCTGCATGCGCGCCAGCCAGTGATGGCGGAACGACTCCCAGTTGGACGTCATCAGCACCCGGGCATCGCTTTCGGTGCGCGCACGCAGCCGTGTCACCAGCGCCGACACCAGCCGGTTGCCCTCGATCGGCCGCGACGTTCCCTCCACGGGAAACTGTTCGCCGTTGGCCAGCCCCAGCACGCTCTGCACGCCACTGTAGAACCAGCCATCCTGCAGGTCCGCCAGGTCGAAGGCGGGCTCAATCCAGGCGCAGCCCGCATCGGTGGCCGTCTGGCCGCGCAGCCAGGTGACCATCTCCTGCGGATGGGCGAACTCGTAGAAGCGGTTCTGTTCGTTGGGGTAGTAGAGAATGGTTTCCGGCCCCTGCGTGTCCTGGATCTGGATGATGGTGGAGGCGATGCCGTACACCTCCAGCCATCCGGCACGGATGCCCGGCCCCATCGCGGGATCATCGCCATGGCCGCCGGTTGCATTGACCGTATCGCCCCCTGCCATCAGCGCGAGCTGCAGACCACGATCGGAAAGGGAGCCGTCGCCGTACTGCTGCCAGGCCGAGAACAGATAGGAGCCGCGCACCGCGTGCTCCACCTCCCGGCGCTGCTGCGTCCAGAAGTCCGCCAGCGCGGCCAGGTACGTGCCTTGCAGGTCCAGTTCGCGGGCGATGGTGAGGAACTGGTCCGGACCGATCTCGGTGGCCTCGGTCTTCTGGTCATACACCTCCTGCTCTGCGGCCAGATACAGGCCACACGATTCCAGCATGCCATCGCCCTCCGGAAGGCCTTCGGCCTTGCTGAGCGCGCACTCCACCAGCGATTGCGCGCCGGTGCGCTGGGCGGCGTTGTGTACCCAGCCACTGCGCGCCTCGCTGCTGCGCGTGCCGCCAGAGAAGGTGACGATGGAGTAGCGGCTGCTGTCGAAGGCCACGCCGTGCCGTGCCAGCACGGCATCATCCAGCGCCTTCTCGACGAACCGGGGCAGCAACGGGTATTCGCGCTCCAGCAGGCTGCGCGACGCGTTGAGGTCATACAGCGCGCGCACGCCGTCGAAATCGATGTTGCGCAACGCCGCGCCGGTGCCGTTGCCAGCGCCGACATCTGCCAGCCAGTGCACCGGCGTGGCAGCGGCAACCTCCGCCGCGGCCTTCAGAATCGGCAACGCCACCGCGGTGGGTTGCCGCGACATCTGCTGGTCCAGCGCGTTGAAGTCGCGCCGGGCCACGGCGGCCGGTCCGCGCAGCAGGTGTTGCAATTGCTGCTGCCGTAGATCCAGCTCCTGCTGGAACAGCCGCTCCATGAAGTCGCCGCGCAGCGGCGCCGCGGTGCTCACCGCCGCAGTGCGGTTGCGCTGCCAGTGGTGATGGTGCTGCATGGCCACCCAGCGTTCCAGGCGTCGTGGCAGCTCCACCTCCAGCTGGGCCAGCGCCTCGGCCACCGAGTCGAACTCCTCCACGGCCGGCGTGCGCGAGGTACTGACGACCGCGGTGGCGCCGCCGCCTTCGATCACGTCGGCGAGCAGCAGCACCCCGTGCAGGGGCTGCGCTGGACCGCCCGCAGGCGTGGCCTGCAGCGGATACGCATGCAGTACCTTGCCGGGCAGCTTCAGCGCGCGCCCGTTCTCCGGCGCGCGATCATCGAACTGGGCAGGATGCAGCAGCATCGTGCTGACCAGCCATGCGCCTGCGGGGCTCAACCGGCCCCCGGCGATCATCAGGATGCTCGCGCCGATCAGGCGCATCGTGGTGCCCCGGCAAAACAGCGCACGATCATGGTCGCGCGCAGTGCCGTTGGCGCCGTCCACGTAACGGCCGTGCAGGTGTGTGAACTCGTCGATGAACCTGCGCCCGGTGATCGCGGCGTTGAACTGCTGCAGGGTGGGCCGCTGGCACTCCTGATTGGGAAAATAGCTGCTCTGTCCGCTTCGGAAGTACAACGCGGTGCGGTCGCTGTCGCGCTCCGGCGGCAGTACGGCCGCCTCCACCAAGCTGTAGGAGCTGGTCAGCCCACTGCGCACGCGTTGACCGGGCCTGACCTGCCGCCGGTCGCCCGGCTGCTCCCGCAGCGAGGGCGGCCGGGGGTGCGAGGATTCCCAGCGCTCCCAGAGCTCGTTGTGCTGGAACGTGTTGCGGTAGATCTGGCGCGGATCCACGCGCTCGCCCAGCGTGGCATTGAACGTCGCAGACAGCATGGCGGCGATGTGGTCGTCCAGGTGCGGCATTCCTGCGTACACCTGCGCGAGGACGACCTCCGAATCGGCCAGTTCATTGAGCGCCTCCACCATCGCCTCGCGGGCGTCCAGCGGCGCATCCAGGCTGTTTCCCCAGAAGCTGATCATGCCCGACGCCTCCGCATCGGGCAGGCCGTCGCCCGGCTGGAAGTGGATCGCGCCAGGCGCATTCGCCGCCGGCTGGTTCTGCTTGGCCGCCTCGATCAGGCGCCGGCTCACCTCGGCCAGACGCGCCTCATCCGCCATCTGCTGCTTGATGTAGGCCGCCGGAGCGGCAACAGGGTTCAGGTCATGGGCATCGCGCCGCGCGCGGATGTGCCGATCGGCGGAGCCGTGCGGGCGGATCGACGCGTCGGCATCCCACGTGGCCAGCACCCGGTCCGCCACGCCATTGTCCAGCAGCAGCGCCTCGACCTGCGCGACCAGTGCGTCACCCTCTGCGGCGGCGTCCGCGGCCTGTACCCGGGAACGGATGTCATTCCAGACCGTGTCGCGTCCCTGCACGTCCATGACATGGTCGAGCAGCTCGACAACCGCGTCGGTCGTGGCGCGCGACTCGACGGGCGCGCCGTCGTCTTCCGGAGCATTGGCGAACGCCCAGGACCAGCCCAGCCGCATCAGTGACACACCGCTGAGCAACGCACCGGCGGCGATGCCCAGCAACGCCCCGTCACTGCACCGCCCCGCCGACGCGGCAACAGGCAAGGGGGCAACGCGCCAGGCGTCGACGCGAACGGGCACGGCGCCGCTGGCAGGCGCGGTCGGCGGTGCCTGTGGCCCGGCGCCGGCCGGCGTCAGCGCCACGTCGGCGGGCGTGACCTGCGCCGCCCCTGTGCGTGCGCCCAGCCATGCGAGCCCGTGTGTTGCGGCCTGCAACGTGGCCATCGCCAGCGCGGCGCGCCCGCCGGCCTGCCGTTGCGTTGCGGCAGGATCCAGCGACGCGCGACTGGCGATGTCCAGCAGGCGGTGGCCGAGCCGGGAGCCGTCCGAGCCTGCGACCGCCAGCAGCGGACTGCCCTGCCCGTTGCGCCCCGGGCACTCCAGCTCTGCCAGCGCGTACAGGATGTGCCCGCGTTCGGTGTCGCTGAGCGCCGGCCGATGGTCCGCGTCGACCCGATCGAACAGCGCCGCCAGCACATGACGGGGATCCAGAAGGCCATCGTCGCGCGCCGCCCGCGCCACCTCCTGCGTCACCGCCGCCGGGTCGTGCAGCGGGGGTGCCACACCGCGCAAGGCGGTACGCAACCATTCCTCGGCTGCGACAGGGTCGGCATCCGTGCCGGCCGCCTGCACTGTGCGTGCAATCACGCGGCAATCGGCCACCCCGCATGCACGCTGTTCGGACAACAGGGCCAGCCACACCGCACTGGGCAGGTCGAATGGCCGGTACAGCGCGTCACGGATCGTCTGCAGCGTGCGCGAGGTCGACGCGACCTCTGCACCCAAGGACGCGCGCAACGGCAGGCACGCCACTTCCCAACCGGCCCGCGAACAGGTCAGCAGCGAGGCAACGGTCTGGTGCCATGCATCGCGTTCGGCGTCGTCCAGCCCGGGTGGCAGCAGCATCGCCAGGCCGTCGTTGACCAATGCTTCGGCCATCGGCGCAGCCAGTGGCGTGTGCGCGAACCTTCCCTGCAGCGCCATGAAGAAGGGCCCGTCCACAGGACCGTGTGCCAGCGCACGCGCCAGGGCGTCGAGTTCGCTCTGCGGAACATGGGCCAGCTGCAGCACGCGCCCCGGCGTCGGCTTCATGGCATTGCCCACCGACTGTGGCACGCCGCGAGCGGCGTTCGAGGGTGGTGCAAGTGGGGGCACTGCGCTGCCTGCGGCAGCACGCGGAGGAGACGGTGACAACGGGGGGATGGGAGACATGGGGGCGTCGCACGTAACGGGGGGCGAAGCGTAGCCAGCGCCGCCTGCGAACATCTGTGCGGTGCGTGCAGCATCAGAATTCTCGTACCCCGTAACGCGCTGCATGCGTCAGGCCCAGAGCGTTGACGTCCTCCTATCATTCGCGCCGCGAATCAAGACCGCTGGCACCGATTGATGCGACAGCCAGCACCAAGCAGCGCGCCAACCGGACCGCATGGACCCGGCTGGCGCGTTTGGGCAGGCGATGCCGCCCCCTCCGTTACCGCAGTCTTACTTCAGGCTCGCGCCCAGCTCGTACCAGTCGATACGACGGGTGATCCACATCGCCGCAGCCAGCACCGCGAACAGCAGCAGCGAGCCCATCAGCAACGCATTGTTCTCCGATACCAACAGACCGTAGAGCGCGCCGTAGAGAACGGTCAGCATGCCGGCAAAGCCCAACCCGCGTACCCAGCTGCGCAGCACCCCGGACAGGTACACCGCCTGCAGCCCGATGCAGGCCACTGCGGAGACCACGTAGGCGACCCAGAACGGAATGTGCTCGGACAGGCTGAGCAGCAGCAGGAAGAAGATCGCCAGTGCCAGGCCGACCATCAGGTACTGCAGGGGATGGATACGCAGGCGTTTGATCAGTTCGAACAGGATGAAGCCGACAAACGTAAGCACGATGAAGAGGATGCCGTACTTGCTGGCGCGATCGGCCTGGGTGTAGATGTCGACGGGATTGACCAGCTCCACGCTCACCGTTTCCGGCTCCACATCGCGGTCGCTGCGCAGCTGCCGTTGCGCCTCGGAGGCCAGCGAGGAGACCGCCCACTCCGCATCGAAGCCGCTTTCTCCCACCTTGCGTTCGTTGGGCAGGAAGCTGCCACCAAACAACGGATGCGGCCACGGCGAGCGGATGGCGATGCGGCTGTCATCGCCCACCGGCACCACTGCCAGCGACCGGGTGCCATCGAGCACCAGCTCCAGTTCCACCTTGCTGGCCTTGAGCTGCCCACCGGAACGGTCGTCGAAATCGCGAAGCGGCACATGCAGCCCCTTGCCGATGCCGGTCACATCGCCGATGCCGGGCTGCAGGGTCAGCGCCTGGCCGTCGACCTTCAGGTCCGGGGAACCGACCAGACCGCGCACATCGGCGATGCCCACCGCCAGGTAAGGCGTGCCATACAGGCGGCCGGCCTTGACCGGATAGTCGTCATCGCTGAACTCGGCAGTAACCTTGGCCGTCCAGGTGTAGACCGGCACGCGGAACAGGCCGACCTTGCGCTCGTCGGGCGTCATTCCGCCGTCGACCACCAGCCGCGATGGCATCTGCAGCCAGTAGCTCTGCTCCACATGCGTCTCGATCTTCTTGGTGCCCGCCGCGTCCACCACTTCGACCTGGCGGGTCTCGGTCCACGGCACCACCCGGATCGGGCCGGTCAGGGTCTGCGCCCCGGCGCGGCTCTGCGCAACGCGCAGGTAGGCCTGGTCGCGGTACGCCTCGCGCTCGCTGATCACGCCCTTGATCATCATCAACGGAATCAGCAGCAGCAGGATCAGCCCGCCAACGATGGCGAACCGCAACAGCATCTTCAGGGATTTCATCACCCGTCCTCGGTTTGGGAAGGGTGCCAGCGTCGCGCCTGTGGGTGAGCAGGGTTTGTGTTCTATTTGAAGTGAATGTGAAGCGACGCGACCGCGCCGCCCCCCTCACGGTTGGTCAACGCGACCCGCCCGCCATGCAAGCGGGCCACCTCACGCACGAACGACAAGCCCAACCCCGAGCTGCGCAGGCCGGTGGCGGGCCGCGCCAGCGAATAGAAGCGCTCGAACACCCGCTCCAGCGCGTAGTCGGGAACGCCGCTGCCACGGTCGGCCACCTGCAGCACCACGCCCTCGCCGTCGGCCACGGCGCCCAGTTCGATCCGGCTGCCGGCAGCGGAGAAGGCCAGCGCGTTCTCCAGCAGGTTGTTCAGCGCCTGCCGCAGCAGATAGCCATCGCCCAGCACCTCCAGGCCCGGCGCGACATCGACCTGCAGGGATATCCCCGCGGCCTGTGCACGCACCGCGACGGCGTCGGCGGCGCCCTGCAGCAGCGGGGCCAGCGCGATCCGTTCGCGCTTCTGCAGCCAGCCGTGCTGTTCCACTTCGGCCAGCGCCAGCAGTTTGTCGATGGTTTCGGTCAGGCGCTGCTCCTGGCCCTGGATGCTGCGCGCGAAATGTACACGGTCGGCATCGGGCAGCGGCTCCTGCAGCAGTTCGGCCGCCCCGCGGATGGCGGCCAGCGGGCTCTTCATCTCATGCGTCAGCGACTGCACGTACTGCTCCACATACGCCTTGCCTTCCAGCTTGCGGCGCATGGTCTCCAGCGCCTGGCCGAGGTCGCCGATCTCGTCGCGGCGAGGCTTCGGCGGCGGCACCGGTTCGCCGGCACTGACCGCCTTGGCATAGCGGTTGAGCCGGTTGACCCCGTGCATCAGCCAGCCCGTCATCAACAGTCCGACCAGCGCCGACAGGCCGATCAGCCACGCCCCGCGCTGCAGGATGGCGCGCTGGCTGGCCGCGATGAACGGATCGATGCTGCGGTTGGGCTGGGCCAGGCTGAGCACGCCGATCAGCCGCTTGGGATCGGCAGGGTCATGGATCGGCGCGGCCACGTGCATGACCGAGTGGACCTCGTCACCCGGCGTTTCCGGGCTGGAGCGCGCACCGTATTCGCCGCGCAGCGTGCGGTAGACATCGTTCCAGCGCGAATTGTCGCGGCCCAGCGCCTGCCCGCTGGAGTCGTACACCACGATGCCGCGCGCATCGGTGATGGTTACCTGGTAATCCAGCGTGCGCTTGGGGAAGCGCCATACCATCGCCTTGGGATCGCGGCGCTGCGCGCGGGCCAGGTTGGCCACGAACTGGCCATCGCGGATGTGCCCGGCCTTGAGGTCGGCGGCCGCCATCTCCGCCAGCACGTTGGCCGCGTCCACCAGGGTGGACTCCATGGCCTGGCGCACGCCCGGCTTCACTTCGTTGACGAAGACGCGCATCACGAAGAATGCGGCGATGCCGACGATCAGGAACACGCCGAGGAACAACTTGAGGCCCAGGCGCACGCTTATACCTCCAAGGCGTAGCCAACACCGCGATGGGTGCGGATCGGGTCGGGTTCGGCGCCGGCCGCGCGCAGCTTCGCGCGCAGCGTCTTGACGTGGGTGTCCACGGTGCGGTCCGCGCTGTCGGCGGTGATGTCCCAGCCGCGGTCCATCAGCTGGGCGCGGCTGAGGATCGCACCGGGGCGCTGCAGCAGCGCCGCCATCAGCGCATATTCGTAGCGGGTCAGCTCCAGCAGCTGTTCGCCGAAGCGGATGCGGCGGCCGTCGCGGTCGATCGCGAAGCGCCCGTGCTGCTGCCAGCCGTCCTGTCCGGCCGCCACCGGTGCGCTCGCGCGACGCAGGCGGGCGCGTACCCGCGCCACCAGCTCGCGCGGCGAGAACGGCTTGGCCATGTAGTCGTCGGCGCCCAGCTCCAGCCCCAGCACGCGGTCGAACTCGTCATTGCGCGCGGTCAGGAAGATCACCGGCACCTCGCTGAAGGTCCGCAGCGTACGGCACACCTCGAACCCGCTCATGTCGGGCAGGCCCACGTCCAGCACCACCACGTCGAACGGCTCCTGGCGCAGCGCCTGCAGCGCCTGCCCGCCGAGCAGGCAGTGCCGGGCGCCATAGCCCTCGCTGCGCAGCGCATACAGGACGGTATCGGCGATGGCGGCTTCGTCTTCGACGACCAGGACGTTGTGCAGGGGGCGGTTCATGCGCGCAGCATAGCCGCTGGGCCCGCCGCCCCGTACACTGCGCCGATGAATTACCGCCACGCCTTCCACGCCGGCAACCATGCCGATGTGCTCAAGCACATCGTGCAGCTTGCCCTGCTCGACACCTTCAAGCGCAAGGACAGCCCGTTCTTCGTGCTGGACACCCACGGCGGCGCCGGCCGCTACCTGCTGGCCAGCGAAGAAAGCCGCAAGACCCTGGAGGCCGAAGACGGCGTGATGCGCCTGATGGCGCAGCCGCAGCTGCCGGCCGTGGTCGAGCGCTACCTGAAGGCGGTACAGGCGGACAACCCGGTCGGGGCCATGATCAGCTACCCCGGTTCCCCGCTGCTCAGCGCCCAGACCCTGCGCGAGCAGGACCGCATGGCGGTATGCGAGCTGCAGGACGCCGAGGCGGCCTCGCTCAAGGCCCTGTTCGCCCATGACAGCCGGGTGGCGGTCCTTCACGCCGACGGCTACGCCCAGAACAAGGCGCTGCTGCCGCCGAAGGCCAACGGGGTGAAGATCGGCCGTGGGCTGGTCCTCATCGACCCGCCCTACGAGGGCCAGGATGCCGAATACCAGCGCATCCTCGCCTCGGTCACCGAGATCCTGGCGCGCTGGCCGCAGGCCAGCTTCGCCGTCTGGTTCCCGATCAAGCAGCGCCGCACCATCCTGCACTTCCTGCGCAAGGCCTGCGCGTTGCCGGTCAAGTCGGTGCTTACAGTAGAACTACTGGTTCGACCGGACGATTCACCGCTGCGCCTCAACGGCAGTGGCATGCTGCTGCTCAACCCGCCGTGGCAGTTCGACCAGGTGCTGGCACCGGCCATGCCGGTACTGAAGCAGCATCTGGGCGAGGCCGGCGCCAGCACCCGCCTGCAATGGCTGAAGCAGGCCGAGTAAGCCGAGCACCCGGGAATTGACCCCACCGCCCGCCGCCGCGTCCGGGCAAGGCGGTTCGGTGTGAGTGTTTCGTTCACGGAACACGCACCCGGGAATGCGAGAATCCAAAGACCACCAAGGAATCACCGGTATGGCTACCCGTAACCGCATGCCGCCCTGGCACGAAATCTTCAAGGCACCCAGCGGCCACCAGCTGCTGATCCGCCCGATCCGTCCGGAAGACGTCGGCCCGCTGCAGGCGGCCTTCAGTCTGTTTGGTCCGGAGGAAATCCGCGACCGCTTCCTGCAGTCGCTCACCGAGCTCTCTGCAGAAGCCGCGCAGCGTCTGACCCACCCCAATCCCAAGAGCGAAATCACTCTGGTCGCCGCGGAGTCGTCGCATCCGCCGGGTGAAGCCGTGGTTGGCGCGGTCGCACGTGCCTCCATGATCCAAGGCACCCGCGAGGCCGAGTACGCCATCCTGATCAGCCGTTTCCTGGTTGGCCAGGGTCTGGGGCGCCAGCTGATGCGCAAGCTGGTCAAGTGGGCGCGCGGCAAGTATCTGGATCGTCTGTACGGCGACGTTGCCGAAGAGAACGAACCGATGAAGCAGCTCGCCGCATCGCTGGGCTTCAAGCCCATCCCGCATCCGCAGGGTACGCCGGGCCTGGTGCGCATGGTGCTGGAACTGGATTCGTAGCGCCGGGTTCTGCCCGGCCGCGCTGTCCGTTGTTGCCGGGCAGAGCCCGGCACTACAATTGATGGTTCATGGCATCTTCTTCATACCCCGTTCCGCCGCTGCCCCGTTCCGGCCAGCTCCGCGCCTGGTGGCGCGCTCCCGCATCGGCCACGGCGCTGGCATGGTATGTCGCGCGTGCCGCGCAGGCCCATGACGGGCCGTTGCTGGTCATCGCCCGCGACAACCACGGCGCGAACCAGATCGAGGCCGATCTGCGCACGCTGCTGGGTGCCGATGCGGACCTGCCGGTGGTCGCGTTCCCGGACTGGGAAACCCTGCCCTACGACGCCTTCAGCCCGCACCCGGACATCATCTCGCAGCGCCTGGCCGCGCTGCACCGGCTGCCGACGCTCAGGCGCGGCATCGTGGTGGTGCCGGTGCAGACACTGCTGCAGCAACTGGCGCCGCTCAAGTACATCATCGGGGGCAGCTTCGACCTGAAGGTCGGCCAGCGTCTGGACCTGGACGCCGAGAAGCGCCGTCTTGAAGCGGCCGCCTACCGCAACGTGCCGCAGGTGATGGACCCGGGTGATTTTGCCGTGCGCGGTGGCCTGCTCGACGTGTTCCCGATGGGCGCCGATGCGCCGCTGCGCGTGGAATTGCTGGACGAGGACATCGACTCGATCCGCGCGTTCGACCCGGAAAGCCAGCGCTCGCTGGACAAGGTCGACGCGGTGCGCATGCTGCCCGGCCGTGAAGTGCCGCTGGACGAGCTGAGCGTGTCGCGGGTGCTGGCCATCCTGCGCGAGCGCTTCGACGTGGATACCCGCCGCAGCGCGCTGTACCAGGACCTCAAGTCCGGGCTGGCGCCGGCCGGTGTGGAGTACTACCTGCCGCTGTTCTTCGACCAGACCGCCACGCTGTTCGATTACCTGCAGCCCAACGCGCTGCCGGTGGTCGCCGCAGGCGTCGGCGAAGCCGCGGCCGCATTCTGGGCGCAGACCCAGAACCGCTACGAGCAGCGCCGCCACGATGTCGAGCGCCCACTGCTGGCCCCGTCCGAGCTCTATCTCAGCCCGGAAGCGCTCAACACGCGTTTGAACGCGCTGCCACGGATCGAGGTCTGGAACGCGGACCATCCGCGCATCGACGAGGCGCAGCCGCTGGGCGACCAGCCGTTGCCGCCGCTGCCGGTGGCCGCACGCGACGCGCCGGCCGGTGAGGCGCTCAAGTCCTTCATCGGCCACTACCCGGGCCGGGTGCTGATCGCCGCCGATTCGCCCGGCCGCCGCGAGGCCCTGCTCGAAGTGCTGCTCGCCGCCGAGCTGAAGCCGCCGGTGGTCGCCGACCTGCCCGCCTTCCTAGCCCAGACCGACCTGCGCTTCGCGATCACCGTCGCGCCGCTGGAAGACGGATTCGCCCTGGACACGCCCGCGCTGGCGGTGCTCACCGAGCGCCAGCTGTTCCCCGAACGCGCCGGCCAGACCCGCCGCAGCCGCCGCGTCGGCCGCGAACCGGAAGCGATCATCCGCGACCTCGGCGAGCTCAATGAAGGCTCGCCGATCGTCCACGAAGACCACGGCGTGGGCCGCTACCGCGGGCTGATCGTGCTGGACGCGGGCGGCATGCCCGGCGAGTTCCTGGAGATCGAATACGCCAAGGGCGACCGGCTGTACGTGCCGGTGGCCCAGCTGCACCTGATCAGCCGTTACTCCGGCGCCTCGGCCGAAACCGCGCCGCTGCATTCGCTGGGGGGCGAGCAGTGGACCAAGGCCAAGCGCCGCGCCGCTGAAAAGGTCCGCGACGTGGCGGCCGAACTGCTGGAAATCCAGGCGCGGCGACGTGCGCGCGCAGGCCTGGCGCTGCATGTGGACCGGGCGATGTACGAGCCCTTCGCGGCCGGCTTCCCGTTCGAGGAAACCCCCGACCAGCTCGCCGCGATCGACGCCACCCTGCGCGACCTGGCCAGCAGCCAGCCAATGGACCGCGTAGTGTGCGGTGACGTCGGCTTCGGCAAGACCGAAGTCGCCGTCCGCGCCGCGTTCGCGGCCGCCAGCGCCGGCAAGCAGGTCGCCGTGCTGGTGCCGACCACGCTGCTGGCCGAGCAGCACTACCGCAACTTCCGCGACCGCTTCGCCGACTGGCCGCTGCGGGTGGAAGTGCTGTCGCGCTTCAAGACCACCAAGGAGATCAAGGCCGAGCTGGAGAAGGTCGCCGCCGGCACCATCGACGTCATCATCGGCACCCACCGGCTGCTGCAGCCGGACGTGAAGTTCAAGGACCTTGGCCTGGTGGTGGTGGACGAAGAGCAGCGCTTCGGCGTGCGCCAGAAGGAGGCGCTGAAGGCGATGCGCGCCAACGTGCACCTGCTGACGCTGACCGCCACGCCGATTCCGCGCACGCTCAACATGGCCATGGCCGGCCTGCGCGACCTGTCGATCATTGCCACGCCGCCGCCGAACCGGCTGGCGGTGCAGACCTTCATCACCGCGTGGGACAACGCGTTGCTGCGCGAGGCCTTCCAGCGCGAACTCGCGCGCGGCGGCCAGCTGTACTTCCTGCACAACGACGTGGAAAGCATCGGCCGCATGCAGCGCGACCTGGCCGAACTGGTGCCCGAGGCGCGCATCGGCATCGCCCACGGGCAGATGCCCGAACGTGAGCTGGAACGGGTGATGCTCGATTTCCAGAAGCAGCGCTACAACGTGCTGCTGTCGACCACGATCATCGAATCGGGTATCGACATCCCGAACGCCAATACCATCATCATCAATCGCGCCGACCGTTTCGGCCTGGCGCAGCTGCACCAGCTGCGTGGCCGCGTCGGCCGTTCGCACCATCGCGCGTATGCCTACCTGGTGGTGCCGGACAAGCGCTCCATGACCCCTGACGCTGAAAAGCGCCTGGAAGCGATCGCATCGATGGACGAGCTCGGCGCCGGCTTCACGCTGGCCACGCACGACCTGGAAATCCGCGGTGCCGGCGAGCTGCTGGGCGAAGACCAGAGCGGCCAGATGGCCGAAGTGGGCTTCAGCCTGTACACCGAACTGCTCGAACGTGCGGTGCGCAGCATCCGGCTGGGCAACCTGCCCGACCTGGATGCCGGCGAAGAGGCACGCGGCGCCGAAGTGGAACTGCATGTGCCCGCGCTGATCCCCGACGACTACCTGCCCGACGTGCACACGCGCCTGACCCTGTACAAGCGGATCAGCAGCGCGCGCGACAACGAGCAGCTGCGCGAACTGCAGGTGGAAATGATCGACCGCTTCGGGCTGCTGCCCGATCCGGCCAAGCACCTGTTCGCGGTGGCCGAGCTCAAGCTGCAGGCCAATGTCCTGGGCATCCGCAAGCTGGAGCTGGGTGAGAATGGCGGGCGCATCGTGTTCGAGCCCAAGCCGCGCATCGACCCCATGTCGGTGATCCAGATGATCCAGAAGCAGCCCAAGCTGTACACCATGGACGGCCCGGACAAGCTGCGCATCAAGCACCCGCTGCCGCTGCCCGAAGACCGCTTCAACGCGGCCAAGGCACTGCTTGCCACGCTCGCCCCGGGCTGACCCCCGCTATCACCCCGCGCCGCCCCCCCGGCGCGGTCGCCGGTGAAACCGGACATGCTGTCGCACGGCATGTCGAACTTCACCGGCACGGGTGGCGGGCTGGTTCCGGACTTCAAGCCGGCCGATGCGTGGAAGACCACACTGACGCAGTACCTGAAGTGTCCTGCCTGAGGTGGTAACGAAAAGGCCCGGCAATTGCCGGGCCTCTCAGTTCCCTCGGTTGCGCTGACTTACCAGATCACCACGCGCTTGTCGTCCGCACGCACCATCGCGTCGCCCGGCTTGCATTCGAACGCCTGCGCGAACGCGGGCATGTTCGACGGCGCGCCATTGGCACGGAAGTTGGCCGGTGCGTGCGGGTCGGTGTTCAGGCGCACGCGCAGCTCGCCATCCGTGAAGTTGCGGCGCCACACGGTGGCCCAGTTCATGAAGAAGCGCTGGTCCTGGCTGTGGCCATCCACCGCCACGTTGGCCTTCGGATTCTCCTTCAGCGCCATCTGCAGCGCGTCGTAGGCCACGGTCAGGCCGCCCAGGTCGCCGATGTTCTCGCCCAGGGTCAGCTTGCCCTTGACGTTCACGCCCGGCAGCGATTCATAGCCGTCGAACTGCGCCACCAGCTGATCGGTGCGGCCGGTGAAGGCCTTGCGGTCGCTGTCGGTCCACCAGTTGTCGAAATTGCCGTTGGCGGCGAACTGGCTGCCCGAATCGTCGTAGCCGTGCATCATCTCGTGGCCGATCACCGCACCGATGCCGCCATAGTTTAGCGCCGGGTCCGCCTTGGCGTCGAAGAAGGGTGCCTGCAGGATCGCCGCCGGGAACACGATCTCGTTCTTGGTCGCGTTGTAGTACGCATTGACCGTCTGCGGGGTCATGCCCCACTCGGTCTTGTCCACCGGCTTGCCAATCTTGTTCAACATGTAGCGGTAGTTGAACGCACGTGCCGCCTGCATGTTGCCCAGGTAGCTGTCCGCGTTGGTCTCGAAGCCCGACCAGTCACGCCACTTGTCCGGGTAGCCGATCTTCGGCGTGAAGCTGGCCCACTTCTCCAGCGCCTTCTTGCGGGTGTCTTCGCTCATCCACTCCAGCTTCTCCAGGCGCGCCTTCAGCGCGACCGAGAGGTTCTCCACCAGGTGCTGCATCTGCACCTTGGATTCGGCCGGGAACACCGCGTCCACGTACAGCTGCCCCAGGCCTTCGCCGATCGAGCTGTTGACCGATTCCAGCACCCGCTTCCAGCGCGGCTGCATTTCCTTCTGGCCACGCAGCGTGCTGCCGTAGAAGTCGAAGTTGGCCTTCTCGAACGCGCTGCTCAGGTAGGGCGCCGCGTCGTCCACGGTGTGGAAGCGCAGGTAGGCCTGCCAGGTCGAGGCCGGCACCTCGGTCAGCATCGTGTTCACTTCGCTGAAGAACGCGGGCTGGGCCAGCGAGAACTTCTGCGCGGCCGGCACCTTCAGGGTGTCGAACAGCGCGGTCCAGCTGAAGTTCGGGGTCAGCTTGTCCGCGTCGGCGGCGCTGACCGGGTTGTAGCGCTTGGCCGGATCGCGCAGCTCGATGCGCGACAGCGAGGCCTTGGCCAGGCGGGTCTCGAAGTCCATCACCGCCTGCGCCTGGGTCTTGGCCTGCGCGGCGTCCACGCCGGACAGGGTCAGCGCCTGCGCGATGTACGCGACGTAGGCCTCACGGATCTTGGCCTGCGATGCGTCGAAGTAGTAGCCCTTCTCCGGCAGGCCCAGGCCGCCCTGGCCGACGTAGGCGATGACGTTGCCCGAGTCCTTGTAATCGGCATTGGCGGACAGCGAGAACAGCACGCCCTGACCCTGCGCCTGGCTGTCGCGCAGGTACTGGGTGATGGCGGCGGTGTCGTTCAACGCGGCGATCTTGTCCAGCTGCGGCTGCAGCGGTGCGATGCCGGCCGCTTCGATCTTGGCCTCATCCGAACCGGTCTTCCAGATATCGCCGATCTTGGCTTCCACCGAGCCGGCCTTGGCCTGGCTGGCGGCAGCCTGCTGCACCAGCGCGTGCTGCACTTCCAGCGAGCGCTCGCGCAGGATTTCGAAACTGCCCCAGGTGGTCTGGTCGTTCGGCACCGGGTTGGCCTTCAGCCAGCTGCTGTTGACGTAGCCGTTGAGGTCCTTGCAGGCCGCGATGGACGGATCCAGGTCAGCGCTATTGAGCGCGATCAGCGGGGTCTTGATCTGCGACAGATCGAACGCCGGCTTGGTCTCGGCAGTGGTGGCCGCAGGCGCGGTCTCGGTCTTGCCACAGGCCGACAGCGACGCGGCG
This sequence comes from Stenotrophomonas sp. PD6, assembly GCF_049199305.1. Classification (NCBI taxonomy): domain Bacteria; kingdom Pseudomonadati; phylum Pseudomonadota; class Gammaproteobacteria; order Lysobacterales; family Lysobacteraceae; genus Stenotrophomonas; species Stenotrophomonas sp. PD6. Next base: position 339,963 of record NZ_JBLZQD010000004.1, on the reverse strand, counting down.
ATGGCAACGGTCAGGCCCAGCGGGGCCAGCTTGGACAACTTCATTCGACTCTCCGGCTACAGATGGGTGCATCGCCCGGAATGCGGGCAATCTGCGAGCGTAGCGCGGGAGGGCGGCGTCGGGACCCGCCAAAGGTCACGCCAACCGCGGCCGGGCAGAGCCCGGCTCTACGGCGTCAAGCAATCGAAAAGCGCTGGGGAATACCCACCAACGGTGGGTATCTACCGCGCCTTGCCTTGGTTCGCCACGGCCTCGGCCGCCTTTCGGGCCGCTTCCGGGTCGCCCAGGTAGCGGAACGACTGCACCGTCAGGTCATCGTTGAGTTCGAACAGCAGCGGGATGCCGGTCGGAATGTTGAGCTCCAGGATCGCTTCCTGCGAGACATTGTTGAGGTACTTGTACAGCGCGCGCAGCGAATTGCCGTGCGCGGTGACCAGCACCGTCTTGCCGTCCTTCAGCTGCGGCGCGATCGCATCGAACCAGTACGGCAGCACGCGATCCAGCGTGGTCGCCAGCGACTCCGTGCCCGGCAGCGCATTGCGGTCCAGCGTCGCGTAGCGGCGGTCGTGGATCGGGTGACCCGGGTCTTCGCGGTCCATCGCCGGCGGCGGGATGTCGTAGGAACGGCGCCAGATCTTGACCTGGTCCTCGCCGTGCTTGGCCGCGGTCTCGGCCTTGTCCAGGCCCTGCAGCCCGCCGTAGTGGCGCTCGTTCAGGCGCCAGCTCTTGCTCACCGGCAGCCAGTCCTGGTCCAGCTCGGCCAGCGCGCCCTGCAGCGTGTGGATGGCGCGCTTGAGCACCGAGGTGTGCGCCACATCGAACTGCAGCCCCTCCTCGCGCATCAGGCGGCCGGCGGCGGCGGCCTCGCGGCGGCCCTGCTCGGTCAGCTCCACGTCCACCCAACCGGTGAAGCGGTTGTCCAGGTTCCACTGGCTTTGGCCGTGGCGCAACAGTACGAGTTTCCGGGTCACTGCGGTTTCTCCGAGGGGATGGCAAGGCAGAGCGCCATTGTAGCGGCAACCTCGCCGCCGCTGCCCTGCCCGCCCTCGGCCGCCGATTCAGGGATGCGGATGGCCGTGGTGGCCCTGCGCATCGGGGCCGCTGCGGCGCGGCTCGTGCACCCGGTCATGCCCATGCCCCGCGTGCGCCGCATGATCATGATCGTGATCGTGCCCGCCGTGCCCAGCCTGCGCCGCAGGCGTGCCGTCGCCACAATCGTCCCCGCAATGATCCGCTTCGATCTGCAGCGTCACATGGTCGATGCCGAAATCCTCGTGCAGCGCCGTGCCCAGCCGGCGCCGCAGTCCATCGGCATCCACCCCTTCGGCGATCACCACGTGCGCCGTCAATGCCGGCGTGCTCGATGCCAGCGCCCACACGTGCAGATCGTGCACGTCCAGCACCCCGTCATGCGCGCACAACCGAGCGCGCACCGCCTCGACCTGGATACCCTTGGGCACGCCCTCCAGCAACACATTGATCGCCTCGCGCATCAGTACCCACGTGCGCGGCAGCACCCACAGCCCGATCAGCACCGCCAGGATCGGGTCGATCGGCTTCCAGCCTGTCCAGCGGATCAGCAGCGCACCAATGATCACCGCCACCGAGCCGAGCATGTCGGCCCACACCTCGAGGTACGCGCCCTTGACGTTGAGGCTCTCGCCGCTGCCGGCCCGCAGCAACCGCATCGAGATCAGATTGATGACCAGGCCGAACGCGGCGATCACCAGCATACCGGTCGACGCGATCTCCTGCGGTTGGCGGAAGCGTGCGACCGCCTCCCACAGAATGTAGGCAGCCACCACGAACAGCATCCCGCCATTGATCATCGCCCCCAGTGCTTCCAGCCGCGCGTAGCCATACGTACGCCGCGCGTCGGGCGGGCGCCGGCTCAGCCGTACCGCGACCAGCGCGATCATCAGCGCCAGCGTGTCGGTGGCCATGTGCGCCGCATCGGACAGCAGCGCCAGGCTGTTTGTCCAGAACGCCCCTGCCACCTCGACGATGAGGAAGATCGTTGTCAGACCCAGCGCCCACCACAACGGCTTTTCGTGGCGGATTTCGCTGGGCAGGTGATCGTGGTCGTGACCCATGGCGGTCCTCCGGGGCAATGTGCGCAGGGTAAGCCGCGCCTGGGGCGGATGCTATTACATCCGCCCCCCGGGCCCGTCGGAGCCCGTCTCCCGACATCCGCGGCTATGGCGTGCGGTCGAGGGCCACGTTCACCTTGCGAATCCGCATGCTGGATATTTTTCCATCGATGTTTCCATTCCGGTTGTAGGCCTTGTACGACCCATCCGGCTCGTTCCAGTCATCCGTATTGAAGGTCCAGACAAGGTTCTGCGTAAAGTCGTTGAGCGCGACAATGCAGCTGTATCCCTGGTTGGTCTGCTGCTTCCAGTTTCCGAACAGACACACCTCCGTGCCGCGGCGCGCGTTGCGGATCAGCGCGGACTTGGCCTCGTCGTTCGCGCAACCGGAACTGCCGCCCATATCGAACGCGACGTCCTGGGTGAGCGACTTGGTGCAAAGCGCTTTCTCGGTGCCGCCATTGCCTTCGAACAGCGTGACGGTTCCCCTGGAGAAGTCGATACCGTTACTGACCGCAACGCTGGAAATCTTTCCATCCAACGTACCTTCGCCGTAACGCTGGATCTTCCAGTTGGCCTCCTCCCACTTACGTTCGAATGAGCCGACCATGACCGGCGTGGTGATGTCCTCCTTTACCTCGATCACCGCAAATGCCTGGTCAGGCTTCTGGTCCCAGTTGCCAAACAACTCGATCCGGGTTCCCTTCTTTGCCTTGAGTATCCGCAGCGATTTCGCCTCGTCGTTCGGACAGCCATAGGTGCTCCCCATGTTGAAACGCGGATAGCCTGCCAGTGGGACCTCGCACTGGAAGTCCTGTGTTGCATTGTTCCCCTCATAGAGCACCATCGCCGCGTCCGAAAAGTTCGGCGCAGGGACGCTCACCCCATTCTTCAATGGAATCTCTTCAATGAGCCGCTTCCGTATGTACCCCTGCGCGGGTTCGACGGCGTAGATCCGTACCTTCTGCCCGTGGACCAACTCGACGATGAGATAGCTCTGATTCAACAGCGCACCACTCTGGTACACCGGCACCGAACCGAAGTGCGCGTCATGTTTCGCCTTGCCAAGCTCGTCGTGAACATGCCCGGCAAATACCGCTTGGACGCCGTAGGACTCGATCAGGCGTTTGAACGTGGCCGTATCACCCGCCGGCCACCCGTTGCGACGATGCATGTTGAGGAAAATGATGTGATTTCTCGATCGCGCGTCGCGCAACGCACCTTCAAGCCAGCGGAGCGACGAAGTGACCTCGAACTTAACCTTTTCATTGATCGGAAAACCGCCGCTTTCGAAGTGCGTCTGATACATGGGCGAGTCATGCAGTTCGATGAAGGTCACCCCATAGACATCGACCGAGTACCCGTAGCTGCCTCGATGTCCCGGCTTGGCGTAGTGATAGTCCCAGTTTCTGGGGCCGATTTCCTTTGTCCACTGCAGCACGTCGCAGACGCTGTCGCGCGCGCAGCCGTTGTTGGTGCAGTCGTTCACGTTGTTGCTGTAGTCATGGTTGCCCAACCCCGGGAAGAACAGGGGGCCATTGGATGCGTCTTTCGGCCCTGCCAGCTTCAGGAACAGGCTTTGCATGGTTTGTCGCTGCCATCCGTGACCGAAATCGGTCAGGTCGCCGTTGATGATGACCGGCGTGTACGGATTGCTTGACGTCTTTACGGAATCCCTGAACTTGCCGATATCGGAGAGAACTGCAGTCAGCGCGGCAGCGGCCTTCGCGGAGTTCTGATCGGTTTCCGTTCCGTCGGCATTGCGCGTCCGGGGATACTGGGGATCGGATGCCACCACCACCCAGTGCGGACTCTTACTGTTCCAACCGGAGCTGATGTAGCTCTTGTACGGCCGGGTACTGGTCACCTCGCACCCGGGCATGATGTTGGTCGCTGTAGTGGGTGACGGCTGCGCATCTTCCGCCGCGTGGCACCAGCCCACTGCAAGAAAGGCGACTACGCACCACCGTCTGCATGCACTGTTCATTGGGAGCTCCCTCAACGTGGAACCCGCGCATGCGTGTTGGCCGCCAGGCATCACTGCCTGGCCGCACGCCCGGTATTGCCCCCGATTTCGCCGAGACAGTGCGCCCGGCATTGTTCAGGCCAAGTGAACCTGGGCGCCACATCCGGCCTGGTGGACTGACCAATGGGGCATGCCCGCCGGTGCTGCCGACGGTTAGGATCGACGGGGCGGCCCATGACCGTCTGCCCCGTTCTACTGGAAGTTTCCGATGCCGCTTCGCCTTCGTTCTGCCGCCGCTCGCCTGCTCTTGGCGGGATTCGTTCTTGTTCCATTGCTGGCCGCGGCCCGCGAGGTGCCCGCCCCCGCCGAGCATGTAGACGCCGATGGCCCCTACGTGTTCATGACCCGCAAGGGCCACCAGGCGCAGTGGATCTGCAACGGCCATGTGGTTGAACGCGACCTGCCCGCACGCGGCGACACCACCGTGGTGCTGCCCGAATGCGGCTACCCGCATCCGCTGACCGTGGCCGCGCCGCAGCAACCGACCGCCGCACGCTACCCGGCCACGCCGCGCATCGTGGCGGTGTCGGACATCCACGGCCAGTACGCGCTGCTGGTCAAGCTGCTGCGTGCACATCAGGTGATCGACAGCGATGACCAGTGGTCACTGGGCTCCGCCACGCTGGTGGTGGCCGGCGATGTGTTCGACCGTGGCCCACAGGTGACCGAGGCGTTCTGGCTGCTCTACAGCCTGCAGCAGCAGGCCGCCGCGGCCGGTGGTGCGGTGCACTTCGTGCTCGGCAACCACGAGACCATGGTGCTGTACGACGACCTGCGTTACGTCAACCCGAAATACCTCAAGAGCGCGGAGCTGCTCGGCCGCAGCTATCCGGCGTTGTACGGCGCCGATTCGGTGATCGGCCAGTGGCTGCGCACACGCCCGGTGATGCTGCAGATCGGCGACTCGCTGTTCCTGCATGGCGGCGTCGCGCCAGAGAACCTGGACCTGGTGCGCAACCTGGAGGCCACCAATACGCTGTACCAGGCCTCGGTCGGCCTGCCCAAAGACCAGGTGAAGGCCGCACCGGATACCGCCCGCCTGTTCGACGGCAAGACCAGCCCGATCTGGTTCCGTGGCTACTTCGACGGGCAGATGGATACCGACCAGGTCGATAGCGTGCTCAAGCAACTGGACCTCAAGCGCATCGTGGTCGGCCACACCTCCATGCCCCACGTGAGCAGCTTCCACGGCGACCGCATCATCGCCATCGACAGCAGCATCAAGAACGGCGAAAACGGCGAACTGCTGTTCATCGAAGACGGCCAGGTAAGTCGCGGCTTGCTGGATGGCTCACGCGTGCCGCTGGCCGAGGGAAAGATGGGCCTGGAGGACTGACCGGCCCTCGCGGACCGGTCAGTCGAGCGCGCTATCTGCCGCGCTTGGCCAGGTTCTCACGCAGGGCTTCGAGCCGGCCCTGCAGGTCCTTCAACGCGCTGCTGCCCTTGCCCACCAGCCATGACGCTTCATCTTCCAGCACCGCGCCCAGATGCCGCTCGTTGTCGGGCAACGGCGGCAGGATGTGCGCGAAGTAGGTCTTGTCCAGTACCCGGTGCAGCAGGCGCTCGCCCGGGAACGGTTCACCGTTGTTGAGTGCACGGGCCGCACGGATCAGGTTGCGCACGTCGTACTGCACCGGGCTCAGGTCGGGCACCTGCTTGGCCAGGTCCAGAAGCGTGTACACCGCCACCCGCGCGGTGCGCACCGAACTTTCCATGGTGAACACCACATCGTTGCGGGTTTCCACGAACTGGCCCAGCAGGCCCAGGTTGGTGCATCCCGTCGGCACCACATGTGGGCGGTCGCCCGCCGCGCGCGGCATGAACTGCGCGGTGATGTACGGCATCAACGCGGTGCGCACCTTGGTGTTGGCCGCGATCGCATCGAGCTGGTCGACGATGCCCAGGTGGTAGCAGAGCTCGGCGAGGATCTCGCGCCCGGTACAGGCCGGCATCGGCTTGGCCACGTGGTTGCCGTTCTGGTCCATCAGCAGCGCGTAGACCCAGACCACCAGCACATCCCCAGGCTGGCCGATGAAGTGCGGCTGGCGGTTGACGGTAAAGCTCAACACCCAGTTGGAGTCGGTGAAGGTGATGACGCCACCGGTGGCCGTCTTCCCCGAATACGGATCGTTGACCGACAGTTCCCGGATCTTGTCGGTCAGCGGCGACGGGCGGCAGGTCAGCGTGGCCGACTCCCACATCGAGCCGTCAACATTGCTGTAGAACTTCTCCGGCTTGCCGAAGACCGGCGACTGCGCGGCCAGGTTGCGCCACAGCGTCCAGTCGCTGTCCTCGCCCGGGGTGCTGGGCCCGCGCTGCAGCACCGGCGCCGTGTCGAGATCGCCGTAGGCGGTGCCTTCGGTGATGGAGCCGGTCAGTGCGAACACCAGGTCACCCTCGGCGACCGGCAGCAGCCTGTCCTTGCCACCCACCCGACAGCGCAGCCCGGTGACGGTGCGCGATTCACCATCGACGCGCATCTCCATGTCGACCACACGCGTTCCGAAGGTGACCTGCACGCCCTGCCCGCGCAGCATGTTCACCAGTGGCTTGACGAAGCTCTCGTACTGGTTGTACTTGGGAAACACCAGCGCGGACATGTCGTTGAAACCATCCAGCGCGTCCAGGAAGCGATGCATGTACAGCTTCATCTCCAACAGGCTCTGCCAGTTCTCGAAGGCGAACATCGAACGCCAGAAGAACCAGAAGTTGCTCTGCAGGAAGCCCTTGCTGAAGTACTCCTCGATGGTCACATCATCCAGGTCTTCCTTGCGCTTGAGCAGCAGCTTGACCAGCTCCCACTGCTGCGGCCTGCTCAGGCCGAAGCTGGAGAAGTCCTTGATCTTTCCCTGCTGGTGCATCAGCCGGGCCTTGGAGTAGTTCGGGTCGGCGTCGTTCACCGCCCGGTACTCGTCGAGCACGCTGTAGCCCTCGGGCAGTTCCAGCGCCGGCACGTCCTGGAACATGTCCCAGAAGTTGTCGTAGTTCCAGTTCATCTCGCGGCCGCCGCGGATCAGGTAACCCTGCTCCGGGTTGCCGGCACCGTCGAGCGAGCCGCCTTCAATGTCCAGGCTGTCGATCAGGGTGATATTGGCGGCCGGCATGCCACCGTCGCGGATCAGGTAGAAGGCGGCGGCCAACCCGGCGATGCCGGTGCCGATGATCCACGCCTTGCGCGTGGCGATGCCTTCGGGGGCCAGAGGGCGGTTGCGCATGTAGGCGCCCATGGTATCGGGCGGTGGCAGCGTATTCAGCGGCTGGTTGGACCAGTAGCCGGCCGTGGCATCGGGCTCTTTCTCGATGACGGGTACGCGCCGCGCGCCGTTCTTCTCGACAGCCATATCAACACTCCTTCGTGGGGATGGGACCTACGCTGCTTCAGCATGGTACCCACCCCACCCGTGAAGGCGGTTGATCGTCGTCAATGCGGGCGGCGAGCCGTTACGCGCCCTGCTCGGCGGTCACCAGCGGCTTCACCCGCGCCGGGCGGCTCGGGAAGGCGTGGCGCACGATCCGCCACATCACCTGGCCGAACTGCTTCGGCAGCGAGCCGTTGTTGTAGTGCTGGCCGTAGCGCGCGCAGATGTCCTTCACGTCCACAGCGATCGCCGCGTAGCGGTTGGCCGGCACGTCGGGGAAGAAATGGTGTTCGATCTGGTGGCTCAGGTTGCCGGTCATCAGGTTCATCACCTTGCCGCCGGCAATGTTCGACGAACCGCGCAGCTGGCGCAGGTACCAGTGGCCACGCGTCTCATCGCGCACGCAGTCCTTCGGGAAGGTTTCCGCATCGGCGGTGAAGTGGCCGCAGAAGATCACCACGTAGGTCCACACGTTGCGGATCAGGTTGGCCACCATGTTGCCCAGCAGCACCGGCAGGAAGAACGGGCCGGCCAGCGCCGGGAACAGCAGGTAGTCCTTGAACACCTGCGTACCCATCTTGCGCCCCACCGGGCGCGCCTGCGCCAGCAGCTGCCGGAGCGTGATCTTGCCCGCGAACAGACGGCCTACACGCAGGTCCTGGATGGCGATGCCCCATTCGAACAACAACGCGAACACCACCGCCACCACCGGCTGCATCAGGTAGAACGGGCGCCAGCGCTGCTCGGGGAAGATCCGCAGCAGGCCATAGCCGATATCGTCGTCCAGCCCGCGCACGTTGGTGTAGGTGTGATGGCGGAAGTTGTGGGTCTTGCGCCAGTTGTCGGCGGTGCCGGCGATGTCCCACTCGTAGGTGCTGCCCTGCAGTTGGGGGTCGCCCATCCAGTCGTACTGGCCATGGATGACGTTGTGCGCCAGCTCCATGTTCTCCAGGATCTTGGACAGCGCCAGCAGCACCACGCCGGCGATCCACGCCGGAATCAGCACGCTGTGCACGAATGCGCCCAGGAACAGCAGTGCGCGGCCGGCCACGCCGGTCCAGCGCACGCCCGCGACCACACGGCGGATGTAGCGCGCGTCGGCCGCACCCAGCGTTTCCAGGTGGCGCGCACGCAGCGCGTCGAGCTCATTGCCGAACGATTCCAGTTCGGCGGCGGACAACACGCGGTTCTGCACAGAAGACATGCTCAGAGCTCCAGGATCAGGTCGGTGCTGGCGCTGTTCACGCACAGCTTCACTTGCGTGGCCGGTTCGGCGGCGTATTCGCCGGTCAACGTGTGGCGGGTCACGCCACTGGCCTTGCCACATACGCAGGTATTGCAGATGCCCATGCGGCAGCCGCTGGCCGGGCGCAGGCCTTCGGCTTCCAGTGCCTGCAGCAGCGAGGTGCCGCGCGGCAGTTCCAGAGTGCGGCCGCTGCGGCGCAGTTCTACCCGCACCGTGCCGGTCTCCGCATCCGGCAGCACCGGCGGGGTGAAGGCTTCGGACTGCAGCAGTGCCACCTGGCCGTGCAGACGCGCCTGCGCAGCTTCGACGAAGCCGCCCGGGCCGCAGGCCAACACGTGCGCGGTGGACAGGTCGCCCAGCGCGCTGAAGTCATAGCTGCCCACGCGTGCAGCCGGTGCGGCCGGATCGCGGGTCAGCGCCAGGTGCACGCGGAATCCGGGATGACGTGCGGCAATCTCGGCCAGTTCCTCCGCAAAGCACACCGCGTCGCGCTGCTGCGCCCAGTACACCAGGTCGACCTGCACCGGCATGCCGGCGCTCTCCATCTGGCGCACCAGCGCGCGCATCGGGGTAATGCCGCTGCCGGCGGCCAGCAGCAGCACGCGCGCGGCAGGCGTCGCCGGCAGAGTCATCTCACCGAAGGCCTGGCCCAGCTCGAACACCTCACCCACTTGGGCGTGTTGCGCCAGGTGCTGGCTGACCTTGCCGCCGGCCACCGTCTTGACGGTGATGGCCAGGCAGCCGTCATCCAGCAGCGTCGGGCTGTAGCTGCGCGACAGGCGGCGCCCATCGACCTCCACCCCCAGGTTCACATGCTGGCCCGGCGCCACGCCCCGGAAATGCCGGTTCGGGCGGAGCACCAGGGTCACCGCGTCCGCACTGGCGGCGTGGCGGGACACCAGCCGCGCACGGGCGCGGCGCAGGGTCCACAGCGGGTGCACCCGGCCGGCCCAGAAGTCGAATAGCTCCTCGGACACCCACTGGCGGGGCGCGAGGGACGAACGGCGGGCGGCGGGACGAGGGAGTGCGCTCATGCCGCCACTATACGGCCGAGCATACATGTGTGTATACACTTGTATATTGCCCAGACCGGCTATGATTCAGGGACTTGACTGTCTGGCCTCTGGATGACCCCGCCCGATTCGCACCTGACCGTCCCCGACGACGCCCTGCCGGCCCGCAAAGCCTCGATTTCACGCGAGGATCTGCTGGCTGCTGCCCTGACCCTGATCGGCCCGCACCGCAGCGTGTCGACCCTGAGCCTGCGCGAGGTCGCCCGCGAAGCCGGCATCGCCCCGAACTCGTTCTATCGCCAGTTCCGCGACATGGACGAACTGACCGTGGCCCTGATCGACCTGGCCGGCCGTTCGCTGCGCACCATCATCGGCGAATCACGGCAGCGCGCCGCATCGTCGGACCGCAGCGTCATTCGCCTCTCGGTGGAAACGTTTTTTGAGCAGCTACGCGCTGACGACCGCCTGCTGCACGTGCTGCTGCGTGAAGGCAGCGCCGGCTCGGACGCGTTCAAGCAGGCCGTAGAGCGCGAACTGAACTACTTCGAAGAAGAGCTCTGCGTCGACCTGATCCGCCTGGCCCATGCAGACAACGGCGCCGTGCTGCATGAGCCGCACCTGGTGGCCAAGGCGATCACGCGGCTGGTGTTCGCCATGGGTGGCACCGCACTGGATCAGCCGCCCGAGCGCGACCCGGAGATGATCGAACAGACCGCGCAGATGCTGCGGATGATCATTACCGGCGCACGGACGATTGCGGGATATCCGCCGACGCGTTGAAAGCAGAAAGGGCCGGCCCATGGCCAGCCCTTTCGTATTGCTTACCGCATACTCAACTAAATCGCATCAGCGGCGATAGCACTGGCGTTCGACCACGCGGTCGCCGTTTTTGCTCTGCGAGTTGCCCTGGATATGCCGACCGGCTGCGCCGCCGGCTACCGCGCCCGCCACGGTGGCGACCTTCTTGCCGTTGCCGCCGCCGACCTGGTTACCCAGCAGGCCGCCGACAATGGCGCCGGTTGCGGTACCGGCGATGCGGTTCGGGTCCTTGCTGTTGCGCTGTACCTCAACGTTCTTGCAGACCACCTTGGTGCCGTCATTGAAACGGCGCCCTTCGTCCTTCGGCCCGTAGGTCTGGGCGCTGGCGCTGAACGCCGATGCCATCAGGGCGGCCGCGCACAGCAGATTTCGGGTGGAACGATTCATGGTGGGCTCCTCGCTTCATGACGTGCCGCCAGTGTCTGCGCCCAGCATGGAAACTCCCGTGAAATGGCGTCGACGTCACGTCAACGCCTTATTGCCTGTTCAGTCGGCAGCCATGGGAGCGGATCCGGTACGTCGATCAGTGGTTGGCCCCGGCATATTTCTTCTCGCCGGCAAGCACCGCCAATCGCGTGCGCTGACCATTGGCGTCCTGCAGGGCCAGGCGGTTCTCCGGCGGCGGCAGCGGGCAGGTGGCGAATTCCGTGTATGCACAAGGCGGGTTGTGGGCGCGGTTGAAGTCCACCACTACCGTTCCGTCTGCCGCGACCGGATCTGTGCGCAGGTAGCGCCCCACCCCGTAGGTGAGCCGACCCGTGGTCTGGTCCTGGAACATGAGGTTCAAGCCTTTGGCCGGGTCACCCAGCGCCTCCAGCCTCCACTCGTGCCCTTCCTTTTCGAACACCACATAGCCGGGATTGGGGTTGTCGGCGACCTCACCGAGCACGTTGACGATGGGGAGCGTCCTGCCGGCCGGGTGCGGAACGAAGCGCGCCTGCACGCGCCAGCGTTCATCGGCCGGGAAGAAGCTCAGACCCGCGAAGTCGCGGCGCGCCGGCGCATCCGCGTGGCGCACCCGCAGGGCAAGGCGCTGACCGCGTTTGATCGCGGTGATCTGGCCCTTGCCCTCGTCATAGCCCAGCTTTGTTCCCGCCCCCGCCCCTTCCGGATCCAGGCGCACTTCGCCCTGTACCGGCTTGCCGTCAACGGTGACCGGAACGCCTGCGGCGACCTGGAAGTAAACGCCATCGGCGCGCTGCTCCACCTCACCCAATCGTTCCGGCGCTATGGACAGGCGGATGGCGTTGTCCGCGCCGCCGCCCACGCTGCCCTTGCCTGCTTCGATCCAGTGCAACCCGATCAGGCTGGTCCAGCCATCCGGTTTGCTCAGGTCCGCGCTACGTTGACTCACCCACTGCGTGTGTTCGTCCTGGAAATCCAGCGCTGCGGACGCGGCCGCGGACGGTATGACCGGGGCCCTGTCCTGCGGACCGCAAGCGGCCAGAAACAGCGTGACCGCGAACAGCGAAACGAATGCGTGCGTCTTCATGGTGCTCACCAGTTCTTGGAAATGCCGAGGTGGAGGTAGCGTCCGTAGGATTCGTGCAGCGCGCTCAGGTAGTTGCCGCTGGCGTTGAGCGGCGGCGCTTTGTCGAACAGGTTGCGCGCCCCCACTTCCACTGCGGTTCCACTGAGCCGCCCCCGGTTGAATTCCTTCTTCACCGACAACGCCCAGCGCTGCGTGGACCCCACCACGAAGGGCCTGCGGTCGGAATAAGCGCCTGCCGTCACGCTGCCGATGTAGTCATCGCGCAGGCGCACCGTCCAGTCCCGCAGGTTCCAGATCAACGTGGCACTGGCCCGCCATTCCGGCTTCGCGCCGTTGATGCCCACCTCGTTGGCCGCCCCAAGGTCGGGGGCGATGATGTTCAACTGCCCGCTGGCGATGGCCGCAGCCACCTGCTGCACCTCGGCAGGCTTCTGCTGCGTGTATTCCTTGAGCTGGCTGGCACTGACCAGGAGCGAGACGTTGCCCCACGTCGTGTCCGGCAGGCGCCAACCGAGGTTGTAGTCCACGCCCGAGGCCGTGAGCGGCCGGCGGTTCTGGTAGCGGTTGTAGATATGCGTCACCACACCCGCCGGTGCCAGGCCGGACCCTTCAAACTGCGCGATGTCCTCCGCCGTCACCGCTGCCCGCACCACGTTGGGGTTGCTGCTGCCTTCCGCCACGCGCAGGTAGGCGTCGTACAGCAGCTCCTCGCCCAGGGTGCTGATGGGGTTTTCCACTTTCACCCGCCATGCATCCACGCTCAGGCTGATCGCCCCCAGCCGCTCGGGCAGGAACTGCGGCTCGAACACCACGCCCCACGACGACTGCCGGGTGGTTTCCGGTTTGACGTCGTCGCCGTACGAGGTCACGGCACTCACCGACGGCTTCACCGACGAACCGCTGCTGAAGGCATTCAAGCAGGCGCTGTAATCGGGCTGCGCCCCCTTGCTGACCAAGGCATGGCAGCGAACCGCATCGTTGTTGAAGCCGAACCCATAGGTCGGCGGTGAGTTCACCAGCTCCAGCCCCGGTGCACGGAAGCCGCCGCTCACCGAGCCGCGCAGCAGCAGGCTGTCCACCACCTTCCAGGCCGCCGCCAGTTTCGGCTTGCCCACCTTGCCGGCATCGCTGTAATCCTCCCAGCGCCCCGCAATCTGCAGGTCCAGCGACTGCACCAGCGGAATGCCCTGTGCCGGAGACACCAGTGGCACGGCGAATTCGATCAACGCCGATGTGACGTTGCGGCTGCCGTGCACATCGGGCCGCGGGCTGTGGGTAAAGAAGTTGCTGGCCGCGACCGTGCCGGTATACCAGTCGGTATAGGGGGTGCTGCCATCAATGTTCTCGTCGCGATCATCGGTGCGGCTTTCATAGCGATACTCCACCCCCGCCGCCATGCCGATGTCGCCGGCATACCAGGTCAGCAGGTCGGAGCGGTTCACCTTGAAGTCCCACAGCGCCAGTTCGGTCGTGCCTTCGCGGGTCGCCTCGCCGATGAACGACGACGTGTCGTAGGGCGTGGCATCCCCGACCCGGATGCTGGCCGGGTCGCCGCCGCTGAACGGGTTGTAGGCGCTGGCGTCGGTGCGGTTCACCGCTTCGATGAAGGCATCGGTCAGTCCGCCCTGCTGCGTGTCGGTGCTGCGTGCGCGCGAGTACAGCAGCGCGGTTTCCCAGTTCCAGCCCCCTTCGGTCCAGCCGCGCACACCCAGCAGCACCCGCGACTGGTCGTTGTCCACCTTCACCCGGCGGATTCCCGAGTCTGCGAACTGGTAATTGAGCAGCCGGATCGCATCGGCACCGCGCAGTGCCTGCGGTACCCAATAGGCATCCGGACGGATATGCAGCAGGAAGCCGTCGCCGCCGAAGCCCGACTCGCTGCTCACCCAGGATTCGGAGGTGGCACGGTAGTAACCCAGCTCGCCGAACAGCTGCAGGTTGTCGTTGACGTCGAAGCGGCCAGTGGCAAACAGGTTGCCCTTGCGGATCGACGGGGACGAGGTGATGCCCGGCTCGGCCGCCGAATCGTAGTGATAGCGCGTGGGCACCGTGCCGGAGGTCAACGCACCCGTGGTGGGATTGACGTACCAGCTGCCCGTGCGGCGGCTGCCGGTATAGGTATCGAAATGGCCCCACGGTGTTCTGGTGCTGAACCCGGAGGTCCCGTTCGGGTCCGGCACGCTGGTGCCGTCGCCCAGCGGACGGCGGCCGTCGGTGGCGGTGAACCAGGCATCGGAATTGAGCTGCGCCGTCCGCCTGGAGAACCCATAGAGCACCGAGAGGTTGCCACGCCCCTCGCTGAAGTCGCTGCCGAAGTACCCATCCAGCGATAGCTCTTCGCGGTGGCCATCGGCCACCTTGCCGTAGTTCAGGCGCACGCCGCCGCCATCTGCGAGGTTGCTCGGCATGACGAGATCGACCACGCCCGCGACCGCATCGGAACCGTAGATGGAGGCCGCGCCGTCCAGCAGCAGGTTGACGCGCTCCAGGCCGAAGACCGGGATGGCGTTGGCGTTGTAGGTCGTGTCATCGCCGCTGTTGCTGATCGGGTGCTGCACGGTGCGGCGGCCATTGACCAGCAGCAGCGTGTACTTCGAGCCCAGGTTGCGCAGGTTGATGGAGCCGACGTCACCGCGCGCGACGTTGGAATTCCGGCCTGCATTGGTGGTGCCCTTCTCGGTCACGGCCACATCACCGAACTGCGGCAGGCTGCGGAACAGCTCGTTGCCGTTGGTGGCCAGGGTGGCATCGATCTGCTCCCGATCCACCGCCACCACCGGCAGTGCGGCCTGCGCCCCGCCACCGGCGATCTGCGAGCCGAGCACCGAGACCTTGTCCAGCGTGCGTGCGTTGGAACCGGACGTCTGCGACGCCGTCGCAGCGGCCTCCTCCGCAGTCTCGACAGGCTCGGCGGCCTCCGCAGCCTCCCCGGCCGGCGCAAGCAGCGTGCACAGGGCAAGCGCCAGATGACTGCGGCGCCATGCCAGGCCTTGCCGGGCGTGGCGTGCAGGTGTGCGCTCAGCGTGCAGCTTCAGCATATGCGCCTCGCACGATGCTGCCTTCAAGCTTCTGCTCGTCCTTGACCAGGTTGTAGAGCGGGCACGTCGCCTCCACCGACTGACGCAGCGCATCGATCTCCTGTTCCGAGGCCGGCGATTCGATCCTCACCTTGTAACGGATGTCGCTGTACCGCGCCGGCGAGTGCACGTTGCTGCCGAAGCGCGGACCCACCTGACCATCGACGGTCAGCTCCAGCGAATCCAGCAGCACGTTGCGCGACGCCGCCTGCACCTCGAAGATGTGGGTCAGGCAGGTTCCGGTCACGCCGAGCAGGTGTTCCTCCACCGTTGGCGCCAGGCCATAGCCCAGCAGCTCCGGCGCGCTGTCGTGCAGCTGCTGGTGGTAGCCATCCTTGCCCAGGAACACGCGACGCAGGCCGGTGCGCGGCTCGACGTGGGCGCGGGCGACCAGGGTTTCCGGCTCGGCGGGCTTGTCCTTGCCGACGCCCGGCTTCACCTGCCGGGCGAGCACCGCCGGGCGCTTCTCCTCGGTGATGAAGTCGCGCAGGCCCGGCGGCAGCTTCGGGTCGCGCACCGTGGCGCTGTGGACGTACTCCACGTCGGCATGGCTGACCTGCTGTGGCCGGGTGACCAGATCAATCGCCGAGGAATTCTCGTGCACGGCGCGCTTGAGCGCCTGCAGCTGCGCGTCGGTGGCGGGCGAATCGATATAGGCCACATACGAAAGATTGTTCGGGTACGCCAGGCTCTCGCTCTTGCGTTCGGGAATGCTGGTGAACACCACATCCAGGCCATCCAGCGGCACGTTCTGCACCGCCGCCCGCACGATGTATTCGTCGGCCACGGCGCTGGCCAGCGTGCCCACCAGCGAATCCCACGAGCCTGCACCGAGGTTGTAGCCGGCGTAGTTTCGGCCGCTGTCGCTGATGTATTGGAATTCGCCGGTCGGCCCGATGCGAAGGCGCCGCACGCCGGAGCGGCTTTCGGCGGTGACCTTCGCGTGGATCTCGGTGGACGTAGCGGTCTTCGCCGACTGCGCCTGGATGGCCTCGCGCTTGGCGGCCAGGTAGGTGCGCAGCGGCGAGGGCTGATCCTCAGCCGAGGAAACCAGCGGGGCCAGCAGGAGCATGGCGGACAATGCGGTGGTGCCGATTACCTTGAACGGCGACGTGCTTGCGATGGACATGGGAGAACGGCCTCCGGAGTGGTTCGTGAATAGAAGCCCACTCTTTCATGTCGCATCGCCGCATTTAAATAACCGTTGGCAATTCCCATATACATGCCCCACGCCGCCGCGATTCGACAGGGGGGTGCCACTGATAAAGTCGTGCTGACCAGGCATAGAGGACAGGACTGAATGACCACCACCGATCCACTGGTACTGGTACTGCAAGGCAGCGCAGTAAGTGACATCCCCAGTTTCTATGCCGAAATCAACCGGGTCTTCATGGCCGACGAGGATTGGCAGCTCGGGCATAGCCTGGATGCGCTGGATGACATGTTGTACGGCGGCTATGGCGTATTGGCGGGGCACGAAAGCGCGACGGTGATCTGGCAGGACATCGAGCAGACCCGCAGCGCTCTCGGCGAGGAAACTACCCGCGCATGGCTGAAGGCCAAGCTGGACGGAAACGACAGGTTCAACAGCCCCGTCATCGACGCCCAGTTGCAGGCGCTGGACGCTGGAAATGGCCAGATTTACTTCCAGATCGTCATGGATATCTTCTCGGCCCATCCCCGCATCACCGTGTTGCAGAGGTGACTCGGTTACACTGCATGCACACACCCGGATCAGCTCCCCTCCTCACACGCGTTACGTGAGTGACGGGCCCCGGGTTTTTTTCGTCTGCGCCTCCGGTTTTCTCGCATCACGCGCTGTTTGCCATCGTTTCTTGCGCCGCTCCCGTCCGGGCTGCCTCAACTACAATGGACTACCCGGCCTTCCCGGCCTGCCCTGCCCGATGGACCCCGCGTGACCCAGAAGCCCGCCGAACACACCCCGCTGATGAAGCAACACGGGCGTATGTTCTGCATCTGCATGTTTCTATAGGGTATTTTCTGGGACTGCGCCCGCCGAGGGTCAGCATTGCTACACCACCGCTACAACCTCGTCCGCGCTCTGGAGTGATCGTGCTTGGTTGACTTCCCCCGCTTGCATGCTATCGATTTAACTGAGCCTGGGTTTTACTCCTTCCCTGACTCACCAAGCCCTCGGCGACAGGCCTCCTCCCCCGGTTTGCCGGGGGCTTTCATATCCAAGCCCCCTCTTGCGCTTTCCTTAAAATCGAATACCCCTGAAAGCATCCATTGATCTTTCTGGGAGGAAAGCATGCAACCCCGTATCCAATATCTTTCCGTGCTGACGACCATCGTTTCTGTGGCGCTGGCCGGATGTTCAACCGTCAATTCCCCCCCCTCTAATCCGTCACCGCGCCCTCTGGGTTGGACAATCCCCAAAGCTCACGGCCCCGTTTACCGCTTCTTTCATCCCAAGCAAGAACGAGTCTGGAAGGGGGTCTCGCCTGCCTTGCGTGAAAAAGTGGAAGCCGTCTTGGCGCAGTTGGCGGCAGAGGGGTTTGATATTCGCGTGGTGGAAGGCTATCGGAGTCCGGAGCGACAAGCCGCTCTGCTGGCCTCGGCAAGTGGGGTGACGAGCGTGGGATCCTGGGGATCCTGTCATAACTACGGGCTGGCCCTGGACGCCGGGGTGTTCATCAACGGAGCGCCAAGCTGGGACTTGGACGATCCCCACGTGCTGGCGGGTTACATGCGGTTCGGTGAGCTGTCAGAAATGGTTGGCCTGAACTGGGGCGGGCGGTGGACCAGCCCCAAGGACTACCCACACGTGGAACTCAAGTCCGAATGCGGTCAGGCCAAGCTGGCTTATCGCCAAGGCCGCAAGCTCCCCCTTTTCGCAGCACCGCTAGAGCCAGCTACTTATTTGCTTGCACGCGCCTTGCCACCAAGTTGGTGCCCTCGTGGGTCGGGTTGGGCATGCGCGGCTTGGGGAACCGCAAAGCCCTTGGCTTGGCAATGGGAAACACCGCCCCGAGCATGTTTGGCGACCTTACCTAACAAGTTGAAAAAGATCACCTGATCGCCTTGCGCAAATGAAATCCCCTGCTATGGATTTAAGTATCAATCCATAACTCGGGAGGGTTCGAATGTTTCCGCATCGACTAGCTGTTTTAACTGCATTGATCGGCGCAGCTTTGTTTGTTGCGCCGGCTTACGCCCAAACCGCCACCGGCACAGGTGCCACCTCATCAGGTCCTAACTCAACGGCCACGGGTGAATACGCCCAGGCATCTGGACACAACTCTACTGCTACAGGAGCCTACGCGATTGCTACGGGCACCGGAGCCATCGCGAACGGGATTCAGGCCAATGCGTCCGGTGACAACGCGCAGGCGTCTGGCACCAATGCTCAGGCATCGGGCCAGAACTCGATGGCCATTGGCCAAGCCGCGAATGCGGCGGCAGCGAGGACTGTTGCCATCGGCACTTTGAGCTTTGCTGGTGGCGAAGATGCGGTAGCCGTTGGACAACAAGCGGTCGCGACCGGTGTTAAGTCGGTAGCTCAAGGGGTGCAGGCGCAAGCCAGTGGGGATCTTTCCATGTCCTTTGGCTACTTCAGCCGTTCGCGGGGCAATGCATCGATTGCTCAAGGCACCTTGGCAGAGGCAAACGCTGACCATGCCGTCGCGATAGGCACTTCTGCCGTTGCCGATGCATTTCAGTCGCTTGCGTTAGGCGTTGGGGCTGAGGCCCGAGCGCAGGATTGCGTCGCTTTGGGTTCTCATAGCCGCTGTTGGGCCAGCGATGAAGTCAGCGTGGGCTCCACTTATGAGGACGGGGGCCAGAGCACCCGCCGGATCACCAACGTTCGGGCCGGAACGACCGACACCGACGTGGCGAACCTCGGGCAGGTTCGTCAGGCTGCCCAAGCGCTTGGTGGCGGTGCCACATTCGTTAACGGGAACTTTGTAGCTCCGATCTACCAGTTCCGAAGCGGGGCAACGCATCAGACCGTTGGAGCGGCGTTGGACGATCTCGATGGGCGAGTCACTGCTGTTGAACAAACTCCGGGCAGCGGCTCTGGCATTCCTGGGCCACGCGGCGCAGACGGTTTGAGCGCTTACGAGGTCGCGTTGACCAACGGCTTCCAAGGCAACGAAAGCGATTGGCTGGCGAGCCTGAAGGGCGAGTCCGGCGCGCAGGGGCCGGCCGGCAACGATGGCCTCGACGGAACCGCGGGCACTGGTTCCGGCTCGGTGGCCAAGGCAGGCCAAAACGTTGAGGTCACCACCAACGCGGACGGAAGCCAAACCGTAGCAGTCAGCGACAACGTGCAACTGTCGGACGCCGGGTCGGTGAGCGTCGGCGCGACGACGGTCAACGCCCAAGGCGTGATGGTTCAAGGCGGTCCCTCGGTCACCACGGCGGGGGTGGATGCCGGCAACCAGCGCGTGACATCTGTAGCCAACGGCCGTATCGAGCGCGGATCGACGGATGCCGTCAATGGCGGACAGCTCTACGACGTGCAGCAGGCTTGGGATGACCGCTGGACCGACACCGACCGCCGTGTGCGGCACCAGGATCGCCGGATCAATGGACTGGGAGCCCAGCTTGGTGCTTTGGGCCAGATGGCAACTGCTGCTGCGGCGAATGGCGGAACGGCTGTGGGCCAAGTCAACCTCAACGCAGGCGTCGGATTCTCGGGCGGCGAGGCGGCGGTGAGCATCGGCTGGGGAGCCCGTATCTCGGATCGCACCAGCGTTTCGGCCGGCCTGTCCTTTGGTTCTGGGAACAAGCCTGTGGCCGGGTTCGGGCTGAGCATCAACCTGGGGCGCTGAACGATTGCGTGGTGAGAAAAGGAGGTGATCGCATCTCGGCAAGGGCCCCAGAAGGGGCCTTTGTTCGTGGCAGGCCTTGACGAATCGGATCTTTCTTTTATGGGTATGTAGGTATACCCATCTAGGGAGGACCTTTGAACTGGAAACGCGATCAAAAATACCTGCCCGGCCCTCGGCATCTCTACGGCCTGTTTTTTGAAAACGGGTGCTGTTACGTGGGGCAGACCGTCCATCTGAAGCAGCGGGAGCGGCAGCACCGCAGCCCTCGTGGGGGCTGGCAAGGTCGCCGCTTCTCGTTCGTTCCGCTGTCGAGCATGACGGGCACCCAGGCCGATGCTGAGGCTCACGAATACGCTTGGCGCTACAAGGCCTTTCAGAAAGGCTGGCGGATCTACTCCAAGCCGCCGGGCATCCTGATCCAAGATCCGCGTCGGCGGATGACATGGCAAATGAAAAGTCTGGCGCATGGATTTGTCTGGCCAGCGATCGTCCCAGCACCACGCAGGCACGCGGGAACGACCGGATGCCTGCTCTGGGGTGCGCTCAAGTGGCTGTTGCTTTACCCGATGTTGCTTATCGCAGGCCTATGGCTCCTGCAGTTGGCCAATGCCTACGGGCGCTAGAGCGCCGCGGGTTGGGCCGAGAATTTCCCCATCGGATCCGCACTAAGCCTCGCTCCATCCAGGCACTCCTCGTTCACCTTCCTCTGCTCATCCAAGAGGAACGAAAGCGCTGACTGCATGCTTCGTCCCTGAATTGCCACCATTGCGCCCGACATATACCTATTCATCATTCCCCTCTCGATATCCGACAGTGGCCTGCCAAAGCGATAGGCGTCTACAGCGTTGCTAAGAATCGTCGCGTTCAGCATGCAACTGCGGATCTCTTGGCGGTCGTAGGTGCTCTTCTCAAGAAGACCCAACCGCCTCTCGACCTCAGCGTTCTTCGCCAAGAGTCTGTAATTCTCTCGCGCAAAATCTTGCTGGTGGCCACGAGCCTCCTTCAAATCCACCTCGGCTTCGGAAAGCGACGATTGTGAGAGGAGGTGGGCGCCAGCAGAACCAACGCATACTCCAACCACCAAAAAAATCAGCGATTTTGCACTCATGACTTCCTTGTTCGAATTTCAATAGTTCTGGACAGGCTTGCGGTAGTCGGAGTCTATCACCGTCAAGCCACTTGGCTCACAAAACACTCAGTGACGGGTGCAAGCCCTCCCTCTTTGACCGGCCATCAGTCATCAAACGCATCGCAAACCGCGATGCGCCGTCTCTGACACGCGCCTGCGGACAGTCCCAGACCTGCAGTCATTGGCAAGCCTGGTTGACTCCAGGCACTTGCCGTCAATGAGCCAAGCCATGTCGTGACCGGACTGCGTGCCTCTCCGCCACGACCGGAACGGCCCGCTGCGGCCTCTTCGCTTGCAGGGTGATGTCCCGACGTCACTCTTCGCGGAGCGCCTCATCAGCCATCCTCTCATCAAGCGCATTGAAGCGTTGATACAGCTGTTCCACCTCATCGGGAAGGCCGACATCCAGATGGCTTGCGAGCCGCTGTAGGCCCACGAAGACATAGCGACAAGACGTCATCAAAAGGTGATCAAAATCCGTATCTTCCGGCCCTATCCGTATCGACTCCAGAACGTCCCCGTCCGTCACTAGTAGTCCTTTCAATGACTTCGGAGAAAAATGGAGCGCCTCGGAGGCCATGACGAACCTGCCATACATCAGATGATCCACGCCACCTGTCTGAGCCCAGTCAAACGTTTTGATGTCACGCGCCGCCCGTCCCTGATGAGCCTTGAAGTCGGTCAAGCGTTGCATAGCCTCTGTTATTTGCTGCTGCAACACCTCATCCGATGGCTCGCGAATCATCTCAGCCGGCCAGTCCTGGCGGAAGCTGAGGATGTCGCCCAACATCTTCTTCCGATTCAAGACGTCTTGGATCAGATAGTCCTGAAGTAACTCAGGGCGAGCTACTAAAGCCGACAGACGGGCCAGCGCCTCCATTAGGCTTCGTTGGTGTCCCAGCGCTTCGGTGTAGAATCCGTTCACTGCCAAGAGGGCCAGCGCACGAAGCCCTGACACCTGCCTGATGAGAAGGCAGGTAGGGATGAGCTGATGCGGATCGTCGGCCGATATCTCAAGCTTGGCGACGAAGAGTTCACCAGCAGTTGCAAGAGAGCCGGTGATTTCCAAGGATTCAGCATGGCGACCAAGCATCTTTTCGATGTATGGACCGCGGCCGTTGATGGGATCAAGACACTGCCCAAACATTGAATCGGCTCCTCTTATCACTGAATCATCCCGTTCGAACTGGTTGAAAGCGAAAACGAGAGATGGCTATTGTCAGAAAACGACAGCCGTCAGCGAACACTCTACTGTCCACGGGCGTTCGCCAAGATCTCTTCGGCCTGCAATGGCGGGATATAGATCACCATGGCAACGCTCTTGGCGTCAGATGTCATGGTATTGATCAATCCGTGCCTACGGACGTCTTGTTCACTAACCGATGAACCGTAGGGAATGAAAACGCCGGCGCGGACTGCGGGATTCTGCGGCGCAGGCACACGGAAGGCGTTGAACGATTTGATGATATCCGCCTCCAGCACGGCCGCTGCCTCACCACTGACCTGAACACCACACACTCCCACGTTGTTGATCACGAGGTTGAACGATGACGTCCCATTTCCTTTCGACGGGAGCGTATACATCTGTCGCCGCCCTCGCTGAGGCGCCCTGGAGTAGCCGCTGGCCGCCTCGTCAGCAGGTTGTAATGCATCAACTTCAATTAACCGCGTCACCTTCGCTGTATCGCTCTGGGTGTCATAGCAATACTTCCGGAAACTAGCGATAGCGGAGCTTTCCTCGACGCTCGAAGCAGAGGGAGCTTCTGAAGGAACATCCGCCGGGCTACTAACCTGCGGGCTATTCTCGACCGCAACGGGGGCAGTTCCGACCGGTGCCGGTGTGCCACCGGGCTGGCAAGCCACCAGCAAAGCCCCCATCGCTCCGGCAAAGACCGATCCGCCAAATCCATTCGCTTTCAAGCTGGTTCTCCTTGAGCACCACACGGCTCTCCGCGAACTATAACGCACCTGCATGTCGTCAGCGCCCCAGTCCCTGCTGTAGCCGTGAGGCCGGAATCCGGGCCCCTTCCAGTGATCCTGGTGGTATGGTCGCTCGTTGACGGCCATGATCGAAAACCTCCAAGAGGCGGCGCGCTTTGCGCTCGCCGTCACTCATTGCCCGTCGTGTTTCTTGCCCTTCTTTGTGCTCGTGGAACAGCGCATCGAGCTTGCTTTGAAGAGCCCCGGCCTGTGTCCTGGGACTCTGGGCTGGGGGCATGGCCCCCTGCCGCTCCTTGACCCCGGCATCGAGCACGGTTGCCTTCAATCGCTCCAGCCCCAACCGGCTATTGAGCTGCTCCACGTCGTCGTAGGTCCCGTAGAGCTTGTAGCTCCCCTTGGTGAGCCGGGTAAAGGCCACCAGCGACGACGCGTTGTCCATCATCCCCAGGTTCATGAGGTGGAACACTTCGCGCCTGCCCTGCCCCTGTGACTTGTGGACGGTCACGGCGTAATCGTGGACCACCGCCTTGTGCTCGTGCGTGTTCCAAACGACCTTACGCCCGTTCTCCTTGGGGTTATCTGACCGCAGCGTGCCGGTGATGTCGTAGCCGCCTGAGCGCGAGGGCTTGATGGATTGGATGGTAGCCTGGGTGCCGTTGACCACCCCCAGCTCCATGTTCTTTGCGGTGAACATCACCCGATCCCCTTCCACCAAGGCTAGATCGAACTTGCGGCCATTGACGCGCCCCTCCAC
Organism: Stenotrophomonas sp. PD6; assembly: GCF_049199305.1. Lineage (NCBI taxonomy): Bacteria > Pseudomonadati > Pseudomonadota > Gammaproteobacteria > Lysobacterales > Lysobacteraceae > Stenotrophomonas > Stenotrophomonas sp. PD6. The sequence goes on along the minus strand of NZ_JBLZQD010000004.1, from coordinate 316,218 downwards.
CACCACTTCATCGGTGCCGATCTCGCCGCGCTCCTTCAGCCCTTGGCGAATCCCGGCGTTGAGCGCGCCCACCTCGGCCCGGCTATGCGCCAGCACCAGCTTGTCGTCCAACGGGGCCTTGTTCTTGAAGTAGTCGGTCACGAGGCGCTCGATGGATTTCTCCTGCGAGTGGGCTTCCACGATGGAGTCCATCAGCCGCTTTTTTTGCTCCTCGCCCATGTCCAGCGTTTGTTGCCGGCTGCGGGTGCCCTTCTTCAGATCGATCACCTTGCCGTTCTCGTCCCGAGCATAGAATCCCATCGCCGTCTCGCGGTCCTCCTGCCGCGCCTGCCGGCGAATCTCGGTCAACTTCACGTCCCCCACCGCCTTTTTGGTGAGCTGAAAGCCGGACCCGGCCCCGATGGGCTGCAGCTGCTCTGCGTCGCCCTGGAGGATGACCTTGGCCTTCGCTATCTCGGCATGGGCCAACAAGGCCCGGGTGTCGCGGGTATCCACCATGCCTGCTTCGTCGATCACGATCACGTCGTTGGGCTGAAGCAAGCGCTTCCCCTCATCCAAATCGAACAGCATCTGGGCCATGGAAACGCTGGGCATCCCCGATTCGGCCTCCAGCTTCTGTGCGGCCTTGTTCGACACGCACACCCCCAGGAGCACCATGCCTTCGGATTCCAGGGCCTCCTTGTAAAGCTCGGAGATCGTGGTCTTGCCCGTGCCGGCCAAGCCGCTCAGATTGGCCACCGCTCCACTGTTGAGGCAGATGTGGTCCACGGCCACCCGCTGCTCTTGCGACAGTTGGAAGCCCTTGGCCTCTTCGTAGTCAGCAATTACACGCTTCACGGTCGCCGGGCTGGCGTGGTGCTGGGTCTCCTTCGCCCGGCGGTTGGCGATGTCCACCACCGCTTGCTCGGCTTCCAGCATCCACGGGGCGCAGAACCGATCCTCGGTGTGCTTGCGGGCCAGCGTCAGCCCCCGGTCTTCGTCTGCCAGGCGCTCGGCGTTGACCAGCACCAGGCCATTGTCTTGCTTGAACTGTTCAATGCGGGCATCGAGCCCGGCCGCGTCCAACTTGCCCGCGTATTCCATCCCCAGCACCCGCACCAGATCAATGCCGTTGAACACCGCCTCGTTCTGATGCAGCAGCTCCAGCAACTCGGCGTCGCTCTTGTGCTCCACTTGGTCCAGGTTGCCTTGAGCTGCTTTGAGCTTGTCGGGGGTCAGGTCGAAGCCCTTCAAGGCCCCCTGCCAGTGCTCCACCAGCTCGGCATACGTGGGCTCGTCCTTGTGCTTCCGCGTGGCCTTGTTGGCCTGCTGATTGCTGACACCATGCTGTTCTGCGTATTCGAGCAACGCCTTGCGGCGCTTGCTGAAGTGGTCGATGACGCCCCGGTCGATACCGGCCAAGCGCGCATAGGTCCGGTTGGTCTCCTTGCCGTCGTCGTCTAACTCTCGGACGTGCTCAACCGGGTAGCCGAGGGCCTGGAGGTTCTTGTAGAGCTCCAGCTTGTAGATTTCGTCCATGGCCCGGGCATGCCGGTAGATTTCCACGGCATCGAAGGTCGATTCCTTGCCATCGGCCCCCAGCGCCACCCCATAGACGAGGTGGTGAGTGTGGAGATCCATGTCGAGGTCTCGCCCGGCAAAGTGTTGGTGGCTTGACCACACCAAGCCGCGGACACCGATCACGTCTTTTCCGCCTTTCCCGCGGCGGGTCTCGACCATCGATTCCAGCCGGTTCATCGCCGTTGCAGAAGCGGCCTGGTGCGCCTTGAGCACGGCATCGCGCTTTTCGGGCGACTCCATCGCGAACAAGATTCCCACGTCCTTTGGCGAAGACACCGTAAGGTCGTATCCCACCCGGTGACCGCCCACCACCACGACTTCGGGCTTGCCTTGGGCATCCAGGACAGGATCCCCGTTCTTGTCCACCTTCGCCCGCGCTTTGCCCTTGTGCCCTGCGTTCTGGCATAGAGCGCGCCCCGTCAGCGGGTCGAATCCTTCGGCCAACTTGCTCATGTTCTCGCGTGTCACTGCGGCAGACAGCAGGTTGAGGTGCTCGGCCATCTTGCCACCCCAGGCCATGGTGTCCTGCGCGTTTCCGTCTTTGTCGAGGTAATACTCGGTGAGCATCAGATACTCGACCACGGCCGCGCCGGACTTGCTGTCCGTGCCTTGAGCAGTCAATGCAGTGACGTTGAACATGGGAATCCTCCAGGAAGTAAATATCCCTTCAGATCTACCAAAACCTGAAAACTCCACAACCCCCACTACTTGCGGAAGATGGATTCCAGCTCATCGTCACTGACGGCGCGGAGCTTCGGCGACGTAGCGCCCCGCTTCTCCAGCTCTGCGGCGGCCTGGTCCGCGGTCATCTTCAACACGCGATGGACCTCTGCGGCGCTCTGCGCGTCACTCTGTGGCATGGGCTTCTGCTCCACCGGGCGAGCGCCCTCCTTAGTCCACCGAGCCCGACTCTGTCCCTTGCGGACCTTCGGGTAGCTCACCCCAGGCCAGTCCAGCAGGAGCAAGTCCCCGGTCGCCTGGACGATGGCGCGGATGCCCCAGCGCTCGGGGCCGTAGGCCTTGCCCTTGCGAAAGCCCAGGTCGTCGGTGAGCCGGCCTGGCGCCACAATGGCTTTCGACTCCTCGTGGACGGTTGCCTTGTCGTCATGCGTGCGCCAAGCAACGGTCCGCTTACCCAGGTTCCGGCTGATTTTTTCTCGCGTCTCGCCGACCTGCAACTGGCAAACAATGTGTGTGCCGACCAACCCACTGAATGCCTGGGCTGTCTTGTCGCCGTAGACCTTCTCAACCTGGCTCCAGTCCTGCACGGCCATGCAGGCCACTACGCCTTTTGAGCGGCCCAGTGCCAGCAATGGCTCGATGTTGAGCTTGCCAGCTGATGTGAGCTCATCGAAGAAGAACCCCAGGAATCGCCCGGCTTCATCATCCGGCAGGCTCGGCCCAATGATTTCTGGCACCGCGACGTTGATCATGGCCGAGATGTAACTGCGCGCAAGCACCTCGTCCGGCCCTGATTGAACGATGACCTGCTTGCGCCCCGTGTAGTCGTCTTTGATCCAATCCAACATGGAGAACATGCGATCCGGCTTTCGCCCCGGCCAGGCCAAGGCCAAGCGCTCGATGACCGCGGTGCCGTTGGCGAGGACGGCCATGCAGCTGGAGGTGGTGTTGCTGTCTGGGTTGGAAATGAGCGCCGCGGCCCGGGGGTAATAGACTGTCATGGCTGCGCACATTGGTTCAGCGGGACGGGACACCAATGAAGCTAGCTCACTCCAACCCCAGTCCTTGCCCCTCGTGGCTTGCAGTTCGCGCACGCAGCCTTCCAGCAAGGCTTGCGCCGCAGACGCCCAGAATGCGCCGCTGCCCTCCTCCGAGGGGATGATCGACTGCGAAAACGCCGCTGCTTGGGTTTGACTGGACACGTCACGGCCCACGTCCCAGATCCAGCTTCGCTTGTCGAACGGGCAGACGATTACCCCTTGGAAAATCGAGGTGAGATCTCCCTTGATGTCGTAAACGAATGCCTTCTTTTTCCCGCGCACCACCTGCTCCAACAGGTGCTTCAGGATGACGCTCTTGCCGCTGCCCACGCTTCCGTAGAGGAACATATGCCGGGCCAGCAGCTTCTTCGCAACGACCCAAGCCGGATGCAACGACAAGGCGTGCAACTCGTCTGCCCGCTCCTTATTCGTGAGTGACCGACGGCGCGCTTCTGCCAACGCTTCCTTCTCCTGCAGCAGTTGAGCGCCGGACACATGCCAAGTATTTGAGCGTGGGATGAGGCCCCGGAGGGTGACCCACGCAGCCGCCCACCCAGCTAACCCTGCCGCAACTCCAATCCTCGCCAGTGTGCCGAAGGTGGCCTGCTCGCGGGCGACCTCCCAGAACGCGCTGGCCGGCTCACGCAGGGAGATGGTGCCGGTGGCAAGGTTGCCCAGCGCCGCCAGGCTTCCGGTGAGGCCTTGGCTGTAGTTCATGAGGGTGTGGCTGCTCCCAATCTGCCAGCCCAGCCATAGCGCGGCTGGATAGGTCACCGTGGCGACGCAGACCCCGGACAGCAGGGCCTGGGGCCAATACCGGACGTCCCGGCTTGGCTCGATGCTCGATGGGACCGTCCAGCTCCAGCAGTCATAGACCGAAGGCTTGCTCACGCCCCTTCCCCCTTCCCCGGTGCACGTCACCAGGCTTCCGCCCTTCCCGGTCCAAATGCCCGGGGTCCGCGCCTGCAGCCAGCAACTCCAGGCAGCAACGCGCATGATTGTGTTGGGCGGCAACGTGGAGAGGTGTTTCGCCAAGGGGGTTGCCCAAGGCTGGATCCGCGCCGGCCCGAATCAACCGACGAACGATGCCGGGGTGGCCGTGGCGCGCAGCAAGGTGTAGCGGCGTCTCACCATTGGTGTTGGGGACATTGGGCTCGGCCTGCATACCCAAACACGCCTCCACCCCATCGAGGCTCCCCGTCGTTGCGTGCTCGCAAAGCCAAGTCTGCCAAGGCGCTCCGTAGAGCCCTAAGTGCGGAGAACGCGCATGGGCAGCAGCAATCACCTGGCTCCCATGCATCCGCGACAACGCGTCGCCGTAAGTCGCGATGAGGTGCTGTTCTGTCGCCCTCGCCTGCTGCTCAGGAACCTCGAAGCGCTGCAGCGCGCGGGCAATGTCCAAACGCGGCTGGGGTGGCGAAGGCAGCTCGGGCTGGGCCCGCAGCGCCTGGAGCCGATCGGCGGCGATGCGATTGGCCTGAACCTGGTCGATGGATTCGCGCAGTTCCGACAGGAGGCCGGCCCGTTGATCACTGGGCAGCAAGGCGTAGATCTGAGCGAGCGCCTTGTGTCCTTTGACGCCGGCATGGATCGTCGCATCCAACTGATAGGGGGAAAGAGCGGGTTCAACCTGGACCAGAGTGGCATGGCCGCCCTGACCCAGCTCAAGGTTGATTCGATTGGAGAACCGGCTGGGCGTCATCACCCAGTCAAACCCCACCTCTGTGCAGGTGTCCAAGCCAGCGACTTGGGACTGACGGCAGAACTGCTCGGCCAACGCCAGCGCTTGCCTGGGGTCGGACGTGGCCAACTGCTCGTGGTGCTTGCCGTAGAACCGGGCAAGGGTCAGCGGGTGGAGGATGGGGTGGAGCAACGACTCATGGGAACGATTCAAAAAATCGCCCCCGCTCAGGGTTGCTTGATTGTCGATGTGGGGTTCCATCCCCATTGCATACCGGTTTTTTCCGGTTTGGCAATCACCCGCAAACTTTCAGGAAGAGTGCAATCCCGACCACAAAACCGACCTGAAGGACAAACACGACGTTGTGCAGGTCCATTTGTTCTAGATCGGCGCGGATCCAGGCAATCATGCCAACCAGCCGGCGACGTTTGCGACCACGTAGCTCACCACGGAAATCCCACCCAGCGTGAGCAACAGGTTTCCCACGTTGTCTACCGAAAACTCATAAGCGTCAGCGAAAATATGCATGAGGACCCCCCTCGATTGTGTTTTGTGTAAACCCAGTCAAACACAAATGCACACATTGGCAAGCGCGAAAACGAGAAGCGCTCGACAGTTTTCCATTTTAGTCAACGCCGTAACTATTGCTTGATGAGATGTTCTTTGATCAGTCGCGAGAGGGCATCGGCCAGGGAGTAACCATGCTTGCGCGCATACGCCTCCAAGGCTTCACGGCACTCGGGCTCAACCCGCGCATTGATGACGGCGGTTCGTTTTGGCCTGGCAAATCGCTTGGGATTGTTGTTCATTGCTTCAGCATGCGTCCGCTTTTCCCTTTGTCAAACCCCGATCCTTGCTGTTGCCTTAAGCTGCTTTTGACGTTGCATTTATGGGTAGATCGGACCACTCATGATTCGACGCTGCATACACAAAGGGCCCCGAGGAGCCCTTTGTGGGAAGCGTCTGTCTTCACTGACGGAAGACGTTGGGCTGGCGCTCGCGATCCTGCTTCTGCCAGTCGAACTCGCTCTCGTATTTGCGCATCTTTTCCTGCTCGGCCTTTGCGGTGGCAGCAAAGGTGGCAAACCCGAACTTGCCATGTCCGTATTGGGGCACGCTCGCCTCCGTGCCACCGTCTCCCCCCTGCGCGGCTTGACGGTTCTTCCGCCATTCGTCCACCCGCATCATCGGGGTCTCGACCGCCCCATCGACGCGCTGCTCCTGCTTTTTCTCTTCCGAGGGCAGCATGCCCAGGCCTTGACGCTGCTTCACGGTCTCGTTGAGCTCGTCCTGCTTGCCTTGCATGCGCGCCTGATGCTTGGCTACCACCTCCGGCTCGGATTGCCGGGACCATTCCCGGATGTCTTTGCGTGCTTCCTTCAGGCCGGTCTCGATGCCCTGCAGCTTCTCGTCGTATTCGGCTCGCTGCTTCCGAAGGAAGAGGCCGGGGCGGCCGGCCACCTCCATCTCGTGGCGTTGAAGGCCTAGACTCTGAACCTGCTCCTCCAACTGGATGATGCGCTCCGGATCGAGGCGCTTGTCCAACGAGCGTTGCATCTTGTCCACGTCGCGCTGCTCGCTCTCGGCTTTCCGGTCCAGGGAGGTCCATTGCTTGGACTCCTCGCTGGTGGAAGCGGCCATGCGATCGCGGAACTGTTGGTCTTTCTCGGTGTGGTCCATGTTGATTGGCTCCTACGGTGGGGGGGGGGTGGTTGGGAGGGAGGCTTACGCCGCCCTCGATGCTTTGATGGCCTTGACCACGTCGTCTACCTTGTCCAAAGGCAAGAACGGGGTCTTGCAGATGTCAGCCCGGCGAACACCGGCGCGGTTAAACCAGAGGATGGCGCGCCCCTGCTGGTTTAGCAGGCCATTGAACTCGGACTTGGAGAACAGCGGCTGGGACTCGCGACGACCATTTGCAGGGATCTCGAGGTCTTTTGTCGCTTGGATGCCCGTGAACTTCTGCCCTACCCAGCGGTTCTTGCTGACCGGATCAATGTGACTCGCCACCACGCGTCCCGCCCCGGCCTTGCGCAACTGCTTCATGCCCGCTGCATTGGGGTGGTTGGGATCGAACAAAGCGTTGTCCAAGACCATGTCAAGCCCGCCGTCGTAATCCAGACCGGCCGTTTTGCTCCGAAATACAGTCATTTCTTCTACCCCGAAGCGCAGCTCCATGTATTCGTAGCTCTGAGGCGAGGTGCGATACAGGGCCCAGTTCTGGAAGCTGTTGCAGAACTGCTGGGCAGCGGCTTCCGGCAGCTTGGCCAAGATTCCTTCGTAACCTTGCGTAGCGTAGATACAGGCCATTTTTGTCGAGCGAGAGATCGGCAGGATGCGCTGCTCTTCACGGCCAATGAGGTTCTGGCATTCGTCCATGATTTGGATGACGGGCAGCTCACCGCGCCCGCGCCACTCTGCCTCGCTGACTTCGTTGCGAAGCTTGATGCCGGTGTAGAGCCGCTGGCTGATGAGGTTCTGAACCAAAATGCCGGCCGTCCCGTGCCGGGTATCTGGGACGTTGACGCCCATGGACGTCCCCTTCAGCATGTCGCCGACGTTGACCGATCCATGCTCAATGCTGTGCCACGGCACCCCTTGGTCGTCCACCAGGTATTTGCCGCGCATGAGCGGCACCAGCCTGTTCTGAACGTTGGCCATGAAGCTGCCACGGGTCTCTGCGGCAAAGGACGGCCACGTCTTGAGCACCCAGCCGAACGACTGCTGGAGCAGCGAACCGGGCTGCAGCAGATCCGGATGGATGGTCTGCGGGGCCGTTGCCAGCCGCTGTGCCCAATCAGCCTTGCGCGCAATAAAGTCTTCGTCGTTGCCCAAGTGAATGGGTTGAACCCCGATGTATCCCGCCGCAGCAAGCAAGCCCTCGCCGGGAATGTTGCTGTTGGCGCGCACGTCACCGATGGCTTGAATCAGCTTGTCGAAGCGCTCCAAGGTCCATTTCCATTCGCGCTCTTCGGAAATGGCGTGAATGCGCTCTTCCAGCTGCTCGCCAAGCCTGCTCAATGCTTCATCAATGTCAGCAACGTCTCTGCCATTGGCTTCATCGCGATCCCTGACCTGAAGCAACCCTTCAATCTCGGTCTCCAGCTCAAGCTTTTTCGCTGCATCCAGCGCACGCAGCTTGAGCTCGTGGTGATGAAGCGCTTCGAGGATCACGGCGGCGTGGTCAATGACCAAACTCGAGATGCCCGTCCAGATGTCCGCGTTGTCGTCTTCCATCTTGGTATTGGTCAGCGCGGCCTTCAGTCCTTGCGCATCCAAGCCTTCGATCAGCCCCAAGTGGACGCCGGTCTCGATCACCATGTCCAGCATGCCGCGGACCTCGCCAGCGAGGGCGCCCTTGCCGCAGAAGACCGCGAACGCACACGGGTAGCCGGATTTCAGAATCTCGGCCATCAACCAGCGGATATACGCGGACTTGCCCATGCCGGTTTCGGCCCAGATCATGGCGTGCATGAAGAGGTCCTCAACGGAAATGCCCGCTGGCGAATCGGTATCGTAGGACTTCTTGACGCCCTTCTTCCGCAGGTGGCCCAACGCCACGCCCCACTGGATGAAGGGGCTGGGGTCGGCCAGCGCTTTGCGGACCCGGGTCTCCAGCGCCTGGCTGTTGAAGTTCTCCATGAGGCCTTGCTTGCCCAGGTTGAAGCGCGCGCTTTGAGACTGAAGGACCAGGGTCCGTTCTTTGTAATCCCGGGCGTAGTAGACGAAGCCATAGGCGCCTGCCATCACGAACCAGAGGAAGCCGCCGATGACCGGCGGGAAGAGCATCGTCATGGCGATGGCGACCAAGCCGGCGGTGTTCCACAACGCGAAGCCTTTGATCCGCGTCCAACGACCGCCCCAGGCTTGCTGTTCCTGCTCAACGGGTGCCATCAGGCAATAGAGCAGTCCGAGAAAGAGGTAGACGTTGAGAATCGTTGCAAACGCGCCAAAGACAATCTCGTTGGATCCAGCCGCCAGGAGGAACCCTTTGGCTGCTGCAAGGGGAAGGATGAAGGTCAGCACGGTTGCCCTGAACGCCTCGGGCGCCTTCTCGCTGCGCGCAATGGCGCGGACGTAGGGCACCACCGCCGGCAACAGCAGCCAAGCCAGCCAACCCACGACTGGAATGGAGGTCAGGGCAGCGATCACGGCACCGATGGTCGGCAGGGCTGCATACATCAAGAACAACGCGGTGCTGTCTCCGCCCTGCAAGCGGTCGTGCGGATGGACCAGGCTTTCGATGACCTGGCCGTCCCTCGACAGCTCGGCACGTCCCTCCTGGTTCTGCAGGTCCCGCGGAGCAGAGGGCCAGAACGGCGCGAACTTTGCGTCTTTCTCATCCAGAGCGTCGGGGACAACGTAGGCGTTGGTTGCCGCGTCGTAGACGGCCCCCAGTGCCTCCGCTTTGGGCCCGTAACCGGCGGGCACCACCAACGTGCGGCTCGACACCCGGTTATGGGCGTTCACTTGCCCCCGAACGTTGGCAAAGCGTGCGGCGACTTTGGACCGCATCTGACGGCCACGGGTTGGGCCGGTGCTCGCAACAGCACGCGGTGTTTGAGCTGGACAACCACGTCCAACAGCGAATAGATGTTCATGATCATTGTCCCCCCTTAGTTCTCAACTCGTCCCATACGCTCGAGCACAACACAATGTCACTCTGTGCAAAGCGCTCAGTCCGAAATTTTTTCTCGCAATCCGCTCTGACCTTTGGGTCATCGATCGCCTTCGCCTCTTGAGGCGATGTATCTAAGCCGAGCAAACCTCGTAGCGCCTTGCTGCCCTTCTTTACGTCCCACGTGCTGAGTAGCGATGCCCCCTGGCCGATGGGAGATCCTTTCCAGTCTGCGAATGGAGCAGAGACCAGTGCACAGATCACGCTGACCACGACGACGGCCAAAAGCGTTGCTTTGGGAATCTCCGCCTTGCTTACGAGCCGTGCCTCCTCCGCGTGCTGCTGGTCGATCTGCCACGCCTTGAAATCGTGTTTGTGCTCTTGAACCGGACGATCGACAGCCAAGTAGTAATAGCTATCGCGCGTGTCCTGGAGAACGTTCCGGAGATCCAAGCCCTCGGGGCGCCCGAGGAACCGCTCACCATGCCAACGCATGAAGCGGGAGGTGAATGAAACCCCCGTGCCTTTATATGGAAGAAAAAGCCAACCCAACATAACGCCTCCCTTTTTTTGGTTATTCTTTACTTGTAATGGATCATTTGGTTTCGGCAAGGGGATCAGTTGATCCCCGCGTTCTTTGCCCATGCATCCATGTCGCCCTCGGCTTTTTCCTGCCATCCGTGTGTTTCATTGGGTTTTGGCTGGGGCGCGGGAACGACGGAGGCCTTAGGTTTTGTTGCTTGCCGGACCGGGGGCATCGAAACCTTGGGAGTGGGCTTGGCACGGGCAATGACAACGGGGACGGGCTTTGCGGCCGGTGCTTCAACAGGGGGCATCGCGACCGGCAGGGGCGTAGCCTTTGCGTCTACGATCGGCGCAGGCCCGCGCTCAATCGGCACGGCCACCGGCAGCGGATCAACGACGGGAGCCGGGCTCGGGGTGACAACAACCGGGGGCACTGCCGCCGCGGTTGGCGTGGCCGCAGGCACGGTCGGCGTTTCGGAATCGTGGCGAGTGACCCACCATGCCGTAGCGCCAGCAAGCACCAGGACAACAAGCGCAGCCCCGGCCAAGGTTCGCCAAGCCTTCGTCCGGCTCGGCCCGTTGTTGGGGGCATGGTCCGGCGCTGCTGATGCGACAGACGCCACCTGGGAAATACTTCCGGGGACGGATGGGGAGTGCTGATCAGGGGTGACAGGGTCCACCACTTCATCGGGCAGGTCGCGCAACTGCGGGAGCGCGCTCATCCCGTCGTAGATCGATGCAGCGATTGCGGGGTTCTCACGAAGCGCCTTGGCTTTCATTGGAACCAGTCGCTCAAGCAGCGCTGTCTCGTCCTCCGACTCGACCGTGGCTTCCGTCACAACCGGTGGTGAAATCGTCTCGGGCTCAACCAGCAGGAGCCCGGCAGGCGCAGCGGATGGAATCGCGGCGGCGGCGTTTTGCGCTCGCTCTGCTTCCTTCTTCCCCTTGGCCTCTGCTGCCCGGCGTGCGATGGCGTCTTGGGCCTCCTTGGATTTTTCGACCGCCTTCTCTGAGATCTCTTTGGCCTTGTTCCCGAACACGCGGCCCCAATGCTTGGCAGCGTTCATGACCTCGCTTGCGCCTGGCGAAGGAGCGGACCGCTCAGGGCTCGGCGTCCCTGGCATTGCCGGGCCGTCGTCAAACATTTCAGCCAACTCTTGGAGGCGGCGGAGCTCTTCAGGGGATGGGTTGTTGCTCATGGTTCCTCCAGGAGATTGAGAGAGATTTGGACCAGGGGCTCACGCCCCCGGTCCACGGCTGGCATCAACGAACGTCGGGAATCGGCGTGACACGGATCAGGAACGGCTCGCCGTTCTCTCCGCATGCCACTTCGGCCTTGTGGCCTTTCAGGGCACCGCGGCTCTGCAGCTCATCAAAAGGTATCGGACAGACAGCCAGGTCACCGCCTTCGAACCGAACCGTCAGTTGAATGTTCGAACGCTTGATCAGGGCGGCCAGCTTGTCCAAAGTTGCGGACGTCTTCTGGTTGACCGGCGCCATGTCCTCGGGCTTGTAGCGAATGGTCAGTGCGTCCAACGCGTCTGCTTGCCCGTCCTGGGTCTGGATGGTCTTAACGCGGATCTGAGCATCCAAGCCAGCAGCCTTCGCTGCATCTGCCACTTCTTGGGCTTCCTTGACCTGGGCGCGATAGCTGGCAATGCCACCCACTACGGCGGCGGCAGCACATGCCACTGCCGCCTTGTCTTTCTTTCCGGTCAGATAGGCCAGGCCACCGCCGGCCAAGCAACCGATGCCGCCGGCCTTGAACATGCGCAGCTTGTCCGTCCTCTTCTGCGGTTCCGGTTGACGCGACTCCTGGGCAGTCGACAGACCCGGAGCAAGCAGTGCGGCAATGGTGAGCGTGAGTGCGAAACGTTTCATGGATGACCTCCTTTGAGGCAGTGGGGGAAAGTGTTAAGAGCCGCTGGCGTAGCGCTGCCAGTCGGTCGCATCGGGTTTGGAAGGCGCCTTCGCCGCTTCTGGACGGGGCTTGCGCGGGCTTCCTTGGGATGGCTCGGGTGACGACAGGAATTGACTGAAGGCCTGAAGGGTCTTCATCACCAAGTCCTCGTTCGCCTGGACCGCAGCGGCGACTTCAACCCGCATGTCGGCAAGTGCGCTTTCCAACGCGAGGGCATGCCGGGCTTCCGATTCCCGGGCGGCTGCCCGAATCTCGTTGAGCGTGTCTGCCGTATCCAAGCCTTGAAGCACGCCTTGGGTTTTCTCGATGACAGCGAATCGCAGGAACTTGTTGAGCGAAATGCCCTGCTCTTTGGCGCAATACCGGGCGCGTTCCAACTCATCGCTGGCGATGTTGAACGACTTGGTTAGAAGCGACTGGCGAACCACTTACCCTCCTGCAATGAAAACCCATGCACCATGGATTAGCAGAGGATTTGATAAGCGCAAGCGGGCTAACTCGAATAACTTTTGTTTTGCTGGCTTTTCAGCACTTTTCTGGCGAACCTGCCGGCCAAGTTGTTAGCCAAGACAGGAAACAAAGCGCAGCAAGGCTTTACTGGGTGGAAACGCTCAGCGTTTCTAGCCAAGTCGGAACTCACCAGAGGTGCGACTTGTGTATGCCCCACTCTCCCTTCACCCCCGGAAAGCACTTAACGGTGACTAGGGAGACAAATCGGTTTCTCGCAATCGCCCCCCAGTTTTCGCTTCACCGCTCTTGCCCTTCCGATTTCCCCAGGTAGAAGTAAAGGAGAGCCGAAGTCATTTACAACCCGGAGACCCCAATGCCCCTCGCCCCCGCTTCACTCCATCGCCCCAATCCGTTTCACTTTCCCCCTGCAGTTCATCCAGCGCAGCCCCCCTTCACCCTGCTCTCTAACGATCAGCCCCCCGCCTCTTTCCGTATCAGCAACACCGATAGCCCCCATGTCCCCGCCTCCCTGTCACCCTCTATTTCCGTTGAGCGATTCCTTGGGTTTGGCATGGCGCGTGCTGGAGTTCGGACGCGCTGCTCGGGTGTTCGGAAAGCCCTGCCTCCATCCGTTTTAGTCAACTCTGCTCGGGGGTTCGGATGGTCGAGTGCTTGGGTTCCTGCGCTCGGTTCGGGTGCCTGGAGAGCGCTGACCCAATCTGTTTTAGTCAAGCGGGCTGCCCCGGCTCTCGTTCACTGCGCCCCGGCATTCGATCTGCGGTTGGGGGTTGAGTGCTGGCCTGAGAACGGATCAGCGAAGCGGGTTCTTGGTTTGAGATCGGCGGTGACTGGGTTGGTTCAACAGGCTTGGCAAATCGTTTTAGTCGAATCTTTTTCAAGCCCCTGCAACGCCCCTCTTCCTCCGTTTTGCGAACCGCTTGGTGGGTCTGCGTTGAGCGGCTGGGGGACTTCCCATGCTTGAGCTCGCCCCCTTCCTTGATGCCATCGCCCGAGCCGACGCCCCGCTGGAAGGCAAGGCCAATGGGTGGCAACGCAATGCCGTTTTGGCGGAGTTCGGCAACACCTGCGCCTTCTGCTCCGATCCTCTGGACCTGTCGTCTCCCAAGTCTTGGACCGCAGCCGCGTTGGTCCCCGCGCAACTGGGCGGCCCCGCTAACGTGGTAGAGAACTGGGTGCCTGCCTGCCGTCCCTGCACTGCTGCAAAGGGCCTGCGCGATGTCGTGAGCTGGTCTGACCGGCAAGCGTCAGCGGCCCCTAACCGGGTGGCCTTGCTGTTGGCGCGGCGTCGTTCCGCGTTGCTCTACGCAGAGAACCACTTCACCCCTCTATCGCGGCACTCGAAGCGCGAGCGGCTGCTGTCCCACCTGAGCTTTCGTTTCGACAAGCCCCGCTTCCGGGTCTATGCATGGTCCGGTGTGGTGGATGGGGAGAGTGTCGGCCTGGTGGGCTGGAGCACCCGTGCCGGGGATCCGCATGCTGTCGGCGAGGCCCTGCTGGCGTTACGACTGAGGGACGGGGCCGAGGTGTTGGCAGAGGGCCACGTGACCCTTCTACGGCTTCCGGCGGACGCGTTCTTGGGAGCCGTGTGGGCACTGATTGAGGCCCATGGGATCGTCGTTGAGATGGACGTGCCAGGCGGTGGCCCGCTAGATGTGGAGGACTGGCGCGAGTGCTGGCGCCACCGGGCGATGGACCCAGTGACGAATCAAAAGCGGATTCCGATGACTGGTGGGAAGGCGCTGCGTCACGCTCCCCGCTTGCTGTCCACAAACCCGGATTCGGTTCGGCGGTTGGCCCAACTGCAGGCTGCGAAACGGGCGGACAGGTTGGAAGAATCGGAGTTGCGGTATCGAGAAGTGATGGCGAGGAAGTCGAAACACCTAGATCTTGTGAAGCGCGGCCTGGAGCCCCCAATGCCGCTGGGCGAATACAGGGCGTGGGCAGATGAGGTTAGATCACTACAGACTGCCTGGGCGCGTTTGGCAAACGAGAGCCCGGGCTGACGCTCGGCGCGGAATGCGGGCCTATGCAGCAATGACGTATTCGTTGCCCTTGATCTTCTGCAAGTAGGCCCATGTGCCAGACAGCGCCAGGTTCGAGGGGGTTGTTTGCAAGCGGAAGGCGCGATCACGCTAGGCATCGCCCGAGTCGCAGTAGGCGGTGATGAAGTCGTAGCCCTCCTTCCCATGGAAGCGGAACCGATCCCCTTCTACACACTTCAGAAAGGCCTCGGGGAAGCATTCCAGCACCTTGCGCCTCCCGAACTTGACGGTCAGCGTCGGCGGCCCGTCCTCGTCAAACACCACCTCGTATGAGCTTGCCTCGATTTTAAGGAGCTCGGACAGGTGATGGATGGTTCCATAGCCGTCGTTCTCCACCTCACCACACATGATCGCCATGCGAGCCACGGCCGGGAAATGCTCCCAGCGCCAGTTCTGAATCCAGCTCCAAGTCGAGGCTCTCCCCTTTCAGCCGCTCATCAGGGATGCCGTGTGCCTTGAAGGCCTCTTCCGAAGATGGCCCGGCCACCTCCTGGTAGCCGGTATAAATGGCAGCAGGATGCGCGTTGCCGTCCTGCCCCTTATCGACCAGCACGCACATGATGTGAATGATCGGGTCGTCTCGCGTCACGCCAGTTGTGTCGCACTCGACCAAGAGCACGGGAAAATCGATGGGCTTGTTCCTTGCCATGGCTAAAGCATCCCTGACGCATGAGGCGGAAGTCTGTTTAAGCCCACATCTTACAGTTCGCAGGCCTCGGCCTCGCCGTTGGCTTGTTGGTTGAACCATCCCGCATAGGGCGAGTTCTTCACTAGGTGCCGGTTCCAATCCCGATCCCCGTCGGTCCACCACACCGGCCCACGTTCGCCCAATCCCCTCTTCGCGCTGTCCACGGCGCGCCGGGCGGCAACCAGCGCCTCCCCATCCCCTTTGGCCTTCGCTGCTTTGATGGCACGCCGCGCGTCCATCAGTTCGTGGACCAGACGCGCCCTCTCTGGCTCGCTAAGGGCTGGGTTGGTCGTGCGCCAGAGGCGCCCGCGGACGATGAGGTAGCGGCCGTCTGGGGTGGTGAGGTGATCCATGCACGGAGCGTATGGGGTGAGCGGTGACGGGGGAGCAGACAAAAGAAAGGCGGCCCTCTGGCCGCCTCTTTGCCCAGCACCCTATCCGGCTCACTGGCTGATTTCCTCGCAATCCAACGCTTCGGAAACCTCGGCCAGGGTGGCATACCCACGGAGGGTGGATTGGTGTTTACCGTCTGAGAGCTCCCAGCGCGGGGTGGCTTCGCAGTTGTTGGCGGCTTCCATTTTGACGTAGCGACCTGCTTTAGAGAGTTCCAAACCCAAACGGGCGGCGCGGTTTTCGAGGGTTTGGCGACGAGGGTTTTTCATGATGAATCCTTGTTTGTTTACAGGTCTGCCGTATTGCTTCCCCATGAATCCAGGTTACGACAGGCCAGGAAAATGTAAACCGAAAAACCCAACCTTTTCGTGACTAAAACACAAAACTGACGGGCGACCTCAGAAAATACAAAAACCCTGAAACGCCTCACATTTCTTGCAAAGTGCCGGGCCCGGCGGAAGCCGAGGCCCCACCTGCCCTTTTCCCAACGAGCTTTTGCTCCATGCCGCTTTGGACGTTGCTTTTTCTCTTCAAGAGCTCAAAAGAACGCGGCTCGGGACCGCGCCTCTAAAAGCCCCCTTCGGGGAGGGTTAGGAGATGGGCCGGGGCTCCAGCCCCAGCCACCGCGCCACCTTCCCACGACTCCCAAAAATGAGTTCCCAACGAAGGGGCACCTGCCCCATCTTGTCGCAGAATCGCCAGACTACAGGCATAAAAAAGGCGACCCTTGAGCCGCCATTTACCCTCCCCGATTGGTTCCCGCCTCACCGGCTCTGCTCCAGGCACCGGTCCACCAGTTGCCGCATCGCCTCGCCCAACGAGATCCCCGCTTTCCGGGCATCCTCCACCAAGCCCTTGGCCACCTCTTCGGTCACCTTCGGGTCCGGCAAAATCGCGCCGTAGCGCCTCCCATCCGGCCCATGCTGGGCACGGACTCGGGGCTCGAACGGCTCGCGCACCTCGGCATGAGCAGCGACAAGGGACGCCAGGGCGGCGGTGGGCGTAAGCCCCAGCTGGCGTGCCAAGGCTCGAAAAGCGGTTGCTTTGTCAGTGCCGATTCGAACTGTGGGCAACCGGCGCGGGGCCGGCTGCCCTCCGATCTTGTATGAGTCAATCACCGTCATAAGCCAGTTCCGAGATTCGCGCTTCCAGCGCTCGGCTCAGTCGGCCTTTGCTGCGAGAGTCCTGTAGAGCGAGAACGTCGCGCGCATCAGCAAAGTTGCACGCGGCTGCTTCGACGAGATATCGCTCAGCTTCTTCGATCATCCTCCACCCAGTGATCGAGTCTTCGCAATCGACCTGTGGCAGCATGCCAGCGAGCATGTAGGCCGCCTCAGCATGACCGGGCCATAGGGAGTCCGCCAACGGCCGGAGAACGTCCAAAGTGCTGTTGGCCAAGGCGACGCGTTGCTCGCCCGTCATCCCCACGCACTCTCCCTCGAGTAGATGAAGAATGCCTTTGGCCACGTCGAGGTTAGTAGGATACGGATTAGAAGTTCCCATTTTTTTTTACCCTTATGATTCAGGTTAGCGACATTGCCTCCCTATGAATCCAGGCTACGGCAGGGCCGGAAAATGTAAACCGAAAAACCCAACCTTTTTCTGACTAAAACACAAAACTGACGGAAAACCGCAGAAAACTCAAAAACCTGAAACGCCTCACATTTCCAGCCAAGCGCCGGGCCCGGCGGAAGCCGAGGCCCACCCGCCTTCTCCCCACGCCGCTTTTGCTTTTTCTTTGAGCCGCTTTTGACGTTGCCTTTTCCACCTGCAGCCAGCCATAAAAAAGGCGGCCCATGGCCGCCTGCCGTTCACTCCTACCCCAGGGCTACCGTTGTTTCCTCGCCCGCCCCACGATGGCTTTCCGGACCTGCTTCCGCACCGGGTCCAGGTCGTCAGTTGCCGTGGTCACGACGAGGCGACGCTTGCTTTTTTTGAGCTCCTGGCAGGCCCAGGACGCCAGCGCAATGAGCGCGGTGGTGAGAATCGGCTGCTCTTCCCCGGTGACGTCCTGGATCTGCTCGCGGAGCTTCGGCGGCACGGTGACCATCGTTCGCTCAACACGCGCCCCGTTTTCGTCGCGGTAGTCGAACATCGTTGAATCGCGCCCCACCTCCAGGTAGACCCTCTGCCCGGATCGGGTGTATGGCGTCTCCTCGCTGTAGTCGAAGTAAGTCTTGCGCCCTGCGGCGTCCCCGGCCGCCACCATGAGCTCAGCGAGCTGCTTTTTGCTGAACTTCCCCAGGTCTACGAGCGACGCGTAGGTCCGTTCCGGCTTGGCATGAACCACTTTGGCAGCGGCTGCCAAGTTCTTGCGAGCCGGCGTTTTCTTAGCGGCTGCTTTCTTTGCTGGGGTCTTTTTGGGGGCCATGGGGTCAGTCAGGGACAGAGGCGGGACGACCATCATGCCTGCCTCCCAGCACGGGTCAACTTTTTCTGGGTAAGCCGACTTACCCGCTGCTTGCGCAGGTCACTGGACTTCTTTGCTCGACGTTGCGCCGCGCGTTTTATTGCCTTCAGCCTCGACTCTATGGCATCGGACAGTGCAACAAAGTCAGCCTGCGCGGCCTGGGCGCGTTTGCCATCCAATGCAAAAACCGTGGTGCCCCGCTCGTAATAGCTCGAGAGGATCGCTCGATCCCGGATGACGATGGCCTGAGCCAGCAGCGGCTCCTCTGCCAGACGCCGCTTCTGCTCGCCACGGGCGGGGCGGTAACGGTTGGCGACCACCAGGTAGGGCTTACCCTGTTCCGTCAGCAGCGCAACAGTCCGGAGGAACACGGTGTAGCTGGCCGCGTCCAGCGTTGTGACCACAAGGTAAAGGTCGGCGTCCGGCATCTGTTCCTTGATCGGCATGGACGGCGGCATGTCCACAATCTCCACATCGAACAAGCCTGGGCTGGACGCCCGCGCAACAGCGAAGGGGGTTTGGTCAGACAGCGCAGCCCATGCCAGCGCCCCGCACTGGGGATCCTGGTCGTTGACCAGCACGCTTCGACGCTCCGCCAGCCGGGCCGCGAGGTTGAGGGTGGTGCTGGTTCGGCCAATGCCGCCCTTGAACCCGGTGATGACTAGACGCACGACAGCTCCTTTGTGGGTAGGTTGTGCAACACACTACGATGCAAACCTATTCCCGCAAGGGCCGTGCAGCTAGGGGGTTGTAGCCGTGCAGACGTCCTCGGTTCAGCGACGCCTGGGCACGGCGGAAGCCGTGGCCTTCCCCGCCCTTTCTCCCACCTGCTTTTCGGCGGCGAGCAGCCGCCGGCCCTTGCTTCAAGCCCACTCGGCGATGCGCCGTGGGGATTGAACGAACGCCGGGTGGTGTCGGTGGAGTTCGGTGTTCATTCGATCCACGGTATAGCGTGCGAACCAGGCCTCCATTGCAGGGGCAAGAACGCCCTCGCAGACTTCAGCCAGTGTCTTACCATCGGCTACCCGACGCCGTTCGAGCTTCCCGGCATGGTTTCGCCTCACGACGAACCGCTCACCGATCCGCACCAGGGGATTGGCTCCCGCATCCAGAAGCGCTGCAACCATGGCCGCATACCGCCCTGCTTGGTGTCGGTCCGACTTGAGCACGTTGGCATACATGACCGCGGCCACCGCCAAAGGGGTAATGCCCGGATCACCGGCCACGCCGGCATCTACGTCTGGTGTGCCCCTGAGCGCGTGCAGCCAACCATAGAAGGCCATCGAGTCGTTCGTTTGAATGGCACGGATGAGGTTTTCCGTTGAGGCGCTCATTGCCCCCCTCCCAAGATTCCGACGAGCACCAGGGCTGCCAAGACGTAGACAGGCACCAACGTCACGCGCCACCACTCCGCCGAGACGGCCTGAAGAACGCTGCTATGCCGACGTTGGGCCGGTAGTTGGTAGAACCGAACCAATGCACGCCCGGCGTCAAGGGGGTTGGCAACCATATCCCGGTAGAACACCGCAGCGCTCAGGATGCCGACTAACAGCAAAGCCAAGTTCAAGTTCATGCGAAGCGCTCCTCTTCCTTTTTCCAGCGTCGCTCACGGCGGGCCCGGGTGGCAAGGCGCTGGATTCGGCGGTGCTTGTCGGCTAGTTGGTTCAACCCGTTGGTGCGATCCAGGAGCTGCGGGGCTGTGTGGAGCTGGAAATGCGCCAGGTCATTGCTGGCGGTATAGGTGGGATGAATCTTCATGCTTGGGCTCTCTTTTGTTGGTTTTGTGAGTAGGTCGGCTTACCCATTAAACCGCTCCTACATCTTGATCCAACCACAAGTTCAATCCTTGTCAACCCATTGATTTGAAAGCTATTTGACTAAAATCCAAAAACGCCCAAGGGCTTGTCAAAACGCGGTTCTGTCGCATGCTGAAGTGAATGACACCGCATGCCCGCCCAAACCCACGTTCGCCCGCTCCAGGCTTTGCCCTGGCCGAGTTGCTGCTGGCCTTGGGAGCTGCCGCGGCCATGGGCGCAGCGGCGTTGTTCTTTTATCCCCGTGTCCAAACCCGAGTGCATGTGGCAACGGACGTTGAGAACCTCCGCGCGATGGCGAGCGCCATTGATCGTTCTTACGGCGTTGTGGGCACGTTTCGAAACGTAAGTGCCTCTAGCGTGGTGGAGGACAACTTGGCGCCTTCCGACTTCCGAAAGGGATCGCATGGGTCGGCGCTGAGCAACGCATGGGGCGGTCCCATTTCCATCACTCCCTCCACGGTTCACCGCTTTGGAGACAGCTTCACCGTGGCGTTCTCCGGCGTGCCCCGCCGGGCTTGCGTGCCGTTCCTCAGTGCGGTGGCGGGGGACGCCTACGTTCAGGATGTGCGAGTGGACGGGACGTCGGCGAAATGGAACACGGCAGGCCAGCTGGATGTGCCCACATTGGCCGCGGCCTGCCAGGAGAGCGGGAACATGTTGGAGGTGGTGTATTACTCGGGGTTGGCAAGCGGTGGCTCCGTTGCCACTGTCATTGACCCGGCTGGACCCGTGCCGTCTCCCTTCCTTGATGCACCAACGACCCCAACGGGAGCCGTGGCATCCGCGCCTTCGGTGGACGATGCACTACCAGGCACCCCTGTCGCTCCCTCCCCCGGAGTGCCGCCCCCCGCCATTCCGGCTGGCCCTGCCCTACCGCCGGCCGCAGCGATTCCGTTCGTGCCGCAGCCCTCGCCCATCGGCCTTCCCTCCCCGCTGCCGCCAGCCTTGGTGCCTTGCAAGCAGGCAGAAACCCAAGCGCAGACGGGCACGTGCCCGGCAGGGACGTGGGGAACGGAAACGCTTCGGACCCGCACCGTCTGTCCAAATGGCGGCGTTGACCCCAACACCGACGACGCGTGGGAACATCCCGAAGCTTGGGCACGTGCTGTCGAAGTTGTAAAGACGATTGCCAGCAGCTGCGAGGCTTGCCCCAGTATCCAGCGGCAAACGCAGGCCCAGTGGGTCACCCGCACGGGGTCATGCCCTTCGGGGACGACTGGGAATGTGTCGCGGGAATGGGAGCAGGTCCGTTCGCGGGATATCACCTACGCCTGCCCCGCCGGTCGCACCACGGCACCAGTGCCCAACGTCGGTGGATGGTCGGCCTGGTCGGATACCGGCGACCAGCGCAACGCGGTCAACACGTGCGTGTCCACGGCCCCCCGCTGCAGCGATGGCAGCTTGCAGGTGGCGGCGTGGTATTCCTCCGATTACGTGGACCTCCCGCTCCCTTCGGGTTCCTCAGCGATTCAATATTGGTATCCCGATGCGGTGGTTCGTCTGACTCCAGCGGAGACAGCACGGCTGCAATGGGCATTGAACAACGTGCCGGTGACCCGCGTGGAGACCCCTGCCCCGATGCCTGGCAACTGGCCGGCAAACGTCAGCGAGACAGCGAGCTACGCGGAGCAGTGCAACGCATTGGGAGACGTGGGGAACATCAACTACGCCTACTCATATGACTTCGAGTGCGTGTCCAACATGGGCATGCACTACTGCGACTACAACTGGACGGGTGGCGGCACGTCGCTGGCCGTGTGCCGCCAAGCCTGCGCTTCCGACTTGGTAGGGAGGACGAACAACCCCTACCACTGGGCGTGGACTGAGTCGTCCGTGGTTTCCGCCACTCCCGCCGCAACCTGCACGGGGCAGCCCGGCTGCACCCCCAACGGCAGTTATGGGAGCCAAGTCGGTATGCCGGCGTGCAATGAGAGCAATGTGGGCCAAGCCATCGCTTACCGCTGGTATCGGCAGTTCTACAATCCACCAAGGATCGGAATGCAAGAGTTTAGTATCACTTGCCTAGGGCCTAAACCGTAATCCTCTACCACTTGGTGATTGCCTATCTGGCCCAGTTTGTGACGCCTGAAAGCACAAACATGAGCCCTCGCCCCTGGGCCAGGCATTCGCGTCCAAACGTCAGTGGACTGGTGCGAGGGCGATGCCACGTCCACGTTTTTCCGTTGAGAATTTCTGCAGCAGCACCCCGGCTGCTCGTAGAGCAGCCAAGGCTTCAGCCTCAAGTGACACCGATATCTTGGTTTGGTGCGGTCCTTACCCTGCTTCTTCGCCTTCAATCCCAAGTGTCATACCAGAGTGGTTGACCATCCCATGGCGTGTAGTAGTTGCCATGTCCCCAGTAGTAAGCATTGTCACCCGTCCCCTTTTTGATCGCACGGAACACTGGTCCTCCTGGCATCCCATCGATCAACTGGCCTGTCAAGACAGGCATCTTCGCTCCTCTCATCGCATCGCCGGCAATGAGCTCGGAGGGAAGGTTTGCGAGAAGCGCCCCAGTCGCGTTCTCCTTCAGCACCACGCAAAAGGATGCTCTTTCTCTGCATGCAACCAAGCGGCCGTAGGCATGCCCCTCTCGGACGGAGTGGAGCAGTGGTAGCAGGGACTTCAACGCCAGCGCGTGAGCTTTCTCCCTAAGTGCTATCTGACTTGCTTCGTGGCACCACGCCTGAAGATCGCTTTTGTCCGCAAGCGTCAGCACTTTTTCCCGTGATGCCCAGTCGCTTGTGCCTGGCAGGTATCGGGAAGTGGTGATGAACAGCCCATTGGCCTGTTCCCTTCGAGAATGCGCCTCAAGGGCGGCAACGGCTTCTAGACCGATGGGGTTGCTTTCGGCGTAACGCTTTGCCTGGATAAGTGTGAGGCTGTCACCGAGTGGGGATTCAAGCCAGACTCGAACATCCACTCCCCCATCGCCCGTTCCAGGGCCAATGCGCGTTTTCCATCCTCGTGCAGCAAAAATGCTGCTGATCAACTCTTCGAAGGCCCGATGGGGCAAACGGTGAAAGTCCTCGGGGCGCTCCGCAAAGTAGGCGTAAATGTCCCCTGACACGTCTGCTGTATCTGCTTCAATCAGACGGCAAGTCCACTTCCACCGTGCCCGTCGGTCGAACTCACGCTGGCGTTCCGACTCGTCGTTGATCAAGTAGTAGTGAGCGATGCAAGAGTCTTGCAGCTCAATGAAAACACCAATTCGCTCCAGTTCTTCGTAGAGCTCGTTGATCTCTACGCATCCTTCGTTGAGGCTTCGGCCCACACCACCGTCCGAATACAACAAAGCAATAGGAACCCCCTCCCCTGGCTCCGAGTCGTGGTGTTCTAACGGCTCTTTATGCCCGGTGTCCTGCCAGAGATCGTGTTTGCGCCCCCAGCGCTCGGTAATGGCTTGCGCTTGAGCAATCAGTGCTTCCAAGTGCACATCTGGGTGCGAGTCATCTGGCTTCAATGTTCCGTCACTTTTCATACCCTTCAGCCTTCCGCTAATAGTGGAGCTCTGGGTAGACCGTGGGGTTGATGCAGAATCGGCTGGGCATCGAACGTCACGCGAAACTCCTCAGCCAGCTCATCTCGCCTAGCGAAGCCATAGGCAAATAGATTTGGGTTGGGTGTCAAAACGGTCTCCAAGCAACCGGCAAGCACACAAAAGAGATCGGCGCGAATCAGACCCAACATCACCTCGCCCTCCTCCCACCCAGTCCCAACGCGGCGATTCAGCTGCGGCGTTCCTCCGTGGGTGTATTTGTGGAGCCACTTTGCTGGCCCACCGGGCTTCAAGGCGTCTATCAAGCCCTGGATGGGCGGGAACGTAGGAACCAAATCCCTAGCCATCTCACCGAGCATGGGAACGTCTTGGACCGGATTGTCCTGCCGGTTTTGTGCTAGGCCATGGATCCTTTCAAGCGGCGCGACGTAGACGAACCAGAACCCTATCGTGGAAGCCTCAAGAATGGGTCGGAGCAGCGCCCCAGCCGAACCGTATTCACCGGCTTCAACAAGCCGGATGAACGCCGAATGGTGCTCCAGTGCCAGGTCGATGGCACACCGGGCAAGGTCCACACGGAGAGACACGGCAGGGGTTGGCGGAAGCAACGCACGAAAGCGGTCGTTCTGCTTCCGCGACTCGGCGCAACGGTTGTTGATGACGTGGAGTGATTCGGCGTCCATTTCGCGCTTCCGTTGTGGTCACCCTCCCAAGTTTGCCACGCGAACGGTAGTCGGAGTCACTTCACCGGGCGCTTGTAGATCTCTGACATCTGCTGCTTGATTCCTCAATCGACGGCAGGCTCACGGATTCATAGCGCGCGGTGAGCCCCTTCAGGTCCCCGGTCGGCTGAAGCGATAGGCTGTCGTCCTCGTTGTTCCGGGCACTGGGTGCCGTAGACCTGCGGCTTGCCCTGTTGGCGCAACACCCGGTCCTTGAGCATGGCGAACTGGCCAGAATCCGCCTCGTCCGCTTTCACCGCGGCCTGCAGCAGTCCCAACACCTTCTCCTGGAAAGCCAAGGTCCAACTTGGCGTGCTGGGCAATGTAGGACGCCGCACTGGCCCCGTCGCTGCCGACCATGGACCGGGTGGGCCACCCCTTCTCGTCCACCACCTGCTTCAACCAGGCCGGCATCAGCGCGCAGGAAAAGCGGTGCGATCCCACGCCCGCTTCGCCCAGCCGGCCATTAAGGCCGTCACAACCAATACCGGCAGACCGTAGAGGAAGGCTCCGTAAAAGGCGTAGTTGGCAAACGTCCCATAGAGCGGGTCGTCCATCAGCCGCAAGCCGAGCCACGCAGCCATCGCCACCAGGCCTCCGCCAAGCATCATGCCCACCGCCGCGCCCTTCAGGAATCCGTGATTGCGGAACGTCGGGACACGGCCGGTTTGGACGTGCCAGCCCCAAAGCCGCTGAGCTCGAACATGGAGAGCGAAGCAGAAGGCCAAGAACGCAAAGATCAGCCCACCCGGCACGCAGCAGATCAGGCCGATGAAGAAGTCCCGCTTCATGATTTCCAGTCCCGCTGCCAGTGCGACAAGCCCCAACGGGCCCAGAATCACGAACGGCAGGATCATCTGTGACGGCCCAGGCGGGGCCATCATGCGGGGCTGCGGTGCGTAAGCAGTCATCTTTTCTCTCCCTGGTGGTCTTGGCTGCACGCTTGATCGGAACCCGTGTGCAGTCAAGACATGGCGTCCAGGCGTTTAGCCTGCGGACGTCCCTTCGTCCTTCACTTCGACCGGCTGCCAACCCTCGCCTTGAGGGCGGAACAGTGCACGCAGCTTCGGCTTGAGGGTGCCCGGCTCCGGCTTGGTGGGCTGGCCACCGATGGAACCTTGGGCTTTTACCGACCCGCCCACCATGCACTCTTGATCCCCATTGGGCTTCTTCTCGCAATCGAACTCCAGGCCGCCCGCATCGGTGACCTCAAGCTTCCAGGTGCGCTGCAACGTCGCCTGCTTCCCTTGCTCGGTAAAGAACCCTTCTACAACTTTGACCCCGTCCTCCTTGGTGGGGCCCTTGCCACCAGAGCATGCTGTCAGGCTCAAGAGTGTCGTTGCTGCGACCACGATCATTGCTTGTTTCATGTCATGCGTCCTTGTCTTTGGAAGGGGTTATGCCGATGACCTGGTTCCTGTAGCCGATCTCCATCCGGTCGATGCGGAGAACGATGGCTGGCAGGCCGTTGGGCTTTAGCCTGCCCTCCATGACCTTGAAAAAGATTTGGTCTCCCGTGGCGTCACGCCCCACGCGATTCAGCTCAGCCACGTCTTCAGGCTTCAGGCGCAAGGCAGCGTGGTAACGGCCTCCGTGCTCGACCCCAACGACCGCTGATCCCTTTCCCAGCGGGGATGCACCCACCACTGCCGTGGGCAAAAACCCCGGGGAGCGGGGATACCAGGCGTTGTCGAAGATCTTTGCGTAGGCATGGAGGATCCCGGTCTTCGGGTCGATCTCCACGTCCATGGGAGGCCGCAGGTAGAAAAGGTCCGTGGCAGCAAACTGCCGTGCCTTTGCCTCAAACGCACTCGCTGGGTCTCCGGCCTGCCCCAACCGTTGAAAGAGGTGCCGCCAGCTGCCAATGCAGCGGGTGCGCGTTGAAGGCGTCATGGCGTAGCCCGCCTTTACTTGGGCGAGCAGGTTGCCTTCGCAGAGATCGAATCCCCCTGAAGCCGTGGCGGCAAGGCCCCACCGAACGCGGGTGTAGCCATCAAGGACCTCGGGGTCTCCGTCGTCCCAGTAGGTGCCGGCGGGCTCCAGGTAGCGCTTCGTCGCCGGCGCGGAAGCCGCGTCTTTGCCCGCCTGCATCAGCCCTTTGCCGATCCGCCCCAAAATGCCGTCTTGGGCTCCAGCGGTCCCGCTGGTCAACGCCATGACTACCGCCATGGCTGCAATCGTCTGCTTCATGCGTCCCCCTGTTACCGGCCACCCGGTCTATTTGCAAGTTTGGCAAATGCAGTGCAGCATTGGAAGCGGCAGACTGTGGGGTCGTTACTGATCCGTTGATCTCCCATGCCTGCTCCTCTCGCCCCTGCTCACACGTTCGGCCGTCGCTTGCGCGAGGCCCGGCTTGCCAAGGGCCTGACACAAGCGGATTTGGGGGCCGTGCTTGGGTTGGACGAGGAAAACAGCGCCGCCCCCAGGATTTCTCGTTACGAGAGAGGCGATCGAGTGCCTGACTTGGAGAGCATGGAAAAGCTGGCAGAAGCACTAGGGCTGCCAGTGGCGTATTTCCATGCGACCAATGACTTGGTTGCCGAAACCCTGTTGGTGATGTCCAGGCTTGATCCTGAGCAGCAGCGAGAGTTGTTGGCGAAGGTTCGGCAATACGCGAAGAGCAAAGGGGTCGCTACCGAGCCCCCAGGGTCTTAGTTTCTGGAGCTCATGGAGGAGCAGCGATGTTGAAGCGACTGAAGAAGTGGCTAGGAAAAGGGGTTGAATCACCACGCACTGTCCCCGTGCAGATGCAGGCCCTCATCGAAGTCAACTTGGTTGAACTCAATCTCGCATCCCTCGACGCCCTCCGTGGTGCCACCGGACACGGTGAACCTCTTTCCATTCGTCTGAGCGCACAAACCTGGCTCGGCGGGCTTAAGGAGCGAGCGAATGCGGACGAGCGAGCATGGGAGACCGTGGCGTTAGAAGCCCGGGCGTTCAACCGCCAGCTGGCATCGATCCTCGCTGCGCATCAGCATCCAGCCCCCTGATCCCATTCCAGATTGGGCACATCACCCCGTTCGATATGGCTCATTCGAGCCTACGACCACCGCCGACTTGCCTCCGAATGTGACCCGCGTCACTATCGAGGGAGGGGGACGGAGCCTTCCCGGCTACCGCCAAGCACAGGGGAAGTGACCGATGGCGAAGAAGGACGGGGCCGCTGCGCCCACGACGCTCGAAGACTGGTTGAACAGCCGCCCAAGCTGGTTACGCATGGCCGCTTCCTTGGTGATCCAGCACCGCCGCATGCCGAACGAAGAAGAGATGGAGGCGCTGGCGGATCACTGCCTGGCCGACGCAGCCAAGAAGCTGGATGCTCCCCACCCTGCTTTGGCACCGGGAACCATCTTGGGGACACCCCCCGCAGCTGAGCTTCGTATCGACTCGGTCTCCTCCATCCGCGGCGTCAATGCCCTTGGCGAGGACGCGGCACTGGATCTCAGCCAGGGTCAAATGACCGTCGTCTACGGACCAAACGGGGCCGGCAAATCGGGCTACGCCCGTTTGATGAAGCACGTCTGCGGCGCGCGGGCCAAGGGATCCATCCACGGCAACGTGTTCAAGCAGAACCCCGCTGCCGCCTCTGCTCTGATTAAAGTCAAGGCGACGCGAGCCGACGGCACCACTTCGCCTGCTGATCTCACTTGGCAAGCATCCGACGGCCCCCATTTGACGTTGAAAGCAGTCCCTGTGTTCGACTCAGCCACAGCGCTGGAGTTCGGAGACAGCGCCACCACCGCCACCCATCTTCCCCGGGCGATGCGGTTCGTCGGGATGCTCATCAAGATCTCCGATGACCTCGCTACCCAATTGAAGGCCCGCGCGGCCAAGCTCACCAGCAAACTGCCCAACATCCCGGAAGATCACGCCCAGAGCAGCGCGGCGACGTTTCTTCAGAAGCTGACGGCGAAACTGACCGAAGAGGAGATCAACAAGCGTTGCGCCTTCCCCGATGTGCTGAACGATGAGCGCTTGGCTCTGGAGACCGCACTGGCCCAGGCGAACCCTGAAGTGGCCCACGCCAAGGCCGTCGGAGAGCTTGAACGCTTGCCGCAGATGGCCACAAGCGTCTCGACGTTGAGGGAGAGCTTCAGCGACGAGAAGGCCCAGGCACTTTTGGATGCCCGCAGCAATGCAGAGGTCAAGCGCCAAGCCGCCACCGCTTATGCCACGGCCTTCCTCAATGGATTGCCGCTCAAAGGCGTCGGAGACGCCGTGTGGCGAACCCTTTGGGACGCCGCAAAGGCATATTCGACCGGTCTTGCCTACCGTGACCACCCTTTCCCCCACGTTGGGGACGAGGCCTGCTGTGTCCTCTGCCAGCAACCGCTGGAAGACGAGGGCAAGGCCCGCTTGGCCAGCTTTGAGAGCTACCTCAACGACACCCTACAGACAGAAGCAAAGAGCGCCGAAGACGCTCTGAAGGCGCTGAAGAAGGCATTGCCCAGCCCTCTCACTGATGTCGCCTGGCAGGCCCAGTGCGCCGTTATTGGCTTGGAAGCCGCCCAAGCCACTGAGCTGCTTGAGGCCATCCATACGAGGTTGAAAGCCATGGACGAGGCCACGGCGGCACCGCCCGTAGAGTGGTCTATGTGGACCAACGCCTACGATCAGAAGGTCAAGGCGACCGGCGCTGAGCGCGACGCGCTCGCGGGCTTGCTGGACCCGACGGGGCGGAAGGAGAAAGAAACCCGCTTGGCTGAGCTGAAGGCGCAACAGTGGCTGTCGGAACAGCGCGATGCAGTTTGGGCCGATGTGGTTCGCCTCAAGCGTGTGGCCACGGTGGAAACGGCCGTCAAATCGACATGGACCGGTCCCCTCACCACCAAAAGCAATGACATCGGCGAATCGGAGTTGGCCAAGGGCTATTGCGATCGCTTCAACGCCGAGCTTCAGGCGTTGGGAGGCCACTCGCTTCCCGTCCGCATGTCGTATCGATCCCAAGGCAAAGGGGCGTTCACCTTCTACGTTGAGCTGAAAGACGCGCAAGGTGCCCAGAAGAATCGGGAAATCCTGAGCGAGGGGGAGCAACGCATTGTGGCGTTGGCGGCCTTCCTGGCCGACGCGACGGGCCTTGAACGGGGCATGCCCGTGATCTTCGATGACCCCATCTCCTCCCTGGATCAGCGCTTTGAGGAGGCGGTCGCCAAACGCCTGGTAGATCTGGCCGAGCATCGCCAGGTGATCGTGTTCACACATCGATTGTCACTGATGGTCCTCTTGCGGAACGCCGCCGAGCACCGGACTCGGCTCGATCAATGTGCGATCAGCGTGGCGGTGGAATCGATCGCCCGAGACGGCAGCAAGACTGGCATGCGGGCCGAGATCGACACGTTCTCAATGAAGCCAAAAGACGGGTTTGGTCACATGGTTAGGGAGGTTACGGAACTCAAGCAGTTGGGTCCGCCTATGAAAGCGCTCGCGCTCAAGGCGGCATGCAGCAACTTCCGCATTCTAGTGGAGCGATCAGTGGAAGATGATCTTTGCTCAGGAATCATCAACCGCTACCGACGAGAGATCAAAACCCTCAACAAACTGCAGCGGCTAAACGCAATCACTCCGGCAGATTGCGCTTTGATCGACGGCATGATGACCAAGTATTCTGCGTTTGAGCACTCTCAATCCATTGACACCCCGACTTGGCTTCCAGAGCCGGACGAGCTGCTGAAGGACGTGCAAGACATGCTCGAGTGGTGCAAGAAGTTCAACGACCGCGCGAAAGCAGCGGCCTCCCCCAATAAGTGAATCATCACCATCCACCGCCACTCCACTTAGCGGATCGCTGCCATCAGAAGCACCACCTGGCAGCGTTTCCCACTTCGGGTGGCAGCGCTTAATGGAACTCGTGCGCGCGAAGAAGAGCCTGCAACCACTCTTCGGCGTCATTGACGCACGTCAGTTCTCGAACCACCACGCCCGCGACGCAATCCCCGGGAACAGCGAAAGGGTCGTTGTCCAAGTCGCTGTTGGACAAAGGGGAGTGGAAATCGGCCCCCTCTTGGAACGCCTTAAGCAGGTGCTGCCTGGCAAGATGATCCCGGCGCGCAGCCCATGCGAGGCGCACGAGTTCAGAAGGTGACCAATGAGGGCTCATCAAAACTCGTAATCGTATGGAGCACCCGAGGGAATCCCGGCCATCGGTCCCGAGTAACCGACGTTCTGAGCCAAGTTTTGGGCGGTATGCGCCATGCGATCAAGGCGCTCCGGAACCTTGTCCAGGGCGAAGATGACCATTCCGAAGAGGGCGATGTTGAGCAGCTTGTTGAAGATCTTGCGCATGGGACGGTGTCCTCCGCTATGTCAGGTAATCGGGTTTCAGATGAGACGGTAATGCTGGGCAACGCCCACCAAACAGCCGCCCCAGATGCAGGCCACGACCAATGGGGCGCAGAGCAACAGGACTCCCAAGGCCACGTCGGACAGCGTTGCTTGCTTGCCGGTGACCATCTCCCAGCCACACCGGGCGACGCCAAGGCCTGAAACGCCCAGCCAAAGGAAGTGCAGCAATGCCAAGTAGTCGTGAGCGGCCAGCGGCTTGAGCTCGGGGATCATGGGCAGCCGATCGGGTTGAGCGCTCATGGTTCGTCCCAACGAAGAGCGTTCAGCGCGGCGAGCTGTTGCTCGCATTGAGCGACGGTGAGCACGTATCGGGCGTAGGAATGAGCCTGATAGGCCCGAAAGCCCTCCTCGGAGGGAACGTTCGACGCCTCGTCGACCTTGGCCGTCAACGCCTCCCACTGATCATTTCCGGCGCCTTGCATCTCCAGGAACAGTGCCCAAGCCTTCGGTCCTCGTTCCCGAGCGAGCGATTGCACCTCATACATAAGGCGGTTCGTTTCGTTGTCTCGCTCGGCGTCCAACTGGTCCACGCAAGCATACCCTTGCTCATTGAATGGATAAAAGAACATAGCAACTCCTTAAACGAAATGTGGATTGGATTCGATCCGGTCAGCGATGACCTTGGCGAGGAAGAGGCCGAGCAACAGGCTGGAGGTGTAAACAGTAAGGACGATGACCATAGGCCTATCTCTTTCTTGAAGTTGTGGTCAGCGGATTGCCTTCCTCTGATTCCAGGTTATGAGAAAACCCATTTTTGACAATGCCTTTTACCGATCATTTTTTGACTAAAGCTCAAAACTGGATATCCAAAAGCAGATCTTGGAAATAGTTGCACCAACTCACATTTCCCCGTTCAAGATTGAGCCTGGGTAGGCGCATAGGCCCTTTCCTCTTTCCCCATCCAGGGTTTTGCTCTAGCCGCTTATGGCTTTTGGCTTTTGGTCGTTTGCTCCCCCTGATGGCACTGCATCCTCCACGGAAGCCAGTCAGCCGTTCTAAAGCGCAGACAAGAAAAAGGCAGCAACCGCCGTGCGGCTCACGAGCCCTCGTTATCTGGCCACGAACTGGCAGCCAGGCATCGGCTCACCAACTGCCGCACGGCTTCGCCTCGCTTGATCCCGGCCCTGTTCCCATCAATCAGCAACGCCATCGCCACATGTGGTTCGACCCAGCACTCCGGCAGCATGGCCGTATACCGCTGGCCTCCCCCCTTCTGAAGACGCACGCGCTTGGCAAAGGGCTGCCGCACCTGGGCATGCTCCCGGATGAGTTGAGTCAACGCGGCTTGAACGGAAAGCCCCTGCTCTGCCGCCAGGCTGGAGAACGCAGCCAGCACGTCGGGAGCGATGCGCGCCGCATAGATCTCCTCAGGGCCCGCCTTGGGTGGTTTGGGCTTCAACGTGTAGGGCATGGCGTGCTCGGTTTGGGCTTGGGCAACCACGCGTGATCGTTCGCTTCAGCAGGTGTCAGCAGCGCGGACGTGCCCAAACAACAGGCCAGCTGGTAATGGCCGATGGTGTGCGGGAACTGCTGCAGGTGGAGGTGCATGGCGCGGTCGAAGTAGCAGATGCCGCCCTTGCGGCGTTCGTAGGCGAAATAGCGTTTGCGGCGATCAGTCATGTGCTCTCTCAGATGTCATTCCCACGATCAACAAACACTATAAAAACCCCATGTTTTGACAAGGGTGCCTACCGATCATTTATTGACTAAAGCCGCTATTTGCCGGCTCGAATGCAAAAAACACGAATACTGGGAGATGGTCCTCACTTCTCTGCATCCTTGATCACCTCCAACACTTGGCAGGCGCAAATGCAGTAGCCGTGGTGATCGCTGAAGGCGTTGTAGACCAGTTCATCGATCTCGTCCGGGGCCCGATGGCCAATCTGCTCAGCATCAAGGAGCACTTCCCCTTCGCTCGGCAAGCACTTCAGCACCCGCCCGTCGATGTCCCACTCGACACCCGAGATGAGGAACTTGCGCAGGCCGTAGCCCCAACCGGGTGCAACGGTGGCGACCTTCAGCACGCGGCGGACGGTGCTCGTGGACGCTTCAACGTCCTGGGCGATGTCGCGAACAGTGCCGCCTGCTTGTGCAAGGCCAACGATGGCCCGGTCGCGGTGATGGTTGGACAGGGGGAAGTGCGGGGTTGCGTGCTTCATGGGTAGCCCCTCATCGATTGGGATGATGAAAGGCTACGATGCGGGGCGCGGGCCGTCAGGACGAAAGGGGCAGCTGCCCCTTTTCGAGTTGCGTGGAAAGGCGCCCCCGAAGCGCAGACTAGCTCGAATCGCCTGCACCACGTCCGCGCGCGCACGACCCGGCTATGGTGGCCGCTCGTGTCTTCAGCCACCGAGTGGGGCCGCTATCGCCACCCTAGGTCCACGCGATCCAGGTTGTAGTCAGCGCCGGCTTCGAAGGCGGCTTGATTAGCTGGGAGGTCGCCGTAGTGTTGTGCGAAGTCGGCGGGGTTGAATCCGGCATCTTCAAGCGAGAGGGCGTAGAGGCGTTGGAACTCGGCGTTGGCTTCGGTTTAGTGGTTCATCGGGCTTGGCCTGCTGGCAGAGCGGATTGCTCGCAAACCGATAGCGATAGCCCCGGACCCGGCCCTTCCCGCACCCAAGAGCAAACACGGCCACGCCGTGGGCACCCTGCGAGCGAGCTCGAGACTCAGTGATCGAGGCGAGGCCTTCCCACATCGCGGATGTTTCATTGACGCGTTGGTCAGCACGCGGCCATTACCCTAAGTTTGCACCGGGCTGGAGCCGGGACTGACCGAGAGAACAGAACCATGAAGAAGAGATCGTTTGGACACTTTGCGGCCGTGGCGGCCCGCGCGTCCGGGAGCCTAGGGGCGTTTGTTGCAGCCTTGGGCGTGGTGGTGGTCTGGGCCGGAAGCGGGCCGCTGTTCAAGTTCAACGACACGTGGCAACTTGTCATCAACACCGGCACGACGATTGTGACCTTCCTGATGGTTTTCTTGATCCAGCACACTCAAAACGGGGACACGGCGGCGCTCCACATCAAGCTCGACGAGTTGATCCGGGTGACCAAGGACGCGAACCAGGAGCTCCTCAACTTGGAGTCCATGGAGCCCGCGCACTTGGAGGAGATCCGCCAACGGTATGAGTCGTTGGCCAAGACCGCGGCGGATATCAAATCGAAGAAGGAACGCTGTATGCCGTGCCGGGAAGACGCCCTGCTCGAGCCTGAATGATTTAAAGAGCGATTAGGCCTTCGTGTGGGTGGCTAAACGTCGCGGGGCGACCCGAAATAACATTTCTCCTCTGCCCAGACCGTCCATGGCCATGTCCTATCGCGATCCCCTCCCGGCTGTCCATGGCTCCGTCTTGGTGCTGGAGAACGATGTCGACTTGGGGCCCTTGCTGCGGGACGTCCTTACCATGGCCGGCTACGATGTATTCTTGGCCCAGTCGAGCTCCGAGGCTCTGGCCCAGCTCTCTGCCACCTCAATGGCCGCCGCCGTCTTGGAGTGGTCCGCGCCAGATGGCAGCGGAGAGGTGGTCGCCGATCACCTGCTCGCGCACCGCATCCCCTACGTGGTTGCGTCCGGCTCCATCGGCCAGCACATGTTGCCGGCACGCCACCTTTGGGCGCCCTTTTTGCCCAAGCCTTATACGATCACCGACTTGATCACCGGGGTGGAGTCCAGCCGGGGCTCCGGGGTGCCCGTTGAGGACCGCCCGGCGTCGCCATAGGGACCACCCGATCGCCTGGGAATGAGCGCGGTCCGGGCGGCTTGGTTAAGAGATTCTCAAGGCCCGAGCACCGGTCTTCACGTGTTTTGGGCGAGGCTGGCGTCAAGGTATTGGTTCACCCAGCAGAGGACCGATAGATGGCCATCAAAACCCTTGAAGAGCTTTTTGTTCACGAGCTGTCTGACATTTACAGCGCTGAAAAGCAGCTGACCAAAGCCCTGCCCCGCTTGGCCCGAGCCGCCGAGAACCCGGATCTCGTGGCTGCTTTCGAGACCCACCTGGAAGAGACGCAGGGTCAGGTCGAGCGGATCGACCAAGTCGTCGAAGTGCTGGGCATCCGGCTCAAGCGCATCAAGTGCGCCGCGATGGAAGGGCTGGTTGAGGAAGGCAAAGAAGTCATTGATTCGGTGGAGAAGGGACCCGTGCGCGACGCCGCACTGATCGGTGGCGCCCAGAAGGTGGAGCACTACGAGATCGCTTCTTACGGCACCATCGCAGCGCTCGCCAAGCAGTTGGGCTACAAGGACGCCCTTCCCTACCTGTTGGAAACACTGGCGGAAGAAAAATCGACGGATGAGAAGCTCACCCTTCTCGCCGAACAGGGCGGCAATCAGAAGGCAGCGGCTGGCAAGTAACCGAATGACTGGCGGGCCTTCGGGCCCGCCCTTGATCTGGACAGGAACCATGTGGCGCCGAAACGGGTTATCGATCGTCCTCGTCGTGCTGACCGTGCTGTTCTTGAGCGCGCAAGCGGTGACGGGGTGGAACGTTCACAACGAGGAGCTGGCACAGCACGGCCAAGCCGCGTTGGGATTCGGTGCCTACCTCACCACAGGGCACTTCAGCAGCGCGACGTTTGAGAACTGGGAGAGCGAGTTCCTGCAAATGGGGATGTATGTGCTGCTCACCGTTCGGCTACGCCAGCGTGGCTCGGCGGAGTCACGCCCGCTTGACCCCGACGAGGAAGATCCAAAACTCGACGCCGGCCCTGCCCCGTGGCCCGTCCGCCGAGGTGGCATCTGGAAAAAAATCTATGGCCACTCTCTGGCCATCGCTTTTTTAAGCTTGTTTGTGATGTCTTTTGCTCTTCACGCCCTCGGCAGCTGGAGAGCGCGGTGCGACGAAGCCCGATTGGATCACTTGCCCGTCCCTGGATTCTTTGAACACCTTTTCAGCAGCGACTTCTGGTTCGAGTCCATGCAGAACTGGCAAAGCGAGTTCTTGGCCGTTCTGGCCTTGGTCGTGTTGACCATTTTCCTGCGTCAGAAAGATTCGCCACAGTCCAAGGCAGTGGAGGCACCCCACGCCCAGACGGGGGACTGACATGCAACGCCCGGCCCTGCTCATCATCGATCTCTTCTCCCGTTTCGATTTCCCCGACGGTCAAACACTGGCGCCACTGGCGCTTAAAGCCGCCAAGAAGGTCCGGCAGATCCGAGACGTCTTTGACGAAAAGCAGTGGCCCGTGATCTACGCCAACGATAACTTCGGGGATTGGAAGTGTGGCTTCCATCAGCTCGCGGAGGTTTGTCGCCACGAAGAAGGCCCGTCGGGCGACATCGCCAAACTGCTTTTCCCCGGTCCGGATCACTACACGGTGCTCAAACCAAAGCACTCGGCCTTCCTCGCCACGCCCTTGGCGGTGCTTCTCGCTAAGATCGGCGTCGAGCAGTTGGTGCTCGTCGGCATGGCATTGGACTCTTGCGTGCTTGCCACCGCCATCGATGCCAACTCCCGCGAGTTCTCCACGGTGGTGGTGTCTGATGCGACCGCCTGCGTGCCGGAACGCAGGCAAGCCGCTTTGAAGCTGCTGCGCTCCACTGGCGGAGTCGAAGTGCGCACGGCCCAAGCGCTTCTACGTTCGCTCGAGAGCGGACATGATCGGTGACAGGTAGGTAGGTCGAACGTTCCATTTGCCATGCAGTTGCGGGATGGAAGAACGCCTGAATTCGATACCGTTCACAGACAGCTGGCCCAGACGCCTCTACGCTTCCAAGCAGTTCAACCAAAGTCATAGAGAGGGGTGCCAGTGGTCGAGCAAGCCCGTCTGTCCGCTTTGCATGCATTGAACATTCTGGACTCGGACCCGGAGCCTTTTTTTGACGCCCTTGCACGCGCTGCACAGTTGGCGACAGAAATGCCCATAGCATTGATCTCCCTGGTGGATGGCGGACGACAGTGGTTCAAGTCTCAAATAGGACTTGAAGACGTGCGTGAGACCCCGCGCGACGTCTCCTTCTGCACGTGGGCGGTCCTTTCAGGAGATATCTTCGAGGTGGAGGACGCCTCCAGCGATCCCAAGTTCGCCGACAACCCATCCGTGCTGGGCGCCCCCTATGTCCGCCATTACGTGGGAGCACCGATTCAAGTGGCCGGCGGCCATCGGGTGGGCACCTTGTGTCTGCTGAGCCAAACGCCTGGCAAACTGACACCCCGCCAGAGGGATGTCCTTCAGTGCTTGGCCGAGGCCGCTGCCGTGGGGATGGAACAACGGGCACAGCTGCTCGATCGGGTGTCCGAGGCTACTCGACTGCACGGCGACCTGCAGAAGAGCCAAGCGCTGCTCGAACAGACCAACGCCCTGGCCAAGGTGGGTGGCTGGGAGCTCAACGTTGATACCAACGAGCTTGAGTGGACCCAACAGACCCGCCTGATCCATGGGGAGATCTATGCGTCTCCCTCCTTGGAGTCGGCGCTCTCCTTCTACCCTGAATCGGCGCAGGGACCCATACAAACCGCTCTCGCCAGCTGCGCCGAGCACGGCACCCCGATCGACCTGACGGTGCCATCCACCAAGGCTGACGGAGAGCGGATATGGGTTCATGTCGTCGGACAGCGCCTCCAAGACGACCGTGGCACGCGCCTGATCGGGGCGGTTCAAGACGTGTCGCTTCAGCGCTCCGCCAGCGACGCGTTGGCGCTGAGCGAATCTAAATACCGTCGGCTGTTTCAGCACAGCATGGGTTTGATCTGCACGCACACCTTGGAGGGCACTATCACGTCCATCAACCCCGCCGCCTCCCTATCACTGGGTCGGGAAGAGCAAGAGCTCATCGGCCACCCGCTGTCAGCGATCCTTCCGCCGGACAGGCGGATGCAACTCCATGCCTATCTGGCCAAGATCAAAGAGGATCAGAGCGACTCAGGAGTGATGGAACTTGTTGCCTCCGATGGGTCTCAGCGCTTCTGGGCCTACCACAACGTTCTGGACACGGAGGCGGAGCCTCCCTACGTTCTGGGGCACGCCCAGGATATCACCACGCAACACCTGCAAGAACAACAACTTCAAGAACTTGCCATCCGGGACCCGTTGACCCGATGCTTCAACCGACGCTATCTCACCGCGCTCGCTCAACGTCAGTTGGACGCTTGGGGCTGCTTGGTGTTCGACCTGGATCACTTCAAGGAGATCAACGACACCCAGGGCCACGCAGAAGGGGACGCTGTGTTGATCAAGTTTGCTGCGTTTCTAGAGTCCAAGCTGCTGGACAACGAGGCCGTCATCCGCCTAGGAGGCGATGAGTTCCTGGTCTTCGTTCCCGGCGCGACGGCTGAGCGCATGCACCAGTTGGAAGCCTGTTACCGGGATCACGCCGATGAAGCGCCAATCCGATTTTCCGGCGGTTGCGCCGTCAGCCGACATCATGAGTCGGTCGGCGACACCATCAATCGTGCAGACATAAAGCTCTACGCTCGTCGGAAACAAGAACGTCCGTGAGCCTTTAGCGATCTGTCAGGGAAGCAACCCCAGCAAGGAACGGTGAGCAGCCACGCCTGCCAATGCCCCTTCACCCACCGCCAAGGCAATGTTCCCAGCGAACCGGGCCGCATCCCCGCACGCAAACACCCCCGCGACCGTGGTCTGCTTGGCCGAATCGGTGGTGATGCATCCTGCGTCCTCTGTCTCACAGCCCATGCGCGTAGCCAAGTCCGACGCCAAACGGGTCTCAGGGTGAACGAACAAGGCTTCCACGTCCCGCACGCTTCCGTCCGCGAGGTTCAAGATCGCTTTGCCGGTCACACCCGCTAAGGCACTTTCCTCTAACGTCACGCCAATGCCCTTCAGCTCCGCTGAAAGCTCTTCGATCTCGGCCGCTGAGAGCGTTGCGGCGTGGAAGGCCGTGACAGCGCCCCATTGCGAGAGCGCCTTGACCTGGTCCATTGCCTCCGCTTTGGACGCAATAAGCACGCCGATGTTTGTTCCGCAGATTTCATAGCCATGGCAGTAAGGGCAATGGAGGACCGTTTCGCCCCAACGCTCTGCGAGCCCTGGAATGTTGGGCAACCGATCCACCACCCCATGGGCAAGGATTACTCGCCTGGCGTGGTAGCGGTCACCGGATGCGCAGTGGACAGCGAAGCCCATCTCGAGAGAGCCGGTGGCATCAATGGCCTGATCGGTCGCCCATTGCACTCGGTCGTAGGCGAGGAGCTGCCGACGTCCCAGCTCAAGGATCTGGACCGGGGCCACCCCGTCCCAGCCCAAGCACCCGTGCGCCTTTGCAGCACGCTTGTTACGCGGCTGACCGTGGTCAATGACCAGCACCGTGCGGCAAGCCCTGGCCAGCTGCAGGGCTGCGGACATGCCCGCATAGCTACCGCCGACCACCACTGCGTCGAAGGGAGGCAGGTCCTGTGACGTTGTGCTGCTGGGGCTGATCATCGTGCTTTGTTCCACCGTCGATGGAGAAATGATGTTCTGGTGTGCACAGGATTTTATGTATTCGCCTCCGCGCCGGCGTAGGCAGACTCAGAACAACTCAACCTGCGGCGCGGGGTAGATCAGGTCCTGCCCCACCGCCTTCGCCATCGGGCTTAGCGGATGGGGCTTGGGTTTTGCGTTGGAGACGATGTGCAACACCTCATGGGCCCGGTGCGTCAAAAGGTCGGAGATCAGGCGACGATGGCAGCGCCACCATGGCGCCTCCGCGCACATCAGCGCGGTTCGATGTGCACCCGCCAGCGCAAGAACCTTCGTTAATCCGCTGGCAAACTCTGCGGAAGCCATGTGGTCTGCATAGCCTTGGAACGCGGCGTTGTCCCATGCCCCGTTGGGAGAATTGGGCTGCGTCCTTCGCCGGCCACCAAGTTCGGGAATCCACTCATACATCACACCATGGGCCGGCAACGTGTCTGCCATCTGTTCCGATGCAAACCAAGGGTGGCGCCGAGACCCCGGGAAACGCCGCACGTCCGCAATGGCCGATATCCCTTGCGCAGACAGCAGTTGCAAAAAGTCGCTCCAAGGCCGAGTGGAGTGGCCGATGGTCCAGATAGTCAGCGGGTGCGGGGCAGGCGGATCGGACGGCATGAGGCAATTGAACACCGTTGCGGATAAAGGCCGTGTCGTCACTGCATGGGAGAAGGCTCCAGCCCCTGCCTTAATGACGTCGTCCTGCCGGCGCCTTCATTGAGGAGCCTTGAAGGGGGGTAAGGCTCGTTTGCCCACCATGCAGGTTTGCTGAATCTGTTGTCCACCCAAGGACCCTTGCGGCGCCGTTTTTTTCAAGCAGGTCCTTGATGGTGAAAGCACCGCACATATGTGCTTGAAAACTCGCGCCAAGGAAGGGGCTCTGAGAGGAAGCCCGTCGGCTGGCGGGCTTCATTTGAACCGGGTTACGTGAATCTGGTCACGGCTCCCGTGGATTGACGTCGACAGCCCCGGCACCAGGGCCTGCGCCCAGTTCAGCCCCGGTCGCCGGGCGCGCGTCGGGATCAGAAAGGGTTCTCGCAGCCATGGTTTCCAAGGCGACTTGCTCCCTTTCGCTGAGGTCCACGTCGCAGCTTCCATCCCCGCCGTCCAACGCCGCTTGAGCGTCACGGTCGGTGACCCGCTCCCAAAGCTCGCCGCTGTTCCAGCTGCCCTCTACATCGCCCTCGCCTTGCGACATGTCCATGTAAAGGTCAGTGAATGCAGGGTCCCCGGGCAGCTTGCCCGGAGGGAAGTTGGGCTGGATGCTGTAAAGCGCCTTTTCAAACGATTTCTGGTGTGCGATTTCACGGGTCATGAGGAACCGAAGGGCGTCTTTGATGCCCGGGTCATCGGTCACGTTGATGAGCCGTTCGTAGACGATCTTCGCGCGTGCTTCTGCCGCGATGTTCGATCGCAAATCCGCCGTGGGCTCGCCAATGCTGTCGATGTAGGCGGCTGTCCAGGGCACGCCGCTTGAGTTGACCAACGCCGGGCCACCGCCATACAAGATTTGCTCGGTGTGGCTGGTGCTGTTTTGGCCCATCAGACGCATGTCTTCGGCTTCCATCATGCCTTCAGACTGAATGGCCTTAGGGCCCCGGTTGAGCATCGCGATGATCGTGCCAATGATCTCAAGGTGGCTGATCTCTTCGGTCGCGATATCCATCAGGAGATCCTTGCGGCCCGGATCCGCCTCGCCGAGACCCTGCGTGAAATACCGCATCGCTGCGGCCAGTTCGCCCTGCGGACCTCCGAACTGCTCGAGCATCAACGCCGCCAGGGCGGGATTGGATTCTTTGACCCGAACCGTATACATCAACTTCTTGTGGTGAAGAAACATTTGCGCGTCTCCTTGGGGCTGGCTATGGCTTGCCTTTATGGAAGAGTCGTCATCTCCTCTGCGGCATGGGTATGGTGCCTGCTCGGGCATCGACGTCCCGTAGAAAACCGTGACGAAAAATCCGCCCTTTTCCACACGCGCTCCTGATCTACGCGTAACTTCTACGCGACTCCGCGCTTCTGTGAGACGTCGGCCGCCCAGAACATCTGAGCGGCATTCCCTAGGGCTGCTCGTGACCGGTTGCGGTCTGGCCATCGGTTACCTATACGCCGACCTGGTCAGCGACGGAGCGGGTTTACTTCAGAGGAGGATCGGTCTGCTGATAGGTCCCCACGAGCTGGCCCTTGCCAATCACATGGCCTTTGGCTGCCTTGAGCACTTCATCGCGGGTCGCCCCAGGACGAACCTCCAATCGGGCGTCCAGTGCCAAGATCTGGAAATGGTAGTGGTGCGGGGGATCCCCCACTGGCGGCTTCGGCCCGTAGTAGCCGATCGAGCCGCGGCTCGTTGCCCCTTGAAGCACGCCCTCGGGATCGGTCAGCCGGGGCTGAGCTTGGAGACCTTCCGGTAGACCGGTCAGGGATCCGGGAATGTTCCAGGCGACCCAGTGGACGAAGGGCTTGATGGGTGAGGCATCGGGATCCTCGGCGATCACCACGTAGGTCACCGCCTTTGGGACAGGGTTCCACGTCAGCTGGGGCGATACGCCTTCGTGATACGTACTGAACCGCTTGGGCATGGGTTTGCCATCCTGGAAAGCCGGGGACCGCACCGCGATGGACACTGTTTCGGGGGTGCGCTCCAAGACCAACGGGACACCCGTCCCGGCGGTGACCTGCCGCTCAAGGGACTGCGAAGGAATCGCGGTGGGCTGCGCTGCAGCAGGGGTGCCGCCGCTGTAGCTCACCCGATAGAGCGTGCCATTGGCATCATCGCCCACCAACAGGGCTCCGCCACGTGTGATGGCCAGCCCCACCGGCCGGGCCACATGCTTCTGGCCCCCATCGACCAGGAACCCGGTCAAGAACGGCTCAAAGGCGGTGGGCTGCCCGTTGCGGAAGCGGACCCGAACCACCTCGTAACCAGAGGCGGGCTTTCGATTCCATGAGCCACGCATGGTGACGAACGCATCGCCCCGGTATTCCGCCGGGAACTGGCTGGCCGTGTAGAACACCATTTGCATGGGGGCGGCATGGGCGGTATAGCCCAGCGTCATGGGCTCGCTCATCTGAGCCCACTGCGCCTTCGTGATTTCCCCCGGCGGGGTGCTCTGCGGGTTTTGTCCGTCCTTCCCCCAGATGTGCGGCCAGCCATACTGCTTGCCTTTGACGATGTGGTTCAGTTCCTCCGGCTGGACGTCATCGCCCAGGAAGTCGATGCCGTGATCCATGCCCCACAACTCGCCAAATTTGGGGTCCCACGCGAAGCCGATCGTGTTTCGCAGCCCACTAGCGAAGATCGTCCTGCTTTTGCCATCAGGCGTTGACCGTAACAAGGCGGCATGCTCCGGGTTGGTCTCGTTGCATGCGTTACAGGACGAGCCCACGCTGATGTAGAGCATACCGTCTGGGCCGAACGCCATCGTCCGGTTGGGATGCTGTCCGCCGTCCGGCAAATCGTTGATGATTCGCTCGACGGCACCCAGGGAACCGTCTGCATTGATGGGCGCTCGAAAGACCTCGGTCGGGGTAGCCATGTAGAGCTGTCCGCCTCCGATTGCCAACCCGTGGACGTTGGGTCGGTGCGTTACCGCCCTAGGCGCCTCGTCCAGGGCTCCGTCTTCGTTGGCGTCCTTCAAGAGCAACACGTCGCCTTGCTCCCGACGGGAGACGTAAATGTCGCCGTTTGGAGCAACGGCGATGATCCGAATGTTCTTCAGGTCCTTGGCGAAGGCCTCGACCTCGAATCCCTGCGGCACCTTCAGCGCGGCAATGCGCTGGTCAGTAGCGGGGACTTTGTCGGGTTTGAAGGTGTTGACCCGGGCG
This sequence comes from Stenotrophomonas sp. PD6, assembly GCF_049199305.1. NCBI lineage: Bacteria > Pseudomonadati > Pseudomonadota > Gammaproteobacteria > Lysobacterales > Lysobacteraceae > Stenotrophomonas > Stenotrophomonas sp. PD6. The sequence continues at coordinate 273,574 of NZ_JBLZQD010000004.1, read as the reverse complement.
GGAACGTCCGTCCCATCGCCCTGCTGGGCAAGCACGGGGCCAGTTAAGACGCACAGCAGAGCGGCGTATACGAGGGTCCGTTTCATGGGCTCTAGTCCAAGGATAACCAGGACCTGAATCATCAGACGGCCCAGATCAACCGCGTGCGAATGCTATGCGAGTGGAGCGTGAGCGGGCTCTTGGTGGGTCATGCCCCTCGGAAGAAGTTCCGCTGCCACTCGGTCGTGCCCTTGGACTTCGCGTTCTGTCGTGGTCAGAAGGACTCCGTGACCCTGCGCTCGGCCCGTCAGCGTGCATACGGCAAATGGGTTCCAACGCAGGGGCCAAGATCAGTCGTCTTGTGCCCACCGGGCCAGGTTCTGCTGAATCGTGTTGATGTCCGCCCACGGATCTTTTCGGCGCCGCTTCAGCTTTTCGGGCACCTCCTTCATGGTGAAAGCATCCGCACGGGTCAGCTTGGAGAGCTCGCTCCAGGCGATGGGCACGGCCACAGGCGCGCCGGGCCGACCACGCAGTGAATAGGAGGCCACAGCCGTGGCGCCGCGGCCGTTTCGCAGGTAGTCGACAAAGATGCGCTTGTTGCGAAGGCTCTTGGTCGAGGTCGCCAGGAAGCGGGTCGGCTCCGACTGAGACAAGGCCTCGGCGAACCCTTTGGCAAACCGCTTGGTCAGGTCCCAATCGCACCCGGGGTTCAAGGGCACCACCACGTGCAAGCCTTTCCCTCCCGACACCCGCAAGAACGACTCCAGTTCCAGTTGCTCAAGCAGCTTCCGGATGTCCACGGCGGCCTTTTTGACCTCGGAGAACGGAACATCCGGGCCCGGGTCCAAGTCGAAGACCACGCGATCAGCCCTGTCCGGGTCCTCTGCGTGGCTACCCCAAGGGTGAAACTCCAGCGCGTTGAACTGCACCAGCTCCAGCAGGCTGGCCGCGTCGCGAACCACCAGGTAGTGCGCGTTGATGCCGCTGTCCTCTTTAAGGCGAACCGAATCCACCAGCTCCAAGCCGGCCGTGTGGTGCTTTTGGAAGAAACAGGGCTTGGCTGTCCCGCTGGGACAGCGAATGATCGACAACGGACGGCCGATGATCTCGGGAAGCAAATGATCCATCACGGCCGTGTAGTAATCCCACACGTCCTGTTTAGTCGCCTTTATGTCCGGAAAGATTACCTTGGTGGGACTGGACAGTTTGGGCGGCGTGCGCGCTTCACCTACCGACTTGGCCGAGCTCCCCACAGAAGGTTTTTTGGTCGCCTTCCGGGACGGCTTTAACGGGACTGCATCCGTGGCCTTGTCCGCTGGAGGTGTCCTGTCTGAGTCGGCCAGGTCGGCCACGTCTTTGTCTCGCCGAACCGCTTTGAGCGAGGGTTGACGCAGCAGTTGTTGCCCACCAATGCCCCGGTAGAACGCTTCCACGACAAAGCGCGGCTCAAACCAAGTCGCTGACCGAAGGTCGGTATCCTTGGTGGGCACGTGGGCCGTGGGCGTCTTTCCACCCGCCCGGCCGATCAACTGGCTCAACTCCTTGATGAGCGTGTCGGAGAAGCCCGAGCCCACTCGCCCCACGTAAAGCCACCCGTGTTTGGGATCCGGCTTGGCCAACAACAGCGACCCAAAGCCGGCGCGGCTTCCCTTGGGGGCGGTGTAGCCCACCACCGCAAACTCATCGCTGGCCAACTGCTTGGTCTTCTTCCAGTCCTCGCTTCGGCCACCGCGATAGGCCCGATCAGCTCGCTTGGAGATAATCCCTTCGAAGTGGCGGTCGCCGGCGAGTTGATAGGCCGATTCCCCGTCCCCCTCGATGTGCGAGCTGTAGGCCAAGGGCCCTAAACTCCCTTCCAAGAGCTCTTGCAGGAGCTCCTTGCGCTCCAGCAGGGGCGCATCGGCGATGTCGATTCCGTCGATGTGGAGCAAATCGAACAGGGCGTAAGCCAACGTGCCTTGGCGCTCCCCGGATAACGTGGCCTGGAGGAGGTTGAAGTCCTCCTTGGTGCCACTGCCGGCGATGAGTTCGCCGTCCAATGCGCCTGATTTCAGCCCCAAGGCGGCCACAGCGTCCCGGATTTCGGGGATCTTCGACGTCCACTCCAGCGCATTGCGGGACCATAGCTGCACTTGGCCCTCAGCGATCGTGGCCAGAATGCGGTAACCGTCCCACTTGATCTCATGAATCCACTGGTCTCCCTTGGGGGGCACGTCTCCCAGCTTGGCCAGCTGCGGCTCGAACGGGCCTTCGGGCGCTTTGGCTTTCTTGGCTTTGGTCAGCGCCGAGGCTTTCTTCGCCCAGTCCCTGCGCCGTCCTTTCTTCGGCAACGCGACGGCGGTGAGCTTCTTCTTATCGGCCTTCCCCGCGCCCGCGCGCTTCAGATCTTCGGCGGGCGGTGCGGTCACATCGCCAAGCAAATCGTCCGCCTCCACGTCGCTTGCGAAGGCATCGTCGTCTTTGAATAGTAACCATTGCGGCTGCTTGGCGGGCTTACCCGACCGGACCAGGTGCCATCCACCCTTCAGCTTCGTGCCAAACAACTCGAACCGAAGATGCCCCTTGGCGAGCTGGGCTTCCGGGTCGCCCGTCGTCGCCCACACACCGTGGTCAAACTGGGCGACGTGCCCGCCGCCGTATTGCCCTTTGGGGATGTCGCCTTCGAAGCCGGCATAGTCCACGGGATGGTCTTCCACCTCTACGGCCATCCGTTTGACCGTCGGATCGTAGCTGGGCCCTTTGGGAACGGCCCAGCTCTTCAGCGCGTCCCCGACCTGGAGCCTGAAGTCGTAATGCCGGCGGCTGGCGTGGTGTAGCTGGACCACGAAAATCGCCCGTTTCCCCTGCGGCAACGCCTTGCCGGGCTCCGGCTCCTTCGTTTTGTCAAAGCTCCGCTTGCGGCGGTATTCCGTAAGCGACATGCCCTTCCCCGGTTACTTGTGCAAGTGCTTTCGCACCGCGACCGCCGTCGGACCTACGGCCTTCACCGCCGCCCGCAGTTCCTCGGCGCTGACACCCAGCGCCTTGGTCCAATACTGGAGCTCGTAATCTTCGTTGACGTTGATGCGGTCGCGGTCCGGGCTGCCAGTGTTCTTTTTGTCGTCGGTCATGGTGATCTCCTCCGTTCGTCCTAAATGGTTTGGGCCCAAGCAACTGCCGGCTTCAGGTCACTGCATAGCGGGAGATGGGGTCGCGCTGAACGCTGTTGGCCGAACAGCGACAGGTCCGTAGGCCATCTCGCCTGCAGCAGCAATCACTTCCAATAGGTGAGCTGCGACGGGGCTTCGCGTTTTCCGCACGCCGATAAAGTGGACCCATGAACCGTCCACTTCCACGCGTGTTCCGGCAAGCTCTGGGGACCGGCTCACCAGCCCTTGCAGGTTCTGAATCCACGTATCGCAGGGGGTCGCGTCCAGCTGGACCACGGTGGTGGCATCGCCCGCGTAAAGATCCGCCATTTCCATTCGGGTCACTCGCGGCGTCGCAGCCAGAAACTGTGGATAAGCGCTCATACGATTCTCCTAATAAGGTTGGAGACAAATATCCGCTTCAGAGAGAGCACGGCGTGTCACCAAGACGTCAAGGGGACGTCAAGCCGCTGGGCAGCTCTAGTCGAGTCGCCATTCATACACGAACGCTCGCACGCGCGACGAAAAAACACGCCGTCGTAAGCGGTAGTTCCCTAGTATTTTCGGTAGAGCTAAGCTTGCACCCATTACGCGGGAGTCACGGTGAGAAGTGATTGCAACTGATTCCGGGAGCGACAATGTTCAACTCAGCGATGGACGTGACGATTTGGCATGGCCTCTATCTGCTTTGGCTTACTGCAGGGGCCATCGACTTTTGGCTTCACAGAGCCAGTAGCATCGAAACCACGTCGGGGCTAAAAGAATCCGGGCTGCACTTGGTGCAGATCGCGATCCTGGGGGCGGCAACGCTGCTATGGCTCTCCTTTCGAGCGTCTCAACCGCTTTTCCTGATCCTTCTGGCGCTGGTGTGTCTGCACGCCATCACAGGCTATTGGGACACCCGCGTGGCCTATCCCACGCGAGCCATTCGCCCCTTGGAGCAGCACGTTCATAGCATCTTGGACTTGGCCCCTTGGATCGCAATCGGCGCCGTTTACTGGTCTATGCCTGATACGCATGTCGCTACTGGCCTGGCACTTGACCTGGCTCCCATCGCCTTGTGGTTGTTTGCCATCGTGCCGGCGCTCCTCCTTACGGTGCTTCCCGCCCTGATTGAGTTCCGACGCTGCATTGTCTACCGCGCGCCCTGAGACGCATGGCAAGTTGAGGCCCCGTCGGAGCGTCGTAGCGCATCCGACAGGGCACTGATGACGATCCAGCCGTTACTTCTTGGCTTCGACGCCTGGGGTCGCGTCGCGCACCAGGAATTCCTCGGTCACTTCGGGCAAGTGCGAGGCCAGCCAATCGGCCATTGCTTCTTCCTGGCCCAAGATCTCCTCGCATACGCGGGCCGTCTCCGGGTCGCCGGCGGTCTTGGCGGCCGCGATCAGCGCGGTGTAAGACGCGATTTCGAAGTGCTCGAACACGTAGCCGGCCATCGCGCCTTTCACGATCTCATCCGAGGCGGTCATCCCGCCCAGCGCTTGACCGAAGGCGGCCATCTTGCCCATCACGTCTTTGATGGTGGAAGGAGAACCGCCCAGGCGCTTGATGCACCCTTCCAGCAGCTCTCGCTGGCCGATCGTTTCTTGGATGTGCTCTTCGATTCGCGCTTTCAAGACGGGATAGTGCTCGATGCGGGACGCCTGGCCCTTCAGCATGGTCTCCGCCTGCTGCTCCATCGCATGAGCATCGCGGAGCCAATCGAGCAGGTTTTCTTTGGTTTCAGCCATGGTGCAACTCCTCGTTTGGATCAGGGGAAACCGCACCCTATCCAGACAAGCATCGACGAAACGCGATGTAGAAGTGACGGCCGGGCGAATCCGACCCTCAACGCCGGTCAGACAGACGCCGCCGGGTGGAGCTCAGAGATGGCGCGCCGAATGTCCTTGAGTCGGAATGGCTTCTCCATGACCGGGGTTCGTTGGAAACGCTCGGGAAGGGTCCTAGCCCCAAAGCCCGTGGTGAACACAAACGGGATCCCGCGCTCCATCAGCACATCTGCGACGGGGAAGGACTCTTGGCCGTGCAGGTTGACATCCAACATCGCCACGTCAAAGGCTTCGCTTTGCGCTCGCTCCAACGCTTCAGGCAGATACTCCGCCTTCTCCCCCACCGCATAGCCCAAGCTCTTGAGCGACTCTTCCAGCACATACATCAAGCTGGGTTCGTCCTCGACCAGGAACACACTCACCGATTTAGTCCCATCTGGCATGCCCTCACCCTCCCACGCCCGTCGTTTATCCATGCAAGGACAGTGTGAACGACTACCCGCAGGGTTGTGTAAAGGTCAAGTCAAACTGCGCACCGAGACACCTTTTTACGGTTTCTTTACAAGCCATCCTTTAGGGTCACGCGATCCCGGGGAGGATGGACGTGACAGAGTTGCAGCACCCCAAAGATGTCTTGAATGACGAATCCAGGCAGTTCGCTCTCTTAGTCAACTCCGTCACTGACTATGCGATTTATATGCTGGACGAGCATGGCGTGATCCGAACTTGGAACCCTGGTGGTCAGCGGATCAAGGGCTACACGGCCGAAGATGTCGTTGGAACCAATTTTTCTCGCTTCTACTTGCCGGAGGATGCGGCTGCCGGCGTGCCGCAACGCAACCTGCGAACGGCCGCTACCGAAGGCCGTTGTATTGAGGACCGATGGCGGGTTCGGCAAGACGGCTCGCGGTTCTTGGCGAGCGTCGTGATTGATCCCATCTGGGTTGATGGCGTGTTGGTTGGATACGCCAAAGTGACCCGAGACATCACCGAGCGCCACGACGCTCAAGAACGGTTGCAGCAGGTTCAACACAGCCTTCTACAGGCGCAGAAGATGGAAGCGATTGGCAAGTTGACTCTCGGTCTTGCCCATGACTTCAACAACCTTCTGACGATCATCGTCAACTGCCTCGACCTCATCAGCGTCCGCGTGAAGGACGGGCCCGCTGCCAAGCTGATCGAGACGGCCCTTCGCGCGGCCGAACGGGGCGCCCTCCTTTCCAGACAACTGCTGACGTTTGGCCGAGGACAGAAGCTGTCCCCCGAATCGTTGGATGTCACCGCCGCCCTGCGCGAGTCGAAAGAGCTCCTGCAACGGTCTGCGGGTGACACAGTCAACGTGGTTTTCAATCTCGATGACGATCTTCCGCTGGTGTTCGTCGACAGGGCTCAGCTGGAAGCGGCAGTGCTCAACTTGGTGTGCAACAGCCGCGACGCCATGCCCAGCGGCGGCACCATCACCATCACAGCGCGCGCGCAGGATACCCAAGACCCTGCATCGACAAACCATGCGCCCGAGCCCCACGTCTGCCTGACGGTCGAGGACGATGGCGAGGGCATCCCACCTGACAAGCAGGCACGGGTTTTCGAGCCCTTCTTTACGACCAAACCGGTAGGACGGGGCAGCGGTCTTGGTCTGAGTCAGGTCTTTGGTTTTACTACGCAATCCGGGGGATTTCCCCAACTAAGCAGCGTTCCGGGCGAAGGCACCCGCATCACGCTCTGCTTTCCAATCTATGAGCCTTGAAATGCCCATCAACGTTTTGTTTGTTGAAGACGAAGAAGATCTGCGCACCGTGGTGGTTGAAGCGTTGGCCGATCAAGGATTCGTGGTCACCCCTGCATCAGATGGCGTGGAAGCGATCGCTTATCTTAGGGGTGACACACGATATGCCGTGGTTGTCACCGACGTGAGCATGCCAGGCGGCATATCCGGCTTCGAGGTCGCTGCGGAGGTCGCTCAGACACAGCCCCACGCGCGCGTGTTAGTTGTTTCAGGCCTGCAACGCTCCCAACTCGCGCCCATTCCTGCGGCCGTGCGCTTTTTGCCAAAACCTTACCGCTTCAAGCAGCTGATCACCGCTATCCACGAACAGCTCTCGTAGCCATCGTCAGGCGCCCATCAAATTTCCGCCGATCAGCGTCGGTGTCGCCTACGGAGAGCAAGGATTTGGCCGACCACAGCGGTAACGAGGATCAGGCTATTGGTGACCACAAAGACCGTCGATCCCATCAGGGCGCTGTAAGCGATGAACAACACCGATGCGGTCATTTGCCCGACGAAGAGCCATGTGGACACCGCTTCCACCGACCCTGCCCGGTGTTGCTTGTAGATCTGTCGAGACAACGTGGCAATGAGCACGGCCGTGGCGGCCCATCCGAGTAGGTCTGCCGGCATCGCGGTCATCGCACAAGTGCCTGCGCTGGTGGCAGCGCAGCAGGGGTTCCCAAAACCTCGCGCTCCAAGGCCTGTAAAAAACTACTGAAACCCTGTGGTGCCCTTGATGAGCGTCGGGCGCTGGTGAATACCACCGGCCGCGCACGCCAAGCGATGCTTGCTCGCGAACACTCAAGGGCCCGCACCAGTGCTACATCCTCACCCGTTGCCAACGGCGGGAAGCCGCCGACTTTCTCATAAGCTGCGGCACTGAGGCCCAAGTTGGCGCCGTGGATATGACGGTGCCCATCGCACGACAGCTCGCGGCCGGCAAAGGCTTCACGCACAGCGGGGGGATAGTCGCGCCATTCGGCCACGTCCACCACCCCGCAGAACGCGTCAGCGCCGCATGCTACCTGCTTCCACAGCCAGTCCGCAGGCACGACCGTGTCGGCGTCGGTGCTGGCAATCCAACGTGCGCCCAAATCAAGCGCATGACGGGCCGCCGCCGCACGCGCGACACCTACGCAGCGCGCATCGAGCGCGACTGCCGCTGCACCGTGGAGAGCGCACACGCCGCCTGTGCCGTCGGTGCAGGCATCCAGCGCGACCACGGTTACTACCGGCTCGCCCTCCAAACCTGGATGCACTGCAGCTTCGTTGACCGCCTCAAGGCAGCGACCAATGTCATCGGCTTCGTTGTGCGCCGGCACGATAACCGCGATCACCACATGCCCTCAGGGTGGGCCACTCTGCTCGGTTTGGGGCTCAAGCCAATCAGTGGCAGATCGACGTCTGGGCCGGTCAGAGCGTGCGCAGGGCCGCGGCAAAGATGACGGTTCATTTGTCAGGGGATAAGGATCACCTTGCGGCAGTCCTCCTCCTTACGGTCGAAGAGTTCGTAGCCGCGGACGGCTTCTTCCAGGGGAAGGCGGTGAGTAATAATCACGCCCGGGTTGAGCGCGCCTTCCCCGATGTAGTCGAGCAACTCGGGCATCAGGCCCTGCACGTGGGTCTGGCCCATCTTGAAGGTCAGGCCCTTGTCGAACGCATCGCCAAGCAGGAAGCCATGCAGGTAACCGGCGTAGACGCCAGGAATGCTCACCGTGCCGCAGCGGCGGGTGGCCGCGATGCACTGGCGGATCGCCACCCCGCTGCTGCCTTCCACCTTCAGCGTGGTCAGTGCTGATTCGAGTGCGCTTCCTTCGGCTTCGAAGCCGACTGCTTCGATGGAGGCATCAACGCCGCGCCCGTTGGTCTGCGTGATGATGTATTCAGCCGGGTCTTCGATCTGACTGAAATCCACTGGGGTTACGCCGTAAGTCTGCGCGGCGAAGGCCAGCCGGTAGGCCAGGTGATCGACCATAAAGATGGTCTCGGCCCCCAGCAAACGGCAGCACGCGGCAGCCATCAGTCCGACCGGGCCGGCGCCGAAAATGGCCACAGTAGACCCCGGTTTGACGCCCGCATTGATCGCGGCCTGGTAGCCGGTAGGCAGGATGTCCGACAGGAACAGCACCTGCTCGTCGGGCAGCGCATCCGGCACGCGCAGCGGGCCCACGTTTGCCTTCGGAACCCTGACGTATTCAGCTTGGCCGCCGGACACCCCGCCGTATAGATGGCTATAGCCGAACAGAGCGGCGGGCGGGCGGATGCCCTTCTGGTTCACCGCCGCGCCCTTCCCGGTATTGGTGGTCTCACAGGCCGCGTGTTCAGCCAACTTGCAGTGGAAACATTCGCCGCAAGCGATGACGAAGGGCACCACCACGCGGTCGCCAGGCCTCAAGTCGGTCACGCCGCTTCCTACCTCCTCCACGACCCCCATGAACTCATGGCCTAGAACGTCGCCGGTGTGAAGGTCGGGAATCTTTCCGCGGTATAGGTGAAGGTCCGAGCCGCAGATAGCGGTCGCGGTGACGCGCAGGATCAGGTCATCGGGCGCCGCCAAGGTGGGATCCGGGACGGTGTCCACCCGGACATCTTTGCTGCCGTGGTAGGTCAACGCGCGCATTGGCGGCTCCTCTTAACGTGATCGGTGCACCTAGAGATACCCGTCGCTGCGTCCCGGGTCGGTGATTGCCGTGTCGTGACGATGTGGAGCCCACCAAGCAGAGGGCGGCAATGAGTGCTCTAAGGTGGTTTTCGGTGACCAGAATGCCGGCATCGGCAAGTGCGGAGGGCTCAACGAGGCACTCGTGCTGATCCACGCCGCGCGGATGAGCGGCTTGCGTGTCATGGTTGGCTCAATGATTGGCAGTTCCATGGCCATGCGTCCCGCCTTCATCGCCGGCCAGTTCGCGGATCTGGTGGACCTCGATGCGCCCCTCCTTCTCGGGTCCGACACCAGTCCCTCGGCGAGCTACGATGGTGGCTTTATCCAATTTCGCCACGACTCCCTCATCGATGCCGGCGCTTTGTCGGATGGGTAAAGGGACCGCCATGGATCTCCTCAAGCAGATTTCTAGCCGCAAGAAGCATTGCGTCATTGTCAGCGACTACGCCGGTCATCATCTGAAATTGTGCAGAGAGCAACAAAGCAAAAAGGCATTCCCCGATCACGGCGACTCGCTCTGGGGCCAAGCCGTCGTGGGCGAGCATCGACATCTGCTGCATGACGGCCGATCGCTGTCCCTGATATCCCTGGTCGACTGCCCCTCGAACTTCCGGGCTGCGCCGGGCCAAGGCGGCCAGCTCGAGAGTGACCCGCAAGCGTATGTTGGTCTCGTCCCGAAGCGCAAGCTCCGAAAGCATTTCGGCGAATCGTTGCAGTGTCTCTGGTGCTGTCTTGCATCCTCGGAACAAGGGACGGCTTTGAGGGTCACTTTTGATTAACTCGGCGAGCAGTGCCTGCCTCGACTCAAAGTGCGTATACAGCGCGCCGATACTCAATCCGGCAGCACTGCTGATGCGGGCCATGGACAAGAACTCCAAGCCCTCCCGATCTATCGCCACACGCGCCGCATCAAGGATCTGAGCGCGCCGGGCCGCCATGTGGGATTCGTCTCGCTTCGGCATCGTCTGTGGGGACTTGGACAAGTGGCCGAATGTTACCTCGAAAAGCGAACGAACACTCATTAATCTCTGGAGAAGAACGATGACATCAAGCGCTGCTTCAAGAGTCCACGCGATACTGGACCCATACAACGTGGGGGATGCCCCAGGGTTTGTCATCAGCGTTCTCCATGGTGGCCTCCCTTTGATCCGCCGCGGGTTTGGCCTTTCGAGTCTTGAATCACGCTTGGTCAATCAGCCCGCCACCCGCATGCGCATCGGCTCGACGACCAAGCACTTCGCGTGCGCTCTTGCATTGCTCGCTGAGCAAGATGGCGTATGCAGCATCGATGACCCGGTAGGGAGGTGGATTCCGGAGCTGCCCTCGGCCCAAGGGGTCCGCACGCTCAGGCAGCTGATGAACCACACTGGGGGAAGTCGCGACTATTTGGACCTGGCCCTGATGTCGAATGCAATGTCGGCCCTTCCAATGGACGCTGCACTGCGCTACCAGTGCATCCAGCAGGATGACAACTTTAGTCCAGGCGATCGTTTCATCTACAACAATGGCGGATACCGCTTACTCTCTGTCGCCTTGGAGCGCATGCTCGGCGCTCCGTTGGGAGAGTTGTTCGAGGAACGCCTCTTCCGTCCCCTTCAGCTGAACGACACCGCGCTTTGGGTCAGCGATTCAGATCTGCTTTATGGCGTGGCCACAAACCATTTGCGTCGTCCCACCGGCGATGGCTTCACCCGTGGGGTGTTCCCTACCCCCCTTCTCGGGGAGGGCGGAATAGTCTCCACCATCGACGACATGCAGCGATGGCTCGCTCACCTACAGCGCCCCACCCTTTGGGATTGCGCCCTCACCCATCAGTTGACGGCACCGACCCGGCTGAACAATGGTTTCGAGAGCGCCTACGGTCTGGGCTTGATTCGTGAACGATGGCGCGGCGTGGAGTTGCTCCATCACGCAGGCGGGGTAATCGGGGGAAGCTGCCAGATGTTGACGGTCTCAGAACACCAATTAGATGTTGTGATCATGAGCAACCGCAACGACATCTCCGCGTCAGACTTGGCATTGCGGGTCGTAGAAGCTGTATTGCAGGATGTCTTGTCCCCCCAAGCTCTTCCTGCAAAGGTTCAATCAGGATCTTCCCTGGTCGGTCACTATTATTGCGCCGCCATTGGGGAACATATCGAATTGTTGGTGGAAGACGGCAAGCCGGTGTTGACCTGGTTCGGCATGCCTTTGCCGTTAGTCGATGCCGGCGACGGCGCGCTTGCAGTCAATCTTCTCAGCATCATTGCGCTGCAGCTGCGTCCGCGCCTGGACGCAAGAGGCTACGTGACCGGGCTCGACGTCCGGGAGCAGGGCTACCAACATCAGTTCGACCGCTTGCAGCTGCCGTTGCAGGGCAACTGCGCGGATCTTGCGACGCTTCAGGGGACCTGGCACAGCCCCGATCTGGCGTCGCGCATCGATCTTGACGTCGACGAAAGGGACTGCTCAGCTCGCATGCTCATCAAAGGACTATACGGCCGTGCCCGGTATCGACTAAGCCCCCTTACGAAGGATGCGTTCCTCGTGAAGAGCGATGCCATAGAGGTGCCAATGGACGGGGTGCTGCGTCGGGTAACGTTGGAAGATGGCAATGTTGAGCTCCGGTTCACCACCATGCGCAGTAGGGATATTCGCATTCTTCCAGGATCAGGCGATGAATGACCGTCAGACCCACCGTCTGGGCAGCACCCTGCTCGTAGGCTATGGCGCCGGTGCTTTCGGGGCACTGCTGGGATTTGCGTTGGTGCCGCTCCTGCTCCTTTACTACCTCACAGAAGTCGCCGGACTGCCTCCAGTCTGGGCTGGGGTGGTCCTAGCAGTGCCAAAAATCAGCGACTTATTATTGGACCCGTGGCTGGGGCGTAAGACAGACGCCTTTGCCTCGGCCAACCGCGGGCGCGCAAGCGTGCTCTTGTTCAGCGCCGTGGTCCTCCCACTGCTGCTGGTGTTGCTGTTTATCCCGTTGCACGCCCTACCCCTTGCTGCGCGGGCAGTGGTTTTTGCCATACTGCTGACCACTCAATCCCTCCTCACGACCGTTTTTGCTGTGGCTCATACGGCTTTAGCTGGCGACATAGCCCCGACGCTTGGCGCGCGCGGCACACTCATTTCTGCTAGGTCGTTTGGCGCGACGACGGCAGGGCTGGTGGTCGCGGGCGTCGCCCCAGCACTTGTTTCCCGGTTTGGTAACGCTCAGCCCGGGTATTTGGGGATGGGAGCCGTCCTGGCTGTTGCCTCGATGCTCTTTTTGCTGCTGTCTTGGCTGACGTGCCGAGGGACACCGATGCGCGAAGGGACAGGGGATGTCGCGGCGAAAACCAAGCGACTAATCCCAGCGCTCCGAGCTACGTTGCAGAACCGTGCCTTCTATGTGGTGGCCGCGATGCTCGTCCTCATCGGCATTGGCAGCGGGTCCTTGGTCGCGCTGATGCCATACGTGAACCAATACCTGCTCCAGCGCACCCCCGCCGAGCTGCCTGCCTTGATGCTGCCGGTTTTCTTCGTGCTGCTTGCAGGCGTATTGGTTGCCCCGTGGCTGCTGAAGAAGGCGGGGCCGGGTAACGCGTTGCTGTTTTCACTTGTCATTGCATTGGCCGGCATTGTGGTGCTGGCAGGTGGGCCCAGGCGCGACATATCCATGGCGATCGGCGCCGGGCTCTTTGGGCTTGGCGCAGGGCTCCTGACCGTGCTCATTCTTACGTTGGCCACCGAGACTGCCACGCGCTCCCAAGCGGCAGGCGAAAGCTTGGGGCTTTACCTAGGCGTCTTGTTCTCGGCAGAGAAGATGGGTGCGTCAATCAGCGTGCTCCTTACCGGCTTCGGACTGGATTGGGTGGGTGTGCGGGCTGGCAATGCGCCCGGCCCGACCAAGTTGGGGGCGCTCTGGCTTTGGCTTCCATTGGGGGCCTTGCTCGCCTGCTTTGCCCTGCTCGCGATGCAGCGAAGGGCAATCTTCTCACTCAGGTAGCACTAACGCCTAAAAATGACATTCCGGATGGCTGGGAGGTTCGTTTGCAAAGCCCAGCCCAACGGGTGGATCCAGGTCTTAAACATCCGAAGCGCCGCAGTGGCCGCAGAAGGATCGCCCCACTGCAGTTGACAAATGTTTCGACGGCCTTTTGAGAGCACTGCAAAGGACCTTGCAATCACCATCTGCAGTCGCCGCATATACAGCCGGGAGGCCGCTCGCATCCAATGTAAGGATTGATGAGTGCAGTGACACACTCTATGCCCGTCGGAACCTGAAACATCGACACCTCTTGCCGGGTTGCCAAGCCGCGCCAATCGCTGACCTCTGCGATGCGCAGGTCTTCGGGTTCAACAGCCAGCCAACGCATGGACCAATGGGGAAAGCGCCTTGCCGCTCCAACGCTGCGGCCAAGCTCCACCAGCCTCAGATGGCTGCTGGCACTCGTAATCCTCAGATAAGCCGCGGCAACCCCTTGTTCAGGCCCTTCAATGTATTGCAAGAACCGCTTTCCATCGGTAAGCAGCACCCCGGTCACGCCTGTGTTGAGGTTGTGAGCAGAGGCTTTCTCGGCCAGCTCGTCGATCTGGAGAAGGCTCACACCGGGGCTGACCTGGCTGCAATAGGCAATGGCGAGCAAAGGCATGGCGCGCCCTCTGTGTGGTTACGGACACCGATGGCCCCAGAGTAGCAGCGGCAAGCACTCTGCGGCCGTCGAGCGATAAACGTAGGCGAAGAAGCCGGTCTCTTCTTCGCATAGGCCAAGCGTGCACCTGAGTCCTTTCCTGAACCGTTTGGTGTCTCTTCGCACGTGCCTGGGCCGTCGGCGGCACATGCAGCTAAAGCCACCCTCGCCTGCGGCCGACCAGGACGGACGTCACCCCCAATCCGACCATGACTCCGACGGCGGTCCAAAACCCCGTTGTCTTCAGGCCGAAGAAGTCTGCCTCGAAGTTCATGCCCAGCGCACCTGCGATGACCGCCAACAGGCCAGTGACCACCGTAACGAATGTGAGTAGCTTCATGCGCTCGTTGGTCTGAAGCTCCGTCTGGGTGCTGAACAGCTGGAAGCTCCCCACGACGAGCTCTCGGGCGTTCTCCACCACGTCCAAGGCCCGCTCGTAGCGGTCGTCCAGGTCGCGCAGGTGGCGGGCCACTTCTTCCGCCCCGTCTGGAACGAAGTCGGGCCGAGAAAGCCCATCAAACACGACGCGGTGGGGCGCGAGCATGCGACGCAGCCGAGAGGCCGCGCCCCTCAAGGCACAGAGCTCAGGGAGGGCGGAGCGGCCTGGGGGCTTATCGGAGAGGATGCGGCTCTCAAGTCGTTCAATCTCGACCTCAAAAAGGGCCACCGCCGAAAAATACGTGGACAGGTGCCAGTCCAGCAATGCGGCCACGAAACTTGCCTCGCCCAGGCAACCGATATCGCAGACCGTTTCCGGCTCCCGGACCCGCATGTCGGCCAAGAAGTCGATGTCGTCGACGTGGTGCGTTACGACGAAGTTTGCCCCGGCCACAATGGTGAGGACCGCGCCTTTAAAGCTCAGGTTTTGGCCGGGGAGCACCGCGACCACGCGCGCCATGAAATGGTTCGCGAACTTCTCCAGCCGAGGGTTTGTCGCGACAGGGCCGGCCGGCAACGACCCCCGCCCTAGGGACATGGCCTGCCAGACGCGTTCCACGTCCGCGTCAGTGGCCCCACCGAGATCTACCGAGAGCAACTCGTCGTCGTCGGGGACATTGCTCAACAAGTCTGCAATGGTCAGCGAGGAGCTGCCTTGCGCCTGGAAAAGAGTAATGGTGATGCCAGCAGCACTGCTTCTAGAGATGTCCATGGCTGGATTTTGCTGAGATGACCTTAGACCCTGCGTGAAGGGAGCGCCAAAGGTAGGAAACGCTCCCCTTGCAAACGGCAAGTATGCACTGGGAATCCCCTTGAGCCAGCGATCACGGCGGCAGGCCTAAGGTGAAGGAAATCCTTCCACGTTTCCTCCCATGTCTTCTATACACGCCTACCCCGCCGTCCATGGCAACCTCCTGGTTCTGGAGGATGATCGAGAGTTGGCCCCTCTTCTCAAAGAAGTGCTCGTTATGGCCGGTTACGACGTTCACCTCGTGCGAACCGTAGCGGATGCAAAGGACCGCATCGGCCGAGGCGCCCTGGCTGCCGCAGTGCTCGACTGGGGGATTTTTGGAGGGAATGCAAAGGAGGTGGCAGACGAACTGCGCACAGCAAGAGTGCCCTACGTCTTTGCCT
Source organism: Stenotrophomonas sp. PD6 (assembly GCF_049199305.1). Lineage (NCBI taxonomy): Bacteria > Pseudomonadati > Pseudomonadota > Gammaproteobacteria > Lysobacterales > Lysobacteraceae > Stenotrophomonas > Stenotrophomonas sp. PD6. The sequence goes on along the minus strand of NZ_JBLZQD010000004.1, from coordinate 258,035 downwards.
CCGCCTCCAATCCTTCAGAGCTCCCGGCTGACCACCGTTGGGCGCCCTTCTTCTCCAAACCCTACCCCATCACCGCCCTTATCAACGCGGTGGAGGAAAGCCGCTCGGCTGGCGTTCCGATCCCTGGGTGACGACGCACTTCCACACGAGCACAAACCTTCACGCCGCTTGCTCCGAGCCAGGCGCATGGTAGGCATCCGATTCCCCTGAACGAAGGTGCTTTGCATGGCAATCAAGACCGCAGAAGAACTGTTTGTGCATGAGCTCTCGGACATTTAGAGCGCCGAAAAGCGGCTGACCAAGGCCCTTCCCCGCTTGGCCCGCGCCGCGGAGAACCCGGACCTTGCTGCTGCTTTTGAGACCCATCTGGAAGAAACCCAAGGCCAGATCGAGCGCATCGACCAAGTGGTCGAAGTGCTGGGCATACGCCTAAAGCGCATCAAGTGCGCGGCGATGGAAGGCCTGGTCGAAGAAGGCAAGGAAGTCATCGAAGAAATCGAAAAGGGCCCGGTGCGCGATGCCGCCCTCATTGGTGGTGCCCAGAAGGTGGAGCACTACGAAATCGCGTCCTACGGCACGATTGCCGCCTTGGCCAAGCAGCTTGGCTACAAGGACGCCCTGCCCTACCTGCTGGAGACGTTGGAAGAAGAAAAGGCCACGGACGAGAAGCTCACCTTGCTCGCTGAGCAAGGAGGCAACCAGAGCGCGGCCAAGTCGAAGTGAGTTCTGGGCGGGCCTTCGGGCCCGTCTTTTCTGGGAGTGGAAAGATGTGGCGTCGTAACGGTCCGTCTCTGGTGCTATTTGGCCTGATGGCCGTCTTCCTCGCGGGCCAAGCCCTCACTGGGTGGCACGTTTTCAACGAAGAACTAACCCAGCACGGCATGGCCTCGATTGGGCTGTGGAGCTACCGTTCTTCCGGTCACTTCATCAGCGCCACGTTTGAGAACTGGGAGAGCGAGTTTTTGCAGATGGGCATGTATGTGCTGCTCACCGTCCGCCTCCGCCAACAGGGGTCTGCCGAGTCCAGGCCCCTGGACCCGCAGGAAGAGGAAACCCGCATCGACCCCGGCCCTACCCCGCTGCCCGTGCTCAAGGGCGGGTTGTGGAAGGCCCTTTACGGCCACTCCTTGGCGATCGCCTTCTTTGCGCTGTTTTTCCTCTCTTTTGGGCTCCATGCAATGGGCAGCTGGGAGGCCAAATCCGCCGAGGATCGCTTGAGCGGTCTCATGCCTCCTGGCTTTATCGAGCACCTGTTCAGCAGCGACTTTTGGTTCGAGTCGATGCAGAACTGGCAGAGCGAGTTTCTAGCCGTGCTGGCGTTGGTCGTCTTGTCCATCTTCTTGCGTCAAAAAGACTCGCCGCAGTCCAAAGCGGTGGAGGCCCCGCACTCCCAGACGGGTGACTGACGTGCCTCGGCCCGCCCTTCTCATCATCGACCTCTTCTCTCGCTTCGACTTCCCAGACGGGACACCTTCATATGCTCTGGCATGAGGAGATGAACGTCCCGCAGACTCACCGGGACCACGGCATCCGCTGTGATATTCACAATGCGCGACGAGTGCGAGCGATCAGCCGCCGCGCACGCGACCCGATAGCTGGTTCGGTGTGAAGCATGCCACTGGCTCGCGTCATCGCGTGGCTCAGCGGCCCTTCGGCGTGGAAGGCCCCTTATCGGGTTTGGAACTACTTAACGGCTAAGTAGAAATACCGATCCTGACCTTCTTGATCTACGGATGGCCCTTCAGTGGTCCCTTTGTATCGTGTGTTAGACCCAAGGGCTTGCCACTGGGCTTTCGATGACGAGAAATTCCGCCGTTAGGCAGATCGGTGAAAGGGGGCATGTGTTGAAGAAGCGACCAGGAAGCTGTAGAAGAATCCGGCGGCTGTTGATCGCGGACGACCACTTGATCGTCGCAGAAGGGCTGGCCAAAATATGCTCTGATTTGGCGGACACCATCGAATTGGTGATTTCCGGCGACCAATTGCTTGACAGGGTCCAGGAGACGCCGCCAGATCTGGTCATTGCCGAGACCGAGTTGCCCATCCTTTCCGGCATCAACGCGATGAGGATTGCCCGATCGAGGGGTCAAGCGTTGCCATTTCTCTTCCTAACAAGGCGTGCTGACCTGGACGAAGCGGCCTCATCGGTCCGGTGGGGCGCCCGGGGCTACCTCACCAAAACCGCAGACCAAGCCGAGTTGTTGGAGGCCGTAAAGACCGTGCTCGCTGGCGGCATCTACTTTTCCGTAGCGGTTCTGACTTCGCCGCCGCGCTCGGACACCGGCAGCGCCTACGGTTTGACACCCAGTTAGGTCGGCATTACCGGGAACTCGGGCAAGCGATTCGAGCAAAGGGGATTGCATATGCCATGGGGCTCTCGACCCGAACCACCGAGCACCACAACTCTTGATTGATACGGAAGCTCGGAGTTCACGCCACCACAGCTGGTCGCAAAAGCGAGGGAGACAGGGGACATCGAGCAGCGGCTGTCGAACCGACCTCCTGGGGCCGCTATGCGGTCCAGTTGGGCCCTCGGGGGCCACCTGCAAGCGCGACAACCCCAGAACGCTCGACTCCCACCCCGCTGGGGCCGTCAAGCACTGCCGAACCCAGGCATCTGAAGGCTCACCTGCACCCTTGCCGCTGGGCACGTGAGCCTCCTAAGTCCCTGCGTTTGAACAGGCTCATTTCGACCTTTCGAGAAGACCGAGACCAGAAGGGGCCGCGGAGCGGACGTCGGCTCGCTGGTCGCAACCACGGGCATCGCGATCCGAGGGGATAGTAGTTTCAAAAGAACTTCATAGCAGCCGGGCACCCAGCGGCACTGGGTGCTCGGGCACGCATAGGCTGACGTTTCCGCAAGCATCATGAAAACCAAGCACCAAACATTGGGACATAAATGGCCCAACTTGCTTATCGGGGAGGTTCACGACCGCCACGACGTTCTTTCCTACAAGTGACTCCAGAGAATAGAGCGTCGTGATCTGAGCACTGCACTTCCGGATGCCGACCTCTTCACCGAAATCGATCTTAAGTTTGTATGCCGGATTTTTTGCTTCTGGGAACGCGTCGACGGCAATGACGCGACCGACCCTGATCTCCACTTTGCAAAAATCGGACCACCCGATTACGTCCATCGACTCGGCCTCCATACCAGATTAAAAAACGCCGCCACGTCACGTGGCTGTGAGCCCATCCAACCGCTACAGCGGCAACAGCCGTCGGCCTAGTCCAATTGAGAGCAATGCCGACGGCAACTCCAGTTCCCAATCTAGACGCGCCGTTATTCAGCCCCACGCTCTGACAGTCCGTTTGCTGGGTCCGCGATCGCGTCCACCATCAACTTCACAGCAGCCTCCAGTTGAGCGTCGTGGCCTGCCAAAATATCGGCCGGCATGTTCTCAACTTCGACATCCGGATCTACCCCGTGGTTTTCAACGACCTCTTGTCGTCTCATGTTATATACGGCCCTGGAGGGAATGGTGATGTATCCACCGTCGGCAAGCTGCACATTGCCATTGTAGCCACGCAGCCCGCCCCAAGTCCTCTTCCCAACAGCCTTGCCGAGCCCATACTCCTGGAACAAATACGGGAACAACTCTCCGTTCGAACCCGACCACTGATTGATAAGCACCGCCTTCGGTCCGGCTAAAAGCTCTTGAGGCTGGGTGTCCATTGCTCCGGCGCGATTGCCATTGAACCCCACCTGGGTCCTGCGCAGGCGCTCGATGAGATAGTCGGCCACGGAGCCACCAGCGTTCCAACGGACATCGAGCACCAATGCCTGCTTACCCATCTGCGAATAAAATTGGCGTGTGAACTGTGCCAGCCCGTGCTGTCCCATATCGGCTAAGTAGACATAGCCCACTCGGCCGTCCGACAGCCGCTCCACAGACTGGCGATTGCGTTCGATCCAATCGAGCTCGCGCAGGTTCACTTCGCTTGCGACCGGCTTGACACGCAGGGCGCGGCGCGGCTCTTTTGGCCCGACAGCAATTGTCAGCTCAACAGGCTCCGAAACCGCCAGGCCTTGCAACAGTTCGTCCGGCACTAGGGGCGCTTGCAGCTCCTTGCCATTGATAGCCAAGACATAGTCACCCTCTTTAACAGCCAACCCAGGCTGTCTTAACGGACTGCGATACTCTGGCAAGGTATTATCGCCCGGAAAAATTTTCGAGATCCTATACCTTCCAGAATCAGGGTCGAGCACCCAGTCTATGCCGAGCCGGGGTCGGTTGGCGCGGCTGTCCGTGTGGCCGTCATCGCCGCCGCCGACGCTCATGTGCGAATTCGACAGCTCCCCCATCATCTCGCCGATGAGCCAGTTCAGGTCGGCTCGAGATCCAAGCAGCGGCAGGAGTTTAGCGTAGCTGTCGCGGACCTTATCCCAGTCCTGGCCGTTCATCTCTTGCGAGACCAACAGGTCACGCTGCAGCCGCCAAGCACTGTTGAACATCTGCGCCCATTCGATGGCCGGATCCACCAACATACTCAGCCCGCTTAGGTCTAGGCTCTGTTCCTTCTTTCCAACGTGCCCCCGCGGCACATCCAGCACCGCGTAGTCACCTCCCCTCTTGATCAGAACCTTCTGCCCCACGAGAGCTAGGGAGTAGCTGTCCAAGTCTTCTGCGAGGACCGTATCCTGCTCGGTCTCAAAATCGAACCGATGAAGCGCAGATTTCTCGCCCTTCAAGAAGCCGTCGAATGTCGAAAGCGGTTGGCTCAAGTAGTAAATTCCGTCGTCGCGGACGTTGAGCTGAACGATATTAGCGGGCTCAATCGCAACCACCGTGGCGTTCGACATGAGGTCTTCCTGGGCGATTCGCGCCGGATCTTGGGGCAGATCAACCACGTAGACACCAGTGGACTTCACCATCGCAAAGTCGATTTCCTGGTCGGAGGGAACCGCATGCACATACCGGGAGGAAGTAAAGTAGAGCCGCCTGCTGTCTGGAGACCAAGCCGGGTTTGCCTCGGTCCCCTCCCCTTTCCCAAGGCGATGCGTGCGTCCCGTCGCCAGGTCGTAGAGGTAGATGTCGCGACGTTTTGCAGTCCCTGCCATGCTGAAGGCCAGCCAGCGACCATCGGGCGAATAGACCTGATCTCGTATCCCTTGCCGCTTGTCTCGGGCCACCTCGATCGGCGCGCCCCCGCTTAGTCCCACCTGCCACAGCCGGTGATCGCCATCGCTGAAGCTAAGACTTCGGCCGTCGGGAGAAAAGACTGGAGTAAAGAAATACCCTTTTTCGAAGCGAGTGATCACGCGCTCCGACCCATTGTTGACAGCACGGACGGCCACTTGAGGTGTTCCTGCAACTTCTGTGACGTAGGCAATCCTGCTGCCGTCCGGGGACCAACTTGGAGCATCCTCTTCAGCAGCAGGGGTCTGCGTGACGTTACTGGACTTGCCTTCCCCCGTCGGAACGATGAACAGGTCTCCGCGTGCAGAGAACAAACCGTGATGACCGTCCGGCGAAATCGCGTAGTTGATTCGATCGGGAAGGTCGAGGTCGCCATCCCGCACAATCGCTTCGCCACGCACTTGATTGCCCACCGCACGCAGCCGCTTCTCCAACCGCACGTTGTCGCCAGGCAGCGAGACAGGAACTTCTGTTAAGCGCTCGCTGGGCAGGTCCAGCCGATACAGCTTGCCGCCTTGCTGGAACGTGATTGCATCGCCACCCAAGGCAGGCGTATCGATGTCATAGTCCGTGAAAAACGTGAGTTGCTTTTCTCGGCGGGACTTGAGGTCGAGGACCCAAATGTTCGCGCGTCGATTGCTGTCCCGGTCTGAAAGGTAATAAATCTTTTGGCCATGCCACATTGGAAACGCATCCATTCCACCGGATGCAGTCAGTTGCTGGCTGCTGCGCGTTTCAAAGTCATACGTGAACACCTCACGCGACATGCCCCCGTTGTATCGCTTCCAATTTCCGTGGGGTGCCAGCAAGCGGTTGTATGCGAAGGTGTGGCCGTCCGGACCATACGTGCCCATACCGACTGCGTTATCAAGTGGCATGGCCTCAGGCAAGCCACCGGCGACCGGAACCCGGTAGAGTTCCCGCACGAGTCGGTTCCACTGCCTATGCTGGCTGAGATAGAGGATAAACTGCGAATCGGGGGACCAAGTGACGACAATGTTGTCCAGCCCACGCCCGTTGTGATGCGTCAGCCTGATCGGTTCGCCACCCGTCGACGGCATCACCCAAACGTCGCTGCCAGCGTTATTCATGCCCGTGAAAGCTATCCAACGACCGTCTGGGGAGACCCTTGGAAATACATCTGTCCCCGGCCCCTTCGTCAGCTGATTCGCTGTGCCACCTGCACGGGGAACTGACCAGAGGTGCTCGTTGGCACTGAAGACAATCTTTCCGTCGTAGGCTTGAGGATACCTCGGCAGCGCCGCAGATGCCTGGCCCCCGGCGAACATCGTGACTGCCAGAAGAAATGGAACGAAGGGACGCGATCGTCGAAACATAGAATGCTGCCGTGTGCCAAGTAGTGACGAATGCCGGGCATGGGAAGAGCGAACAGGCAACCCCAGCGCAATGCCTTTGCATTTTCGAAAAAGTCTAGTTACGAGGTATCCATACGTCAAATCGATACAAACCATCACTCACATCGATGAGTTCGATGAAGGTCACCATGTTAGGATCTCACCGGGCCGCCTCGCCATAGACATGACAGTCGATCACTTCAATCTTCGTTCCTTCGATCTGAACCTGCTACTGGCTTTTGATGCCCTCATGCAAGAGCTGAGCGTGACACGCGCAGCAACGAGGCTGAGAATCCGTCAACCCGCGATGAGCCACGCGCTGTCTAACCTGCGAATGCTTTTCGACGATGAGCTGTTCATTCGTAACGGCCACGTCATGGAACCAACTCCCCGTGCGAGGGCCCTTCATGAGGGGCTGCATCCCCTGTTGATTCAAATTGGAAGCGCGTTGGTTGTTCCTACCGGCTTCGATCCGGCGGAGGAAACCCGGATTTTTAGGCTCGGCATGAACGGCCAGGCCGAAGCGTTGCTTATGCCTGTCCTCGTTGAGCACCTCGCCAAACACTCTCCTGGAATAACCATCGAGTCCGTCCCTCTCGGCGAGCATGCAATCCAAAACCTGCTGAATGACGCCAAGATTGACCTCGCGATCGCGCATGTGAGCGAGGATACCGGACGCTTGCGCCGTGAAATGCTCTACTGCGAACAGTTCGTGTGCTGCTTTCATCCGTCCCAGCTCGCCTACGCAACCCCTATCGCCTCCGAAGACTACTTTTCCTCCGTGCACGGGCTCGTGTCGGACAGTGCAAACTTGCCTGGATTTTTGGAACATCTGCTTCGGCACGCCCCGATGCAGCTACAAGCCTCCCACTTATCGCACAACGGCATCACCTTGCTTGCGATGGCTTCTCGCGCTCCACTTGTCGCTTCCCTGCAAGCCGGTGTCGCCAGGCGTTACGCCGCGGCATTCGGCCTCGTTGTTAGCAACCTACCGTTCGACGTTGACGAATTGCAAATCGACCTGATCTGGCATCCGCGAAGTGAGAACGACCCAGGCATCTCGTGGCTGAGACGGCTATGCCAATCGTGCGTTGCCTGATGGAGTAGTGCCGGCTGCCACGCCAGCGTTCGACCGTGACCGAGCAACTCATCGTATTTGATATTGAGCACACCGTGATAAATAGACAGTTCACCTTTAATCGTGGCAATTGGCATACCGGCCACAATGTGATGGGGCCGTTGGACGGCGAAAACGACATTGCCGGCTTAACGCGGGCCGGGTATTCACCCAACGGTTCTCACTATGGAGGTGAGCACGGCCCGCGGCTCGAAATGTTCGAGAACTCAGCAGATGGCTCGTTCTTCGCGTTTGTTTCGCCCACCGGCCGGACCACAGTGGAAGTGCTCCTCCCCGACTTTGAGAGCTTCATGCTCTTCATGAAGGACTACGGGGGTTCATTTGCCGCAGCCGGTTCCGAGGCGACCCAAAAAGTGGTCATGGAAACGCTTGCGAAACTCTTCGGTGCGCTCCATGGCCACGACTGGAGCGAAATCTGCCAGCGGTGTGACCCCGTAGGATGGCGACGCTGGAACGGCATGCAGGACAGGGGCGAAGGCCGCCTCGACCACGTTGTCCCACCGGCGTCGCGACCGACCATTTAGCTGAGCGCTTAGGACAAGCAGCGCCGGGGGTTCTCTTCGTCGAACAAGCCAGCGCGGACGGGATGCCTTGGTTGGCAAAGTATCTATCCTGGCCTCGGAAATCGTGCGCACTGGAGTTCATTTTTAGGCTTCCGCAGGCCTTGAGCACGCGCATGCGCCCCGTGTAGACACGCGCAAATCACCAAGGCGGTCACCGCTGCCGCCATCCGGGGCAGCAACTGCGCCTGGTCGATCGTGAGGTTTCCCTCACGGAGCCAAATGAAGAGCGTCCGCGAATTGTCGGTAATACTTGTCTATCAGTTCTTCGCCATTGTCCGGGGAAAACAGATACAACCTCATTGTTCCTTCAAAGACAAGCGAGAGGCGATCGGTAACGACTTCAGGGTCCAGACCACTGGTTATTTGCCCCCTTTTCTGAGCACGTCGAATTCCTTCCCGCAACATTTCCAACAAGCCCAACTCGTGGCTTCTAAGAAGCCCAGCCACATGAGGATTGCGCGCCCCTTCGCTCGCAATTTCGGCGCGCAGAACTGCCACCGCATGTCCTTCCGGCTTGAGGAAGAGGTCTGCTAAGAGCTCTTTGACGGTCCGCCGACTAAAGTCTGAGTTCCAGAACCGTGCAATCAGGGCCTGATGGCGCTGCAAATCGAGTTCGATCAGGGTGAGGATAAGTGCTTCTTTACACGAAAAATACTGATAGATGTTAGCAACGCTGACCTTTGCGTTGGCGCTTATGTCGGAGAGGGAGGAAGCGTGGAAACCCTTGTGTATAAACGACTTCCGCGCTCCATCCAGAATTTGCATCAAGCGTTTTTCTCGCGCCCCCTCATTGACAGGGCGACCAAGCTGCGGCTTGCCTTCACCTCCATTCATTCAACACCTCAAAATTGGTCCTGTCCAAAGCAACAACACTACTTCCACGGGCGACCCGGCTCAACAGGCAGCATTCGCTTGCGCGATTGCTGCCCGGCCTGAAGCAGACCATCGCAACGCTCGAATCTTCCCTTCAATGAAGTTCAGTTCCTTCATTGGCCTCCGCGCAGATGCTCTACCGACGTCCAGCTCAAGGCAGGTCGATCAAGAATCGGACGAATGTGCGCCGGTGGCGTATACCTTGATTTCCTGGAACTGCTCAATGGCGCGAGGTCCGCAAAGCACACCGATGCCGCTTTGCTTGAATCCGCTCTGTTCAAACTGCTCGGACATGACGCCCCAACAGTTCATCCAAATATGGCCGGCCCGGATAGCCTTGCCCACTCGTCGGCAACGCGATGAGTCTTCCGAGAACACCGACGCAGCGAGGCCAAACTCGGTGGCATTTGCGCGCGCAATCGCGTCGGCCTCGCCCTCAAAGATCTCGAACGTCTGGACAGGCCCAAACACCTCGTTCTGAACGACGTAAGCGTTCAAGTCTTCGACCTCGATCAAACTTGGACGGTAGAATGCGCCGGCGGCCAACGGTCCTTCTTCGACTGGGCCGCCGCGAACGAGAATATTCGCATAAGACGCCGATTCGGCAACCACTGCGTCCACGCGTGCAACGCTGGCCTTGTCGATCAACGGACCGAGCTGTGCCTGTGGGTCCTCACTCTCGCCGAGTCGAACGTTGCCATAGGCCTCAATGAGGGCAGTCCGCAGTCGGTCTGCCACCGTCCGCTGAACCAAGACACGAGAACCTGTGCAACAGAACTGGCCATTCATCGCGACGAGGGCCATGACGATCTGCGGGACAACGGCCGCAAGGTTGGCGTCGTCAAATACCACCAACGGTGCTTTCCCGCCAAGCTCCAGGTTCAGCCGCTTCAGCGTTTTTGCGCCGTTAGCGGCGATGGTTCGTCCGATGTTTGTGCTGCCGGTATAGCTGATCATGTCCACTTGAGGCGATTCCACAAGCAGGGATGCGCCAATGCTTCCTGTCTCGGTGATGACATTGAGCACGCCGGGCGGCAGCGATTGAACGGCTGCGACCGCCTCGGCGAACAGCGCGTTGGTGAGTGCCGTCTGATGAGGCAGCTTAAGCACCACCGTGCACCCGGCCGCCAACGCCGGAGCTATCGCTCGCACGGAGAGAATAATCGGGGAGTTCCAAGGCGAAATGACGCCAACAACGCCAAGCGGCTCGGGATCGGAGAAGAAGTGCACTCCTGGCGCAGCTTCAAGAGCTCGGCCACCGGTTTGGAGCAGCGCGGTTGCCGCGCCATAGCGGAGCCACTCCGACGCCAAGGAGAGTTCCCACTCGGTCTGAGCCAACAGCTTGCCCCCTTCCTGAGAGAGGCGGACCGCCATTGTTTTTGCGCGCTTGGCGACCTCGACGGCTAACTCATTTAAGGCTCTGGAACGCAATGACCGCTCTGTCGGCCAGTTCGATGTATCAAAGGCCTTACGTGCAGCCTCAATTGCAAGCTGAGCTTCGTCTTGGCCGATATCCAAATAGGTGCCCAGAGGCTGGCCCGTCGAAGGACTGACCGCTTGCCTGATCGTCCCCCCTTTGTTCCAACTGCCATTGATCCAGTTCTTTACTGCTTCAGTCGCACGCGAGTCTGTCATGGCGTTTTCCTTTCGTCGTATTGGGCAGGGTCGTTCCCCTGCTTCACCTTCCGCACCGATTGAGCGATCAACGCTGCCTTCGGACAGTTATAAGAGTGAGCGCTCACCAATGTATCTGTCAAGCGTTTTTGTTGATGGGGGTTGAGGCTGTGATGATTGGTTAGCAATAAGACCAGCTCCCTCCCCGAGCTCAGCTACTTGGGCTGCATCACGCGACGAGTTGGATCTTGGGCGTTCGGCCACACATTGAGCCTCAGCGGAGCCCCCGTTTCGAGAAGCAGCCCGAGGCGGTGGTCGTTCAGACGCGGAACCCGGAAGGCTGCGCGTCGTTACCCGGTCGAGGCCCACGCAGCGCAGGCACGCGACGTGGGCTTCACCTGGTGGCAGTGGTGGATCATGACGCCCCTGACGCTGATCGGCACTTTCTGGGTGTTCGGCCTGCTGAGCGGGTTGCCGATGTTCTTGTATGTGATGTATGCACAACTGACCCAGCTCTAGAGAGCAGCCGCTTGGGGTTAGGGCGGCCCGCGTTGAGGCCGCCTTATCACCGGACGCACGTTTGCGATGGGCTTGCGCGGAATTTGGGGATGGGATATACAGCAGCTGCCGGTCGCATAAGCGCCGGTGTTGTGCCCGCATAGCCAATAGGCTCCGGGTGCCCGAGGTTCTCCTATAGGAGGCACGGGAATCGTCTTCTGATTCCGGAGCCCCTATGAGCAAGAAACGCCTCAAATCCATCCGCACGTCCGCCTTTCACGCCCAGTCCGGCCGCTGCTATTACTGCGGCCTGCCGATGTGGCTGGCCTCTCCAAACGAGCTGGGGCTCAAGGGCAGCAACGGGCGCGGAGTCCAATGCACTGCCGAGCATCTAACGGCCCAACAGGACGGAGGGCAGCACGTGCCAGAGAACGTCGTGGCGGCGCATGCCCGGTGCAACCAGGGCCGCCACAAGCGCCTCGGCCAGGCACCATCTCCCGACGCGTTCAGGACGCTGGTGATGCGAAGGGTCGCACGAGGAAAGTGGTGGCCTCAGAACCTGCCGTTCTGGCAACATCGGCAGGTCCTTTAGGAATCACAATCAGGAAAGGAAGCACGGATGCTGATCAGGGGAAAAACGCCCGCCAGTTGTTTTGGACTCGCTGGTTGCGATGAGAACGCCGGAACCTATGCCTTGGGATGGTGCCTGAAGCAATCGCCAGCGCTTTGTGCAGAGCTGCTTTGCTCTATGGGCCTGGATCCGTGTGCGGAGATCGAGTTGTCGAGTCAAACCTTTTGCTCGGTTGACCGGGGATTCACGGATCTAGAGGTGCGGTCAGGCACCGCGTTTCACCTGATTTTCGAGGCGAAACGCTTTTGGCAGGTCGCTTCGAGGGAGCAACTGGAGAGGTATGCGGGACGTCTTACTGGCTCCAACGTCCAGCAGAGGCGCTTTGTTTCGATCAGCGCAGCTCGGAAGGATTGGGCCATTCGGCACCTTCCTCCCGACGTGGATGGCATCCCTGTTGAGCACCTCTCCTGGACAGATATTAGGGCGATGGCGAGAAGGGCGCACGCGGCGAGCAAAAGCCAAGTCGAGCGCCTATGGCTTCATCAACTCAACTTGCATCTTTCGGAGTATGGAATGACCTCAAACGCCTTTGATTCGCTCGCCTACGTGGTGTCCCTCAGTCGCGAACTGCTGCCCAACTCGCCTGATGCCACGTGGATCGATGTGGTGGTCAATCAAGGACGGTATTTCCATCCCGTCGGAGGAAATGGCTGGCCATTGATTCCTCCAGCCTATATCGGCTTCCGATACCTCTCAGAGTTCAAAAGTGTTCATTTCATTGAACGCGTTGACACGGTTGATAACCTTCAGGAGATCGATCCAACTTGGCCCGCGACGACCACGGCGCACTTTGTCTACACGCTGGGACCTGCAATGCGGCCAGCTACTCCGCTCCCACTTGGAAACATCTACTACACCGCCCGGCACTGGGTCGCTTTGGACCTTCTGATTAGTGGCAAGGCCGCCAGCTATGAAGAGGCAATCGCACTGACCAAAGAGCGCCAAGCGCTGCGGGGCGACGCCTGACGACCACCTGGGTGGATCGGAACTAAATTTGCCATGACCTAGGCGGTCGTCATGCATCTGCCAGCCTTCCAACCAAGTCGGCAACACCCATTTCCCAGTAGCTACAGTTCAACTACCGATCCGTCCACCGACGACCGTTCTAAGACCTCCGACCCATGTTCCACCAAGGATACTCTGCACCATGAGTAAGCCGCCGGCCTCCTTGAAGACAGCCTTTCTCGCCCGTGCTGGAAACCGGTGGGCGCAGGCCGAGCCTGCGCTCCGGCTGAACATCCTGAACGCGCTGTCGGACCTTTTTGACGAGTTTCATCAGCGCGGCCTTGCCGATCCCCACTGCGCTCAACGGCTTGCTAAAGGCTCAGACCTGGAGCACCTGCAGAGGGTTGCGGAAATGCTGCTGGCCAAGCACCTCTGGGATCACGGGTTCTCTTTGACCAGCGGCCGGGCTGGTCCAGACTTCCGTGCATCGAAAGACGGCTACTCCGTATGGGTCGAGCTCGTCACGCCGGAACCTAAGGGCATCGATCCGGCTTGGTTAGGCCCGTCTCATCAAGAGGGAGTGTGGACGTATCCGCACGAGGCCATCGCTCTTCGCTACACGAGCGCGCTGAAGGAAAAGCACGAGAAGCTCGTTGGAAGGGATGGGAACAAGCCTGGTTACTTGACCCAAGGCATCGTCCGTCAGGGAGAACCCTACGTCATCGCGATCAATCAGCATCTGCTCCATGGACGCTGTCCTTCACTTGGAGGCATCAGTCAGGTGCCCGTCGCGGGCGAAGTGGTCTACGCCATCGGGCCACAGCAGCTCCACCTAAGCGCCGCTACAGGAAGGTTGTTCATGCCGACCACTCCCATCGGCCCCTCTTGCAAAAGGTCAAGCCTGCGGGCGGATGCGTGGGTGTGCCCGCAGACAGCTTCCTCAACCCTGCCTACGATCCGGTTTCGGCGGTATGGGCATTGGACCTGCAGGAAGCCGCCCTCCTTGCACCCTCGAAGGAGCGTCTTGCCCATGTCCACTTGGCCGCCACGATCCACAACGTCAGGGCCACCAACAGGGTCCCTTCGCACCTTCTTCCATCGCAGGAAGATTGGATTGGAGAGGTCACTGCGTCCTCTATAACACTTAAGCGCCTGTAGGGCCCAAGGGCAGCGGTGCTATTGCCCCGCCCCACCTTCGCTCCCCCACCCGAGCGCTAACCATCAGTGCCATTTACAGGCCCAGGCGCAAGGCAATCCAGTCCATCCACTCCGACTGCGAAGCCGAGGCGTTGGCCGTCAGTGGACCCCGCCCGGGAATGAGTTCCAAGGCATCTGCTTCGGCGCGGTGCTGGAAGAAGAACGGCCCGTGGACGCCCATCACGAAGTGGTCCCCCTGAAGGGCATCGCAATGGGGGCAGTGGTTGGCCCAGTAGGTAGCCTCTGCGGTTTCAGAGTGCCCGGGTTTGAGCCAAGTCGCCACTTCACGCACGTGATCAGTAACGTTGTCGTCCAGATCCTCTATGTGGCGCAAGGTCGCCGCCCCTCCAATCTCCGGCTCGTCCTCCGGGCCTTCGACATCAGACGTATCAGTAAATGACGGCACCCATATCGTCGCCACCCGGGTGCTCTCGCCACATTTCCAGCACGTGGTGTCGGCCTGCAGGAGGGCATAGCTTGGGGCAGCGAGGGTCAGAGTCAGTGTCACGCCCCCTCCCCCACGGCCGCGTCTCGCACTTCCCGAAGCCGCAGGGCCAGTTTGCTGCCAGACGCCATTCCTCCGCGGCTGCCGCGTGCCTCGCTGACCACGCCCAAGGCCATTACCACGGCTTGGAGGAGGTCCGACTTCGTCCGTCCCTGCTCGTTCCAATCGTCCGGTAGGGCCGTCAATGCGCCGACGGCCTCCTTCCCTGACAGGTATTGGACGCACGTCAAGGCGGACCAATGGAGTCCCAGCTGGGTGCGCAGGCGCGCTCCTGCCTCTTCCTGCAAGAGCGTTCCATTGGCGATATCCAGCAATGCCTGCGCCGCAACCACCGCCTTGGCGCCGGCATTGGCCAGGCCTTTGCGCATGGGGTTAGCCAGCAGCCTTGGCCGAGCCCTTCTTGGCGGGCTTCCGAATCGGCTTGGCCTTGCTCGACTTCTTGACGACCTTCCTCACCTTCTTGGCTGCCTTTGTCGCCGCCTTCTTCACCGCGCCATCGGCCGGCGGGAACTTAGCACCCGGGTTGGCCTTGGCCCAAACTTTGCCGTCGGCGGATTTGGCCCACGTGGTGAAGGCCTTGGGGGTCAGGCCGCGGCCCGCCCATGTTTCACCGCTGGGAAGACGATACTTCGGGGCGACTTTGCCGAGCTTGCGGCCCTTCAACGATCCAGTGCCCGCCTTGGGCGCGCGCGCCGGCTGGGCGTCGATCGGTTCTCCGATGAGTTTGGCGACCTGCCGCCGCTGCGCGAGAGTGAGGACCTTCGCATACCTTTGGAGCACTGCGAGCGCCTTGGGCACCTCTCCGTCGCGTTTCTCGACCAGTTTTTTCTGCGCTTCCAGCTGTTTGATCTCAGCATCGAGCGATTTGAGGGTGGTGAAGGCCATTGAGATACTCGGTCAGATAAGGACGCCTTGGTTATATCCGATAACGCGCTTGCGAGACAGGCCCCCGTCTTTCTGCGCCCCTGCAATGGCTCGTTCGCACGTCTCGACGGAGCGCTCTCTATGGGGACGGGTGACCCAACAGCTTGCTCTTTTGCGAATCGAACTCGGCCTGCGTCAGGATACCTTGCTCCTTGAGCTTCAGAAGCTTGGCCAACTCATCGGCAACCGAAAGGGCTGGTGCTACGGGAGCGGGCACCGGGGCGGGCACCTCCGCGACGCTGACGACCTGAGTGGCCGTGGGACGGTAGTCCCGGTCGACGGTGAGCGACATTGCAGCATTGTTGCGCGTGACATCGAGTTGGTAGGTCGGCGCCTTGGTTGCCTTTGCCAGGCCATCCAGGAAGTCACCGTCGGTCTTGAACTTCTTTCCGGCCACGGAGGTGATGACGTCTCCTGCCTTGAGGCCCGCTCGGTCCGCGGCCCCACCAGGCGTCACCTCAGCCACCTCGTAGACAGCAGCCCTGCCGCGCGGAGCGACTTTCCCTAGAACTCCGAGCACGGTGTGGTTGGGGAAGGTCGTCCCTGCGGGGAACGCGCCTCCCGCACTGATCAGGAAGTTCATGATGCTGTTGTGGAAGTCCGCCCCTGAGAAAGGAGCGCGCTGCATCTGGCCGAAGGCCATCTGGGTTTCCATCCAGCCCGACACCTGCACACGCGAGACGCCGGACAGCTCACTCACGTTGAAGCGGAAGAAGCGCCGAGGAGGCGTGGAGTAACTGTTCCCGAGCAGCATCTGACCCATGATGGACTGACCCGTGCTCAACGGCGACTCGCAAACGACTTCCGTATCGCTGCTGCTCACGACCGTCCACTGGACATCCATGCATTTGCTGGACAAGCGGGAGACCGCCACCGATGCCTTGCCTGAGAACACCGCCTCGGGTGTGCCACTGGGAGTCACAGCGAACAGCTGGGAGCCAGTCGCGGTGAACGGAAGGACGATGAAACCAAGAAGAAAAATCAACGTTCGAATCGCCATATGCGCTCCCCCTAGAGCATCTGACGTTGGATCTCCAGCCAATGTTACCCGTTTAGGTGTCCCCTAAGCGCCGGATCGGCCCTCCAGTATCTTTCGCGCGATTTCCTCAGCGGCGTGCAGCGCCAGGCGGCACGATTCGAAATCCGGTAGCACCACTTCCTGGCACCCCGCTGCCGGAACCTCAACGGACAGCAGGCGCCATTGGAACCCTCCGCCGCGCCAGATCGTGGCCGAATACTCGTGACCGTCAAAAGAGAGAAATACCCGATGTAAAGACTCCGGAGGCTTCTGAGTGCCCATGACGGCTTTTCCAGGAGCAGGATGGCTCATTCTGTCTTCGGGCCCGACGCTGTGCAACACAGGAAGCCTGAATAGGCCGAGGCCGAGATGAGCTCTGGGCCTCATGGAAGCGATACGGCTGTAACAAAGGCCTTGGGGAAGTTCTTCGACCACGACAGCCCTGGAGATCAGCGCCTTACGCAGCCTTGCGGTGCTCGTAGTAGGGGTGCTGCTTGTCGTCCATCAGAGCGAGCAACTCCTCGCCGCCGCGGCCCTGCGGCGTCAACCAAGCGTCCACGTTCTCCGGCTTGAGGTTGACAATGGTGCGATCGTGCCCTGCAGCCGCGACTTCAGGCTCGGGGGCGTCGGTCACCGCCGCATAGGACCAGAGATCGGGCAGCAGGCCGGCCGGATCGGTCCAATGGGACACCAGGCACGCGATCAGCAGGTTCTCTCCGGTGCTCGGGATGAACTGAAGTTCTTGGCTGCCGCCTGCCCCATCATCGACGTTCTCGTAGAACACACGCGCCACCATCAAGCCGTGCGTATGCCCGAACTGGTGTCGCCAGAACCGAGTGAGGTTGTCCCGGCGGGCGTTGTAGGTGCCCGAGACCTGCCCGCGTTTGGTTCTGTCGATGCTAGGGTCCATGCCTGCCGGTCGGCAGTGGTAGCGCATCGGCCGAACGATCGGCCTGCCGTCCTCCACGATGAGAACAGGGGCATACCAGTCCGGGAAGATGCGGTCGTCGCGCTCGGGGACGGGCACCGTGCGGATGCCATCCGATATCCAGCGTTTCAGCTGCTTGACCTTGTTGCCCGCGATGCGTTGGTCGTTCGCGGCTTTCTTCGTCGGCTTGGACCCGGCCAACACCCGCTCTGCGTCGGCCAACCGCTCGGCCTGCTTGAACAGCTCTTGCTCGCTGTTTTGCACAAAAGTGGCGTTGTAGGACTGGATCAGCGCCTGAATCTCCGTCACGCCAGGCGTTTGCGGATGGTGGAACCCCTGGTCCATCCCTTTGGGGATTTTGATCTTGGGATCCGCTGCCCGGCGCAGGTAAAGCTCGACGAATGCGTCGATGTCGATGTCCGCGCCATAGGCGCGAACATATTTGTGGTAATCGGCCCACACTTCAGCGGAATAGCACATCCGGTCCTCTCCCAGCACGCGGTCTAGGCAATCCTAGCCAACCGGCCCGAGAGGGCGCGTGTGGAGGAAGCAAGCGCTCTGCCCCATGAGCGCATTCAGGAACTCCGACAAGCCGCGTTAGCAATACTACTAACAGCCCGCTAGACTGACGGCCCGTTGTGGTCTCACTGGATGAGCCAGCCTTTCAGGAAACTCCCGCCATGCTCACCCCATCCTCCTTCCCTCCCGGCTTCCTTGGCGCCGCCAACCTGGCCGCCGAAGTCCTGGCCCTCCCTGTGCTGCCGGTGCGCGTCACGTGTGGCTTCCCCAGTCCAGCCGAGGACTTCTTCGGCGTCACGGACCTGCTGGACCTCAACCAGCGGTGTATCGACAACCCGGTCGCCACGTTCTTTGTCGAGGCCGATACCGGCGAATCCATGGAGGGGTTTGGCATTGGACCAGGCGACACGCTGGTGGTCGACCGGAGCAAACGGCCGCGTCCGGGGGATGTCGTGATGGTGTTGTGGGAGGGAGGGTTCACCGTCAAGCAGCTGCGCCAGCGGGCCGGCCGGTTTGAGCTGCATTCCGGCAACCCGGCCAATGCTGCAATACTGGTTCCAGAAGACGTTGAGCTGGACGTCTGGGGCGTGGTGACCTGGTCCTTCCGAAAACAACTCAGGCGCTGACATGGAAGACTTACGAACCCGTTGGAGTCACCTCACAGCAATGGAGGGCCCGCGCTGGCCCATCCGCTGCGGTCATGTATTCAGCGCCGACGACCTCGCACTGCTGCGGGAGGGCCTTTGGCCCCGCGATACGGACGACCGGTGGGCGGTTTGGGTGGACGGTGGGGACACCTTGCGATGCTGGCGCTCCTCGACCGGCACGTGCATTTACGAGGCCCAGTTGCTGTTCGTCACCGACGGTTCGGCGGCAGTTGGCGTGCTGAACGTGCTTGACGAAGAAAATGTCTACCGGCGAGCGCCCACGGACGAAGGGGAGCTCGAACGCTTTGAAGGGGTGCTGTCCCTCGTGTGGCGTCGCGAGGCCGGGTCCAACGCGCTCGAAGACATAACAACTATCCAGGAGCCGTGATGCGCGATCGAATAGCTCTTTGGAAGCGTGTCTACGACACAGACGACAACGCGATTTCGAAGGCATTGTCCAAGCTCGCGTGGGACCTGACCGCATTCACTTGCGTGGTGGAAATGGTCCGCCACGCGCCCGATGTCGATGACGGGAAGCGACTCAATGGGATGGTGTTGGAAATGCTCGTTACGGGCTTCTGGAGCAGCACCATGCAAGGCGTTCGGCGTCTGGCTGAGCGGGACACCATCCACGGCGCTTATGGGGTGTGCTCCATTTCTGGCCTGTTGCTGGACGCCAAAGCGATCCGGCAACGCGTCACGCGCCGGGTATTCGTAGAGGACATTGCCGGATTGGCCTATAACTACTCCGCCGTTGAAGAACAGTATTGGCAGTTCGCGCGCGCCCAACCACCAGGCGACGCTTATCTCGTTCCGCGGGAGTATCAATACGAGCCTTCGGCACAACGGCATGCAGTGTTTGACTGGCTCAGCGGGACCACGTCCGGCACCTCAACTCCGGATGATCTGATTCGGGAAGAAGTGTTCGACGCGTTGGAGCGCCGCCTAGCGGGCCTGGATGGTGTCGTGGAACACGTTAACGTAGAGATTGCCCACGCGGCCACAGAGTTCAGCCGGACGGGCCGAGTGCTTCCGCGCTGGAATCTGGACGACGCAAAGGACGCCATCAAGGAGCTGGCCCAGATCGCGCAACTGGTGGGTGAGTGGTTTTGCTACAGCGGCATTGGCAGCGTTCTTCCCCACCCGTCGTTCGACCAATTCGCGCACTTGGACCAGCCCCTTTTCAACGGTGACACACAACAACTCCAAGCTACTTGGGATGGCTTGGAGCAAGAAATCAGGCAGTGGCACGACGTGGATCCGAGGACCCTTTGACATGTTGGGCCTCGTCGACGGCAACAACTTTTACGCCAGCTGCGAACGGATCTTTAACCCATCGCTCCGAGGCAGGCCCGTGGTCATCCTCTCCAACAACGACGGGTGCGCCATTGCCCGCAGCCAGGAGGCCAAGGATCTGGGGGTTGGGATGGGTCAGCCGATCCACCAAGTCCCTTCCGACGTTCGTCGCCAGCTGAAGGTGCTATCAGCCAACTTTGGCCTCTACGGCGATCTGTCGGGGCGCGTGGTCTCAATCCTCCGGGACCTTTTTCCGCACGTTGAGGTCTACAGCATCGATGAATCGTTCGTTTCGTTCGATGGCATCCCGGCCGGGGAGCACCAACGGATAGCCGGGGAAGCCCGCGCGCGGATTCTGCAGTGGACCGGGATTCCGTGCTGCGTGGGCATCGGCCCAACAAAAACATTGGCCAAGCTGGGCAACAAGGCCGCCAAGAAGACGGTGAACGGGGTCATGACCGCACTGCCCGGCTCCGCCCTGTTGGACCGCTTTCCTGTCGAAGATGTCTGGGGCGTGGGCCGCAAGCTCACTGCCCAGCTGGGGATTGAAGGTGTGCTTACCGCGGCTGACTTGGTTCACGCCGACAGCGACACGTTGCGGGCGCGGTATGGCGTGACGTTGGCCCGCACCCAGCGAGAGCTTCAGGGCATTGCCTGCTTCTCGTTAGAAGAAGTCGAACCGGACCGGCAGCAGATCGTGGTGTCCCGTTCGTTCGGCAAAGAGGTCGTGGCCTTAGAAGACGTCCAACAAGCCGTTGCCACCTTCGCCCAGCGGGCCTGCGAGAAGCTCCGAGGGCGCTCGCTGCAGGCCGGTGGGGTTTGGGTGTTTCTCCACACCAACCCGTTCAAGCCCGGGGCACCCCAATACCATCCCAGCAAGGCTCTTAACTTCATATCGCCGACCACGGACACCCGCGAGGTGCTCGTGGTGGTTCAAGCCCTGACCAAGGCGATGTGGAGGGAAGGCTACCGTTACAAGAAGGCGGGCATCGGGCTGCTGGACCTGACCGCGAGGGACGTCCACCAAGGCGATCTGTTCGCCCAGGTAGACCCGCGCTCCCACGCGTTGATGGACGTCATGGACCGCGCAAACGCGAAGTTCGGTCGTGGCGCCATGGCGTTTGCGTCGTCTGCCAAGCGCGTGCGCGGAGGCGAGCAGCGCAGGCAGGTGTGGGCCATGAACCAGACCGCGTTGTCACCGGCTTATACGACCAGGTGGGATCAGCTGGTTCGAGTGAGGTAGTGACCGTCATCGCGCCAACCATTCCACCAACTCGCGGACACCGGCCGCGTCGGAGCAGGCTGCGTCCACTCCCTCGTTCTCCACCTTCATTTGCAAGGTGAGCCACGCGTGTTCCTTCTTCTCCTTCAGCCCGACATGAGGTTCGATAGCTCCTCGGCTCCATAACCAGATCGATTTATCCCGAAGCTTTAGAACTAGAGCATGAATGTGAGGCGCCGCCTCTGGCTTTCCCGCAAGAAGTTCGAAGGCTTTTGATGCGCCCCCCTGCGGGCCCTTCTTTGGAAGCCCGCCATCGTCCAGAGAGATGGTTCCCGCGTCCGACATCTCTGCCAGTATGGTCTTACAGGCACCAAGATCCGTGTCGTCCGCATCTAAAAACCCATGCTTAGATGCCTGCCGGAAAGCATAGTCGAGATCCACAATCGCACATGCCGGAATCCCAATCGCGTCAAGAATCTCCATGGATTTCTGAGTGTCGGACACCCCGCTCATCGCGACAATCGCGAGTGAAGACTGTCCCATGGTCTTCCCGGAGGCGGCGCAAAAGAGACTTGGAAGCAAACGGAGTTCTGTCTTTCCCTCGGTCAAGACCACCTTGTCCGCGAATAGCATCTGGGACGAGTTGGTCAAACTAAAAATCTGGTGGAGTTGGTGCGTCGGCTCCGCAACCAGCTTTTCGACGACCGCCTGAAGCCTCGGCCTTGCTTGTGTGCCCTGCGGATGTTTCTTCGTCATCAGCAAGGCGTTCTTCGCGTCACGGGCGAGGATCATCTGAGCGGAGTGAGTCGAAAAAATGACTTGATAGCCCGCTTCAGATAGCAAACGCAAAGCCTCGCGAACTTGCTCCACTGCGAAGGGGTGCATGAACAGCTCGGGCTCATCGATCAACAACAAGGTCACACCGCCCACGACCGCCGCCCCTCGCTTCAGATCAGCCAAGTGACGCACCATGGCCATTTGAATGGCGCGCTGGGCACCGTGGCCGTAGGAACCGAAGGCTCTGCCCTTTCCATCACCTTCATAGACCTTAACAGTTCCAGCTTTGATGAGATCGTTCAGAACTGGGACTGGAAAATCCAGCTTGATGCTGACCCCAGGGAACAAATCAGAGATTTTCGCATTAATCGAGGCATCGATTCGCCCCAGCTCATCAAACCGCTCTGCTCCCTCCGCGGAAAGCATTCCAACGATCGCCGAAAGGTGCGGTGACAGGTCAGCCTCGTGCCTCTCCTGGATCGCCGCAACCATGTCGGTAAGAAGTTTGCCAATCGTCGTAGTGGTTTTTGCTTTACTGGCGTCCTCGGCCGCATCCTCCATCGCTCCGATGCGTATTGGCTCCGGGAAAAGAGCAGAGATTGCTTGATCAATACCGGTTGGATTGGGATCCCACGCGTTCGTGTCTGGATTCAATATGGTTAGGAATACATCCCCGCCAGGCACCTGCTGAACTTTTCGGATGAAGAGCACCCCATTGCGCACATGGTGCTCAATTTTGCTTCGATGCCTAACCTCTAGCGTCGCGAGGTCCGCTTCGGCGATGCCGTAAAGGCGGCCGAATACCTCAACAGGCAATAGGGAATCGTGGAAGTCTTCCTCCTTCAACTTCCCCTTTTTCACCAACCATTGCAACGCAGTGAGGCAGTTGCTTTTACCGCAGTTGTTCAACCCGACCAGCGGCGTAAACTTGGTCAGTTGCAACTGGGTGGAAACACACGATCGGAAGTTCCGAATATCTAAGTCTGAGATGTAGACAGCCATTCCGTTGCCCCCTGTTGTGAGTCACTCCCCGATCACAGCCCTAAGCTGTTCGGTGACGCTGTTGCCCTTCTCATCCTTCAACTGGGCCATGAGGTAAACCCCTCGGCCATTGCTCTTCTTGGCCCACAGCTCCCCGATCATGCGCTTCTCCTTCTCGGAGTCTGCGGAGTAGCGGTCGCCGCCTTTGTATTCAACGACCAGCAAGCGGCCGTCCTTGAGTCGGGCGACGAAATCCGGGTAGGTCCGCTGCTTGGACGTCGGCATCCAGAACTGGCTCTTGTCCACCAGGTTGCGGACCCAGAACTCCACCTCATCCAGCTGGTCGATGGCTTGGGCACACAAGAACTCTTCACCGACCTTGCCGCTGGCGGTCTTCCACTGAAGATCGCCCACGAAGGGGTAGTAGTGCTTGCGGAAGCGATACGTGCCGCCTTGGTAGTAGGAATGCGCCGGATACTGGGTCATGTCCGCCGGATAGGTGAACATGGCATCGGACTCGTCGCTGACCACGATCTCGGCCTTTGCACCGAACAAGGCCTGTTGGAAGCCATCCTTGAGCGCCTCGGCTTTGGCGATCTGGAGCTGCTCGCCCAACTTCCGCCGGAGCACGAACTGGCCATTGAGCAGTTGGGACAGTGAGAAGCCCCGATCTTCGGACAGCCCGCTGATGGACCGGCGCAACCACTCGCGAAGAACCGGCTGCTTCACGCCAGGGTCTCGGATCTTCTGATCCAGCCAACCCACCAAATCTGCTTGGGTCCTATCCTTAGCAAAGCCCGGCAGGTAGGTGTTTACGTCGTCATCGATCTTCGTGTAGCTGACCTTTGCATCAACCAAATCCACCTCGAAGGTCTGGCTGTCGGCATTGAACTTGAGGCTGGAGAGGTCCGGCGGGTAAGCCAGCAAGTCCCAGGCGAAGCCCGGGGGCGTGGCACCGCTCTCCACGAACTCCAGTTCGCCCTGTTCCATGACGCCGAGTCGGGGGACGCTGAACACCAGGCCGTTCTGGCTCGGCGCTTTGACCGCCTTGGCCGTGATCTGGTGCCGCTGGATTGTGGCCGTCGCCTCCTCCCGCTCCCTTGCCGGCACTGCGTTGGTAATGGCTTCGACCGTGGAATCGTCTAGCTCCCCAGTGATCTCGACCGTGCCGCCCTTGCCATCCCCGCCCAAGGTAAACACTACGTTCTCCTGGTCCCTTGCCGGGACGCCAGAGAAGTCGGGGCGCTTGCTAACCGAGAGGGTGGTCTTTGGAGCGGTCGGAGCGGGGTTAACGTTGCCACCCTTGAGATCCAAGCCAGCCCCAGGGGTGAGATCCGGCAGCACTGCGCCGACGGCTTCCAACGGGTTGAACCCGATATCGATGAGCGACTTGGTGAGCTCTGCGGCCGCCAAGTTGAAAGCCGTAGTGGTGACGTGCGCGTAGGCCTTGTTCATGGCCTCTTGCTTGCGGCGGGTGGCATAGGGCATGCGCAGCACGCGGCCCAGCAACTGCTGGATGTCTTTGTCGCTTTTGACTTGGGCCACCGAGCAGAAGACGTAGGCGAAAGAGCAATCCCACCCTTCCTTGAGCGCTTGCTTGGTGATGATGACCTCGATCGGACAGTCCTTGGCGAACAGGTCCACGCCATCGATTTCGCGTTGGTCACCGGTTGCAATGGCAATGGCCTTCTCGGGCACCTTTTCGTTGTCGATGAGGTGCTTCTTGACCTCCTCCACCGTGGCCGTGCCCTTGGCGTTCTCGGCCTGGATCAGCAGGATGGGACGGATATAGTCCGGCTCGCCAAGCGCGGTCTTGCCCAGCTCGTTTCGGCGGGCGACGGCGCTGCCCACAGCGACCTCCCACTGCGCGACATGCTCTTTCAGCACGACCGGGAACTTGATCATGTCCGCTGCCTTGAGCTCAAAGGCGCTGACGCTGACCAGCACGTTGCTCTTGCTGGCCTCGGGGGTCGCGGTCAGCTCCACCACCACTTTGGCACCCAAGCGCTCGTAGACCTGATACGAGAGCGGCGTGTTCGCATTGTGGGCTTCGTCGGTGATGACCAACGGTCCGTGGAGTTTGAGCAGGTTGGCAAACGACGCTATGGCTTTGCCGGCCTTGTTTTGCTCTAAGTAGGGCAAATCGGACACGCTGCCGGCAAAATGGGCTTCGAGGTCCTCGTGGTGCTCGTAGACCTTGCGGCCTTCCTGGTTCTCCACGCGCAGCGCCGCCATGGTCGAAATGACCACGCACACCTTGGTGCCCAGGTCCGCGGGGCGGATATGAGTGAAGTCCTCCACGTCAAATACCGCCACCTTGCCGCCGAACGCCTCGTCCAGTTCCTGGCGGTAGGGATGTCGTGGGTTCTTGAACGCCTCCAAGGTCTGGGTTTTGATCTGGGTGGTGGGCACCATCCACATGACCAAGGGGAACTCGCGCTCCAGGTAAGCGTCGCCTGCAGCCTGAATGATGTGCGCACCCATAACTGTCTTGCCGCCGCCCGTGGGGATGCGCAGGCAGACGTAGGGCGAGGCTTCCATGCCCGGCATAGGCTTGTAGTGGGTGACCAGGCCAGGATCCACGTTCTTTTCGAACGCGGATGCGGGGCCGGTCAGCCGGGCGTCTTCGAGGAAATGCGCCAGGCTGGACAAGGCCCGCTGCTGATACACCTTGAGAGAAAGAGCCATGCTTAGCGCGCCTTGATGTCGTAGGGGGTCTGCTTGAAGGTGATTTGGAGCTCCTCCAGCCGCTCCTTCGGCAGGTCGCACGACTCGCCGTAGATCACCTTGGGACCTTCATAGGGTTGCAGGCCCTTCAACACCCGCTTGGTCAGCACGTTGCCGCCGGTCTTGCTTTCATCGCCCAAGATCCCGTTGAACAGCAAGTAGTAGCCGATTCCGTGATGCTCGCCCAGAAATGGCTGTTTAACGGCACGGGTGGAACGTGCGGTGCCGGTTTCGGCGAACCAGACGTGGGCCGCAAGGTGCTCAAACTTTATGCCCTCGCGGATATGGCCTTCGTCATCGAACACGGGCACGCCAAGCTTGTAGAAGCGGAACCCGCCACCACCATTCCATCCAACAACCTCTGAGACACCGCCTGCGTCGGTTCCATCGACGACCTTCATCAACCGTGGCCGGGAAAAAGTTCTAGCATGCTCTCCAATCTCCACCCCAATCCAGTGTCGCCCCATCTTATGGGCTACGGCGGCGGTGGTGCCAGATCCCAGAAAGCTATCTAAGACGACGTCACCCGGGCGTGTGGCAAGATCCAGTATTCCCTTCAACAGCCGTTCGGGCTTGGGCGTCGAGAACACATTATCCACACCTTCGAACATCGCCTTGAGGTGAATGCTGGCCTCCTTATTGCTTCCGAACTGATCGTGCGGCCACCATGTCATGGGAGTCAAACCGCCCGTCATTTCGGCAAGATACTTTTTCAGCATGGGCCTACCTGTTCCTTTCAGCCCGAAAGTTATCCGACCATCAGCAAGCCACTTCTCATATTGGCCTTCATTGCATCGCCAGAAACGATTTGCAGGCGGGGAAAACTTCAGCCCAGTTGGGCCGGTTATCTCAAACTGGCCTGCCGCATAGAACTTGCCTGCAGACAGGTTCTCAGCCTTCCAAGCACCACGCGGATCGTTATCTGGATTTTTAAATGTCGCTCGTTGCTCTTCCGTCCTGTCCATCTTCCCAAGAACTAGCTTTTGGATGTCTTTGGCGTAGACGAGAACGTGATCATGGGTGTTGGAAATATGCTGGGCGGTCTGATTTGCGGTATAGGCCTTCTGCCATACAACGTTAGCCACAAAATTCTTCCTACCCAAAATCTCATCCGCGATGACTCGGAGGTAATGAGCTTCATTGTCGTCCAACGTGATCCAGATAGACCCATCTTCAGACAGCAAATCCCGCAATAGCTCAAGCCTCGGATAGATCAACGAAAGCCACTGCGAGTGTTCGATATTGTCTTCATAGTGCAAGCTAACCGCCGATTGTGTGTTGTAAGGAGGATCGATAAAGATGCACTTCACTTTGCCGGCGAAATACGGCAACAGCGCCTTTAAGGCATCAAGGTTGTCGCCTTCGATCAGCATGTTGGGAGCGTCCACCTCCCCATAGGACAAGCTGGCCACCGGCTCCAAGAGGCGGTAGGGCGTCAGGGCGGAGCGGGTAAGGTCCTCGTCACGGTTGGACCAGTTGAGCAGTGGCATCGAATACATCCCCTCGAACAGGCCTCAAGTATCGTTCAGCCGCGCGTCTGGGCCAACGATTCCGACCATCTCCGCCCGTAAGTGCCTGATCGGCATGGCCATCGGAGGATTGGACCGCGAGTAGGCCCTCCCCCCCCCCTACTAGGAGGCGATGAGGCCCGTCTTCTTGCAAAAGCGGTAGACCGCCGAGCTGCTGATCCTGAGCTCCCGGGCCAACTGGGCTCTACTGACGGCGTTTAAATGGGCCTGAACCTGCGCCAGAGTCAGACCACGCAAGGTGCGTTGCTTGGATCGGATTCGGGCGCAGCGCAAGCCCAACGCCTGACGGTCGAGACTGACCGTGGCGATGGACACCCCCAACCGGGCAGCCACCTCCGCCGAGGTCCGCCCCTCTTCCAGCAGCTGCCGCACCTGCCGACGGCGTTGAGCCACCTGGTCGACTTGCCGGGATCGGTAGGCCTGCAGCCCCCCAGAAAGGAGGCCATGCCGGCGCACGAACCGGCTCACGGCTTGGTGCGTGACGCCCACCCGGTCGGCCAGCGCGCGCTGAGTGAGGCCCTGGCCCAATAGGTCTTGGACGTGCTGCGGGGAGTGACCAGCCAGTCCGCGGCTACGTGGGGTCATGGGGCAAAGGTCCAGGTCATCGCTTCAACCGGTGTTTTCCCCGGTCATCGCGGGGAGCCTTGAGCTCCACTCGCTTCAGGTATTTGGAGACCAGGGGGGAGCTGGTGTTCAAGTGCCGTGCTAGCGCTCCGACGGTTTCAAACTGCATCAGCAGGCGTTGAACCTCTGCGCGGCTCAAGCCGAGAAGAGTGAACTCGTCAATCGGCGTCTTGCGGCGCGGCAGTTTTAAGTTCGCGCGGTCGCGCGACACCACATGCGTCGAAACGCCCACGCGCTCTGCCATCTCGCCGATTGAAAGGCCTTCGGCGCTTAAGAGGCGCACCCTTTCCTGCCGCTCGGATATCTTTTCTTGGCGTTGTGCTCGGGCAGGGTTGGTAAGGCCGTTCGCCATGCAGAACTGGCTGACTGCTTGTTGGGACACCTTGAGCCGCTTAGACAAGTTGCCTTGTGTGAGCCCCTGGTTAAGCAGGCCCTGGATTTCGGCAGGCATACACCCTGCGAGGGTCGGCGACAGGAGCCGCTGGCGACGCAGGCGCATGGTTGTCAGGTCTTTACGGATCGTGTGGACCGGCACCCCCAGCACTCGGGCCATGTCTTCGGGGTGCTTGCCTGCTTCAAAGTGAGCCCGAACCGCGTAGCGGCGCTGGCTCACGTAAGCCTTGTAGCGCTCTGCCGGGCTGCTGGGCATGGCATCGCAGGGGTCCACGCGTAGCGCGTGCGGGATCTGCTCCGGCTCACCATGCGCTTGGCGGTGGGCCGCCAGGGCGTCGTCCAGCTCGGTGCCGTAGGGAGTGTTTCGCTGTGCAGCGTCGTAGATAGCCTGGATGTTTGGAGGCATGGACAGCAACTCAAAGCCACCGCTATTCGACAGCGCGCCTGGAGCAAACAAGGTGGAGCGCTCGCGGCTCATTGCCTCGCTCCGCGCGTGACAATGCATGCACCCAAGCCGACCACAAGCAGGAAGAGCCCTACCGGCCAGGCACCGAAGGTGCCCACCGCCGCGACCATCCCTAGGAAGGTGACCCCCACCCCAAACAAGGCGGCTTGGATAACGAAGCGGCCGTAGGTTCGGCCGTGTCGCTCTCCAGCGCGGACGCGGATCCATGCGTCCTTTGCTTCCGCGAAGCGGTTAAGGGTCCAGAACGGCACCGTGAGCATCAACCCCAGCAGCAATACCAGCAGAAGCGCGCTCATCACTGGCGTTCACCCCGGGCAGTGGACATCTGGTTTGCACGGCAAACCAAGGCCTGGCCCCAGTGGCTTTGCTGCACGAACCAAGCATTCGACCGGGCCGGCGGATGGCCAGACCTGGCCCACGCCGGGGTGCCGACTACAAGAACAGAGGAAGGGACGTTGAAGAGCGACCCCATCAGTGCTGCCCCTCAATCGGCACGACACGCGTCTTGCTCCCCTTCCCCGTGAGGAACACCTTGTCTCCGGTGCGAATCAGCAAGTCATCGGCCTGGACGATGGCAAAGACCTTTCCACTTTCCACGTCCCGGACATATACCTCCACACCCCGGCGACTGCTCAAGCCGTTCTGGATCGCAGTGCC
Source organism: Stenotrophomonas sp. PD6 (assembly GCF_049199305.1). Lineage (NCBI taxonomy): Bacteria > Pseudomonadati > Pseudomonadota > Gammaproteobacteria > Lysobacterales > Lysobacteraceae > Stenotrophomonas > Stenotrophomonas sp. PD6. Next base: position 228,867 of record NZ_JBLZQD010000004.1, on the reverse strand, counting down.
AGCCACCCCGCCGATGGTCCCGGCCGCAATACGAGAAGCGTTTCGATAGTTTTTGTTCACGTCTCGCACGGACGCGTAACCTACGACGGCGCCAATTGCGGAACCGGCGTTTAGACGCTTGTCGCTCTTGATGTCCACGCTGCGGACCATCAACACCTCGCCCAGGCGGGCGTTCTGAACGGACAAGGTTTCGCTGGTGCCGTATCGGCGGGCCGACGTGTTATCCGCGGCCGAGGCAGTGAGCGGGAGCAGGCTGGCGAGGGCCAGGGAAAGGATGAGTGCGCGCATGGATGCTCCTTCTTCGTGTGGGTTGAACTACCCATAACAAAGAGGTGGAGTTGCGCAAGGGCTCAGACAGGGAAAAGGCGGCTTTCGCCGCCTCTCTCCTTCAGCCACACTTCAACTGATTGGACCAGTGGGGATAGATCTTGGCCGACGCTCCTGAGCCGTATACGCAGGCGAAGGATGTGGAGCGAAAGTAGTCCACGGTCAGTTGACCGGACTTGCTCACAACGAGCTCCTTTACGCGGGCGCCATCAATACCCAGGTAAGCGACCTGTATTTTGTCACCGGCTTCTTCTACACGCATCACCTTCACCAGTGCCCCTGGGCCTGATGGCCGATCCGTGCGGATGAAGGGCGCTGGGGTCGACCCAATGGGTGCGGTGACGACGGACGCAAAGGGGCCAGTTCCATAGACGAAGACACCGTCATTGGGTTGGAGCGCGTGCCGCCCGTTGGCAAAGGCTGGCTGGACAATCGCCCGTTTGACATCCTTCGGTCCAATCAGGCGGTAGAGGACCAACCCGCCATCAAATCCTGGCGGCCAGACGCCCTCTACCCCGACGGCCTGGTGCGAGCGCACGCTTTCAGTGGTGTTCTCTACCGGTTCCACTGACAGGACCACGTAGCCAACCTGTGGGTCTTCAGATGGGGGCGAACCTGACATCTTTTCAGACGAGCAGCCGGCCAGAGCGAGCAGAGAGGCGGCGACAGCCGAAACAGTAACAATGCGCATGAATCCCCCTTTTTTGTGTAAGTAGATACACCCATAACAAACAAATGGAGTTGCGCAAGGGATGGGATAGAAAAGAGATGATAAGGGCGGCCTAAGCCGCCCTTTCGCCATTCCCTCTTTGATGCAAGCGTAAGGAGAAAAGACGCAGCTTAGTTAGTGATTTCTCAGGTCTTTTAACTAAGTATTCTTTCCACCCCGGCCAGGATTCGTCCTAACTCTTCCTTTGTAGCAAAGATCCTTACACCGTCAAGGGTGACCCGTCTGAGCAGTCGACGGTCCGGAGCTTGGAAAATATTTCAAGCCACGTCGCGCTCGCGTTCCTTCTTTCGCACACGCGCCCCGCCCTTTTCCGAGCTCTCGGCCACCTGGGTTGAAGCGGGCTTTTCGGCTTCCTGTTCTTTTCTGACGACTGGCAAGGGCTCCCGCTCGAATGCCGGGATATCCAGGAAGGTCATGACCTTCTCAGCCTGGGACGCTGCACGAAACAGGGTTTTGGGGTCGTCGGCCAGGGCCTTCATCCAACTCTGCAGGTAGGCGGCGTGCTGCCCTTCGTGTTCCCTGCCCACCCCGATCCCGAGGCGCTCGGAAATGAACAAACTTGAGAGCTCGGCTACCAGTTCCTCTTTGGCGTAGTCCTGGCTGCCGAACCGACCGGTCTGGTCGCGGTCGAGCCGGTGCTTCGCGCCGGTCCAATGGGCCAGTTCGTGGAGCAGCGTGGCCTGGTAGCTCACGTCATCGCTGAAAGTGTGGTGCTTCGGCAGGTGAATCGAATCCGCGGCGATGGAGTAGAAAGCCCGGTTGCCCCCGTCGTGGTGAACCTTCGGCTGGTGCCGATCCAGCAGCTCCCGAACCCGCAGGTTGCGGACCGTCTCGGGCATAACAAAGGGCGGCGGGGGCTCGGGCATGCCGTCGATCTGGCTCGCGTTGAAAACAGTTGCCACGAAGACCGATGGACCCTGGTAGCCCTTCTCTTCGCCTTCAACGGCGGGCTGCTCACCTTCTTGCGCTTTGCCCGTCTTGCTGAAGTCCCAGTAGGCGATCTGCTGGCCCTTCTCGCCTCGCCTGACTTGGGCTCCTCCGATGCCGGCCGCTTGTTTGTAAGTCAGCCAGCGGTTGTCCTTGTAGCCGTGGACCAGTTGGGCGCCCCGCAAGATAAGGGTGTTCGAGCCGCGGTAGGCCTTGCCCGTTGTCGGGTTCCAGGGCCCGTTGATCAAGCCATTCTGCGGAGCGTCGGGGTCGTTCCAGGGCCGGCGCCAGGGGATGGTGCCCTGCTTCATCAGGTCGAGCATGCGCTCGGCGGTGGCCTGGATGAGATCGGAATACTTTGACATGGGGTGTTGCCTCAAATCTTTTTCAAACGCCTGCGCCTCTTAAGCAGGTGCTTGTGGGTGGATGGGGTTGGTTAAAACTCGAAATGCAGGTCTACCGATTTGCGCCGGTCCAGAAGTCGGCGGACCAGGTCAACGATGTCATTCTCGCTTCGCAGGCCTTCGTCCCCGTCTTTGCCGGATTTGACGTGAAGGCCGAACACGGACTGGACCAGCAGGTATTGCGGGTCAAACTCTGGGCCTTCTTGCCCCAGATCGGCGGCGGTGATGGCCTCTTCGTGAAAAGCGTCGTCTGGGATGTTGGGGGTCGGCGATGGCATAGGAGGGGTTCCTTTTCTGAGGGATACCCCTTTGCAATACCTCACCTGCGGCGGATGTAAAGCCCTAGGCAGCTTCGGCCAAGCGGCCGTCCGACAGAAGCTCAATAGCTTCCAGAGCCTCTTTGCAGGGACGCGCGCAGTCACCCAAGGGCACGTCCTCATCGGCGGCGCCTTGTCCGCGGGCCGACTCCATGCGCGGTTTCAACCCACCAACACGCAGATTGACCCAGCGCTCGGCCTTGGCGCTCTTCGTGGCCTTCTTCTGCTTCTGCTGAATGCCCGGCATGCGTTCGCGCACGCGCTTCCAGAGCTCCTCCGCGCCCACCGGCTTACGGCCCAACTCATCCAGCACGTAGTTGCGGTAGTCGTCGTAGATGTCGTTCTTGTCGGTCCAGGTGCCTTCTTCTTCGATCACCATCCGCTCGGCGAAGTATGACGCGGTGGTATCCGTCTCCTGGCGGGTCTGTTCGGCAAGCGCCTTGACAGCCTCGGGCATTTCCTCGGGCAAGCCGCCGCGCTCGATGAGGCGCAGAGCCCCCTCCAGAAGCCAGTCGATGATCACGGCCATCTCCGCCGGGTCTTCGGTCAGCTTTTTGTGGAAGTCGGGATCGCGGTCCTTGTCGTTTTCGGCCAGACGCACGTTGAACGGAATCATGCAGATCTTTCGCCAGAAGCCGTGCTCATGGCTCGTGACCGAGAACATGGCGTTCAGGGCGAGGAAGAGCGTGCCGCGCGGCACCGTGGTGTAAGCATCCTTGCCCTTGTTCTCGGCAGACATGGGGTCACGTGAGATGAGGGCCTTCATGACTTGCTGGATAGCATCGGAAAGGACCTTGGGCGCCTCTGTCGCCAGATAAAGAGTTTTGGAAGCAAGGGGGGCCATCGCGAACTGCCCATCCAGCTTGTCGATGCGAACCGCGGTGTTCTTGGGGTGGATTGCGCGGAGAACATGAAGCAAGGTGCTCTTCCCGTTGCTGCCGCTGCCCAGCAGCAGGAAGGCTTTCTCCAGGCACATCGGCATGACCGAAGACGCCATCGCCTCTTGAAGCAGCCCCCGCACGGCCATATCCGGCATGAAGCGGACAAGGTATTTGGCCCAGCGAGACTTGGGGTCCAACGGCTTGGGGGTGTAGCGCCCGTCGCGCACCTGATCTAGGTTGAGCTTCGCTGGAACCAGAGAGGTAATCCCGTGCTTGGGGTCGGCCGGCAGGTATTCGATGTAGGCTTTCTTGTTGGCGTCCTTGAGGATCTCCAAGTAGCCGCCCTTCAGCGGCACGATGGCCCGGTGCTGGCTTTCGGGCAGCTTCATTCCCGGCAAGCGAATCATCTCCAAGATCGCGGTCTTAACGCAGCTGGCCGCGGTGCTCTGCTTGGCGTCTTCGGGCGCGTGCATGCGCATCCAATCCAAGGCGTGGGCCTCAACTTCCCGAGTAGCTTGCAGAGCCCAGATGCCTTCTGCTTCGTTCCACTGATACAGGGAAATATCGATCTCGCCGTTGTCCATCTTGCCGCCAATGCGGAACTGGTTGCCGCGTCGCAGGTCGTCGGCATAGGCCAGCTCGAACGAGAGGTCTTCGCCCACGATGCCCAGGTCATCCGTGGCGCCGTTCGGGTTGGCGTCGGCCCTATAGGCCTTACCCTTTTTCTTCGGAGCCTGATCAACGGCGTCGCCATTGGCCTCCCCGCGCTTGACAGCGCCAGTGTTCGCTTTACTCTTCATCCTGTAATCCTTAGTTGTAAACGCCCCGGTTCGCACCCGGGGTTTTTTATGCCGCTTGACTGGGTCGATGCACCCACTCTTGAAGCGCCTGACGCATGGCTTCGGAAGGGGTTTGCCCACGGGCCACCGCCGTCTCCTCCACCAACGCCTTAAAACTTTTGCTGACCCGGGCCTTCAACAACTCATCCCGTGCGGTCTTTTCACGTTTCGTCTTCACTGCCTGCTCCGTTTCTTGATTTGTGGTCCTGTTGTGACCACAAATCCATCAAAGCAGACTCTTCAGAACTGGCAAGCTCTGACACCAGCCAATGTTGATTTCTGCTTCACCTCCTTCAGAAACAACTGAAAGATTGAATCAGCTCAAAGATTTGCCCGGGAGGTAACAAGTGCTTGTTACCCACTTGTTACCCTTCACACCCTTATATTTATTGGAGGTAACAGGCGGTAACAAGGTAACAAGTGGTTTAAGAGATCCACGCAAGAAAAACGCATTCCTGCATCCCGCAACATCCATGCATACATCTATCGGGAGCTCTCGATCCGCCCGTTACCCTGTTACCCCTTGCTACCTCCTTATGGGACAAGGCTTTCACGGGTAACAAGGGGGTAACGGGTTCTTGTTACCTGTTAGGAAAAACAAGAGCAAAAGCGGCTTGAAGCAAGAGCCGGCGGCTACTCGCCGCCGAGTCTTGGGATGGAAAGGCCGGACCTCCGGCCTACTCGTAGTTGCAGGAGTGGGACCAGTAGCCAGGGCGCCTTTCACCGACCAACTCGTTCCCAACCGTGACTTTGACCGCCCCAAGCGGCAGAAGATGAAAGGTCTGATTCGCGTGGATCTGCAAAGCCGTCATCGCTGCGCACAACGGATCGATGTCCCCTGCCAGCACCAGGATTTTTTCGCTCGTGGTGTGTTTCAGGCGACCCCTGATCGCGGCAAGGGCCAGCGAACCCGCACCGCAACAGCTGTCGTAGACCTTGACCCCGCTCCCATTAGGGCGATGCCTTGTGTCGAGGGCTTGAGCCAGATTGAGAAGATCGCCGGGGATGAAAAACTGCCCTAGCCCTTCCCCACCCCTCCTTGCCAGCAGCTCGGCATGGACCCGTCCCAGCACATCCTCGAATGGCCTGCTCGCGGTGACTGCATTGAGGTAGGCGGTGATTGCTGCCGCCACTTCGGGCACTGCTTCGGCATTTTGTTGCAAGGGGACAAACGCAAGGACTTTGGGGTCAAGGCAAGCCTTGGTGTCCACCTGGATACGCCAAATTGACATCAGTGCATGCTGAACAAACGTTTCGACTGCAACCCGCGGATTCCACGGTGTGCCATCGGCGGAAGGAATGGCTCGGATGGCCTTCACAAGCGCAGTGACCTCACTCATCGTTGGCCGCCCCCAGGTCAGCGCTCGACACCCGACCCACACAGGCCATGTCCAGGTATGTGCCGCGGATCAGGCCCTCTTTGACCGCCCGCTTGAGCCGCCGGGCCGCTTCAACGCCGTAACCCACAAACACCGATCCCGCGGGGCAGCTGTTGCCGGGCGTTCCATCCGAGCGGCAGAAAGACAGGCGTCCCTTGGTGAACACCACCGCGGAAACGTTGGGGTGGTTCAACACCGAGTCCTGCATCCAGCCGGTTTCCATCCGAGCCAGCACCAGGGCAATCCCGTTGCCGTGCTCTGCAGCCTTTTCCATCCAGCGATGCTGCGAGGTCGGGCTGTTCTTGTGGCCGCCGTAGGGCGGGTTCATCCACACAAACGCCGTCTTGGGCCAAGGGCTCTTGAGCCCGTCATCGATGGGCTTGAGCATTTTTTTGGCGGTCCGCCAAGGCATCCCCTGCTGCGGGGTGCACGGATCCAGATCGAACGGCCCCAAGCCCGTGTGGCCCTTTGCGGGATCGCCGTGGATCAGCTTCGGCGGAGTCAGCCAAGTTTCGGTGGTAATACCTTCAGGCGCCCGGTCGTAGCCCACGTTCTTGGCGAGGGCGACCGCAAGCTTGGTCGGCTTGATCGTGACGCGCCTCTTCGGGGTTGGGGTGGTTTTGAGGTGGTAAGTAACAGCGTTCATGGGATTCTCCGAGGTTTTTAGGCAAAGCTCCGCCAGCACGGCTGACAAGCCGCGTTTCGCGAAAGGGTTTGAGGAATTGGGCCTTAGATGACTGCCAGGCCCGGGCAGTTACAAGTCACCATCAATGAGCTGGGCAATCGCTTCCAGCTTGTCCTCGTCCACCTCCAGCTCCTGCTCATAGAAATACGCCTCGTAGAAGTCCGCCGCTCCCAGGTACCAGGGCACGGCGTTGAGCTGCGCCTCATCCAGAGCGAGAAACACCGCGAGGGCTTTAGCTTGCGTCTCCCCAGCCATCGGGTAGCGCTTGGTCGCCAACGCATCCCCGGTCAGCTCAATACGACCCTCTGGGTGAACGCTGCGCGGTTCGTCTTCAAGCGAGGGGAAATCCAGAAGGGCGGCACGCTCTTGGGAAAAGACGGCGCCCAGCACCTCCTCCGCGATGCCGTTGTCCACCGAGCACCCGATGTCGCGCTCGATACGATTCACGTCGTAAGTGATCGTCAGAGCATCGGCGGCCTCCTTGGCATTGATGCGCTTCATTTCCCTTTCAGCGCCTTTAGCGGTCCGGGCACGGACCGGCAGAAATGCGGTGATATCCAGCGCAGCGGTGATGTGAAAAGTGAAGATCTGGGTCATGTGGATTCCTTGGTTTGGGCAGAGCTCCGCCAGCACGGCTTGTCAGCCGCGTTTCGCGAAAGGTGGGGAAGGGTTGGGCCAGTCCCGGCCCGGGTTACTGCAGGGGTTAGCTGTTGGCGGCGTCGGACACGTCGAGGAAGCTCTGCAACGTGGCGATCTGCAGGGTGAGCACCTGGCCCGGATGCAGGCCGCCCGTGTCGCCGCTCTGGACGATGGCCGCCGTGCTGCGGTCGCTGGCGAGCTGGGCCAGGGCCTGGGGCAACGCGTCGGCCAGGGCGTCAGCAAGGGCCTGCGGGGTCAGGGTGGAGAAGTGGGCCGAGAGCGAGGGGTCGAGCGAGAGGATGAGCGGCTGCATGTCTGTGTTCCCGATTGGTGTGGCGCCAGCCTACGGATCCAGAAACCGACATTGTCCCGATAAGGGGTGCTCACCCCTTTGGCGTCAGGACACGAAAAAGCCCCGGGGGTGAGCCGGGGCTTGGGATGGTCTTCTGGGCTGCGGCGGAAGCCGCTGCATCCTGCTTTTTCCTCCAAGACCGAGCCGGCGGGCAGCCGGCGAGTCCTGCTCAAAAGCGGAAAGGTGTCCTTGTTGTTGGGACAGCAGGGGGAAGGGAGATGTCCAGCAGTTCGGCACGGACCTCCGAATGGAGCTCTTGCACGTCGCGCTCCTCGTCCTTCCACATGTCCAGCAGGGCAGCCAACGCCAACGCCCCGGGTGAGCCCTCTTCGTCCGACCCTGCATCACGAATGTCTTCCTTGACCCGCTCCAGATGCTGGGCCAGCTCGTCCTGTGCGCTTTCGAGCAACCCCTGGTAGCGCTCCACGTATTCGCTCTTGAGGGCTTCGTCAGTCCACTGCATCCTGAAGGCTTCAGGCAACGTCGATGCAACGGGTGTGAGCATCGCCAGGCCGCGCTCGTCGTGCTGGATCGCGCCACGTCCTCCCCGCAAGATTTCTGTGATTTTCGCCCGCTCCGCATCGCTCAAGTGAGAGAGATCGAGCGACGTCACCTTGCCTTCGATGAGGCCGAACTCGATCCGGGCGTTCTTTACAATTCGGAAGGCCGCCGCGGGAGAACTAGGCGTTGTCTTTCCCAGCAAGTCCTCATCGTTCCGGGACTCTCGCCAGCGCCGAACCTTAGCCGCGTCGGTCATCCCCTCTGCCCACTCCAGCAACCGACACAACCGGATGGAGACGTGCTTGCCCTCGCCCACGATGAGGGAACCGGTTTTGCTGTCCATCGTAGCGAGTGCGCGAAACACCTTCTGATTGAGTGCCAAAAGGCCAGCAGCTTCGGCAGAAGACCACGGCGCGGTGAACTGCACGTTCTTTTCCGTCTTTTCAGCAGCGGCTTCTTTGTCGAAGTCGTCCTTCAGGCGTTTCCAGGAAACCCCCTCCCCCGCCAAGAACGCCGGGTGCTTCTGGCCCCAGGTTTTCTTGTAGCGCTTCAGGAGCTCTTTTTCAGCGTCTTTTATCGAGTCGAGGGACATCGGGGATACCGCAAGGAGATGGCTCGATGGTAGCCGGTCAGAACCGGAACGGCTTGCGCGGGCTCTCTGCTGCCGTGGCCGGTGGCAGCCTGTCCTCCAGCCCTCGAGCTCGATCCTGGTTGCGTGCGTGGTCCCGGGCGCCCTGGAAGGCAGCTAGCGCCTCCTTCATGGCGTCATCGAAGGGATCGCGCGCCGCCACGCTGGTCCAAGGCTCCAGCAAGGCGTTGGGCAGGGTAGCGTCCCAGATCTCGCCTTCGGCCAGGGCTCGATCCAATGTGTCCTCGTCCACCGTGAGAGCGTGCCCGGCGATAAGACCATCCACGACGGCCCAAGCATGGGAGGCCGCCCAGCCCTCGTGGGACGTCACCAACGCGGTGTAGCGCCCAGCATTTTTCCGCAGCTTCTCCAAGGCCACCTTCGCCTCGTGGATCTGCCGCTCCAGTTCCAGTTCCCGCTGCTGTTGGCTTAACCGCTCCAGCTCCGAACTCAACCGGCGCTCTTTCGCGGTCCTGCCCTGCTGTCCGTCCTTCCACGTCAACAGCTCGTCGTAGTCGTATTTCACCCGCTGATTGGGACCGTTAACCGCACTGCCCGAGGCTTTTTGAAAGCGAGGACCCATGGGTGGAATGCGGCGTCGCCACTCGCCCAGCGTGTCGGCGTGGATGCCCAGGAACCATGCTGCAGCTTTCGCCGACACCATTCCTCCGCCCGCGTTCTTCGCGCGGACCAACTCCCCGCTCCACGACGCCTCGGCTTTGGCAAGAAACGCTTCTTCCGTGCGGACGGGTTCAATCCTCGTCATAGAGCGCCACCTTTTGATTTCGTGCAGCGAAGATCGTAGCCGGAGGGTCGTTGGCTTCGTCAAGTCGCGGCTTGTCCGTGCCTTTCCAGCGGTTCCAGACCCGGGGGCTGCTCGCCATCATGTGCTCTTCCACCTCGCCAAACGCCCGACGCAGCTCGGACCATTCCTGCTCGGTATAAATCTCGTCCGTTGACGCGGTTTCCCGGTCTTTGGCCCGGTGATGCAGCATCTGGGATACCACCCGGCTCTTGCCCAACAGCCTCCCCGCGTAGCGCCCCAGCGTGCGGCGCAGGTCGTGCGGGGTCAGGCCGATGTCCACCTCCTTGCGCAAATCGACCAGCCCGGCGTCACGGCGCACGTTGGCGATGATGGATTTGCTGTCCGAGTAGTGCCCAGTCTTACTGCGCCCGGATCGGGCCGGAAACACGTATCGGGTGCGGTCCAAGGCGTGCTCGGCGTTGGCCACTTCTTCGGTCAGGGCCGCAATGACCGCTTTGCTCCCTCCCCGCTTGATGGCCGCTGCCAGCGCCGCCTTTGCGCCTTCCAACTCCTGCCTGGGACGGGCATCGTCCATGCGCTCGTTGAACCGGCGCTGGAGGATCCGCTCGGCGAAATAGGTGACTGGCAGAAATCTCTCTTCCTTGTTTTTCGTCTCGAACAAATAGACCTGGCTGCCCTCTCGCTTGGTGGTGGGATTCACTTGCCCTGGAGCGGCGATCCACACCCAGGACAGCAACGACTGCGACAGCTCTCCCGGTGTGCAGCGGTCATACCACCGCAAGGGGGCGGCCTCGCTGCGACGGGTGCCCCAAAGCAACGTCAGCAGCAGGTAGTCCGCCCCTGCGGTGTTGCGCCCGCCTTGCTCATCGCGCCGCGCGGCAATGGCTTTAAGCACTTTGGGCAATGTCTCGTCGCCCAAGGGGTTGCGAACCTCGGCTCGGCTGTAATGGCTGCGCAACTCGTGCGCCTCTCTAAGCATGTCCTCGGTATGGATGACGTCCAGCGGGTTGTAGAAGTGCCGTTGAGGCCTGCCCAACTCGTGATCCCGCGCCCTCTCCTGCTTGATCACGAACTCCACGGCCCTCCGCGCGTCGGAAAACGTATGTTCGGTCGAGGACAGCCCGGCAGCCCGCACCAACTGGATGTGTTTTCCAGTGATGCCCAACGCCTCCAGCTCGGCCACCGACAGCTTGGACCAATCCGCGACCCCGCCCAGCTTTTGCCTCATTTGTTTGGGAATGCGATTGGAAAGCCTCATTGAGCTGATCCGGCACGCGTCAAAGGCGGCCCTGACCACCTCCGCCTTGATGTCATTCAACGCCCGATCTGCCAGCTCAACGCCAGGCCTGGAAAGGCGGGACACGCTGTCGTGCACCGCGTCCACACTGACTTGCTTGACCTTTTTTTTCCTTACTCGGGAATCCAGATGGCCGATGTAACGCGCCAGGCACTCCCGCAACGTCAAATCGCCGAAATCAACCGTCGATTCCTTTTCCAAGGCGTCCAGCAGTTGCTGCCGTTTGACGTGGACAGGGTTCTTCCCTGTTTCCTTGAGCAACGCCAGATGATGCCGGCAGGCCTCCCTGGCCTCGTCCAGCCCCATGTCAGACACGTTGCCCAAGCTGAAGCGAATCGGCGTTCCGGTCGGCCCTCGTTTCTGGCCCACGTAAGTGGTCATGGTCTTGCCAACCCGGAAGCCAAACCCGGTGGGTGCACCGGGCCCTCCGTCGAGCACCACGTAGGGCGTGCCTTCCGATCGAGCGACCATTCGAACCTTCCCTTGCGCATCCAAGGCCGGCCCCTTGGCGATCGACAACCCCAGCACTTGGGCGTAGGTCAAACTAAACTTAAGAGAGCCGGACTTCTTGCTCGACGCTGGACTCTTCAACACACGCCCCTCTGGATGTCCGTGTTGCTACAGTATCGCACGCACATGGCCATTGCTACAGACCGTTGCTACAGCTTTTTTTCGCCATAGTCCACTCGTAGCTACAGAATCGCTACACGAAACACCTTCACTCGCCGCCAATTGCCTCCATCCACCGTCATTGACGTTACCGGCCAAACAATCAAGTGACTGATTTAAAAGACCAAAGCAGCACCAGCAAGGGATCCAAAGAACACACGCCTGCTATGAAGCAGTTCTTTGCCGCCAAGTCCGAGTTTCCGGACCTGCTGCTGTTCTTCCGCATGGGCGACTTCTACGAGCTGTTCTACGACGACGCCCGCAAGGCGGCGCGGCTGCTGGACATCACCCTGACCCAGCGCGGCAGCTCGGGCGGCGCGCCGATCCCGATGGCCGGCGTGCCGGTGCATGCCTACGAAGGCTACCTGGCGCGTCTGGTGGCACTCGGCGAATCGGTGGCGATCTGCGAGCAGATCGGCGATCCGGCGCTGGCCAAGGGCCTGGTCGAGCGCAAGGTGGTGCGCATCGTCACCCCCGGCACCGTCACCGACGAGGCGCTGCTGGATGAGCGCCGCGACACGCTGCTGATGGCGCTGTCGCGCGGCAAGCACGGCTACGGGCTGGCCTGGGCCGACCTGGCCGGCGGCCGCTTCCTGGTCAACGAGGTCGATTCCGACGATGCGCTGGAGGCCGAGCTGGCCCGATTGGAGCCGGCCGAACTGCTGATGCCGGACGAAGAGAACTGGCCCGAATTCCTCAAACACCGCAGCGGCATCCGTCGCCGCGCGCCATGGCTGTTCGACGCCGACAGCGGCCGCCGCCAGCTGCTGGCGTTCTTCAAGCTGCATGACCTCACCGGCTTCGGCATCGACGACAAGCCGCGTGCCACGGCCGCCGCCGGTGCCCTGCTCGGCTATGTCGAAGAGACCCAGAAACAGCGCCTGCCGCACCTGACCGCGATCGCCACGGAGACGGCGAGCGAGGCAATCGCGATGAACGCCGCCACGCGCCGCCACCTGGAGCTGGATACGCGCGTGGACGGCGACACCCGCAATACCCTGCTGGGCGTGCTGGATACCACGGTGACGCCGATGGGCGGGCGCCTGCTGCGCCGTTGGCTGCACCGCCCGCTGCGCCTGCGCGACGTGCTGGTGCAGCGCCACGATGCGGTGGCGACGCTGATCGACCGTGGCGCCGAGCGCGACGTGCGCGAGGCGTTCCGGGCGCTGGGCGACCTGGAACGCATTCTTACCCGCGTGGCGCTGCGCTCTGCGCGCCCGCGCGACTTCTCCACGCTGCGCGATGGCCTGGGGCTGCTGCCCGAGGTGCGTGCGGTACTGGCACCGCTGGATTCGCCGCGTCTGGTCGCGCTGCACGACGCACTGGGTTCGCATGATGAGTGCGCGCACCTGCTGGCCTCGGCCATCGCGCCTACCCCGCCGATGAAGCTCAGCGACGGCGGCGTGATCGCGGAAGGCTTCGATGCCGAGCTGGATGAGCTGCGCCGGCTGTCCACGCATGCGGACCAGTTCCTGATCGACCTGGAGCAGCGCGAACGCGCCAGCAGTGGCATTGCCACGCTCAAAGTCGGCTACAACCGCGTGCATGGCTATTACATCGAAATCAGCAAGGGCCAGGCCGACAAGGCACCGGTGCATTACACGCGCCGCCAGACCCTCACCAATGCCGAGCGTTACATCACCGAAGAACTGAAGTCGTTCGAGGACAAGGTGCTGTCGGCGCGCGAGCGCTCGCTGTCGCGCGAGAAGCTGCTGTACGAGCAGTTGCTCGATACGCTGGGCGGCGGGCTGGAGCCGCTCAAGCAATGCGCCGCCGCGCTCAGCGAACTGGACGTGCTGGCCGGGTTTGCCGAACGCGCGCAGGCGCTGGACTGGGCCCGCCCGGAGCTGGACACGGCCCCGTGCCTGCGCATCGAACGCGGCCGCCACCCGGTGGTGGAAGCCGTGCGCGAGCAGGCGTTCGAGCCCAACGACCTCGACCTGCACCCGGACCGCCGCATGCTGGTCATCACCGGCCCGAACATGGGCGGTAAATCCACCTATATGCGTCAGAACGCGTTGATCGTGCTGCTGGCCCACATCGGCAGCTTCGTGCCGGCCAGCCGCGCGGTGATCGGCCCGATCGACCGCATCCTGACCCGCATCGGCGCGGGTGATGATCTGGCGCGCGGCCAGTCGACCTTCATGGTCGAAATGAGCGAGACCAGCTACATCCTGCATCACGCCACGGCGCAGTCGCTGGTGCTGATGGATGAGATCGGCCGCGGCACCTCCACCTACGACGGCCTTGCCCTGGCCGACGCGGTGGCGCGCCACCTCGCCTACGAGAACCGCTGCTACACGCTGTTCGCCACGCATTACTTCGAGCTGACCACGCTGGCCGACGAGCAGCACGAAGGCGGCAGCAGCGGCATCGCCAACGTGCACCTGGACGCGGTGGAACATGGCGAGGCGCTGGTGTTCATGCACGCCGTGAAGGACGGCCCGGCCAACCGCAGCTTCGGCCTGCAGGTCGCCGCGCTGGCGGGCCTGCCGAAGGCCACCGTGGCACAGGCGCGCCGTCGCCTGGCCGAGCTGGAGCAGCGCGGCGGCGAGACCGTGGCCGCCACGATGGCGCCGCAGGCGCTGGACGCGCCGCAGCAGTTCGGGCTGTTTACGGCGCCGTCGAGCAAGGCGCAGGAGGCGCTGGCCGCGATTGACCCGGATGAGCTGACCCCGAAGCAGGCGCTGGAGGCGTTGTACCGGTTGAAGGCGCTGGTGTAGCCGGACGCCATGCTATCGGGTTGGCACGCCTCCGCTAGCGCCGGCCGTTGGCCGGCCCAGGCAATCCGTGGTCCGGCCAACGGCCGGCGCTACCGGGCTTCACGTCTTCGCGTGAAGCCTTCGCATTCCCTTCGTATACGCGGCGTTATGCTCCGCCGGTCCCATTCCGGGCCAAAGGAGTCGATCGTGAATACGAATTCGCTCACCGCATCCCTCTTGTCGCAGCTGCAGGGCCCCGGCGTCCAGCAGGTCTCCCAGCAGCTCGGCCTGGACCAGAACCAGGCCTCCCAGGCGGTCACCGCGGCCCTGCCGTTGCTGATGGGCGCACTGGGCAGCAATGCCAGCCAACCGCAGGGCGCGCAGTCGCTGCTCAACGCCCTCCAGCGGGATCACCTCGGTGGCGCGGGCAGCGGCGGCTTCGACCTGGGCGGCATCCTGGGCGCCGTGCTCGGGGGCGGTGGCGGCGGCGCGGCCACCAATGGCGCTGGCATCCTCGGCCATGTCTTCGGTGGGCAGTCGGACCAGGCCGCGCAGGTGCTGGGCAACAAGACGGGCCTGGACAGCGGCAAGGCCGGGCAGCTGCTGGCGGTCCTGGCGCCCATCGTCATGTCGTTCCTGGCCCAGCGGTTCGCCCAGCAGGGCAATGCCAGCGAACTCGGTCAGGCGCTCTCCGCCGAGGCGCCGCCCGCCGCCGCCGGCGGCATCGGCAGCCTGCTCAACGCCTTCGACCAGGACGGCGACGGCCAGTTCGGCCTCAGCGATGTCATGGGCCTGCTCGGCAAGCGCTGACCCGCTGGCGGGTCGCCGGCCGCGCGAGGCCGGCGACCCCTCAATAGTTCCAAGCTATCGATTTAGTTAATTCATTCGAATTTACCAAACGCTTTGCGGTGCCTAGGGTGGTTGGGCTGCCCTCGCATCGTCTCCGCGAGGCCATCCCACATTCGCCAGTCCACAGGTAACGACCCATGAAAAGCGAAGCGAAGTGCCCGTTCAACCACGCCCTTGTCGGCGATGCCACCACCAACCGCGACTGGTGGCCGAACCAGCTCCGCGTGGACCTGCTCAACCAGCACTCCGCGCGCTCCCATCCGTTGGCCGCCGATTTCGATTACGCCAAGGCATTCGGCGCGCTGGACTACGCCGCGCTCAAGGCCGACCTCACCGCGCTGATGACCGACTCGCAGGACTGGTGGCCGGCCGACTTCGGCCACTACGGCGGGCTGTTCGTGCGCATGGCCTGGCACAGTGCCGGCACCTACCGCATCGGTGACGGGCGCGGCGGCGGTGGCCGCGGCCAGCAGCGCTTCGCCCCGCTCAACAGCTGGCCGGACAACGTCAGCCTGGACAAGGCCCGGCGCCTGCTGTGGCCGATCAAGCAGAAGTACGGCCAGGCCATTTCCTGGGCCGACCTGCTGATCCTCACCGGCAACGTCGCGCTCGAATCGATGGGCTTCAAGACGCTCGGCTTCGCCGGCGGCCGGCCGGATACCTGGGAACCGGACCAGGACGTGTACTGGGGCCGCGAGACCACCTGGCTGGGCGGTGACGTGCGCTATGCACATGGCTCCGAAGGCGTGGTCGAAGGCCACGGCGTGCTGGTGTCCGATGACGACGCCGACGGCGACATCCACTCGCGCAACCTGGAAAATCCGCTGGCTGCGGTGCAGATGGGCCTGATCTACGTCAACCCGGAAGGCCCCGACGGCAACCCGGACCCGCTCAAGGCCGCGGCCGACATCCGCGACACCTTCGGCCGCATGGCGATGGACGACGAGGAAACCGTCGCGCTGATTGCCGGCGGGCACAGCTTCGGCAAGACCCACGGCGCCGGCCCGGCCGAGAACGTGGACGTGGAACCGGAGGCCGCCGGGCTGGAACACCAGGGCCTGGGCTGGCACAACAAGTTCCGCAGCGGCAAGGGCGGCGACACCATCACCAGCGGGCTGGAAGTGACCTGGACCCGCACCCCGGCGCAGTGGAGCCACGACTTCTTCCAGATCCTGTTCGGCAACGAGTGGGAGCTGACCAAGAGCCCGGCCGGTGCGCACCAGTGGGTGGCCAAGAACGCGGAAGCCGTGATTCCCGACGCGCACGACCCGTCGAAGAAGCACCGCCCCACCATGCTCACCACCGACCTGTCGCTGCGCATCGATCCGGCCTACGAGAAGATCTCGCGCCGCTTCCTCGCCGAGCCGCAGGCCTTCGCCGATGCGTTCGCGCGCGCCTGGTTCAAGCTCACCCATCGCGACATGGGTCCTCGCGCGCGTTACCTCGGCCCGGAAGTACCGAGCGAGACCTTCATCTGGCAGGACCCGGTGCCGGACGCACCGAAAACGCAGATCAGCGCGAACGACGTGGCCGCGCTGAAGCAGCAGATCGCGGCAGCCGGACTGAGCGTGGCCGAACTGGTGTCCACGGCCTGGGCCTCGGCGTCCACCTTCCGTGGCTCGGACAAGCGTGGCGGTGCCAACGGCGCGCGCATCCGCCTGGCCCCGCAGAAGGACTGGGCCGTCAACCAGCCGAAGCAGCTGGCCAAGGTGTTGGCCGCACTGGAGAAGATCCAGGCCGGCTTCAAGGGCGATGGCGACGCGCAGGTGTCGCTCGCCGACCTGATCGTGCTGGCCGGCAATGTCGGCGTGGAGCAGGCCGCCAAGGCGGGCGGGCATGACGTGAACGTGCCGTTCCATGCCGGGCGTACCGACGCCACGCAGGAACAGACCGACGTGGAATCATTCGCGGTGCTGGAGCCGTATGCCGATGGGTTCCGCAATTACGTCAAGGGCCGCTACAGCGTGCCGGCCGAAGCACTGCTGATCGACAAGGCGCAGCTGTTGACCCTGACCGGGCCGGAGCTGACCGCCCTGGTCGGTGGTCTGCGCGCCCTGGGGGCGAACGTGGACGGCAACACCCAGGGTGTGCTGACCGATCGCCCGGGCACGCTCAGCAACGACTTCTTCGTCAACCTGCTGGACATGCGCACGCAGTGGAAGGCCAGCGGCGATGGCTACGAAGGCAGCGACCGCAACGGTGGCGGCAGGCGCTGGACCGGCAGCCGCGCCGACCTGGTGTTCGGCTCCAACTCGGTGCTGCGCGCCGTGGCCGAGGTGTATGCCAGCGCCGACGGCGAGAAGAAGTTCGTGCAGGACTTCGTGGCGGCCTGGGCGCGGGTGATGGAGCTGGACCGGTACGACCTGCACCGGTAACTCACCGCCATCGGTAGGTGCCCACCGTTGGTGGGTACATGCATTCGGTAGGTGCCCACCGTTGGTGGGCACGCTGCCTTACAACGCGTCGAGGTCGCCCAGCGCGCGAATCAACCTTCGCGCGCGCTTGTCGGGCCGATGCTCCGGCGGCTGGTAACCGTTCTTCGCTGCCGCACGCTGCGCACGCAGTTCGGCACGACGGGCACGCGAGGCCTCGCTCTCCTCATACAACTGCTGCGCCACCGGTGCGGGGCCACGCAGGTCGCTCAATCCGCGCACCTGCACCTCATACACCTCGTCACCGCGGCTGATCTGCAGCTGCTCACCCACGCGCACCGCGCGCGAGGATTTCGGGCGCTGCCCGGCGACGTCCACCTTGCCCGTCTCCACGGCCTGCTTGGCCAGGCTGCGGGTTCTGTAGAAGCGTGCGGCCCAGAGCCACACATCGAGCCGCACGGCGGCGGCCACCAACGGTTGTGCTTCGATCATGCAGGTCGTTCAACTCCCCGGTTCGGCCGGTCGTCGGTTCAGCGGTTGCGGTGCCGAAGGATTGCCGCGGCAACCGGTGCCGCCGATCAACACGGGAACGCCCGCATCCAGATCGCGCCGCTGGCTGCCGACCTGGCATTCCGGTCGGTCCATGGGCCGTACCTGCGCGTCGCGCAGGCGGTCGTCCGTAGTCGAACATGCGGGCAGCAATGCCGCAATCAAGAGTGCCAGCACGGCGGGCATGAACCGGTTAAAAATACGCATGGCGATATCCCAGTAACGGGGTTGGTGCTAGTGTGCCGCTCTCCGGGCTTGATCTCCAGAGCACATGGCCAAAGCGCCGCTTGACCTGACTACCGGCCCAATCGGGCGCAATCTGTTCCTGTTCGCCCTGCCGATCCTGGCCGGCAACATTGCCCAGTCGTTGAACGGCTCGGTGAATGCGGTCTGGGTGGGCCGCTTCCTGGGCGAGGCGGCGCTGACCGCCACCGCGAACGCCAACAACATCATGTTCTTCCTGATCGGCTCGGTGTTCGGCATCGGCATGGCCGCCACCATCCTGATCGGCCAGGCGATGGGCGCGCGCGACCTCCCGCAGGCGCGGCGGGTGATGGGCACCAGCGCGACGTTCTTCATCGGGCTGTCGGTGGTGATCGCCATTGCCGGCTGGTGGCTGTCGCACCCGCTGCTGGCGGCGATGGGCACGCCGGCCGCCTCGCTGCCGTTGGCCGAGGCTTACCTGCGCATCATCTTCCTGGCGATGCCAACGTTGTATGCCTTCGCGTTCCTCAGCTCCGCCCTGCGCGGCGTGGGCGACTCGCGCACGCCGTTCCGTTTCCTGTTGCTGTCGGTGGTGCTCGACATCGGCTTCAACCCGCTGCTGATCTTCGGCATCGGTCCGTTCCCGCAGTTGGGCATCGCCGGTGCCGCCTGGGCCACGCTGATCGCGCAGACGCTGTCGCTGATCGGCCTGCTCTGGTACATGCGCAACAAGCGCCACGTGCTGTGGCTGGGGCGCAAGGACATGCGGCTGTTCAAGATCGACCCGGAGATCCTGCGCGCGTTGGTGGTCAAGGGCGTGCCGATGGGCCTGCAGATGGTGCTGATCTCGCTGTCGATGATCATGATGATGACCATGGTCAACAGCTACGGCACCGATACGGCTGCCGCCTATGGCGCCTCGCTGCAACTGTGGACGTACGTGCAGATGCCGGCGATGGCGATCGGCGCGGCGTGCTCCTCGATGGCGGCGCAGAACGTGGGCGCGGGCAACTGGTCGCGCGTGCGCGGAACCGCGCGCAGCGGCGTGCTGTACAACTTCCTGCTCACCGGCCTGCTGATCCTGCCGCTGATCCTGCTCGACCGCTACACGTTGGCGTTGTTCCTGCCCAGCGGCAGCGAAGCGCTGGACGTAGCGCGCCACCTCAACCACATCGCGGTGTGGTCGTTCCTGTTCTTCGGCGTGAACTTCGTGATCTCCGGCGTGGTGCGCTCGACCGGCGCCGTCATTCCGCCGCTGCTGATCCTGGCGGTATCGCTCTGGGGCATCCGCGTGCCGTTCGCCGAACTGCTGCAGCCGCACTGGGGCGCGGACGCGGTGTGGTGGAGTTTCCCGATCAGTTCGTTCTGCGCGATGCTGATGTCGCTGGCGTATTACCGCTGGGGCGGCTGGCGCAAGGCGCGCATGCTGCCCAGCCACCGCGAGGAAATGGCGTCCCCGGCCGAGATTCCGGCATCACCGCCCTCCCCGGTCGCCGACCCGGATCCACGCCCAACCCCGTAGTGCCACGCCCTGCGTGGCAATTAGGGGATCAGGCGTTCATGACGCCCAACAAAGAGCAGCCACGCAGGGCGTGGCTCTACGAGCGATTTGATCGGTATCCAGATACCAGAAACGCAAACGGCCACCCGAAGGTGGCCGTTTGTTGGGTAGGTACCGACCGTTGGTCGGTACGCCACGCCGGAATTACTGGGCAGCCTTGGCAGCCAGGCGCGCGACCTTGGCCTGTGCAGCAGCAGCCAGATCTTCCTTGATGCGGGCAGCCTTGCCTTCCAGGCCACGCAGGTAGTACAGCTTGCCGGCGCGGACCTTACCACGACGCTTCACTTCGACCGAGTCGATGATGGCGCTGTGGCTCTGGAAGACGCGCTCGACGCCGTAGCCGTGCGAGATCTTGCGGACGGTGAACGCGGAGTTCAGGCCGGCGTTCTTGGTGCCGATCACGACGCCTTCGTACGCCTGGACGCGCTCGCGGTTGCCTTCCTTCACCTTCACGTTCACGACAATGGTGTCGCCCTGGCTGAACTTCGGCAGCTCGCGGGTGATCTGGGCGGATTCGAAGTCCGAGAGGATGGATTTGTTCAGCTTGCTCATGGGTGCACCGATTGTGTTCGTTCGGGTGGGCGTGTCGTTTCGACAACGTAGGCTCATGCAGTCACCGGACTGTGCTGCACGTTTTTTGTAGGGTTTCCACCGCCAGGCACCGAAAGGCCTGATGGGAATCGCCAATTGTAGCGGAAAAAATGTGGCGGGTGGTAGCGCCGGCCGTTGGCCGGCCCAAGGGGTCGGGCGGTCAGGCGGCCAGACAGCGGACTAACAGTCCGCTCTACAGGCCCTTGCCGTCTTCGGCGGCGCGGGCCTGATCCAGCAGGATCCGGTCGGCCTTGGACAGGCTGGCCTCGTCGAGCAGGTCCGGGCGCCGCAGCCAGGTCCGCAGCAGCGACTGCTGGCGGCGCCAGCGGGCGATGGCGGCATGGTTGCCCGAACGCAGCACGTCCGGGACCGTGCCCCATTCATGCTGGGCCGGATGGCTGTAGTGCGGGCAGTCCAGCAGCCCCTGCGGGCCTTCGAAACTGTCCTGCGCGGCCGATTCGGCATCCCCCAGCGCACCCTCCTGCAGACGGGTCACGGCATCGACGATGACCGCCGCACCGAGTTCGCCGCCCGACAGCACGTAGTCGCCCAGCGAGATTTCCTCGGTGACCTCGGCCTCGAGGAAGCGTTCATCGATGCCTTCATAGCGACCACAGAGCAGGATCATCCGCGGCAGTGCGGCCAGTTCACGGACCTTGGCCTGGGTGAGCGGCTTGCCCTGCGGGCTCAGGTAGATCACCGGCGCAGGCGCCGGATCGGCCGCCTTGGCCGCGGCCAGGCAGGCGCGCAGCGGCTCGATCAGCATCACCATGCCCGGGCCACCCCCGAATGGACGGTCGTCCACCCGGCGGTAGTTGCCTTCGGCATAGTCACGCGGATTCCAGCCATGCAGGTCGAGCAGGCCGCGTTCGGCCGCACGGCCGACCACGCCCAGCGCGGCCGACTGCGCCATGAACTCCGGGAACAAGGTGACAACGTCAATGCGCACCGGTCAGAACTCCGGGTCCCAATCAACGATGACCAGATTGGCCTCGAAATCCACCGATTTCACGAAGTCCGGCTGCACGAACGGAATCATCCGCTCGCGGTCGCCCTGCACCACCACCACGTCATTGGAACCGGTGGAGAACAGGTGCGAGACCCGACCCAGTTCGACGCCCTCGACGGTACGCACCTGCAAGCCTTCCAGATCGACCCAGTAATACTCGTCGGGCTTGGGCGGCGGCAGCGCGCTGCGGGAGACATAGACTTCGGTCCCGTACATCGACTCGACCACATCGCGGTCGGTGATATCGGGAAACACCGCCACCAGGTGCTTGCCGGACTGACGTCCACGCGCGCCTTTGAGGGTGCTCTCCTGGCCGGCGGGTGAGCGCAGGATCCAGGGCTGATAGTTGAAGATGGCGGTACGCGGCTCGGTCCAGGACTCGAGCTTTATCTCGCCTCGCACACCAAAAGCGCCGACAATCCTGCCCAGCAGGATGCGGCGCTCGGTATCTTTCATCTGTATAGACCGAATGGGCCGCGCCAGGCGCGGCCCTTCAGGATCAGGCCGCGGAGGCCTGGGCCTTGGTCGCTTCCTTGTACAGGTTGCGAACCTTGTCGGTCAGCTGGGCGCCGTTGGCGACCCATGCATCGACCTTCGGGATATCCAGCACGATGCGGGCTTCGGCGCCCTGGGCAACCGGGTTGTAGTAACCCACGCGCTCGATGTTGCGGCCGTCACGCGCGCTGCGCGAGTCGGTCACGATGATGTGGTAGAACGGACGCTTCTTGGCGCCGCCGCGGGTCAGTCGAATCTTGACCATGGTGTTGTTTCCTCAATTGCCCAGTCGCCAGGATGGCGCGGTAAGCCGGCGATTATAGCGGCCGCCCCGGGGCATTCCAAGCCCAGCGGGGCATTTGAAGCTGAACAGGCACCTTCCGACGCGTCGCACGACCGTTGGTCGTGCCGCCTCACGCCAACAGCTGCCAGGGCTGCGCGGCAATCGTCGCACTTGCTCTCTGCGCCAGTTCCTCCGATCCGGCGAACACGTACCCATCCACACCGGCAATCGGCCACACCCCCGCCGCGTTGAGGCCGATCGCCGCATCGAATCCGGCCAACTGCTCCAGCCCCACCGGCGCCAGCGTGGGCGAACCGCCCCACCCCGCCTGCAGCAGCCGCTCGTGGGTGCCGCGCAGCGCCGGCGCCTGCGGCCACACCACCTCGCCATTCCGCGCGAAGGCCACATTCCAGGTGGTGCCCTCGCTGACCTGTCCCTGCGCATCCACGAACAGCGCATCGTCGAAACCGGCCTGCAGCGCCTGACGGCGGTGCTGGAACAGTGCGAAGGTGCCCACGTGCTTCAGGTGCGGCAGCTCGCGCTGGTAAGGCACGCTGCACACCCGCCGGGGCAGCATCGGCACGGACGCGGGCGGCGCCACCGCCACCAGCACATCCACCGGCACCGGCTGCAGCGGCTGGCGGAAATCGAACGCGCGGGAAAACACCGTTACCCGCAGCGATGCGTCGACGAGGCCTTCGGCGGTCAGCGCCGCCTGCATCCAGGCCTGCACGCGGGTGCCGTCCAGCGTGCAGCCAAACAATTCTTCGGTGCCCTGGCGTAGCCGCCGCAGGTGCAGATCGAGCCCCTGCACCGCGCCGTTGCGCACCTGCAGCGAGGTGAAGTGACCGTAGTTGACCAAGGCTCCCGCCAGTTCATCGGCAGTTGCCAAGCGCCCGTTGCAGTACACGCTCATCCGAGCAGGCCGCGCGCTTCGGACCACAGCGCCTGCAGCACGTCCGCCGCCGGCCGGTCCGACGCCATCCAAGCCGATTGCCCGGCCCAGGCCTGCATCGCATCGATCCGGTGCTCGCGGTTGGCCTGCGCGCGCATCGGCGCGGTCAGGCCGCGCTGCACCGGGTAAGGGCGCGGCGGCGGCGCCGCCGGGTCTGCCGCAGCACGCACATACGGCGTGGCCAGGCCGCGACCGAGCCGGCCGCTGAACGCACGCGTCGGCCAGGTGTCTTCCGGCTCGGCGGCGGCCAGCGCCTGCGACCAGGCCGGATCGATCGCACATTCGGGCGTGCGCAGGAAGGCGGTGCCGATCTGCACCGCGCTGGCCCCCAGCATCAGGGCGGCGGCGATGCCGCGCCCGTCGGCGATGCCACCTGCGGCGATCACCGGCACCTGCAACTTGTCCGCCAAGCGCGGCACCAGCGCGAACAGGCCGACCAGTTGGCGCTCGGCGGCCGCCGGGTCGAACGCACCGCGATGGCCGCCGGCCTCGAAGCCCTGTGCGACCACCGCGTCAGCACCGGCGGCTTCCGCAGCCAGCGCCTCGCCCAGCGTGGTGGCGCAGGCGAACCAGGCGATGCCGGCGTCCTTCAGGCGCTGCACCTGTGCAGCGGTGAAGACACCCATGATGGTCGAGGCTACCGCTGGCTTCGCGGCAATCAGCGCGTCGAACTGCGCGTCGACATCAGCCGGACCGGCATCGGCGGCGTCCGCCGGCACCTCCGGTCCCCACTGCGCCAGAAATGCGCGCGATGCCGCTTCCGCCGCAGCATCACGCAGCGGCGCGGGATCGGGAATCCACACATTGACCTGGGCCGGCCCACTGGACTGGGCGCGAAACGCCTCCATCCACGCCACGATGTCCTTCGGCTGCGACAGCACCGCGCCCATCGCGCCCATGCTGCCGGCGTTGGCCAGTGCGGCCGACAGCGGCACCGGGCAGGCGCCTGCCATGGGGGCCAACAGGATCGGGGACTGTAACGAGAAGCGCCGACAAAAAGTGTCGGCGCGTTCGAGGATTCGCGGGTCGGTCATGCGGCGCGTACCTTGGGGGTCGACGGGTTTCAGCGGAACGGCATGCCGCCGCGGCCACCCATGGCACCCATCATGCCCTTCATGCTGCGCATCATGCCCTTCATGCCGCCACCGGCCATCTTGCTCATCATCTTTTCCATCTGCTGATACTGCTTCATCAGCTTGTTGACGTCGGCCGGGGTGAGGCCGGAGCCGCGCGCGATGCGGGCACGGCGCGAGCCGTTGAGCAGGCCCGGGTTGCGGCGCTCCTTCTTGGTCATCGAGTTGATGATGGCGATCATGCGCGGCACTTCCTTGCCCTGGCTGACCTGCTGCTTGAGGTGCTCGGGAATCTGGCCCAGGCCCGGCAGCTTGTCCATCAGGCCGCCGATGCCGCCCATGTTCTGCATCTGCTCGAGCTGGTCGCGCATGTCGTTCAGGTCGAACTTCTTGCCCTTGGCGACCTTCTCGGCCAGCTTCTGCGCCTTGTCCTTGTCAACCTGCTGCTCGACCTGCTCCACCAGCGACAGCACGTCGCCCATGTCCAGGATGCGGCTGGCGATGCGGTCCGGATGGAACACGTCCAGGCCGTCCGGCTTTTCGCTGACGCCGACGAACTTGATCGGCTTGCCGGTGATGTAACGCACGCTCAGCGCGGCACCGCCACGGGCGTCGCCGTCGGTCTTGGTCAGCACCACGCCGGTGAGCGGCAGCGCTTCGCCGAAGGCCTTGGCGGTGTTGGCCGCGTCCTGGCCGGTCATGGCATCGACCACGAACAGCGTTTCGGCCGGGTTGACCGCGGCGTGCAGCGCCTTGATCTCGGCCATCATCGCTTCGTCGATGGCCAGGCGGCCGGCGGTATCGACCAGCAGCACGTCCACGAACGACTTGCGCGCGTCATCGATGGCCGCGCGCACGATGGCTTCCGGCTTCTGGTCGGCGCTGGACGGGAAGAACAGCACGCCCACCTGGTCGGCCAGGGTCTTGAGCTGCTCGATCGCGGCCGGACGGTAGACGTCGGCCGACACCACCATCACCTTCTTCTTGCGCTTTTCCTTCAGGTGCTTGGCAAGCTTGCCCACCGTGGTGGTCTTGCCCGCGCCCTGCAGGCCGGCCATCAGGATGATCGCCGGAGCCGGCACGTTGAGGTTGAGGTCCGAGGCGGCCGAGCCCATGACCGCGGTCAGCTCGTCGCGCACGACCTTGATCAGCGCCTGGCCGGGGGTCAGCGACTTGAGCACTTCCTGGCCAACCGCGCGCACCTTGATGCGCTCGACCAGCGCCTGCACGACCGGCAGGGCGACGTCGGCCTCGAGCAGCGCGATGCGGACTTCGCGGGTGGCCTCGCGGATGTTTTCCTCGGTGAGGCGACCGCGGCCACGCAGCCGCTCGATGGTGCCGGAGAGGCGCTGGGTCAGGGACTCGAACATGGAGGCAACCTGTTCAGAACGAAAGACAGAGAGACCCACAGTATAGCCGGTCCGCCATGCTCCCCCGCCCGGCAATGCGACCACGCGCCGCAGGCATCGCTACCGCACCGGGGGTATGCGAAACTGACACGATGACAATCGTTCTCATCGCCACCCTGCTCTACCTGACCGCGACCGCCCTGCTGGTGCGCGCGGTGGTTCGCGATGACGTCGCCTCCGCGCCCACCTGGCTGTGGCCGGCGGTGCCGGCGATGGTCCTGCATGGCGGATATCACGCGCTGGTGGCGATGAACACCACCGGCGGCCCCGACATGCATTTCTTCGCGGCGCTGTCGCTGGTGGGACTGGGCATGGCCTGGCTGACCTCGCTGGTGGCCGCGCGCGGCCGCATGGCCGCGTTGGGCGTGCTGGTGTTCCCGATGGCCGCGGTGGTGCTGTGCGTCTACCACGGCTACGGCCACGAACCGAGCCGGCCGCTGGGCTGGCAGCTGGCCACGCACGCCTGGATGGCGCTGCTGGCCTACGCCACGCTGAGCGTGGCCGCGCTGCTGGCAATCATGCTGTGGCTGCAGGAACGCGCGCTGCGCCGGCGCGACTTCCGCCCGTGGTTGCGCGCGCTGCCGCCGCTGGCCGACCTGGAATCGCTGCTGTTCCGGGTGATTGCCGTGGGCTTCGCGCTGCTGACCCTGACCCTGGTCACCGGCGTACTGTTTGTCGATGACCTGCTGGCGCAGAAGCTGGTGCACAAGACCGTGCTCAGCGTGCTGTCGTGGATCGTGTTCGGCACGCTGCTGATCGGGCGCCGCCGGTATGGCTGGCGCGGCGCCAAGGCCGTGCATTGGACGCTGACCGCGATGGCGCTGCTGTTGCTGGCGTTCTTCGGCAGCCAGTTCGTGATCGAACTGGTGTTTGGGCATACCCGGTAACGGGCAAAGCGGACTAACAGTCCGCTCTACCCCGTCGCGTGGGTCCACCGTCGCGTGGGTCCACCGTCCCGCGAGTCCACAGCCGTGAGGGGCCACCGTTGGCGCGAATCCCCCTCTGGGGCTGATGCTCAAATCGCGTCGATCGCTTCGGACAACCGCTCCACCGCGATCACTTCCATGCCTTTCACGCTGCCGGTCTTGGGCGCGTTGGCCTTGGGCACGATGGCGCGCTTGAAGCCATGCGTGGCTGCCTCGCGCAGGCGATCCTCACCGTTCGGCACCGGCCGGATCTCACCGGACAGCCCCACTTCGCCAAAGGCAATCGTCTTCTCCGCCAGCGGCCGGTCCTGCAGCGAGGACAGCACCGCCAGCAGCACCGGCAGGTCCACCGCGGTTTCCTGCACGCGGATGCCACCCACGACATTCACGAACACGTCCTGGTCGCCCACCAGCACCCCGCCGTGACGGTGCAGCACCGCCAGCAGCATCGCCAGCCGGTTTTGCTCCAGACCCACTGCCACCCGGCGCGGGTTGGACAGCGGTGAGGCATCCACCAGCGCCTGTACCTCCACCAGCAGCGGGCGGGTGCCCTCGCGGGTCACCATCACGCAACTGCCCGGCTGGCAGGTGCTGCCGCCGGACAGGAAGATCGCCGAAGGATTGGACACTTCCTTCAAGCCCTTCTCGCCCATCGCGAACACGCCCAGTTCGTTGACCGCACCGAAGCGGTTCTTGAACGCGCGCAGCAGGCGGAAGCGGCTGCCGCTCTCGCCTTCGAAATACAGCACCGCATCCACCATGTGCTCCAGCACGCGCGGGCCGGCGATCCCGCCTTCCTTGGTCACATGCCCCACCAGGAACACGGCGGTGCCGGTTTCCTTGGCAAAGCGCACCAGCCGCGCCGCACTCTCGCGCACCTGGCTCACCGAGCCCGGCGCGGCGGTCAACGATTCGGTCCACAGGGTCTGGATCGAGTCCGCCACGATCAGCTTCGGCCGCGCCACGCTGGCGTGCTGCAGGATGGCTTCCACCTGGGTTTCGGCCAGCGCGTTGACGTTGTCCAGCGGCAGGTCCAGCCGCACCGCGCGGCCGGCGACCTGCGACAGCGATTCCTCGCCGGTGATGTACAGCACCGGCAGCGCCGCGGCCATCTTCGCCACCGCCTGCAGCAGCAGGGTGGACTTGCCGATGCCCGGGTCGCCACCGACCAGCACCACCGCACCTTCGACCAGGCCGCCGCCCAGGACGCGGTCGAATTCGCCGATGCCGGTGCTCACGCGCAGGTGCTCGGTCTGCTGCACGTCCTTGAGCGCCATGATCTTCGGCGCATCGACCTTGCCGGCCCAGCCGGAACGCCGCGCGGCAGGCGACTTGGTCGCCGTCGCGCTTTCCAGCGTGATCTCGGTCAGCACGTTCCAGACCCCGCACTCGGTGCACTGGCCCTGCCACTTGCTGTATTCCGCGCCGCATTCGCTGCACACGTAGGCGGTGAGCCGCTTGGCCATGTCAATTCCAATTCATTCGCTGTGCGGCAGGATAGCCGAGCCGCGTCGCAGCAACCGAGACGCATGCCAACCGCGCGAACGGCGCCCGCCCTGCGGACCTGCCGTTGGCCTGGCGTACTGCACCTAAATTTTTCGCCCGACCGGCCGATACCGGGGCGGGCCACTACGCCTTTCCCTCCCGTCTCACCAGGCTTTTCCATGACCGGCACCTACAGCCAGAGTCTCGTTCTTTTTTCGCTGCTGGTTGCCATCCTCGCCTCGTACACCGCGCTGGACATGGCCGGCCGGCTGGCCAGCACCGACGGCCGCGTGGCCCGCTGGTGGCTGGCCGGGGGTGCCGCCGCGATGGGCCTGGGCATCTGGTCCATGCACTTCGTGGGCATGCTCGCCTTCCACCTGCCGATCCCGGTCGGCTACGACCTGGCCATCACGCTGTACTCGCTGGCGGCCTCGGTCGGCGCCTCGGCCTATGCCCTGTGGCTGGTGTCGCGGCCCGAACTGCCGTGGCCGCGCCTGATCGCCGGTGCGGTGCTGATGGGGCTGGGCATCGCCTGCATGCACTACCTGGGCATGGCCGCGATGCGGATGGAGCCGGGCATCGCCTACGACCCGCTGTGGTTCACCGCCTCGGTGCTGATCGCCATCGTCGCCGCCGGCGCCGCCTTGTGGATCGCGTTCCGGCTGCGCAGGCAACAGCGCCACACCGGGCTGCTGCGCGGGCTGGCCTCACTGGTGATGGGCCTGGCCATCGTCGGCATGCATTACACCGGCATGGCCGCCGCGAACTTCCCGGAAGGCAGCATCTGCGGGGCCGTGTATGCCAACGGGCTGGATACCAAGTGGTTGGCGGTGCTGGTCATCGTCACCACCCTGGCCACGCTGGGCATCGCCCTGATCGCCTCGCTGTTCGACCGCCAGATGCGCACCCGCACCGGCATCCTGGCGGATTCGCTGGCCCAGGCCAACGAGAAGCTGCTGCAGGCCGCCCTGCACGACCCGCTTACCCAGCTGCCCAACCGCATGCTACTGCAGGACCGCATCGAGCAGACCATCGAGAAGGCCAAGCGCCGCCACTTCAGCTTTGCGGTGATGTTCTGCGACCTGGACGGCTTCAAGGCCATCAACGACGCCTACGGCCACCAGCTGGGCGACAAGATGCTGATCCAGGTCAGCGAACGGGTGAGCGGCCTGCTGCGCGCCCAGGACACCTTCGCGCGGTTGGGCGGCGACGAGTTCGTCATCGTGTTCCAGGTGGACGTGCCCGAAGATGCCGCCGTCGTGGCCGAGCGCATCATCGCCAGTGTCGCCGAACCGTTCGATATCGACACGCTGGAGCTGCAGGTCACCGCCAGTATCGGCATCGCGCTGTACCCCACCGATGCCGCCACCCAGCGCGAGCTGATGGCGCATGCCGACGCGGCCATGTACCACACCAAGGATTCGGGCCGGAACGGCTATACCTTCTTCACCGAAGCGATGCACGTCAGCGCCAACCGCCAGCTCAAGCTGCTGCAGGAGCTGCGCCGGGCACTGCAGCGCGACGAGCTGGTGCTGCACTACCAGCCCAAGTTCCGCGCCGACGGCGGTGGCGTGATCGGTGCCGAAGCGCTGGTGCGCTGGCAGCATCCGGAGCTGGGTCTGCTTGGGCCGGACGTCTTCATTCCGATCGCCGAGCGCAGCGGACTGATCCTGCCGCTGGGCGACTGGGTGTTGAACCGGGCCTGCGCCCAACTGCGGGAGTGGCACGACGCCGGCCATGCGAGCTGGTCGATGGCGGTGAACCTGTCGCCGCTGCAGTTCGCGTCCACCACCCTGCTGGATACGGTCAAGCGTACGCTCGAACGGCACAGCCTCGCTCCGCACCACCTCACCCTGGAAGTCACCGAGACCACCGCGATGCAGGACGTGGAAGCGAGCCTGCAGATCCTGCACGGCTTGACCGCGATGGGGGTGAACATCTCCATCGACGACTTCGGCACCGGCTACTCCAGCCTGCTGTACCTCAAGCGCATGCCGGCCACCGAGCTGAAGATCGACCGCGCCTTCGTGCGCGACCTGGAAGACAACGCCGAAGATGCGGCGATCGTCTCCTCGATCATCGCGCTGGGCCGCTCGCTGCAGTTGCAGATCGTCGCCGAGGGCGTGGAAACCGCGGGCCAGCGCGAGTACCTCAATGCACTGGGCTGCGACCAGCTGCAGGGCTACCACCTGGGCAAGCCGGTGGATGCCGAAGAGTTCCTGCGCAACGCGGCGTGATGCAGGCAGGAGGGCCCGACGGCGCTGACGGGGGCGATGGTGCCGACGTGACCGAACGGGCCGAACGGGCCGACGGACCGACGGGCCGAACGGGCCGACGGACCGACGGACCGACGGGCCGACCGGACCGACGGGACCGACGGGACCAACCGGGCCGACAAACCGACGGGGTAGAGCTGACTGTTAGTCAGCTGCTCTCCGCGAAATGACCAGCAACGGCGCGCTGCGCGCAGCTGACTAACATTCAGCTCTACCCCGTCGTACGCCGTCGTACCCGTCGTACCCGTCGTACCCCGTCGCTCCCCCGTCACCCCACGGTCGACACGCCCCCCCAACGAAAAAGGCCGCCCCGAAGGGCGGCCTCTCTGCGTGCGCGACATCCGAAGACGTCAATGCATCATGTGCACGTTCATGTTGTGCATGACCCACAGCGTACCGGCGACGATGATGCCGATCACCACGACGGTGAAGGCCGCCGCGCTGACGTTCCAGCGCTGTTCCGACGAGCGGTTCAGGTGCAGGAAGAACACCAGGTGCACGAAGATCTGCAGGACCGCCGCCACCACGATGATGACGCCCGTGGTGAAGACCGGCAGGCCACCCTTCATCACTGCCCAGAACGGGATGATGGTGAGCACCGCAGCCAACAGGAAACCGACCAGGTACGACTTGACGCTGCCGTGGCTCTCGCCCGCGGCGCCGTGGCCGTGGTCGTGTGCGTGATTGTCATGTGCGGCCATTACAGCGCTCCCTTCAGGTAGACGACGGAGAACACGCCGATCCAGATCAGATCCAGGAAGTGCCAGAACAGGCTCAGGCACGCCATGCGGGTCTTGTTGGTCGGGGTCAGGCCGTTCTGCTTGATCTGGATGAACATGATCAGCAGCCACAGCAGGCCGGCACTCACGTGCAGGCCGTGGGTGCCCACCAGCGCGAAGAACGCCGACAGGAACGCACTGTGGTCCGGACCAAAGCCCTCATGGATGAGGTGGTTGAACTCCCACACTTCCATGACCATGAAGCCGAAGCCCAGCAGCCAGGTCAGGCCCAGCCACAGGTACATCTGGCCAACCTTGTGCTTGTGCAGGGCGATCATGCCCAGGCCGAAGGTCAGCGAGGACACCAGCAGCAGCGTGGTTTCCCACGCGACGAAGCTCAGGTCGAACAGGTCCTTCGGACCCGGGCCACCGTTGGTGCCGCCGGCCAGCACGATGTAAGTCGCGAACAGGCTGGCGAAGATGAGGCAGTCGCTCATCAGGTACACCCAGAAACCGAAGACGGTGTTCTCGCCGGTGTCGTGGTGTTCGTGGTCGTCATGGCCATGGGCCGCCGCGTGCGCGGCGTGCCCGTGGTTCACGTTGTTGGCGATAGTGCTGCTCATGCCTGCAACTCCGATTTCACCAGACCCTGCGCCTGCAGGTGACGGCGGTGCTCATTTTCGATCCGCTCCACTTCGGCAGCCGGCACGTAGTAATCCACGTCCTTGTCGAAGGTGCGCCAGATGAAGGTGCCGATCATGCCGACCAGGCCAACGATGGCCAGCCACCAGATGTGCCAGATCATCGCGAAGCCGAAGACCAGGCTGAAGGCACCAATCACCACACCGGTACCGGTGTTGCGCGGCATGTGGATGTCGGTGTACTTGGCCGGGCGTTCCCACGCCTCACCACGCTGCTTGCGTTCCC
Organism: Stenotrophomonas sp. PD6; assembly: GCF_049199305.1. Classification (NCBI taxonomy): domain Bacteria; kingdom Pseudomonadati; phylum Pseudomonadota; class Gammaproteobacteria; order Lysobacterales; family Lysobacteraceae; genus Stenotrophomonas; species Stenotrophomonas sp. PD6. The sequence goes on along the minus strand of NZ_JBLZQD010000004.1, from coordinate 197,141 downwards.
AGAAGTCGTCCAGCTCGGTGACCTTGGGCAGCGAACCGAAGTTGTAGAACGACGGCGGCGAAGAGGTTTCCCACTCCAGCGTACGGGCGTCCCACGGATCGCCGGTCAGGTCGGCGGTCTTCTTGCGGTCGCGGATCGACACGGCCACCTGGATGATCTGGCACAGGATGCCGGCGCCGATAATGAACGCACCGACCATCGCAATGACCAGCAGCGGCTGGTATTCCGGGTTCGGGTAGCTCTGCATGCGGCGGGTCATGCCCATGAAGCCCAGGATGTACAACGGCATGAAGGCCACATAGAAGCCGATGAACCAGCACCAGAAAGCGCGCTTGCCCCAGGCCTCGTTGAGGCGGAAGCCGAACATCTTCGGCCACCAGTAGGTGATGCCGGCGAACATGCCGAACACCACGCCGCCGATGATGACGTTGTGGAAGTGGGCGATCAGGAACAGGCTGTTGTGCAGCACGAAGTCGATGGCCGGGATCGCCAGCATCACGCCGGTCATGCCGCCGATGGTGAAGGTGACCATGAAGCCGATCGTCCACAGCACCGGGCTGGTGAACTGCACGCGGCCGCGGAACATGGTGAACAGCCAGTTGAAGATCTTCACGCCGGTGGGAATGGAGATGATCATCGTCGTGATGCCGAAGAAGGCATTGACGTTGGCACCCGAACCCATGGTGAAGAAGTGGTGCAGCCACACGATGAACGACAGCACGCCGATGCAGGCGGTGGCGTAGACCATCCCCTTGTAGCCGAACAGCGCCTTGCGCGAGAACGTGGCGATCACTTCGGAGAACACGCCGAAGGCCGGCAGCACCAGGATATAGACTTCCGGGTGACCCCAGATCCAGATCAGGTTGATGTACAGCATGGCGTTGCCGCCACCGTCATTGGTGAAGAAGTGCGTGCCCAGGTAACGGTCCAGGGTCAGCAGCACCAGGGTGACGGTCAGCACCGGGAAGGCGGCGATGATCAGCACGTTGGTGACCAGCGCGGTCCAGGTGAACACCGGCATGTGCATCAGCTTCATGCCCGGGGTACGCATCTTCAGGATGGTGATGAAGAAGTTGATACCGCTCAGTGTCGTACCCAGGCCTGCAACCTGCAGGCCCCAGATGTAGTAGTCGACACCTACCCCTGGACTGAACTCCTTGCCTGACAACGGCGGGAAGGCCAGCCAGCCGGTCTGCGCGAATTCACCCACGCCCAGCGAGATCATGACCAGACCCGCGCCCGCCACGAACAGCCAGAAGCTGAGCGAGTTGACGAACGGGAAGGCCACGTCGCGTGCGCCGATCTGCAGCGGCACCACGACGTTCATCAGGCCGGTGATCAGCGGCATCGCCACGAAGAAGATCATGATCACGCCGTGGGCGGTGAAGATCTGGTCGTAGTGGTGCGGCGGCAGGAAGCCCTCGGCACCGCCGGCGGCGGTGGCCTGCTGGACACGCATCATGATCGCGTCGGCGAAGCCGCGCAGCAGCATGACGAAGGCGACGATGAGGTACATCGCGCCGATCTTCTTGTGGTCAACCGAGGTGAACCACTCTTTCCAGAGATAGCCCCACAGCTTGAACTTGGTGATCAGGGCCAGCACGAGCAGGCCACCGATCCCCGCGCCGATCAGCGTGGTGATGATGATCGGGTCGTGCGGGATGTCGGCGAATGTCAGTTTACCCAACAGATTCATGCTTATTCTCCCGAGCCTGCGTGACCGGCGTGACCGGCGGCGGCGTGCTCGTCTGCAGTGTGTTCAGCATGCTCGGCCGCTGCGGCGTCAGCCGGAGCAGCCGCTGCGTCGCCCGAGGGGGCGGCCGCGTCATGGCCTTCGTGGGCACCGGCCGGCATGTCATGGCCTTCGTGGCTTTCGCCAGCGGCGCCATGCGACATCGCCGCGTGGTCCATGGCCTTGTGGTCCATGCCGTAGTGCTGGTTGTCACCCATGTGGCGGGCAACGACCCAGTCGAACAGGCCGGTCTCGGTGGTGCCGAAGTAGGTCACCGGGTGCCAGTCGTGGTTCTTGTCAGCCACCAGCGCGCCAAACGCGGTCTGGTCCAGCGTCGTGCTCTGCGCACGCACCTTGGTCAGCCATGCCTGGTACTCGGCCTCGGTGACGGAGTGGGCGTCGAAATGCATCTTGCTGAAGCCCGCGCCGCTGTAGTGCGAGGACATGCCCGGGAACGTGCCGGTCTCGTTGGCGATCAGATGGAGCTTGGTCTCCATGCCGGTCATCGAGTAGATCATGCTGCCCAGGTGCGGGATGAAGAACGCATTCATCACCGAATCGGACGTGATCTTGAAGTTCAGCGGGGTGTTCACCGGGAAGGTGATTTCGTTGACCGTCGCGATGTTCTCTTCCGGGTAGATGAACAACCACTTCCAGTCCAGCGAAATGGCTTCAATCACCACCGGCTTCTTGTCCGAGTCCAGCGGACGGTACGGATCCAGCGAGTGCGAGGACCGCCAGGTCAGCACGGCCAGCACCAGCACGATCATGCACGGGATCGACCAGACGACCACTTCGATCGCGGTGGAATGCGACCACTTCGGCTCGTAACGGGCCTTGGTGTTCGAGGCGCGGTACTTCCAGGCGAAGGCAAGGGTCATGATGATGACCGGCACGACGACCAGCAGCATCAGCACGGTGGCCGTGATCAGCAACGTCTTCTGATCATGGCCGATCTGCCCCTTCGGGGCGAGAATGGCCGAGCTGCAGCCCGTCAAAAACACGGACAACGCGAACAGCAGGCCCGGGCGCAACCAGCGCCCAAGGGTTTTCAACGGAATCATCGGTCGATCCAATTGCGTAGGGAATGCCATCTCAAGCGCGCCCCGCCAGCAAAAGCCGGGTGTACCTGTCAGCCCTCTAATTTTATGCCGTCACGCACCATTTAAGAAAGGCATTGACAATGATCCAGCGCAGGAAAGGCCCGAAAGGGGCTGCGACACGTTGTCGCACGGCGCGCAGACCGCCCAGATCGGCACAGCTGCAGGTCAATGTATAGACATGAATGGCCCAGAGACGGCGGGGGAACCGACCCGCGTAGAGCCGGGCCATGCCCGGCTGAACTCGCCCGCAAACCCCAATCCGCCCGTTCATGCAGCCACCCCGCCAAACGCGCCGCCAAAGCACCCGGCACCGAGCAGTCACACCCCAAGGGCATTGAAGAGCCCCAAGCCCACCCCATTGCTTGAAGGACCGCCCTGGAACGCAGCCCATGCCGACGCCCCAACACATCACCTGCTTCCTGGCCAGTCGCAATGGACGCTGGGCACTGACCGCCGCCAGCACCGCCCTCTTCCTGCTGGTGGCCTGCAATCCCGACCTGCTTCCGCTGGTGCCGCTGGTGGACGCCCTCGGGCTGGATGTACTGGCGCTCCTGCTGGGCGCTCAGCTGGTCGCAACCCTCCCCTGGTTGCGCATGCACACGGCGCAGGCGTTGCGCATCACCGGCCATGCGCTGGCCGGCACACTTGCTGGCGCTATAGGCGGCTATCTGCGGGCGCTGCTGTTTGGCATGGCGCGAGGCACCGTCTGGAGCACACGCTCAAATGCGCGGAATCGTCGCTTCTAGAGTGTAGACAGCAATTGAATCGCGGCCCTTCAAGTGCAGCCGATTGCATTGCGGACACCGATTAACAATGATCGCCTCCCTATCGATGGTGTCCAAGAGACACTCGGCAGATATCACAGGATCCCGGTCAAGACGCTCCCCAATCCCGGCGATGATCGACTCTGGGACCAAGCTCAACTCGCTCTCAGACCAGCCCTGAGAGAGGTTCATGACATACCCGCATAAGCATGAATACTTTGGCACAGCTACCTGTCTCCACTTGGATTGACGATGGTCCGAGAGAACTCAAATGGTGAGGATGTGACCAACACTCAGTCTCCCCTATGACAGGTCCAACAAGTCAGGAGAAAGTGTGCGACTGGCTGCAAACATGCGGAAACACCGCAGCACAACGAATATATCCTGCGTGGTCATCCTCTTGGAGTAAAAATCACCGAGGACTTCAACTACACCGTCGCCCGCATGCGGATTTCTGATGCTGTCCACCTCATGATCTCCGTCATCCGTGTATCGACTCAGCATCAGAAGAAAGGGCCCCGAGTCTGCGTAGAGCGTCAGTTCGTATGGCCCCGCATCGGGCTTGATCGTCTCCCGCAAGCAATGCCGCTGCCCCAGACAAAATTCCGCAAGGCTTCGTTGATTTCCTCGGGAGTTGGATCATCCAACTTCGGAAGCCGCGTGCGCGCCAACCCGAGACCAAAAAGGCATCCATCGAATTGCAACACCTTATTTCCTAAATAATCGCACAGTTAGAATCCCACCCGACCTGTCGCCCCGCACCCACTCCACTACCACTGCGACATACCCAACACAAGTCATAGATAACTAGCTATACGCTTGACCAGAAATTCGAAGAAGTCAGACGCGTAAGCAACATTCTCTCCCGACGGAAGAAGAAGCCGCACAGGCACCTCACTCCCGACACACCCATCATAATCGAAGAAAAAAACCTCACCAAGATCCGTCCTACTGACAACCAAAGAATGATCGTTCGTCAATCCACGTTCAAGATCAAGTAGGTGTTGATGCACCACGTCCCCTCCACTCACCTCATCAAAATCGATGCCATAGACACTGAATATTTCTTCGCCGCAGATCTCTCCGCCCTTGTACTTATTCAAGAACCAACGATATGAAGGTGAGAACACCAGCCCCAGCCTGGACTCAGCCTTCGCAAGCCAACCTTCCCCTACAGCATCCGACTCCCGTCCGAATGAGACTAATTCGCCGTGTAACGCAACCAACTCCTCAACTCTAGGTGGAAATACTTCACCTACTGATTCATCTCTCATAGCACTCTGCCATTTACCCCCAGTACTGGCTCGCCCCTGGAACACAGCCGCCATTGGCGATGACGTCAGATCACGCTGAGGTCACAACCACTATCGTGGGTGCATCCGCGTGAGACGGCTCTTCACCCGGGACTTCACGAAAGTCATCCGACACTAAAGCATTCCCTGATCAAGCGCTGACTTCGCCCGACTGATTATTGCAGACACTTCATCTTTCTCAATCCACACCTCCGAAAGAGCTGTGATCCGCCGCGCCTCACCATGGGGGACTTTTTCTATCTCAGCCGCCAAAATTCTCACCATATTCCCCTTACCTATTGCAAAAGCGAAGCACCCATCATCCTCTAGATTGTTGGTAGACGCTTGATAGGTATAGTCAGTCTCGAAGTCATCAGGTATATCGTTCTCGTCCATCAGCAGATAGGGAAGCATCCCGTTCAGCAGGAAACGGAACGCATCTTCAGTGCCGAGGCTGGAGATAGCATCGTTCTCCGGGAAATCAACGAGCGCGTTGCCTGCGCTGAGGCATCCAAGATCCGCCGATAGCGTGGATACCCTGGCTCGCCGAGGAAAAATACGCTGGTCGACGACAAAATGAAATATTCCATTCTCATATCCAGCTCCATCATTCCAAATCTGAAGCTTCTCTACGATCAACGCAAAAGAATTAGGATCACCAAAAACAGTCATTTCCAACCCTTCTTTATGTTAAAAGCCTTTCTCACATCTGATGGGACATTCGCTTTATCCAGCGGTGCGGACTTGTCTCCAGTGCTTCCCGACCAGTGCCAAGTCCCGTTATTGGAGTCCGTGAACTGATGCACGTTTCCTTGTGAGTCTACGGCATACCTCTTCTTCCCACTCTGTATGGAACCTCCGAACAGGTCCAGTGAGTTCTTTGGCTCCGTCCCTGCGTCTCGGTGGTAACCCATTTCCCCAGGACTATGCTTTCCATTCGAAATGTACGTAAGGCCATTAGATGCAGGTGTCGCGTCAGGTACCGGCATCGAAGTGCCCCTCCCCGATGACGGAGACTTTACGCCTTCGCCCTTAACACTCCAACGACCACCCACCACTCCCACACCCTTGTCAGCTACACGCTTGAACAAGGCAAGGTATGCACTCATCTCTTCGGTCTTGGTCATCACCGAAGCCTGATCGGCAAGACCTTGAATCGCGATCCCGGGATAGGGAGACTTGGCGATTCCGCTTAAAGTCTCCCATTGCGCAATTGCACCCGCGCGCAAGGCCTCAGCGTCACGGGCAGTCTTGTCCATGAACCAGCCTTCAAGCCCCTTGTTGCCGATCTCTCCAATGGCTAGCAGGCCTGATACGAGTACTTGGCTCTTCAGCTCACGATACGCGTAGCTCCAATCGGCGCCGGGCGTGGCGCCACCGACACGATCGTTGACGGCAACCCCATACTGCTGCCAGTACAGATCGACACGAATCGCCCGTTCATGCTTCCAGTCCGCCTCAGAAATTGCGGGGTAGGATTGCATGCTTAAATCCACCAAGTTTCCGTAGGCGAGTAGCTCCCGATCTCGTTCTGCGTTTAGCTCATCGTACGCCCTAGTCACGTCGTCCCTGCACGCCTGCGCATTTCCTCCCGCGGCGTCGCACGCAGCTCGCTCGTGTTCCATCAGGGCAATTTCGGACTTGCTAAGCCAGTTGTTTTCAACGGAATTCCCAGCAATATTTGCTCCAAGTGATGTACCGGTCAGGCCTCCCCCCCCCCACTCCACCGGCCAGCGCCCCAACCGCCTGCGAGAGCGCCAGGATGGTCTGCTTTTCCTGTTCACTCAGCTTTGATGGGTCACCACCGTAGAGGGCATCGGTAAGGAACTTGGCAGCCAACTCGCCCCCACCTGCCGCCACTGCCCCATTGCCCGCTGAGCCGCCATTCGCCTCAGCCAGCAGCGCACCCAGCAGCGCATGCGAGATCAGCTGCAGAGTCCCATCCGGATTGGCGCCGTGGTTCGGATCGAACTGGCTGCCGATGAACTGGGCGGCATAGGGTGCCAACGCATTGGCCGCTACCTGGCTGCCACCTTGTCCCGCCACGCCGCCCACGATGGCAATGGTCACCGCATCCAATGCGCGGCTGTACTCGCCGCCGGTGCCCCACTTCTTCGCTTCGCTGTACGCTGGGCTTTCGCTCATCAGGAAGTTCTCGCGCTCCCCTGCACTCATGTCGTTGTAGTTCTTCAACGCCACAGGGTCGCTCTCGATGCTCTTCTCGTAGGCTTCGCGCGCAATCTTGCTCTTGTAGTCGTATACATCGCCCGCCACCTGCTTGCTGGTGGCCACCACAGTGCCGGCCGCAGACGACATCGCCTGCTGCTCCTGCATCAGCTTCTGCAGGTCGGGCAATGTGCTGATCGCCTCATGCGCCTTGCTGGCGTCGGTGTTCACGCCCAGCTCTTCGGCGGTCACCTTCTTGCCGCCGATGGTGATGTTGCCCTCGGTCAGGGTGGCGTAGGTAGTGGAGCTGTCGCTGCCGCTGGTGGTCATCGGGACGCCACCACTGAAGTTGGTGCCGTTCGCGTTGCCGAACTTGCCATTGGCGACGTTGCTGCCGATGTCCTTGAGCTGGCCGGCCGCACCCGGCGCGGCGGTGGGATTGCCATTGGCATCCTTCGCGCCTTCGCCGCTGTGCCCGAAGCCGCCACTGATGCTGGCCGAGCTTGCCCGGTAGTCCATCTCGTTCTTGAGATCGGTGAAGGTAAACGTCTCTGCCGTCAGCTCACTGTTGGCCGCATTGGTACTGGCAATCGCACCACCAATCAGGTTCACGTGGCCCGCATCAACGTGATACCCGCCATCGCCGGCAAAGAGCCCCGACTGCTGGCCCACGGCCTTGTAGCTTCCGTTGGCCTTGCTGGCACTGGCATATCCACTGACATCCCATGCCGTGCCGAACGACACCTGCACCCGCCCACCGACCTGGCTGTCCTTGGACATGCTCTCGGCAATGTCCTGCAGCGATTCGATGGTGAGCGTGCCGCCGGTCTTGACGTCGATGCGGTCGGCAGTCGCGGTGGCACCGCGCAGGGTGGTGTCGCCCTCTGCCTTGAGCGAGATGTTCTTACCGGTCAGCTCGGTGTTCTGCCAGGTGCTGCTATCGGAGTTGGACTTGCTGCTGCCTACGCTCGCTTCAGCGTACACATACACGCCCGTCTGGGCGCCCACGGACACACCGACACCCACTTCCGCGCCGGCGTTGTTGCTCTTGCTCTTGTCCTGCATGTGCGCCTGCCCGGCTTCCAGCAGAATGTCGCGCGCCGAATCCAGTGCCAAGGTGTTGCCGGCGCTGAGGTTGCCCTGCACGATGTGGATGTCGCCACTGGTGCTGGTCAAGTTGACGTTGCCGCCGCCCTGGATGGTGGAGCCGCGCGACACAGTGCTGCTGCCGTCGGCGCTGCTGCTGGACGACTTGAAGCCGATACCAGCCTCTGCAGTGAACAGCGAGCCGCTACCGGCACCCTTCGTAGCGTTAGCAATCGCACTACCCGCCTGGTACGCATTGGCCCCTGCCGCCATGCCCTGCATGGCAGCCAGGCGACCGTCGGACTGACGCGCGGCGTCCACGTTGTTGATCAGGTCGATGAAGGGCGACTTGATCCGCGCGAACACGCCGATCTTCAGGTCCTTGTCGCGCTGCGAGTTGTAGCCGGTCTCGTCTGCGGTAAGCAGTTCGATCTCGGCGGCGGTGATGTTGACGTCCTGCGCGGCGACCACGTTGCTGGCGATCTGGGTGTACTTGCCGCCCGCGCCCAGATTGACGCTGCCGCCCAGGCTGCCGACGGAGCTGGCCACCTGCGAGACCATGCCGCTGTCGTCTTCATGCTGCTCGCGGTGCCAGCCGGCGAACTTCTCGGTGTCGGAGATCTGCACCGTGCCGATGGCCTTGCTGTCGGCGGTGTTGGCGTTGCTGACCGTGTCCTGCCCGCTGCGCAGGGTGAGGTTGCCCACCGCACGGATGTTGACGTCCTGCTCTGCCGCGATGTTGGCGGCAGTCAGGGTGATGTCGCCCTCGGTGGTGGCCATGCGCACGCCACCGCCGGCCGACAGCTGGGTGCCGGTGATGGTGTCGCTCTGGCCGGCGCCCTCGCTCCGCGAGTTGTTGGTGCCGAACGGCAGGCCGCTGGTGTTGTTGGCGAAGCCCCAGCCCTTGCCGCTGCTCTGGCTGCTGCTGGACTCGGTGTTGTGGGCCACGTCGAACACGATGTCCTTGGTGGCCAGCAACAGCGCGTTGCCCTCGGCCGAGAGCTGCGCGCCCTGGCTGGTGATGGAGCCGCCATTGGCGATCAGGGTCATGTCGCCGCCCGCCGCCAGCTGGGTGACGCGTGCATCGCTGGTGGAATGGCTCTGGCTGCCGTTGGAGCGCTGGCTGCCGCCGGTGATCACGGTGGAGGTGGTGGCCGCGCGCACGCCGGAGGCGGTGCCCTCGGCATTGCGGGTGATGTCGCCCATGATCGAGCCACTGTCGGCCATGCCGTCGGTGGTGGAATCGCGGGCGCTGCGGTAGGCCTTGGTGGGGTCGTAGGTGATGCCCATCGAGACGCCGCTGGACTTGCTGGACTGGCTGCCCTGCGTATCCACCGTGTCCTGGCGGGCCAGCAGGTTGATGTCCTTGCCGACCAGCGTGAGGTCCTGCCCGGCGGCGACGTCGGACGCGGCGAGGGTGAGCTGGTTGCCCGCCGAGATCAGCACGTTGCCCTCGCGCGAGGCGATGGCCGAGCCGACCTGGGTGGTGGCCTGTACCGATTCCGCGTTGTTGGCGCTGGACTTGTTGTACCCCACCGAGGCCACGCCATTGGAGAGCCCGCCACTGAAGCCGGACTTCTTGCTGGAGTAGCTGGCGCTGGAGCTGTGCTGGTCCTCTGCCGAGGCGATCAGCACGTTGTTGCCGGCGCCCAGGCTGACGTTGCCGGTGGCGTCGACCACGGCGCCGATGGCAGTGAGGTCACGACCGGCCGAGATATCGATGGCCGCGCCTTCCAGCACCGTACCTACCGCATAGGAATCGCTGCGGGATTCCTGGCGGGTGGTGGTGGTGCTGGACAGCGTGCCCTTCTTCTTCTGGTAGCTGTCCAGGCTGTCTTCGTGGTTCTCCTGCACCGAGAGCAGGTTGACGTCGCGACCGGCGGACACCAGCACGGTTCCCTCGTCGCTGCGCACGCCGGTGGCAGCAAGGTTGATGTCGCGCCCGGCAACCACCATCACGTCGCTGCCTGCGGACAGCTGGCTGCCGCGCACGGTTTCGTCGCTGCTGGAGACCTGCAGGGAGTTGCGCTTGCCAGCTGCACTCTGGTCGCTGCTGCGGCTGTCGACCACGGCCTGGGCGCTGATGTCGCCCCCGGCCTGCAGGACCAGGGCTTCTTTCGCGCTGACCTGCGCACCGACCAGGGTGAGATCCTTGCCAGCGCTCAGCACCACGTCGCCAGCGCCCTGCACCGTGCTGACCGCATGGGTGGTCTCGCTGCTGCGCTGGTAGTTGCGGCTATCAAAGGTGCTGTCGCGGTTGGTGGTGAGGGTCTGTGCGCCCACCTCCAGATTGCCGCCTGCCGCCAGCTGGGTGATGCCATCCACGCCGGCATTGCGGATCTGCGCACCTTGCAGGCTGATGTCGCCGCCAGCCGCTACCGACAGCACGCCCAGCCCGGTTGGGCTGGTGACGTACAGGCCGGCGACACGATCGGTCTTGGTGATCTCGTACTGTTGCGCACCGCCGCCGTTAAGGGTCTCCACCGTCGAGGCGACCGTGATGTTCCCGACCGCGCTGACTGACAGCGCGTCGGTGGCGGTGACCGTGGCGCCTTCGATGCGGATGTCGGTGGCCGAGGCCAGCCCGAGTTGCGCACCACTGACTGCACCACCTTCAAGCAGGTCGATGCGGCCGGCGTCGATGGTCACCAGCTTGCGGCCGGCGATGGTGCCGTTGTTGACCAGGCCATTGGCCAGTGTGATGTCGACGTTGGCGCCGGCAAGGACGCCGCCCTTCCCGTCCAGGTCGCCGGGACGCAGGCGCACGTATACCTGCGGCACCAGCGCGGTGGTGGTGCTTCCATCTGCCAGGGTGACGTTCTGCTCGACCAGCCACACGATGTCGCTGGTGAGCTGCGCCATCTGCGCGTCGGTCAGCGCCACGCCCGGGCGAAGGTTCCATTCCTTGGCAACGGTAGCGCCGGCTTCTAGGAGTGCCTGGTACTGCGCTTCATCACTGGCGTAGCCTTCCAGGAAGCGGCGGCCGGTGAGCTCGCCGACCTGCTCGCGGATCAGCTTCTGCTCGTAATAGCCGTCGCCGAGCCGCTTCTGGGTCGCGTCCGCAGAGAAGCCGAGCTGCGCCAGCATGTAATCCGAGCTCAGCCAGGTGCGCTGGTCGGTGAAGCGCGGATCGGTCTCGATCAGGTAATTGCCGGTGTTCGGGCGGACGTTGAACAGGCTCGCGGCGGGGATCCGGATATCCGGCGTGCCCATGGCGATGCGGTCCGGCGAATCACCGGCCGCCTGGACCACGCGCCCACCGGTGGCGGCGCTGTTGTTGCCAACGCCCCCCACGCCACCGCCCTGCGCTCCTTCTGCCGCCTGCGCCGCCTGAGCCAGCGCGCGCTCGGTCTCGGTGCCCGCCTGTTGCTGCGGGCCCTGCGCCCCGCTGCCGGGTGCGTTGGGCAATGCCTGCGGGCCATGCAGGTTCAGATTGGCGATGGCCGAGCCGTCCTGTACGTTCGGTGCGTCGCGGCCCTGGTTGAGGTTGCTGAGGTCGCCAACGTCGATGGTCAGCGTGCCGCCGGCAATGATCTGGCCCCCGATCACACCCACCTTCTCGGAGATGTCCGGAGCGCTCCAGTTGCTGACGGTGTTGTTGTAGGAGATGGAGGTGTTGTCGAAGGAGTGCGTGCGCCACAGCTCGATGAAGTCATTGCTGACGCGGCTGGCGCTGCCATGCCCGGTGATCCGCTGATCGCCACCGGCGACGATCTGGCCGTAGTGGTTGACCAGGTCATCGATAAGCAGCGACATGTTGCCGCCACTGCGGATGACTGCGTTGGCCCCCATGCCAGGCTGCAGGACGTCTTCGATCGCAGTGTGATGCGCGATGCGACGCTCTTCGTTGAGGTTGTATTCCTGCGGATGCTGACGCCGCATGAAGATGGTGGTGTCGGGATCGGTGAAGCCGGCGGGCGTGACGAAACGGATGCAGTCGGTGCTGCAGGTGCCGTAGTCACTGGAGTAGGTCAGCCGATCATTGTCGTAGCGGAATGAGGCGCTCAGGATCGCCGACATCGGGTCCGACACATTGGCGACCTGATCCGGGTTTGGCGCGGTAGTCTTGGCAACGTAGAAGATGGTGATCGTGCCCGCCACCGGGTCGATGCGCCAGCGCTCGCCACGGTTGTTGGTGCCCAGCCCACCGAAGGCGTAGTAGTACTGGGTGGTGTTGGCGGTGAGACGGATCACCGCGCGGCCGTACTGGCTGCCGTCGGCGGCGATGTACGTACCGTCTTCGAGAACATCCTGCGGCGCGATGTAGTAGTACTCGTACGCCTTGTAGTTGCTGGTATTGCTCAGCGTCGAGGTATTGCTGCCGTTCTTCTGCCACGGCGAGAGCGCCATGTTCACGGTACGGTCGATGGTCTGCACCTGCTCGACCACCACGTTCTCGCGGATGTTGTTGATGGCAAGGCTGTCGATGGAGAGATCGCCGGCCACGTCGATGATCGAGCCGATGTTGTCGATACGCCCGGCGGTACCGATGGCGAGCCGGTTGGTGCCCAGCGCGCCGCCGATGGCCGCGTCGCCACCGCTGTAGATCAGGCCCTCGCCGGTATTGATCAGCTGGCCAACGCCGATGTCCAGCCGCTCGCGCGCGGCCACGGTGCCGACACGGGTGGCGCCGTTGGCGGTCTCGGCGCGGTTGTTGAGCACGCCGGCGGAAATGGCCACGTGGTCGCCGTAGATGCGGCCGGTGCCGATGTTGTCCAGCGTGCCGGCTTCCAGGTGGGTAACCACGCCGTCGATCAAGCCGCGGTTGGTGAGCAGTCCGCTGGCGTTGAGGTGGGTGACTCCCTGGCTTGTAATCTCACCGCTGGCGGCGTTGGTGATGTTGTACGCGTTGAGGTCCAGGTTGCCGGCGCGCAGGATGCCCTGGTTGTCCAGGTCGCCGGACAGGTGCAGGGCCAGCGTGCCGTTGGCGATCCACTCGCCCTGGTTGCTCAGGCTCTGCTGCAGCGTCAGGCTGAGATCGCGCTGGGCATGGATCTGGCCGACGCCACCGAGGCTCTGTGCCACCAGCGTCTGGTTGCCATCGGCGCGCAGCAGACCGCCCTGGTTGCTGACGGTGGCGGCGTTGATGTCGAGGCCGCCGCCCGAGGACAGCACGCCTGCGCTGTTGTCCAGCCCGCCGGCCAACTGCACGCGGCTGTCGCCATCGGTGACGACTTGGCCGTTGCCGTTGTCCAGCGACTGCGCCTCCAGATGCAACGTCCCCGCCTGGAGGCCGAGCGTGGCATCGGCGGTGCGGGTGTTGCGGTTGTCCACACTGCCGGCCGTGAGCGTCAGTGCCGCGCCGGCCGCGACCGCACCGCCCTGGTTGTTGAGCTGGCCGCTGAGGGTGAGGTCGAGATTCGTGCCCGCCTGCACGCGACCGGCCACGTTGGCCAGGCTGGCCGCAGTGAGCGAGAGGCTCGCCGCGCTGCTCAGCGAGCCGCTGCTGTTGTCGACCGCGCCAAGCGCCAGACGCGCATCGCCCTGGGCGAGCAGCGTACCGCCACGGTTGTCCAACGCACCGCCGTCGATGCGCAGCGCGCCACCGGACAGGATGCCGCCCGCGCTGCCCGATGCCGTATTGAGGAGGGACTGTCCGTGGGTGTCCAGCACCAGATCGGTCTGCGACTGCAGCCGGCCGCCGCTGTTGTCGAGCGCACCGCTGCGGACCTCCAGCGCGCCGGTCTGGCTGCCGATGATGCCGCCCTGGTTGCCCAGTGCGAGGCCACGCGTGTCGATATCGACGCTGCCGCCGATCAGCTTGCCCAGTGCGTTGGACAGCCCCGAGCTGCGCAGGGTGAGTGCGTCGGTCGCCTGGATGGCGCCGCCGGCGTTGCTGAGCGCGGTGGCGGTGGTCAGCTGCAGCGTGCCGCCGGCAAACAGGGTGCCGCCCGAATTGTCCAGCGTAACGGCAGCAAGCTCCAGCGCCGCCGTACTGGAAACCAGCCCGGCATCGCGGTTGTCCAACCGCCCGTCGATGCCCACGGTGAGGCCGGCCGCATGCAGGGTACCCGCGCGGTTGTCGAGGCTGACTGCGTCGAGGGTGGCAGCGCCGCCGAGTAGGATCTTTCCCTGCCGGTTGTCGAGCGCGCCACCGATGGCCAGCGTCGACTGACCGGCGCCGGCGGCCTGCAGCTGGCCGCCCTGGTTGAGGAAGCTGTTGACGCGCAACGCGAGCGCGCCATTGCTGGCGATGCTGCCGGCGCTGTTGTCCAGCGTGTCGCGCACGGTCAGCTGCAACGGCGCGTCGCCGAAGGCCGACAGCGCGCCGCCCGCCGTAATCAGGCTGCCGGTGTCGATGACCACGCCGCGCGCGGAGGTGGTGGCGCCGCGCAGGTCGATGCTCTGCCCCGTCAGCGTCAACGCACCGTTGCTCAGCACGGTGCCGCGTTCGCCAAGCAGTCGCTGCGCGTCGATCTGCAGCTGCCCCGTCCCGGCGTGCTGCACGGTGCCGGCGGTGTTGTCGAAGGTGGTGGCCTGCAGGAGCAGGTCGCCGTTGCTGGCCAGGGTACCGCCCGCGTTGTCGAGCCACTCGGCCACGATCGCGCTGGCGGCGGTGCCGCTGGCCACGAGGGTGCCGCCGCGGTTGTCCAGCTGCGTCACCTGGATATCCACGCGGTCGGCACCGAGGGTGCCCTCACGATGGTCGAACGTGGCGGCCTGGAGGGTCAACGCGCCCTTGCTGACCAGGGTGCCCTTGCTGCCGTCCAGGCGATCCACGTCGATCTGCAGGCCGCCGCTGCCGGCGTGGCTGATCGTTCCGGCGCTGTTGTCCAGCTGGTTGGCCCGGATCTCGAGCGTGCCGCCGTTGCTGGCAATCACCCCCTCGGCGTTGTCCAGAGTGTCGGCGACCTCGAGCACGCTGTCATCGGTACCGGCCGCGCTGATGCTGCCCTTGCTGTTGTCCACACTGCCGGCCTGCAGCGCAATGGCGCCATTGCCAGCGATGCTGCCTTCGCGGTTGTCCAGCGCACCGGTCACACGCAGCTCCAGCACATCCGTGCCGGTGGCACTGAGCGTACCGCCTGCGGTGGACAGTGAATCGGCACCCACACGGATGCGCTCGGACTGGGTCGTGCTGCCTGCGCCAAGGACGAGGTTGCCGCCCTGCAACTGCAGTTCGGCCAGGCTGAGGATGCGGCCGCCCGCGCCCTGCACGCTGTCGGCGTGGATCTGCAGCAGGCCGGTGCCGGCATGCTCGATGGCGCCGGCCTGGTTGTCGAGCGTGGCCGCCGCAAGCGACATGTCGCCGCTGCCGGCGATACGGCCGCCGCCCGAGTTGTCGAGCAGGCCCTTCGCAGTGAGCTGCAGCGTGCCGCCCTCGGCGGCCAGCACGTTGCCCCCGCGGTTGAGCAGCTGTCCGCTCTGCAGCAGCAGGTCGCCGTTGACCGACACCGTGCCGCCGCTGTTGTCCAACTGGTCGCGGACACGGACGCTGGCGCCCTGTCCGCCGGCCGCCAGCAGCGCGCCGTTCTGGTTGTCCAAGCGCCCGGCGTCCAGGCGGAGGCCGGCATTGCTGATCAGCTGGCCGTCGCGATTGTCAAAGGTCTCACGCACCTGCATCTGCAGGTCCGTGCCGCCCAGCGAGGCGATCTGCCCGTTGGCGTTGCGCAGCGAGCCGGCATCGATGGCCAGCTGCTGTGCCGAGACGACACCGCCGCTGACATCCAGCTCACCGCCGGACAAGGACAACGAACCGTTGCTGAGCAGCTGTCCCTTTTCGCCGTTCAACGTCTCGGCGTGCACGCGCAGCGTGCCGCTGCCCGCCTGTTGGATCAGGCCGTCGGCATTACCCAGCGTGCCCACCGAAAGGGTGAGTTCGCCGTTGGCCGCAATCGTGCCACCGGCGCCGTTGTCCAGCTGCTGGGCGCGGATGACGCTGCCCGGCGTACCCAGCGACAGCAGGCTGCCGCCGCGGTTGTCGAGGCGGTCGGCCACGATCTGGAAGCGCGACGCGGTAAGCGTGGCGTCGCGCAGGTCGAACGCACCGCCCGACCAGTCGAGCGCGCTGGCAGTGCTCAGGCTGCCGCCCACACCAGTCCATTCGCCGGTGGAGAGCAGCATGCCGCCGGTACCGGCGTGCTCGATCCGACCTTCTGCGTTGCTGACGCTGCCGGCGGTGAGGAACAGGCGCTCGGCATTGGTGGTCAGCACGCCCTTGTCGTTCTGCAACGCGCCGCGCACGGTCCACGACGCGGTACCGGTGCCGCCGTGCAGGAACTGGCCGCCGCGGTTGTCCAGCGACTGCGCATTCAACTGCAGCGCCCCGGCCACGCTGAGCGCGCCCTGCTGGTTGGAGAGCGTTCCCAGCTGCAGCGCGGCGTAGCCGTGCACCTGCAGGGTACCGGCGTCGTTGCGCAGGTCACCGGCCAGGTCCAGGGACTGCACGCCGATGCGGCCGCCCCGGTTGTCGAGCCCATTGCCGAGCTGCAACGCGACGCCGCCGCCGTTGCTGACCGTGCCGGCATCGTTGTCGAAGCTACCGGCGATGGTCAGCGCACCGGCCGCCAACGGGGCCACCGGCGTTTGCGGGTCGACGGCAGGGGTGCCGCCACCGGATGAGCCGGTGCCCGTGCCCGGATCGGTGGTGCCCGTGCCAGGCGTGGTCGGCGTGCTGCCGGTCCCGCCGCCGGTGCTGCCACCGCCCGACGCAACCGCGTCGAGCGCGCCGATGCGGCCTTCGCTGCGGTTGCTCAGCGTGGTGGCGGTGATAGAAAGCGCCTGCACGCCGGTCTGTTCGATGCTGCCGCCGTTGTTGCGCAGCGCATCCGCGTCCACCTGCAACCGCTGCGCGTTGAGCGTGCCGTTGCTGTTGTCCAGCGCCCCCGGGGTCTTGACCGTCAGCTCGCGCGCCGCCGCGATCGTGCCGGTGTTGATGATGTCGCCGCTGGCATCGACCCGCACATCCTGCTTCGATTGCAGCGCACCGGTGTTTTCCAGCCGTCCGTCAACCGTAACCACGAGTTCGCCGGCCAGTGCGCCGAGGGTGCCGGCATTGCGAACGCCCACGCCGTGTTCGTTGCCGACGAGGAAGATCTTGTTGGCGAACATGCCGCCCAACGCGCCCACGTCGAGCGCGAACGCGGGCGCGTCGCCGCTGCCCTGCACCTTCTCGCGCGCGCCCGTTTCGGCATTGACCTGGTTGCTGCCCAGGTTGGCCTGCAACTGGTTGGCCCAGATGCCGGCGTTGACCTGCAGCGAACGGGTGATCAGGTCGGTGTAGTCGGCCTGGCTGGTATCCAGGCCGTTGCCGTTGACCTGGATGGCGCCGCCACTGACGCGGTAGCCGTCCAGCACGCCACCCACGAACACGGGGGTGCCCGTGGTCAGGGTAACGCGGCTCGCGTTGAGGAAGCCGCCGCCGTTGACCTGGATGCCGGCCGGGTTGGCGATGACCACTTCCGCGCGACGCCCGGCCACTTCCACGTAGCCGTTGAGCTGGCTGGCAGGACCGTTGACCTCGTTGAGGATGATCCGCGCGGCGCCCCTGGCGAGATACGGATTGCCCTGCACCCAACCGCCCTGCTGGGTCTGCACCTGGCCGCGCGAGTTGTTGAGGATCGCGCCCTCAGGGCCTATATCAAACTGCGAATAGCGGTTGCGCGACACGCCGGCGGCCGAAGGAGTCGTGATGTTGACCAGCGGCGCGCCATTGGGCGCGGTGATCACGGTGGGCCGCTCATTGCCGGGCGCGGCCGGATCGCCAACGATCCGCCCCTGCTGCGCCTGCAGCGCGGGTACCGCACTGACCCAGCCCAACGAGCACATCAAGGCAAACCCCAACGGGGACAGGCGGGCGCTGCGCGTGGCGTTGTCGCGCCCGCCGCCCGCCCTGCCCGAGCCGCTGACCAGCTCGGATGCCACCTGCCACACCATCAAGGCGCGATTGAATACCAGACGGTACACACTGTTCATTCCACTCGTCCTTGTGTCGGTTCAGTAGCGCCACGCCAGGCTGAAGCCCAGGGTGGTGTATGCGGTCGGGAAGTAGCGGGGCTTCTGCAGCGGCGAGCCCACGAAGCCTTCCCAGGAGAAGTGCTGCCAGCCGCCACGCAGGCCCAGCGCCATGCCGGACAGCTGGTCGCCGGCCTGCCATTCCGTAGCCGCGCCGCCGATGTGGCCGACGTCGACCCCCACGTAGGCCTCCTGGCCACCGCCAAGGGCGACCGAGAGGTCATTGCGCAGCGTCCAGCCACGCTCGCCGCTGAGCGAGCTTTCGCCATCGAAGCCGCGCACGCTGTAGCGGCCGCCGATCGAGAAGCGGTCCTGCGGCGACAGCGGGCTGCGGTTCCACTGCGCGCGCCAGGCGGCGGTATAGCGCAGGCGCTGCTTGCCCAGCTGGAACGGGATGTTCAGCTGCGCATCGGCAGTGATCAGCCGCATGCGCGAGGTGCCGTCGAGCGCGATCTCCGGGTCGAACGCATGCGCCAGTTCCTCGGGCGAGCGCAGTGCCTCGAAGGCACCGGTGCCGCGCCGGTAGGCGATGCTGGCGTCCAGGGTGGCCGCGCCCATGAACACCTTCTGGTTGACGCCCAGCTCCCAGCCGGCAGTGCGACGGCGCTGGACCTCGATCTCGGTATCGTCGATGGCGTTGCGCGATTCCTTCCACCAGCCACGTCCATACGCGCCCAGCTTGTATCGGGCGTTGCGGAACAGCAGGCGGTCGATGCGGGCTTCGGCGTTGCGGCTTTCACCGCTGTACTCGTAGGTCTCGAAGGCACCGGCGACGTTCTGGCTGTAGTCGTAGGCGCTGGCGGTGGCGCCGAACAGCCAGTAGCCGTAAGGCACGTCGTAGTGTGCGGTCCAGCTGTCGGTGGATTTGCCCGCACCGTTGAATACGCCACGGCCCACACTGACGTAGAACAGCTCATTGAGGCCCAGCGGATTGTCCAGCGACAGCGTGCCGTTGGCCTGCAGCTTGCCGGTGGAGCGGCTGCCCGAATCGTCAAGGGTCACGCTGGCGCGTATCGGCAGGCGCTGCTCCCAGGCGATCATCAAGTCGCTCTGGCCCGGCTCTGCGCCCTCGCCTTCGGCCGGGGCAATGCGGATGTCGGCGGTCACCGTCGGTACGCGCTGGAAGTTTTCCAGGCCTTGCTCGATGGCGCGCAGGTTCAGCACTTCCCCGCTGTGTACCGGCAGCACGTTGCCGAGGGTGGCGCGGGCGGTAGACGGGTCGACATAGGCTGCGTTGCGGAACCGGCCCGGCAGGACCGACAGGGTCAGGGTGCCCCCGGTGAGGTCCTGCGGCGCGGAGAGCACGCGAGTGGTGACGTAGCCGCGGGCGATGATGGCGTTCTGCACACGCTTCATCACCAGGTTGATGCCTTCCGTGCCAAGGCAGCGCCCCATGGCAGGGTCCTGCGCAGGGTTGGCGGCGCGCGCGGCCCACTGGAAATCGCGGGCGTCCTCGCCCTCCAGCACGATCCGGTCGATGCGGAAGCAGGGCGTCTCCTCTGCAGGCAGGCGCTCGAACCCGTTCTCCGCCTCACGCTCCAGACGTACATCTGGGCGGGCTTCCTGCTGCTCGCGCAATACGCGCTCGCGTTCCTGCTGGCGCAGCAGTTCCTGGGCAGCGGTATCGGTCATCTGCTGTGCCGCTGCAGGCGCGGTCATGCCCGCAGCCACGAAGAGCCACAGGCTCTGGCGTCCAAGCCTCATCTACGTCGTCCTTGTCGAATGCTGTGCGTGTTGCGCGTTCTTCCACCGATGACGTCACCAGCACTCTGATGCCACGCCCTCGAAGGCGCGGCATTCTAGTGCAGAACGCCATTGGCGTGCCCGGTGACGAGCCATTTCAGGGGCGATGCCCCACTGCCTTAGCGGCGTGGACTGCGCGTTATTGAGGTGCGTTTATACGCCCGTAACGGATCCGTTCAGGATCACGTGTCGCAATCAACTCTTCGCAGCGACAACCCGGTTCGCGCAGTCAGCGCCCTCGGCAAAATCGTGCAGATTGCGAAGCGTAATGTCGGCGATCTCTTCCAGGGCTTCCACGGTGAAGAAGCCCTGGTGCCCGGTGACCAGCACATTCGGGAACGTCATCAGCCGCTGGAACACGTCGTCGTCGATGATCTCGCCGGACAGGTCCTGGAAGAACAGCGCGCTCTCCTGCTCGTAGACGTCAATGGCCAGGTGGCCGAGCTGCCGCGACTTCAGTGCGCGGATCACCGCATCGGTATTGACCAGCCCGCCACGCGAGGTATTCACCAGCATCGCACCCGGCTTCATCCGCGCCAGCGATTCTTCGTTGATGAGATGCTGGGTCTGCGGCGTCAGCGGGCAATGCAGGGAGACGATGTCCGAAAGCGCCAGCAGCACTTCCAGCGCAACGCTTTCCCCGATGGCCTCGAAATCCGCCGATGGATAGGGATCGAAGCCCAGCACCGTACAGCCCAGGCCCTTGAGGATGCGTGCCGTGGCCACGCCGATCTTGCCGGTACCCACGATGCCGGCGGTCTTGCCATGCAGGGTACGGCCGAGCAGCCCGTCGAGCATGAAATTGCCCTCGCGCACCCGGTTAGAGGCGCGATGGGTCTGCCGGTTCAGGGTCATGATCAGTGCCAGCGCGTGCTCGGCCACCGCTTCTGGCGAATACGCCGGCACCCGGGCCACGAACAGCCCCAACTGCAGGGCGACCGCGATGTCGACATTGTTGAAGCCGGCACAGCGCAACAGGATCGCGCGTACGCCGAGAGCATGCAGCGCCCGTAATACCGGCGCATCCAGGCGGTCGTTCACGAACACGCAAACCGCATCGAAGCCCTGGGCCAGCCCCGCCGTGGAGGCATCCAAGGCCACATCGAAGTAGGCCAGCTCGATCCCCTGCCCTGCGGGATAGCGCGCAGTGGCCTCGTCGAGGAACCGACGGTCGTAAGGACGGGCGCTGAAGACGGCGGTTTTCATGGAGTGCCCTCTACGGACGTTGGATGACGGCCTGGCGCGCTACCGCTTGCCATACTCGAAGCGCAGCTCGCGCTGCCCCTCGCTCACTACCGGCTGGATGGCTTCTTCGCCAGCACATCCATCCGCGCGCTTGCCGTCGACAAACATCGCCGGCGCGCCGCACTTGCCGGTACTACTGATGTCCAGCTGGGGCACCAGCTGCCGCGCGAACGACTCGACATCGCGACGCAGCTGGTCACGTGTCAGCGTCTTCACTTCGGCGCTGTAACGGAACTTGATGGCATACAGCCGGTCGACCATGAACACCATGGCCGAACTGTACGTGGTGTCGTTGCGTACATAGGTGAAATCCAGTGCCTGCGCATTGATTTCCTTCGCGCGCGGGTGCTGCTCGGCAGGCACCACTGCGCCTTCGATCGGAATGACAAAGGTCGTGAGCGGCGTCATGGGTGCGCCACTGATCTCCTTGACCCAGGTGTCCGACAGATTCTTGCGTTCACTGGCGGCCATCTGCTCGATCTCTTCGGTCGAGAGTACGCCCACCGGGTAGAAGTAGGCGTCGATCCAGCCGGTGGTGTCGCCCTTGCGCTGGTACCGGACAGAAGCCCCCCATTCGGGCTCGTCGTAGCGCTGTTCGGCCTGCATCGACCAACTGCCGACGTTGAGCGGGTACACGACGTGCGACTCCTGCAGGAACCCACCGAGGAACGGGGCTCCCTCATCCGGCTTGATGGTGAGCGGGGTCATTTCACTGGCCTTGCAGTGCTTCTCCATCACGGGCGCGAGCTGGGCGCGCAGGGTGCCGGCGTTCTGGGCCCCCAGCAACGCATCCAGCACCGGTCTCCGCAATGCCGGCTTCTTTGCGACATAGGCGGTATAGGCGCGCAACGCGCTCTCCACACCCGCCACCTGGCGGGTCAGCTCATCACCCTCTTTGCCATGTTGGATCTGGTAGGCCACGTTGCCAAACATCATCTGCACATTGAGTTCGCCGCTGATCGGGCTTTCGTCGGTACTGCCTTTCCCGGGCAACTGCAGCATGTCGCAGACGATCACCTGGTAGTCCGGCGTGTCGACGGTCCAGCGCAGCAGCGCCTGCCGCATGGCGGGGGCATCGGGACCGTCGGGGGTACCTTCGAGTTCGCGGGTGTAGCGGACCACCATGGTGGTCTCTTGCTCCTCCGTGCCAGCGGGAGCGGCAGCCGTATCCGCCCGCACCGCAAGGGGAGCGGCCAGACAAAACGGTAGTGCCATACCCAGTACCGCACGACGCAACAGATACATGCTCGCCATCTTCCCTGACCCCCTGTCGCTGCAGGTCGCAGCCCCTGGCGGAAGATTAGCAGTTGACTGCTTGGGGCGGGGTTCGCGATTGAGTCCACCCTCTATTTGGGTCGTGTCGTTGAGTCTAATTCATGCAACTTCAAAATTCTCTTCGAGAGCCGACCACTTCACGCGGCCAAACAGCCGTGCGAACTGCGCGTCGCAATGGATTCGACGTCGCAGATAATAAATCTCAAAAACCAGAAGCGCCACCCAATGGACGTCCGCGGCAGCTAATGAAGGCCATTACAGAGATAAATGAACTGATCACAGGACGAGCACCCCAGAATTCTAAGGGCAAACCCTATGGGTGCGGACACACTGGTTACGCTGCGATTAAGCACATCACCCCGAACCAAAGGATACCCCCAAAATGACACGCAAGGAAACGCTGCAATACATCACTCACTTACTTCGCCAGCGTTGCCACTGCTCGATAAGCTCATCCCAGCACTTCAACCACCAAGGCCCGCAACTTGCGTTGCGGGCCTTGTCCGCTATGTACGATCAGGAAATCAGCTCGACCCGAGACTGGACAGCTAATCCAATACTGGCAATAGGTACCTATAGATCACTGCGTCATTTCGAATTAGCGCATAAAAGTATGGATATCCTTCACTACAAGAAGTTAGACGCAACTCATCGCCCGGCTGTTGCATAGACAGCATTCTTATCCATTCTGGGTCTTTCTCTGGATTTGGATAGATTTGCAATTTCCTCCCGAACTCAACAGCCTCGCTCGGGCTCAGCGGAATCGACACCCTGCAATGTTGCAAGCCAATCTTGTCGGCGAACGATCGATCCTCGAACCTCACTGGCCCTGCCGTGGTGACGCAACCCATAACCAGGAGAGCAACTGCGCCTACAATGACCACGCAGAAATTTCGAAGGAGATCGCCAAGGCGATGAGGATTATTTAATTTCATCGGATGCATCATTGAAGGGAGTCTGATGATCGAGGTTGAAAAGCCCATTAGTCCATCCACCATTGTTCACGCCAGCACCGGAGTACAACGTGTGAAGAATTTCGTGACCAAAGGTTTCCGCAGTACCTGATGACCAACCGCTACTCCAAAAGTTAATGGGAGTGTTCGAAACATAGCCCGTAGTAAGAGCCACCTGTGTGCTTGCCGCAGAGCTGGGATTTCCTGGCTTGGAGAAATCGTTGGCAATAGTAAGAACGTTCTCCATCTGCCCAACAATCGCTTCCCCGCTCACCTTTTGGTCAGGAATTCCTAGTGCCGAACTCCCTTTGATCGTCACTTCACCACCGTTGGCAGCAAGGCCCTTGGTCGCCGTGTACTTCGCAGTCATGCCGGCTTCCGCCTTGAGGATTCGACTCCCTCTGTCGATGCCAAGCGCTCTAGTCAGCCTATTCCCACCCGACAGGGCTTGCTCTCTTGTCATGGCATTTCCGTTCTTATCCGTGAACTCATCGAATGTGCATGAACCCTTTCCGTCGGTCGTTGCGCACTTCCGCCCATCAGGATCCTTGAATCGGTAAGGGTTATTGTTGGCGTACCAATACCGATTAAACGCCCCAGTGGGGTTGCTGTAAGCCGTCACCGGGTCAACCGACAGGAATCGCCCAACCTGCGGATCGTAGTAGCGCTGCTGCATGTAGCTCAGGCCAGTGGCCGCATCCAGCACATGTCCGGCGTAGCCTGGCCGATCCTTCAGCACACCACTGATTTGCTGGCCGTAAGGTTCGTACTCCAACGTCTCGGTTAGACTCCCTGCAGAATCCGTCTCCGCAATGGGCGAGCCCAATAGGTCTGCATGTTGGTAGCGTACGCTTATCGTACCAGTGACAGCTGCGGTTTCGCGCAAGGCGACCAACCCATCTCCCAGCTGGATATGCTCTGTCACTACCCCCTTCCGCGCGTCATCAACGTACAGCAGTCTTCCGTCGGCACCATATATCTGATTCGAGCAACCACTTCCATCACAGCTCAGTACGCGACGGCCGTGCCCGTCGTAGGAGTACGTCTCCTTTCCGACGACCTCGCGCAGACGGTTGCCAAAGTCGAATCGATACTCCTGGCCGTTCCTTTGATGCAGATTCCCCTGAACATCGTAGGTAAGCCCCACGACGGTCGCACCGCCGCAACCGCCGACCTTCACGTTGGTCAGTCGCCAGTGCTCGTCGTAGCAATAGTGATGGGCCCTTGCACCACTGCCTGCGGCTACAACGTTAAGGCGGAGGTTGTCGAACGGGTCGTACTCGTAAAATGCTTCACCGAACATCTGTGAACTCACGTGTACCAGCCGGTCGGCGGAATCGTATTGCATGCTCCGGTCCTGCCGACCATTGCGCAGATCCGCGATCTCTACCGGATTACCAGTGCCGTCGTAGGCGTAGGTGAGATCCAGCCGGGTTCCCGCCCCCGTACACCCCGTCGAACCGACGCAGTCCGACACGCGTGACGGAAGCTGACGTGCATTCTGGTCAATCGTCCGAACCACGCCATTGCCGTAGTCGAACCGTTTGATGCTGCCGTTCGGATGCCATTGCACTCCGGTGGCGAATTTGCCCGCCCGCGTCGGCTGCCCAAGCGCATTGGGGGAGTAGTCCACAACCAGGCCAGTGCCCGGGTAGCGCAGACTGCTGCGATTGCCTTGGGCATCATAGGAGTGCGCTGCGCTCCATATCCTGCCGTCCGGGAGCTGCAGACTTTCCTCCACAAGCATCCGCCTGCGGTTGTACGCGTAGGTATTTACCGTGGCGGCGGCACCAGGATTGGCCACAGTGATGGAGGACGGCTTGCCGTCTGCGGTATAGGTCCAGACCTGGTCGCCCTTGCCATCCGGGAAGCTCAGGGAGGCAAGGCGCCCGCGCGCATCGTAGGTCCTTGCTACACGCCGGGCGCTGGCTTCGGCGCTCCCGCCCGTTTCTCCGCAGACAGCACTGCCCGGCAGGCCTGCTGCGCTCCAGGCGAGATTGCCTGCCGGGTCATACCCCATCAGGGTGACGCCGGTCTCCGGCTCCTCCACCCGGCACAACAGATGCCGGGCGTTGTAGGTATAGCGTCGCGTGACCGATTGGCCGGCTCCTCCGTCGCTGGAGGCGAACACGGAGACGCTGACGGGCGCACTGGTCGCCGACAGACCGTGGCTGTCGGTCGCACGCGCGACGAAAGAATACGTGCCCGCAGACAGACCGCCCACCGAAGCCGAGAATGGCGCACTGGTTGCGGTTGCCACCAAGGCCCCGTTAGCGAGGTACTCGACCTTCTGAATGATTCCATCCGGATCCGATGCCGCAGCGGCCAGGACGAAACTCCCCGGCTCGCGCCTGATCGAATTCTGGAGCGGGGAGGTGATCGAAACCGAAGGCGGCAGGGCCACGAAGAAGGGTACGGCCGCGGAATCCACTTGCGCCCCGCGCGTGTCAGTCGCACGCGCAACGAGTGCGTGTGCACCCGCACTCACCATAGCGCTGACCGTGTACGGTGCACTCGTGGCTACCCCCACCTGCAGTCCATCCACCAGAAACGCGACGCGCGCCAACCCATCGTCGGCGTCACTTGCGGCAGCCTGCATTACAACTGCAGTTCCCACAGGAATCACAGCGTGAGCGGCGGGTGCGACCAGGCTGACTTGCGGCGCCTGATTCTGTGTTGGAATGGCTGCCACATCAATGTTGGCCAGTACATACGGGCCCTCGCGCAACGAAAGGCGAGCCCCCGCTGTATTGATCGATACCGCCTGCGACCCGCTGGCCCCCTGGGCAATCAGGACGGGACTGGCACCCGACGGGCTGGAGATGAACAGCTGCGCGGATGCTGCGTTGGAACTCCATGAGACCGTGGTGGTGCACGCACTGCCACCCCAAGGAATCACGCAGCTGGAAGGGTTGGCGACCAGCCAGCCGGACGGTTGGGCCACCGTGAACCGCACCGGAGACGACTGCACTTCCCGGTAACGTTCATTGCCCATGGCGTCATGGGATATCGCGACGCCCATGACAATGAAATCGTACGTTCCTGCCGCGAGGCCTTGTTCGCTGTAGTACTGGGTCGTCGGGCTGTCCCAGTTGATGTCGATCACTACCACTTCGCCATTGCGCATCAGGTAGATCGAGGAATAGTCAATGGACTCGTAGACCCCATTGACGATGGCATCAAGCATGTCAATCTTCAGCGCGGCGTTGCCTGGCGCCACAAGATCAGTGCCACTGGTGGCGGTAACCCGGAACCGTGCGGTGTTGAGCCCCTGCGCCGACGCCCCGAGCGCACAAATGGACATACCCAGGAACATCAGGAAGCGCAGGACGAGCAGAACGCCTGCATTGCCATTCTGCCGACGACTCATTGGCCTGTCCCCACGCGATTGATGGAGAGGGGCTTCCCGTAGATGTCACGGTCTATCGCCATGTGGATGCCCCCCGGCATGTCCATACTCGCTGGCAGCTCGTACTTCGGTTCGTCGAATGCATCGTACGCAGTGAGCGTGACAGCCCCCTTGGGATTCGTCTGCCTGATCTGGTTGCCTGGCAGATATTCGTATCGTGAGATGAGCTGGCCAAGCTCCGAATCGCTCCGGGACTCGGTCACCCTGTCCAGCGCATCATGGAACACCCACTCGCCCAGCGCCGCCGGTACAGCATCACGGCTTGGGTAGGAGTTGAAAATGGTGCGCCCGGACGCGTCGTACTCGTGCGATACCGCGCTGAGCGTTGTGGCCTGGCTTGCCTGGTCATACTCATGGACCAGCACCGGACGCCACATCGCATCAAAGTACGTCGCTTTGCGGTAATTCCCTTGGACGACCAGCTCCCGCCACTGCCCCGCTGCAATACCCGGCGGGCGTGGATCGGCGCTTGTCAACGGGCGGAACGCCAGTGATCTGTTGGACCACACGGTGGCATCGCCCGTGGGATAGGTTACCTCGCTCAACCGCCCCATCGGATCATAAGCGTAGCCGGTAGCGAATCCGTTCTCGTCCGTTTCAGAGGTGATCCAGCCCTGATCGTTGACCACAGCTTGCTTTGACTGACCGCCGGGGTACGCCATGAGCTGCGGATAGCCCCGCTTCCAGTTGGACAGATGCACCACCGTGTCCAGCCCGCCAAGGCTCCTGGCATCGGCCACACTGGCAACCGTTCCATCTGGGTGGTAGTTGAGTATCTGATCAACCGCGCCGAATCGGTACGTCTTCATCGGCACCGCTCTCACCGGATCATAGTCAACGCTGAACATCACTTCGCCCGCGCATGCTGCAGGTCCGGTGCACGCAGAACGGTTTACTTGTCCAAGCACCCACAACGACAGCTGATCGAAGTATCCCAGGGATTCATTTCGCAGGAAGCCGATAGAGTTTGACCGGGAGATGGCGGTGGGGCGTGAGAACACGTCCAACGCAGTATTGGCGCGCGCGTATTCCACGCCGTCCTGGAGGATGACCCGCTGGATCTGCGGACGGTGGAACTCACTCTGGAATCCATCACCGTTGAGCTTGAGGCTGGTGCCGTAGCGTGCGGGATAGGCCGAATCAGCGCCACTCAAATCGTAGGTGTAGCTTGTGGAACGCAGCACCGAGCCGCCGCTGCCCACTTCTTCACGGAGCAGCTTGCCTTCGTTGTATCGATAGGTGTTGCCATAATAGAAACGGCGCCAACGTCCATCAGGCTCCTGCACCGTGGTGACACTGGACTGAGCGCAGCTTTCGGATGTGCAAAGCGGCTGTTGGCACTGAGTCGACGTGTTGTATGGGCAGACCGGATATTCCTCGCTGGTGCCGGGGTAACGGTCAAAACCAAAGTTCGGGACGTAGTCATACGTCCAGCTCGCGGCTGTCATGCCCTCGCCTGCTACTGTCTTGTTCCGCAGTGTCAACGTGTAGGCAAAAATTGGATATATGGGAACGTCATCAGTGGGGTCGTTGCCATACCCCCAGTAGGGCGGATTGCTCCCTACCGTTGTCACGTTGCTGCAGGTTAGCGGGACATGGCTCCGCCCATGCGGACGCAGGTCGACGGTGAAGGTGCCGATGGCGCCGGAAGGATGCACAACGGTGCCGGTGAGGCTATCCAATGGATTGCCGACGCTGCCAATGGAAGGCGCAAGGATCTGCTCGGAACAGGTACGGAAGATCTCCGTAGGCAGCACTACCGACCCAACCGGGAAGCAGTCGGCGTTGAGCGGCGGTGTTTCGTACTGCGGCACGGGGTGTTCGATGCGGGCTGTCGCAAATTCCCGGAACTGCAGGTTCCAGGCACTGCCATCGGGGAGCTGCACCCGTGTCAGGGTCTTGTACGTGCCATCCACCGTGTACTGCCAACTCCTTGCGCCGTCGCTGACAGAACTGACAAAATTCCCCGTGTAGGTGATGTTCAATGCACGGCCATCACTGGAAGCGATACGAGTCAGCCGAGCGGGTTGATTCCACGCATTTGCATACGTGTACTCGACCGCGTTACCGAAACGGTCCTCCACGCGCGTGGCGTAGAGAGCGTTGTATCGCCGGTCCAGGTAGGTGGAATAGGGCGAACCGGTGTTCGGGCTATAGCCGACTATCTGGCGCACACGGCGGTCGGAATTCTGCGCCATCCAGTCGAAACGGTACTTCGTCCCGTCTGGTGTCAATGCAATGAATCCCTCCCCGGTGCCATTGCGGATCGCATCCAGGCATGCGATCTGAATCTGTCCAGAGGTGTTCCACGGATAAGACGTGCCATTGGATGGCGCCGGCGCGGCCTGCGCCCGCCGAAGCATTTCGCCCCCGCCGGGAACATTGATCGTCAGCCCCTGCCAAAAGTCGGACCGCTCGTGGCGAAGTGGCACCGGCGGCAGGGTAGCTGCAGAGCACCTGTTCCCCGGTTGATCACCCGTATTGACCCAGTCCGGCGCAAATACGCCGCTGATGCTGGGGGCATCGATCTGCCAATCGGCCAGCATTCCATCGTTGATGGTGTCTTTGCGATCCTTCACCGAGTAACTGCGCTTCAGCTCTACCGGCAAGGCATCGTTACCGGGGAGACTCACGTCGATCACCGAGAACCCCAGCCCGCCATCGGCCAAGGAAATCTCGTCCCCCATCAGGGTGGGGCCGAGGGCCTCGACCTTGAGACTGGACGGGAGCCGGCGGTCCAGCTCATCCCATGAGAAGTTGGCATCGCTCTGCGCTTTTGCGGCGAAAGCCGATAGCGACAAAAGGACCGTGAGCGCCGCCATCCCGCGTGTACCCCGGCCAAGACCCCTGTCTTCCATGCTCCGTCCTTGGTTCACACACATGAGTGAAACGTGAACGTACAACACTCATGCTTTCGGATGGAAGTGCCCCCCCCCTTACCCCGGTGAGCTAAATGCAGACCCACAGGATTCACATACTGAGCCTCGCTCATACAAATACCTGCGGTGATCCAGTTGCGCCTCCGATGTGGGACACGAAGGTCCAGCGCCCATGCAAAGGTTGCGGGACGCTTGAACAAGGAGGTTCGATGCCGTGGCGGAGCCCGCCCCCTATCCGGATCGGGTCACAGCCCGTATTGCATCCTCATGCAACTCCAAGACATACGTTTCGAGTCCGGACCGCTTTGCCCGCTCCAGCAATCGCGCAAATTGCGTGTCGTAATCGTCAACTCTGGAACATGCAAGCAAGGCCATCGGCAGCCCATGAAATATGTCTGCGTACTTTTTCGCGACGTTGAGTGACGTTGCAGCGCGAATTTCGATGAAGGCCACTTTCATCATGAAATGCAGCACATCCCGTTTGATCCGTACCTCTACGTCATCGCTCATAGCGTTCATTTCCAGGCCCCTGCGCGCACACGAACAGGCAGAGATCAGCTGCGATCATTCATCGATTCCTCCCTGTTGGATTAACTTCTGGTCGACGCGAATTCGCTCCAGTGCCGCTGACATCGCTTCAGCATCGTGCATCCAGCGTGCTTCTTGATAGCTGTGCTACCCAGGGGAGCCGCCCTCCAGATCGGCGAAATGTTTGTCATGCGCCAGGATTGCAGCTTCGGCAGTCTCAAACCACTCACACCGCTCAAGCGGGCTCTGCTCGCGCAGGAGCACGATGAATTGCTGGAAGAAGCGGGCGCAGTTTCGCGGATCATCATCCGAGAAGTAGTCCGCGCTTTGTACAGCGAAGAGACCTGACTTTGTATGCGTCAAGACCGTGTAGCGGACGCAGACGCCCTCGGGAAGGCGCCTCCAAAGGTCGCTCCTTGCATACAGGTCAATCTCGCTCACGAACTCCTCCTTAAGAACGGCTTGGCATTCATAGCATAGGAATGGGCGGGCCGAAGCCGAACTTCTGGAGTGGGGCCGAATGCGCCATCTGGATCTGGGCGGGCCGTTGGGGCCTCGCGCGAGTGAGGCCGGCTCTGGTCAGGGGGCGAGGTCGTTTGGGTGCTTCTGGCGTTTGCGGCTGCCAGCCATGGGCTGGCACTACGGCCTGCCCAAACAAAAAGCCCCGACCAAGGCCGGGGCTTCTGCTGAATCTGGTGCCGGAAATAGGAATCGAACCTACGACCTACGCATTACGAATGCGCCGCTCTACCAACTGAGCTATTCCGGCTGAGCAGGCAATTCTAAGGTGCGCCGCCGGAGCGGTCAATCCGGGCGGAGCGCCTGCCACTCCCGTCGGGTCCGGAGCGCGCCCGCAGGCGCTGTCGGCTGGCTGCCCCGGCGGCGGCTGGCGCCGGCTGTAGGGGCCGGCAGCACCGGGTGTTGACGTGACCGCCCCTACAGTGGCGCCAATGCCATCTGGATGCATTCCATGCTCCCTTGCACCCGACTGGCCGGCCTTCTGCTGGCGTCTTCCCTTCTGTATTCGGCGTCCGCGGCTGCCGACTCCCCCACTCTGCCGCCTTCGCCGCCTGACCAGCAATGGCAGCCGCTGTTCCAGGAAATCCAGCGGGCACACCTGTTCAAGGACCAGAAGACCTTCGCCGACGCCGTTCCCAACCAGGATGCCGGCAGCCTCCTGGCAGCCTGGGACAGTGCGCGGTCGCAGCCGGGATATGCGCTGCCGGCCTTTGTCGCCGTGCACTTCAGCGTACCCGGCGATACAGCCCCCTACGTCCCGCCTGCCGGCGAGACTCTTCGCGCGCATATCGAAGGGCTGTGGCCAGTGCTGACGCGTACCACCGCGACGGTGGACCCGCGCGGCTCGCTGCTGCCGTTGCCCAAGCCGTACGTGGTGCCCGGCGGACGCTTCCGCGAGGTGTACTACTGGGACAGCTACTTCACGATGCTGGGGCTGGCGGCCAGCGGGCGCTGGCGGCAGGTGCGCGACATGGTGGACAACTTCGCCTGGCAGCTGGACCAGTACGGGCACATCCCAAACGGCAACCGCAGCTATTACCTGAGCCGTTCGCAGCCGCCGTTCTTCAGCCTGATGGTGGAATTGCTTGCCACGCACGATGGCGATGACGCCTACCGGCGCTACCTGCCGCAACTGCGTACCGAACACGCGTTCTGGATGCGCGGGGCGGAAGGGCTGGCTCCGGGTGCGGCCAGTGAGCGGGTGGTACGGATGAACGACGGCAGCCTGCTCAACCGTTACTGGGATGCGCGTGCGGTGCCGCGAACCGAATCGTGGACGGACGATCTGGCTACCGCTGCGAAGGTGCCGGACCGCGCGCCATCGCAGGTGTATCGCGACCTGCGCGCCGGCGCCGAATCGGGCTGGGATTTCAGTTCGCGCTGGCTGGTGCATCCGGCGGAGCTGGGCAGCATCCACACCACCGAGATCGTGCCGGTGGATCTCAACAGCCTGCTGTTCCAGCTGGAGACGACGATTGCCCGGGCGAACCGCGTGGCGGGGGAACGCTCGGCGGCACGGGATTTCGCACGGCTGGCCGAGCAACGGAAGCGGGCGATCAACGCGCTGCTGTGGGATGAGCGGCAGGGCTGGTACGCCGACCGCGACCTGGAACGCGGCACGCCCCGCCCTGCCCTCACCGCCGCCGCGCTCTATCCGCTATGGCTGAGGGTGGCCAGCCCGGAGCAGGCACGCCGTACCGCGCAGGGGGTGCAGGCACAGCTGTTGCGCGAAGGTGGGCTGCTGACCACCACGGAGACCACCGGCCAGCAGTGGGATGCGCCGAATGGCTGGGCGCCGCTGCAGTGGGTGGCGGTGGATGGGTTGCAGCGGTACCGGCAGGACGCGCTGGCACGGCAGATCGGAGTGCGGTTCCTGCGTACCGTGCAGGCGGTGTATGACCGCGACGGCAAGCTGGTGGAGAAGTATGTGGTGGACGGCTCTGCCGGTGGCGGGGGCGGCGGCGAGTATCCGTTGCAGGACGGATTCGGGTGGAGCAACGGGGTGGCGTTGGCGTTGTTGGATCGGTTGTGTGCCGAAGGAAAGCGGTGTGAGGGCGCGGGGGATGTTGGGGAGTGAGGGACGGCCCAAGCGCGTGCCCAGTTGGGTCATGCGTTAAAGCGGTTGCGGCGTTGGTCGGCAGTCGTTTTGGAACCGACCCTACCGGGCGACGATGTCACCATTAGGGACCACCGAGCGGGCGATGCAGTATTGCGCTGCGTAGTACGTGCTCAGCACGCAGAGCGAGGCGGCTGGGAGGCCACCGCCGAAACGGTCCCAGGCGAGGACTGAATCGCTGATCACGAACAGCACTGCGCCGATGGCGGCCCAGCGTGCGCTTACGGGTGCCGGCGAGGTAGCCACAGTCGGCGACCATGCGCGGGCCAGTGCGAGTGTGGCCATCACGGCGAGCACGACAACGTACACCACCACCGGAATGCGCAGCTCGGCGGGCAACAGCGGCCACAGGCCGGCAAGATTGATGCCGGCGAACAGGGCCAGCAACGCAGCGGCCAACAGCAGGCCGCGCCCTGCCCCGACGCCTGCGCGGAAGGCGACGATGTAGCAGACGTGCGCGAGCAGGAAGGCGATCAGCCCGGGCACGAACGCGTCGAACGGCAGCATCAGGGCGATGTCGCCAAGGCACGAGAACGCCATGCCGAGCAGGATTGCGCGGCGGTATCCGGGTGGCGCCGAGGATGCGCGCCACGCGATGGCGGCGATCAGCAGCGCGGCCAGCGGCTTGGCAATATAGTGCAGCCAGCGGCCCTCACCGTCCAGCGACGCGCCGACAATGGCGGCGACCGCCACCAGCAGGATCGGCACGTCGCGGCGCAGGTTCATCGCGCCTTCCACAGCTCGGCCAGACGATCAGGCTTGCCGGCGATGCGCTGCAGCGACGGGTACTGCAGGCCGCCGTGGTAGTTCAGCGTAACCGTGTCGATGTGGTCGAAGTTGCGCACCAGCAGCGTGATCGGTGCCTTGTCGGTCTTCGCGGCGGCGACGGCATCCTTCAGGTCCTCCCCCTTGAACACGCGGCCATTGAGCGCCAGCACGCTCATGCCTGGTGCAAGGCCGGCATTGAACGCCGGGCTGTCCCACAGCACGTCGGTGATGGCGCCACCTTCGGTGACCGCCACGCCCAGCGAGTACAGCAGGTTGGTGTTCTTGGCGCGGGTTTCCTGCGCCTTGTACGCGTCGTTCGGGGTGTCGGTGTAGACCAGCTTCCAGCCCGCCGCTTCCAGTCCGCCGGTGAGCGGGCCGTGGCCGTCCAGGCGTTCGCGCAGGAAGCTCGCCCAGTCGTACGGGGCGATGCCGTTCAGGGTGCTGACCACTTCATCGAACGTATACGGATTCACGTTCCAGTCGCCGTCGTGCATGCCGAAGAAGGCCTTGGCGAAATCATCGATGCTTCGCTTGTTGCCGGTCAAGGCGCGCAGCTTGCCTTCCACGTCCAGCCACACCATCTGGCCGCCGGAGTAGTAGTCCTCGCTCATCTGGTAGTTGCGGAACGCCAGGGCGCGGCGCTGGGCGATGGTCGGGTCGTTGGTGGTGTCCTGCAGGTTGCGCCAGGCCAGGCCGGGGCGGCCGCGATCGTAGGTGGCGGCAACGTTCGCCAACATGTCGCGGGTCTGGTCGTTGCTCCACAGCCCCGAGCGCGCGGCCAGCACGTGGCCCCAGAACTGGGTCTGCCCTTCGTACAGCCACAGCAGGCTGTCGCCCATGGGCACGTTGAAGTTGGCGGTGGCCAGGTCGGCGCCACGGCGGTACTTGCCGTTCCAGGAGTGGTTGAACTCATGCGGCAGCAGGTCGCGGCCGAGCCAGGTCTTGTCCCAGTCGGTGAAGTAGCCGGTGTCGCCGCTGTTTTCGCTGGAGCGCTGGTGTTCCAGGCCGATGCCGCCGAGCTTGCTGGTCAGCGCGAGCAGGAATTCGTACTTGTCGAAGTGGCGCGCGCCGTAGAGCTTGTACATCTGCTGGACCAGCGCGCGATGCGCCTGCAGCTGTTCGGGCTTGGCGACCAGCGACTTGGCGTCGTCCGCGAACACGTTGAGGTGCACCGGCACTTTTGCACCGGGGTCGAGGTCGAACTGCTGGTAGAAGCGGCCGGCGAACAGCGGCGAATCGACCAGGTGGTCGTAGCTGATCGGCTTGAAGACGACGGTGTCGCCGTCGCGGCGCTCGGTGTCCAGCGCGGTGGCGTACGACCAGCCGGCCGGCAGGGTCACGCTGGCCTGCGCCTGGATGTTGCGGGTGATCACGCCGGCCGGGTACAGCGAGTTGGCGTTCCATTGCAGGTTGAGCATTTCAGGGGTCATCACCACCCGGCCCTGCCCTGCGCCCTGCGAGGAGAGGAACTTGAATTCGGCGACGACTTCAGAAGCGCCTTGTGGCACGTCCACGGTGAAGGCGTAGACGTTGTACGGGTCGCGCTTCCAGGCGAGCGGCGTGCCGTTGGCGGTGACAACCAGGCCGGCGAGTTTGTCGATCGGCCCGCTGGGGGAATGCGAGCCGGGCAGCCACTGCGGGTACAGCAGGGTCAGCGGGCCGGGTTGGGCCGGCACGGTGGCCTTGACCTTGAAGATGCGGCGGCCGATGTCGCGTGCGTCCACGTCGATGCGCAGCATGCCCGGGAAGGCGACGTCCTGCGGCGGTGGCGTCTGCGCGTGGGCACCGGTAGCGGTGGCGGCGAGAAGCACGGAGAGGACGGCGGCACGCAGTTTCATCAGGATGGGGTTCCGGCATACGAATGGATCGATGCTAGACCTCAGTGATGTACAGCCCCATGGCCAAAGGTCATGGGGCGAACGTAGTGACGACTGTTAGTCGTCAACACAATCAAGCCGATCAGGAAATGAGGCGCAGCCTCAGCTCCTTCGGCAACGCGAACACCATCGACTCCGGCTCACCCTCAAGCTCGCCCACGCCGGTAGCGCCCAGCTCCTTCAAACGTGCGATCACGCCATCCACCAGCACCTGCGGCGCAGACGCACCTGCGGTGAGGCCGATATGCTTCTTGCCCACCACCCACGCCGGGTCGATCTCGTCGGCACCGTCGATCAGGTACGACTCCACGCCATCACGGCGCGCGAGTTCGCTCAGGCGGTTGGAATTGGAGCTGTTCGGCGAACCCACCACCAGCACCAGGTCACAGCGCTTGGCCAGGTCGCGCACGGCGTCCTGGCGGTTCTGCGTGGCGTAGCAGATGTCGTCGTTCTTCGGGCCCTGCATCGCCGGGAAGCGGGCGCGCAGCGCCTCGATGATGCTGCGGGTGTCGTCCACCGAGAGCGTGGTCTGGGTGGTGTAGGCGAAATTCTCCGGCTGGTCCAGCACCAGGGTGGCCACGTCGTCGACGTCTTCCACCAGGTAGATCTTCCCGGCGCCACGTTCGCGACTCCACTGGCCCATGGTGCCTTCCACTTCCGGGTGCCCGGCGTGGCCGATCAGCACCACGTCGCGGCCGGGGGGGGGGGGGCGGGGGCGGCCCCCCCCGCCCCGAGGGGCGCGGGCCGCGGGCGGGCCGGCGAAAAGCGCCCGCCGCCCCCCC
>NZ_JBLZQD010000004.1:142447-160940 GCF_049199305.1 Stenotrophomonas sp. PD6 | reverse complement strand
GGGGGGGGGGCGCGGCGGCCCCGCGGCCCCGGGCGGGGGGGGGGGCCCCCCCCCCCCCCCCCACTTCCAGGTGCACCTTGGTCACCAGCGGGCAGGTCGCATCGAAGACCTTCAGACCGCGCCGCTCGGCTTCCTGTCGCACGGCCTGCGAAACGCCGTGGGCGCTGAAGATCACCGTGTTGTCGTCCGGCACTTCGTCGAGCTCTTCGACGAAGATCGCACCGCGGCGCTTGAGGTCATCGACCACGAAACGGTTGTGCACGACCTCGTGGCGCACGTAGATCGGCGCACCCAGGGTCTCGATCGCGCGCTTGACGATCTCGATCGCACGATCGACACCGGCACAGAAACCACGCGGATTGGCGAGCAACACATCCATCGGTCAGATACTCCGGCCGGCCGGGGCCGGTTGATACAGGGAACTGGAGGGAATTATCCCGCTTTTTTCTCGTTCTTGCCGTCGAACAGGCCAAACACCGCAATACCCACGGCACCGACCACGATCGCCGCATCGGCGATGTTGAACGAGGGCCAGTAGTGCTCGCCCACGTACCACTGGATGAAATCCACCACGTGGCCATGCACCTGGCGGTCGATGACGTTGCCGATGGCCCCGCCGATCACCAGGGCGTAAGGCGCGGCACTGCGCCAGTGGGCACGCGGGGTGCGCGACAGCCAGAAGGCCATCAGGCCGCTGATGCCCACCGCCAGGGCGGTGAAGAACCAAAGCTGCCAGCCGCCGGCATCGCTCAGGAAGCTGAACGCCGCACCGGTGTTGTAGGTGCGGAACCAGTTCCAGAAGCCCTCGATGACCACCACCGGCTGGTACTCGGGCAGGCTGGACAGCACCCAGGCCTTGCTCCACTGGTCCAGGCCGATGACGGCCGCCGACAGCAGCAGCCAGATCAGTGCATTGGGACGCGGACGCGCGGCGCTCATCAGAACCACTTCCGGTCTTCGCCGGCACCGTCGACGTTGCTCGCGCAACGACCGCACAGTTCCGGGTGGGCGGCCACGCTGCCGATGTCGGCACGGTAATGCCAGCAGCGCACGCACTTCTGCTTGGTGGTCGGCTGGGCGCTGACAAACACCTCATCGGTGGTCGCCGGGCGCACGCTGACATCGCCACTGATGAACAGGAAGCGCAGCTCCTCGGCCAGCGGCTGCCAGCGCGCGGCGGTCTCCTCGCTCGCGGCGACGGTGATCTCCGCTTCCAGCGCCGCACCGATCGCCCCGTTGGCGCGCATCGGCTCGAGCACCTTGGCCACCTGCTCGCGCAGGGCCAGCAGCTGGTCGAAGTCGGCCGCGTTCAAGGCGGCGTCGGCCGGCAGCGGCGCCAGGCCTTCGTACCAGGTCGCGAACAGCACGTTGTCCTTGCGCTCGCCCGGCAGGTAGCCCCACAGCTCGTCGGCGGTGAAGGTCAGGATCGGCGCGATCCAGCGGGTGAACGCTTCGGCGATGTGGTACATCGCGCTCTGCGCCGAACGGCGGCCACGCGAATCGGTCGGCATGGTGTACAGCCGGTCCTTGGTCACGTCCAGGTACAGCGAGCCGAGGTCCACGCTGCAGAAGTTCAGCAGCAGCTGCACGATTTCGGCCATGTTGTAGCCGGTGTACGCCGCCTTGATCTTCTCCTGCACTTCCCAGGCGCGATGCACGATCCAGCGGTCCAGCGCGACCATGTCGGCCGGGGCCACCAAGTGCTGGGCCGGATCGAATCCGTCCAGGTTGCCGAGCAGGAAGCGCGCGGTGTTGCGCAGGCGCCGGTAGGCGTCGGCGTTGCGCTTCAGGATTTCCTGCGACAGCGACATTTCGTTGCTGTAATCGGCCGAGGCGATCCACAGGCGCAGGATGTCCGCGCCCAGGGTCTTCATGATGTCCTGCGGCTCGATGCCGTTGCCCAGCGACTTGGACATCTTGCGGCCCTTCTCATCCACGGTGAAGCCGTGGGTGAGGCACTGCTTGTAGGGCGCATGCTTGTCGATGGCCACGCCGGTGAGCAGCGAGGACTGGAACCAGCCGCGGTGCTGGTCGGAACCTTCCAGATACAGGTCGGCCGGCTTGCCGAAGCCACGCTCCAGCAGCACGCCTTCGTGGGTGACGCCCGAGTCGAACCACACATCGAGGATGTCGGTGACCTTCTCGTAGTGCGCCGCTTCATCGCCCAGCAGTTCGGCCGCGTCCAGCGCGTACCAGACGTCGATGCCGCCTTCCTGCACGCGGTCGGCCACCTGCTGCATCAACTCGACGGTGCGCGGATGCGGCTCGCCGGTTTCGCGGTGAGTGAACAAGGCGATCGGCACGCCCCAGGTGCGCTGACGGCTGATGCACCAGTCCGGGCGACCGTCGACCATGCTGCCGATGCGCGCCTTGCCCCAGCTCGGGAACCAGCCGACGTTGTCGATGGCGGCCATCGCATCGCTGCGCAGGTTGGCCTTGTCCATCGAGATGAACCACTGCGGGGTGGCGCGGAACACCACCGGCGTCTTGTGGCGCCAGCAGTGCGGGTAGCTGTGCACGATTTCGACGAAGGCCAGCAGCGCACCGGAGTCGCGCAGCACGTCCACGATCAGCGGCTGCGCCTTCCACAGGTGCACGCCGGCCAGCACCACCTCGCCTGCCGGCGGGGTCGAGGGCAGGTACACGCCACGGCCGTCGACCGGGTTGATCTGGGCGGCGGTGTAATTCTCCATCAGCCCGTACTGCTGGCTGACGACGAAGTCTTCCTGGCCGTGGCCCGGGGCGGTATGTACCGCACCGGTGCCGTCTTCGTCGGAGACGTGGGCACCGTTGAGCAGCGGGATGTCGCGCTGCGGGTAGAACGGATGGGCCAGCAGCAGGTTTTCCAGTGCAGCACCGGCGGCATGGCCGTGGGCGACCACGTCTTCAACGCCATAGCGGCGCAGCGCGCGCTCGGCCAGGCTCGCGGCGATGACCAGCCAGCGGCGCTTGCCGGCATGCGCGGGGCCTTCGACCAGGGCGTACTGAATATCCGCGCCCAGCGACACCGCCAGCGAGGCCGGCAGCGTCCACGGGGTGGTGGTCCAGATCGGCACGGCGACCTCGACATCGGCCGGCAGGCTCACGCCGAAGCGCGCGGCCAGCTGCGCCGAATCGCGCGCCACGTAGGCCACGTCGATGGCCGGCGAGGTCT
Source organism: Stenotrophomonas sp. PD6 (assembly GCF_049199305.1). Lineage (NCBI taxonomy): Bacteria > Pseudomonadati > Pseudomonadota > Gammaproteobacteria > Lysobacterales > Lysobacteraceae > Stenotrophomonas > Stenotrophomonas sp. PD6. Next base: position 157,786 of record NZ_JBLZQD010000004.1, on the reverse strand, counting down.
TGTCCTGGTATTCGATTTCCGCTTCGGCCAGGGCCGAGCCGCAATCGAAGCACCAGTGCACCGGCTTGGCGCCGCGCACGATGTGGCCGTTGGCGAAGATCTTGGACAGCGCGCGGATTTCATTGGCCTCGAAATCGAAGCTCAGCGTCTTGTACGGGTTGTCCCAATCGCCGGTCACGCCCAGGCGCTTGAAATCGCGGCGCTGCAGTTCGATCTGCTCTTCGGCGTATTCGCGGCACTTCTGGCGGAATTCGACGGCATCGAGCTTGACGCCGACCTTGCCCCACTTCTTTTCGACCGCGATCTCGATCGGCAGGCCGTGGCAATCCCAGCCCGGCACGTAGGGCGCATCGAAGCCGGCCAGGTAGCGCGACTTGACGATGATGTCCTTGAGGATCTTGTTGACCGCATGGCCCAGGTGGATCTGGCCATTGGCGTAGGGCGGGCCGTCGTGCAGCACGAACAGCGGGCGACCCTGCGCGTTTTCGCGCAGGCGGGCGTACAGGCCCTCGTCTTCCCAGCGCGACAGAATGCCCGGCTCGCGCTTGGGCAGGTCGCCGCGCATCGGGAATTCGGTTGCCGGCAGATGAAGGGTGGCTTTGTAGTCCTGGCTCACGCAGTGGCTCGCAATCTGTGTTCGGAAAGGATGTGACGCGCCTGATCGGCGTCACGGTGCATCTGGTCGGTCAATGCCGCCAGATCATGGAACTTCTCTTCATCGCGCAGCTTGGCGACGAATTCAACCTGGATATGCCGACCGTACAGGTCGCCCTGGAAATCGAACAGGTGGGCTTCCAGCAGCGGCTCCACGCCCTCCACCGTCGGCCGCGTGCCGAAGCTGGAGACCGACGGCCACGGCTGGTCGAACACGCCGTGCACCCAGGTGGCATAGATGCCCGACAGCGCCGGTGTCTTGGGGAAGCGCAGGTTGGCGGTGGGGAAACCGAGCGTACGGCCCAGCTGGCGACCGCGTACCACCCTGCCCCCGATCGCATACGGGCGGCCGAGCAGGTCGTTGGCATGGGTGAAATCGCCGGCCCGCAGCAGCTGGCGGATGCGGGTGCTGGAGATGCGCTCGCCGTGCAGGTCGACCGGCTCGATCTCGCCGGCGGTGAAGCCGCGCTCGGTACCCATCGCCTGCAGCAGGGCCAGGTCGCCCTTGCGGCGGTTGCCGAAGCAGAACTCCGGCCCGATCCAGACCTCGCGCGCGACCAACCGCTGCACCAGCAACTGCTCCACGAAGTCTTCGGCCTGCATCGCGGCCATGCGCGCGTCGAAGCGCAGCAGGCCGACCGCGTCCACGCCCAGCTCGCCAAGCATGGAAACCTTGTCGCGGGCCAGGGTCAGCCGCGGCGGCGGCTCGCCCTGGGCGAAGTACTCGCGCGGCAGCGGTTCGAACGCAACCGCCACGGCGGGCACGCCCAAGGCGCGGGCACGCGCGACCGCATGCCGCACCAGCGCACGATGGCCCAGATGAAGGCCGTCGAATGCGCCGATGCAGACCACGCTTCCGTGCGGGAACAAGCGCCCGCCTTCGATGCTTCTGAACAACCTGGTCATCTGATCGGAATCCGGCCCACCCGGGCCCATCTGTTGCAATGCATGACCGGCAAGTATAGCCGGGTGTCCGGGGCAGCCACGCAGGGCGTGGCTCTACCGGCATGGCCAGAGATGGTGATGGCGGGCCCTTGGATCAATGCTCGCGCAGATGGCGCGGGCGGAAGCCCATCGCGACCAGCGCCAGCAGGTAGGTCAGGCCGCCGCCGCCGACCAGCAGCGCGAGGTTGCCGATCCGGTGCCATTTGTCCATGTCGGTGAAGTCGGTCATCAACTGCAGCAGGCCCAACAGCACCGCCACCATCGCCGCGCAGGCCAGGCCCAGGCGGGTCACGTAGCCGGCCCAGCCCGGCTTGGGCTGGTACACATCCGTCTTGCCCAGCCAGTACCAGAGCAGGCCAAGATTCAGGTAGCTGGACAGCGCACTGGCGATACCCAGGGCCAGGTGCAGGCCGGGCTGCTTGCCCAGCGCGACCCAGATCCCCTGCGCCTTCAGCGCCTCGGGCACCATCACGTGGTACAGCACGGCCAGCAGCAGGAAGTTGAAGACCATGTTGGCCACCAGCGCGACCAGGCCGGCGCGGACCGGGGTGCGGGTGTCCTGGCGGGCGTAGAACGCCGGCAGCACCACCTTGAGCAGCGCGAAGGCCGGCAGGGCAAAGCTCAGGCCGTACACCGACAGCGCGGTCATGCGGGTATCGAACGCGGTGAACTGGCCATGCTGGAAGAGCGTGGCGATCAGCGGCTCGGCCAGCAGCATCAGGCCCAGCATCGCCGGCACGGCGATCAGCAGCGTGGTGCGCAGGCCCCAGTCCAGCGCACTGGAGAAACCGGTCTTGTCGGTACTGACATGGTGGCGGGCCAGCGCCGGCAGGATCACGGTGCCCAGCGCCACCCCGAACACGCCCAGCGGCAGCTCCAGGAAGCGGTCGGCCAGCGACAGCCAGGACTGCGAGCCGTCGGTGAGCTTGGCAGCGATCACGGTGTCCAGCAGCAGGTTGATCTGCGCCACCGAGGAGCCGAACAGGGTCGGCACCATCAGGGTCAGCACCTTGCGCACGCCGGGATGGGTCCAGCCCCAGCGCGGCAGGGTCAGCAGGTTGATGCCCTTCAACGAGGGCAGCTGGAACAGCAACTGCAGCACGCCAGCCGCCAGTACCGCCCAGCCCAGCGCCAGGATCTGCTTTTCTGGAGTGCCGCCCAGCCGCGGCGCCAGCCACAGCGCGCCGGCGATCATGCACAGATTGAGGATGACCGGGGTCAGCGCAGGCATCGCGAAGCGCTGGAAGCTGTTCAGCGCCCCGCCCGCCAGGGCGGTGAGCGAGACGAACAGCAGGAACGGGAAGGTCAGCCGGAACAGGTCCACCAGCAGGCCATGCTTGGCCGGGTCGGTGTCCACCCCGCTGGAGAACAGGGTGGCCAGCTGCGGGGCGAAGATCAGCGCCAGCGCCGTAACCAGCAGCAGCACGGCGCCCAAGGTGCCGGCCACCCGCGACATCAGCTCGCGCAGTTCTTCATGCGAGCGGGTCTCCTTCACCTCCGTGAACACCGGCACGAAGGCGGTCGCGAACGAGCCCTCGGCGAACAGGCGGCGCAGGAAGTTGGGGACCCGGAAGGCGACCCAGAAGGCGTCGGTCACCGCATTGGTGCCGAACGTGGTGGTGACGGCGAGGTCGCGGACCAGCCCCAGCACCCGTGAAATCATGGTCATGCTGCTGAAAGACAGCAGCCCGCGCAACATCCTTGGTGAACTCACCCGTGTTTCCTCTTGACAATTGACTTGACGTACATTTTTCGAGCCATCATACTTTCCAGCTTGCTGTTCCCATTACATCGATTTTTCAGGAAACCACCACTGTGGCCAATATCAAGTCCGCCAAGAAGCGCGCCAAGCAGACCGTCGTGCGCAACGCGCGCAATACGGCTCAGCGTTCGATGCTGCGCACCGCTGTCAAGAAGGTTATCAAGGCTCTCGACGCCAACGATGCCGCCGGCGCCGAGGCAGCCTTTGCCGTCGCCCAGCCGATCCTCGACCGTTTCAGCTCGCGTGGTCTGATCCACAAGAACAAGGCCGCTCGCCACAAGAGCCGCCTGACCGCGCGCATCAAGGCCCTCAAGGCCGCCTGATCCGTGAGGCCGCGCCCCGCGCGGCTTCGACCACGGTGAAGAAAAAAACCCGGCCTTGGTCGGGTTTTTTGCGTGCTTGAACAGCAGCCACGCATGGCGTGGCTCTACGGCCTGAAGCACGCCAGACAACGCGGTAGAGCCACGCCCTGCGTGGCTGGCAGCCCCACAGAAAAACCCGGCCGAAGCCGGGTTTTCCAGAGAAGCAACGTCGACGTCAGAGCGCGTTGCGCGCATCCGCTTCGTCTTCTTTCTGGCGGTCGAAGAACGCCATGATGTTGGTCATGATCGGCCAGGTGCCTTCACGGCCCAGCGCCGAGACCAGGTACCACGGCTGGGTCCAGCCCAGCTCGGCGATGATCTGCTCGGCCGCGGCCTTGGCCTCGTCCTCGAACATCAGGTCGGCCTTGTTCAGCACCAGCCAGCGCGGCTTGTCCAGCAGCTCCGGGTCGTGCTTGGCCAGCTCGCGCTCGATCGCACGGACCTGCTCGATCGGCGAGATTTCCACGCCACCTTCCATGGGGGAGATGTCCACCAGGTGCAGCAGCAGGCGGGTGCGCTGCAGGTGGCGCAGGAACTGCGCGCCCAGGCCGGCACCATCGGCCGCACCCTCGATCAGGCCGGGAATGTCGGCGATCACGAAGCTGCGGTAGTTCTCCACGCGCACCACGCCCAGATTGGGGTAGAGGGTGGTGAACGGGTAATCGGCCACCTTGGGGGTGGCAGCGGACACGGCGCGGATCAGGGTGCTCTTGCCGGCATTGGGGAAGCCCAGCAGGCCGACGTCAGCCAGCAGCTTCAGCTCCAGCTTGAGCAGGCGCTCCTCGCCCTCCTCGCCCGGCAGCGACTGGCGCGGCGAACGGTTGGTGGAGCTCTTGAAGTGCATGTTGCCCAGGCCGCCCTTGCCGCCCTTGGCCACCAGCAGGATGTCGCCGTGCTGGGTCAGGTCACCGATGACTTCGTCGGTGGCCACATTCATGACCACGGTGCCGATCGGCACAGTGATGACCAGGTCTTCGCCGCCCTTGCCGTAGGCCTGGCGGCCCATGCCGTTTTCGCCACGCTGCGCCTTGAAAATGCGCTCGTGGCGGAAATCGACCAGGGTATTGAGGTTTTCGTCGGCGCGGATGTACACGCTGCCGCCATTGCCGCCGTCGCCACCGTCCGGGCCGCCCAGCGGAATGAACTTCTCGCGACGGAAACCGACGCAGCCGTTACCGCCATTGCCAGCGGTGACCTGGATTTCTGCTTCGTCTACAAGTTTCATGATTCTGGATGCCAACTGGAGGCGGTGGGCAACGGATGCACCCGACCGCAGAGTCTAACGTGAAAAACAAAAACCCCGCCGAAGCGGGGCTTTCGTCAGCGGCCCCACGCCTAGGCGGGGGCGACGCCCGGTTGCCGCGAAGCTCAGGCTTCGGCGACGACGCTGACGGTACGACGCTTCTTCGGGCCCTTCACCGAGAACTCCACCTTGCCGTCGACGAGCGCGAACAGGGTGTGGTCACGGCCGAGGCCGACGCCGGCGCCCGGATGGAACTGGGTGCCGCGCTGACGCACGATGATGTTGCCGGCATCGATGGCCTGGCCACCGAAGATCTTGACGCCGAGGTACTTCGGGTTGGAGTCGCGACCGTTGCGCGATGAGCCTACGCCCTTCTTATGTGCCATGACTGCTTCTCCTTATTACTTGCTGCCACCGGCGATGCCGGTGATCTCGATTTCGGTGTAATACTGACGGTGACCCTGACGCTTCATGTGGTGCTTACGGCGACGGAACTTGATGATCCGGACCTTGTCGGCACGACCCTGGGACACGACCTTGGCAGTGACCGAAGCGCCGCTCAGCGCGTCGCCCAGCTTGATGCCATCGCTGTCACCCAGCATCAGGATGTTGTCGAACTTGATCTCGTTGCCAACTTCGACTTCGAGCTTTTCAACGCGGAGCGTTTCGCCCTGCGCCACGCGGTATTGCTTACCGCCGGTTACCAGTACTGCGTACATGACCAGACTTCCTCTGTAGTTATTGTGGTCTATGGACTGTTGCCATCGAGGGCAGACAGAAGCGGGATTTTAATGACTCACCCCACCCCGGGTCAACCCACCCCCTGCCCTGGGACGCCGTGACCTGAACCCCGTTCAGGTTCAGGCCGGCCGGGTCTCAATAGATGAGACACGGGGCTGGCAATGTCGCCGATTGCCCCCAAATCCCAAGCTCGGTAGGCTGACCGATTGCCGTCTCCGCTTGCCCCACTTTCAACGGATCCCCCATGGCGATGGATTTCATCCGCATCCGCGGCGCGCGGACGCACAACCTCAAGAACATCGATCTCGACCTGCCCCGCGACAAGCTCATTGTCATCACCGGCCTGTCCGGTTCGGGCAAGTCCTCGCTGGCCTTCGACACCATCTATGCCGAAGGCCAGCGCCGTTACGTGGAATCGCTGTCGGCCTATGCCCGCCAGTTCCTGAGCGTGATGGAGAAGCCGGACCTGGACCATATCGAGGGTCTGTCCCCGGCCATCTCGATCGAGCAGAAGTCGACCTCGCACAACCCGCGCTCGACCGTCGGCACGATCACCGAGATCTACGACTACCTGCGCCTGCTGTACGCCCGCGTCGGCAGCCCGCGCTGCCCGGACCACGGCTACCCGCTGGAAGCGCAGACGGTCAGCCAGATGGTCGACCACGTGCTCACCCTGGACCCGGAGCAGCGCTACATGCTGCTGGCCCCGGTGATCCGTGAGCGCAAGGGCGAGCATGCACAGGTGTTCGACCAGCTGCGCGCGCAGGGCTTCGTGCGTGTGCGGGTGGACGGTGCGCTGCATGAAATCGACGCGGTGCCGCCGCTGGCGCTGCGCCAGAAGCACACCATCGAGGCGGTGATCGACCGCTTCCGCCCGCGCGAAGACATCAAGCAGCGCCTGGCCGAAAGCTTCGAAACCGCGCTGAAGCTCGGCGACGGCATGGTCTCGGTGCAGTCGCTGGATGTCGAGGACGCGCCGGCCCACCTGTTCTCGTCCAAGTACAGCTGCCCGGTCTGCGATTACTCGCTGCCGGAGCTGGAACCGCGCCTGTTCTCGTTCAACTCGCCGGTCGGCGCCTGCCCGGGCTGCGACGGCCTGGGCATGGCCGAATTCTTCGATCCCTCGCGCGTGGTGGTGCACCCGGAGCTGTCGCTGTCGGCCGGTGCCGTGCGCGGCTGGGACCGCCGCAACGCGTACTACTTCCAGCTGATCGCCTCGCTGGCCAAGCACTACAAGTTCGACGTGGACGCGCCGTGGCAGAGCCTGGCCGACGACGTGCGCCAGGCGGTGCTCTACGGCAGCGGCGATGAGACCATCACCTTTACCTACTTCACCGAAGCCGGCGGGCGCACCCAGCGCAAGCATCGCTTCGAGGGGATCATTCCCAACCTCGAGCGCCGCTACAAGGAAACCGAATCGGCGGCGGTGCGCGAAGAGCTGGCCAAGTACATCAGCGAGCGCAACTGCCCCGAGTGCCAGGGCCAGCGCCTGAACCGCGCCGCGCGCAACGTGTTCGTGGCCGACCGCGCCCTGCCGGAACTGGTGGTGCTGCCGATCGACGAGGCGCTGAAGTTCTTCAGCGGCATGAGTCTGCCCGGCTGGCGCGGCGAGATTGCCGGCAAGATCGTCAAGGAGATCGGCGAGCGCCTCGGCTTCCTGGTCGACGTGGGCCTGGATTACCTCACCCTGGAGCGCAAGGCCGACACGCTGTCCGGCGGCGAAGCGCAGCGCATCCGTCTGGCCAGCCAGATCGGTGCGGGCCTGGTCGGCGTGATGTACGTGCTCGACGAGCCGTCCATCGGCCTGCACCAGCGCGACAACGAGCGCCTGCTGGGTACCCTCACCCGCCTGCGCGACCTGGGCAACACGGTGATCGTGGTCGAGCATGACGAAGACGCGATCCGTCTGGCCGATTACGTGCTGGACATCGGTCCGGGCGCGGGCGTGCATGGCGGCGAGATCGTCGGCCAGGGCACCCTGCAGGACATCCTGGACGCGCCGCGTTCGCTCACCGGCCAGTACCTGTCGGGCAAGCGTTCGATCGAGATTCCCGCGCGCCGGCACAAGCCCAACCCGAAGATGACGCTGCACCTGCGCGGTGCCAGCGGCAACAACCTCAAGGGCGTGGACCTGGACATTCCGTCGGGCCTGCTGACCTGCATCACCGGCGTGTCCGGTTCGGGCAAGTCGACCCTGATCAACGACACCCTGTTCTCACTGGCTGCCAACGAGATCAACGGCTCCTCGCACCCGATCGCGCCGTACAAGGAGGTCGAAGGGCTGGACCTGTTCGACAAGGTGGTGGACATCGACCAGTCGCCGATCGGCCGCACCCCGCGCTCGAACCCGGCCACCTACACCGGCCTGTTCACCCCGCTGCGCGAGCTGTACGCGCAGGTCCCGGAAGCCCGCGCGCGCGGTTATTCGCCAGGCCGTTTCAGCTTCAACGTGCGTGGCGGCCGCTGCGAGGCGTGCCAGGGCGATGGCCTGATCAAGGTGGAAATGCACTTCCTGCCGGACGTGTACGTGCCCTGCGATGTGTGCCACGGCAAGCGCTACAACCGCGAAACGCTGGAGATCCTGTACAAGGGCTACAACATCAACGACGTGCTGCAGATGACCGTCGAAGATGCACTGAAGCTGTTCGAACCGGTGCCGAGCATCGCGCGCAAGCTGGAAACGCTGGTGGACGTCGGCCTGAGCTACATCAAGCTGGGCCAGAGCGCGACCACGCTGTCCGGCGGTGAGGCACAGCGCGTGAAGCTGTCCAAGGAACTGTCGCGCCGCGATACCGGGCGCACGCTGTACATCCTGGACGAGCCGACCACCGGCCTGCACTTCCACGACATCGAGGCGCTGCTCGGCGTGCTGCACAAGCTGCGCGACGAGGGCAACACGGTGGTGGTGATCGAGCACAACCTGGACGTGATCAAGACCGCGGACTGGATCGTGGACCTGGGCCCGGAAGGCGGCCATCGCGGCGGCACCATCCTGGTCACCGGCACGCCGGAAGACGTGGCGGCCTGCCCGACCTCGTACACCGGCCAGTTCCTGGCCAAGATGCTGCCATCGGTCAGCGCCCGCCCGGAACGCCCGGCGGCGGTGGCCAACAAGCCCGATGCCCGTCCGCCGCGCAAGGCCAAGCCGGAGAAGCCGGCCAAGGTCGCCAAGAAGGCGGTCGCCGCCAAGCGCGCCACCACCCCCAGCAAGACCAGCCCTGCCAAGACCACGAAGGCGAAGAAGAAGTAATGAGCACCGAACACAAGATCCTGGCCCGCGTACCGATCAGCGTGCGCTGGCGCGACATGGACAGCATGGGCCACGTCAACAACGCCAAGTACATTTCCTACTTTGAAGAGGCGCGCGTGCGCTGGATGCTGGGCGTGGAAGGCGTGTCGATGACCGACCGCATCGCCCCGGTGGTCGCGGCCACCAACGTCAACTACCGCCTGCCGATCGTGTGGCCCAACGACATCGTGGTGGAGCTGTTCGTCGAGCGGCTGGGCAACAGCAGCGTGACCATCGGCCACCGCATCGTGGACGAGAAGAACGACAGTACCCTGTATTCGGACGGCAACGTGGTGGTGGTCTGGATGGACACCCAGACCGGCAAGAGCGCGCCGTTGCCGGACGCGATCCGCAGCGCGTCGAGCTGAACCCTGCGTGCCGCCGATGAGGCGGCCTGTTGAGTACTGGGCCTGGAAGCCGAAACCCCAAGTTGCCTACTCCTGGTCTGGCCCCGGCCGAAGCTTGCCTGCCCGGCCGGCTACCAGCGCCCCCCTTGGCTGAAAGTGCGGACGCCGCCCTGCGCCCCCCATGGAAACGCTGCCTTGGGCATGCGAGGCTCTTAAATCCCACTAAGCCCACACACAAGCCGAGCAACGCACACGGAGAGGCAATGAAACGCTCGCTCAAGCTGATTCCCTTCGTATTTATTTCGACTGTCGCACTTTCGCCTTACGAAGATTGTTTCGCGGATGAGGTCATGTATGTGCACACGGACGCGCTGGGATCGGTCGTTGCGATGACTGATGAATCGGGCAAGGTTGTCTCCCGAGGCCAGTACGAACCGTACGGAAACCCTGGCACCCCCTCTGCCGGACCCGGATATGCAGGCCACGTCCAGGATGCGGAAACCGGGCTGTCGTACATGCAGCAACGCTACTACGCGCCGGATCTTGGTCGATTTCTATCAGTCGATCCGATCGGCCCCGGCGGGTCGGGAGCCGCTCTTTTCAATCGCTATTACTACGCTGGAAACAACCCCTACAGATTCTACGATCCAGATGGTCGCTGCACTGGCTCAAGAATCACGAATGCGGACAATACTTGCACCTCCTCCGGAGAGTTCACTACCCAAGCCAGATCGGCCACATCTATAGGGGCCCGCTCTGTTTCGTCTGTGTTTTCTCACGCATCCGTCTCGTCACCCGATCCCGCAGCGGCTCCGAGCGCGACCGCGATGCCAACGCAAACCATGTCGGCGGCACGTCGTTTTCTTAAAACTTCGGTAGGAGGAGCCGTGGGTAGAGAATCAGTTCGTTCACAGCAGAAGATCAACTTGATTCAAATCTTGCCTCAGTCCGGATTTCTCCCTTCGTTCTCCGCAGGATTCGATGCTTCTCAGGGGGGGAACTACGTGTCGTACAGCCTGGACGTGGCGGGCTTTAAGCGAGGGCTAGGAAATCCACGTGAGTTGCGCGGAGTGGGGCTGGACACCTTGTTCGCCCACGAAATCGGACATACCCCGATCGGCGCCGCCGCCCTGGGATACAGCAATCTCCCATTCGACTCATCAAATGCTGGCGAGATCAACGCAGTCAGATACCTTGAGAATCCTTACAGGAAGGAGATAGGCCTTCCTGCCCGGCAAAGTTACACCGGCATCCCCATCCCTTGAGCGGCCCAACTCATGTTCATTTCCATATTGCTGGCCTTTGCATTGGGGCCTTCAAATCCTCCGCAGCCGCTTCCCGCGAGCGCTTTCGCCAACTCGTTCGATGTTCTCTTGAACCGAGGCCCCGCAGGACGGTTTGAGTCAGGCGGTTGCATGGAGCTTTCCATGCAACTTGATCAGAATGGACTGGGCCATCAAATAAAGGTAACTCACTCCTCCAAGTACTACTCAATTGATCGCGCGGTACTTGGGCAACTAAAGTCATATCATTTCAATGCTGCCGAGCTGCCGAAGGGTAAGACTTGGCGAGTCTTTTTCAGCTGGTCAATGGACGGGCGTGAAACGCGCTTGTCCAACCAATGCGTGGACCTGCGGTAACCCACCTCCTCCTTTCAAGTTCATTCCCTACCGTACGCGGCCATACCACGTGCGGCCCTATGGGAGCGACCCTACTGGAGAGGAAGCAGGGTAACAGTAACGGCCGCCGCATCATGACGACGCTTGGTAAAGTCGATTCCCGTACGACTGCACTGAAACCGCTCTACGTACGGCGAACAGATGATGTCTCCCCGAGGTCGACGCGGTTGACAGCATTGCCGGCCGTGGGCCGGCACTAACGGACCTGCAAGGTGACATCCACTTTGCGGCCGTTTTCCAGGCTTAAACGCAGTGGCACCTGCCCGCCCTTCGCGAGCGGCTTCTCCGGCTGCATCAACATCAGATGCAACCCGGCAGGCTTGAGCTCCGCCGTGGCACCCGGCGCGATCGGCAACCGCTCCACCGCACGCATGCGGCTGACGCCATCCACCAGCGTGGTTTCATGCAGGGAGACATCGCCGAAGGCTGTACTGGCGGCCGCTACGACGGTGACCGCGGTCTTGCAGCCGTTATGGATCTGCCCATATCCCGCCGCCATCGACACCCCCGGCGGCGGCAACCGCACCCAGCCTTCGCGCACCGTTACACAGGCCGGTTCGGCCGCTGCGGCCGATGCTGCGCCCGCACACAGGATCAACAGTACGCCAACGAATGGTTTGGTTATCATCGTCTCAGTTCCCTGCCCGCAATGAGATCGCAGCATGACGACCCTTATCGAGGTGATCAACCACGGCCCCATCCGCGAGCTGCGGCTGGCCCGCCCGCCGGTCAATGCGCTGGACACCGAGCTGTGCCGTCACCTGATCCACGAGATCAACCAGGCCATGTCCGATGACGTGCACGGCCTGGTGCTGTCCGGCAGCGAGCGCATCTTCAGCGCCGGCATGGACGTGCCGCACCTGCTCAGCCATGGCGAAGACCGGCACAAGCTGCTGGACAGCTGGCAGGCCTTCTTCGGTGCGGTACGCACCCTGGCCGAATGCCGCGTCCCGGTGGTGGCCGCGCTGACCGGCCACGCCCCCGCCGGCGGCTGCGTGCTGGCGCTGTGCTGCGACTACCGCATCCTGGCGCGCAGCCCGGACCCGAGCCAGCCGACCGTGATCGGCCTGAACGAAGTGCAGGTCGGGCTGGTGGCGCCGGAGGGCATCCAGCGCCTGATGCGCCGGGTGGTCGGCCATCACCGCGCCTCGCAGCTGCTGATCGGCGGCGAGATGGTCCCAGCCGAACGTGCGCTGGAGATCGGCCTGGTGGACGAGCTGGCCGCCCCGGCCGATGTGGTGCCGCGCGCGGTGGCCTGGCTGGGCCGGCTGCTGAAGCTGCCGCGCCAGCCGATGCTGCTCACCCGCGCCATTGCCCGCGAAGACCTGCATGACGCCCTGCACGCCGATCTGATCCGGCTCGATCGGTTCGTGGACGCCTGGTATGCGCCGGATGCGCAGCAGGCGCTGCACACGCTGGTGGCGCGGTTGGGGAAGGCCGGCCCGCGCCCGCTATAATTGCGTTTCGCAGACTGCCAGGCTATTTCCTTGTCCCAGCCGCAAGAACCCGTCGTTTCCGAGCTGATCGACCTGCTCACGCTCGAGCGCCTGGAAGACAACCTGTTCCGGGGCCAGAGCCGCGACATCGGCACCAAGTACGTGTTCGGCGGCCAGGTGCTGGGCCAGGCGCTGTCCGCCGCCCAGGCCACGGTCGACAACGGCCGGCATGTGCATTCCCTGCACGCCTATTTCCTGCGCGCGGGCAACATTGACCACCCCATCGTCTACGACGTGGACCGTACCCGCGATGGCGGCAGCTTCTCCGTGCGCCGGGTCACTGCGATCCAGCACGGCAAGGTGATCTTCTTCTGCGCGGCCTCGTTCCAGCAGGCCGAGACCGGCGCCGAGCACCAGCACAAGATGCCGGAAGTGCCGCAGCCGGAAGACATCGAACCGAACCGCCCGCTGCCGCAGGCGGTGCTGGAACGCCTGCCGATCAAGGTGCAGCGCTGGCTCTCGCGCGGCGGTCCGTTCGAGTTCCGCCACGTCTACCCGCGCGACGAACTGCACCCGCCCAAGCGCCCGCCCTACCACCAGGTGTGGCTGCGCTTGAACGAGACCGTCGGCGACGCGCCCGAGCTGCACCAGGCGCTGCTGGCCTATGCCTCGGACTTCCATCTGCTGGGCACCGCGACCTTCCCGCACGGCATCAGCTACTACCAGCCGCACGTGCAGATGGCCTCGCTGGACCATGCCATCTGGTTCCACCGCCCGTTCCGCGCCGACGACTGGCTGCTGTATTCGCTGGACAGCCCCAGCGCGCAGGATTCGCGCGGGCTGGCGCGCGGCCAGTTCTTCACCCGCAACGGCATACTCGTTGCCAGCACCGCGCAGGAAGGCTTGATCCGCGTGGTGGATGACAGTGCCGCGGCCGCCGCCGTACCGGCCAAGGAATAAACAGACATGCGTCAGATCTTCAGCAGCCAGCGTGTGGAAACCGTCGAAGGCGTGGCCAAGTTGCTGCGCGACGCCGGCATCGACGTGCGCATCACCAACGGGCGTTCGTACCACAGCAAGCGCGGCAGCCAGTTCAGTTACCTGGACACCAGCAAGGCCACCACCCACCCCACCCTGTGGGTGGTGCATGCCGACGACCAGCCGCGTGCGCGCGAAATCCTGCGCGATGCGCGCCTGCTCGAAACCACCCGCCGCGACCACCCCACCGCCGAATTCGCGTTCCGCGACCAGGCCGCCGACGTCGCCCCAGCCCGCAACTGGGCCTGGCGCATCCGCATCGGCCTGCTGCTGGTCATCGCCGCCGTCGCCATGGTGGTGGTGATGCGCCACCGGGCTGCGCCCACGGCTGCGCCGGCACCGGTGCAACAGGCACAACCGCAGGCACCGGCAACCCAACCGGCGCCGGAAGAGGAAGAGGTCCGCGTACGGATCACCCCGGCGACGAAACAACCGTAATCCCGCCGGTCACATTCCCCGCCCCACCCCGTCATGATGTCATCACCGCCCGGGACCGACACCATGACCACGCTGCCGCTGACCGACACACTGGACCGCGAACTGCCTGCCGCCGCCGGCGGCTGCCAGCAGTCGTACGGCCGCATCGTGCTGGCGTGCCAGAACACCGTCACCGCTATCGCATTGGCCATCACCCGCGACGTGCAGGCCAGCGAAGACATCGCGCAGGAGGCCTTCATCAAGGCCTGGCAGCAGCTCAACCAGCTGCACAACCACGCCAGCTTCCTGCCCTGGCTGCGCCAGATCACCCGCAACCTGGCCCGCGACTGGCTGCGCGCCAACCGCGGCCGGCCGCTGTCCGGCGAGGCCGCCGAAATCGCCATCAGCATGGCCGCCGACCCGGGCCCCAGCGCACCGGAATACCTGCAGCGCGCCGAGGAGGAACTGGCCGCCGAGGAAATCATCTCGGCCCTGCCCGAAGACAGCCGCGAGACCCTGCTGCTGTACTACCGCGAAGGCCAGAGCTCGCAGCAGGTGGCCAACCTGCTGGGACTGAGCGACGCCGCCGTGCGCAAGCGCCTGTCGCGTGCACGGGCCAGCGTGCGCGAAGAAATGCTGCGCCGCTTCGGCGATTTCGCACGTGGCACGGCGCCAAGCGCCGCGTTCGCCACCGCGGTCGTTTCAATGGTGTTGGTGGCGGCACCGGGGACGGCCAGCGCCGCCATCCTGCTGGGCACCAGCGTCGGCGTGGGCAGCGGCAAGCTCGGCCTGGGCGGTGCCAGCCTGTCCGGCGGTGCCGCAATGGGTTCGCTCGGTGCGGCCGCCAGCCAGAGTCACCTGATCGGCACGCACTTCAGCTGGAGCATCGCCATCGGCGCCATGGCGGGTGGCGTCATCGGCAGCTACCTCGGCGGCCGCTACCTGCTCTGCTACACCGAAACGCCTGCCGAGCGCGCCGCCGTGCATCGCTTCGTGCACTACAGCACCTTCACCGCCATGCTGGTCTGCCTGGCCGTGCTCGCGCTGACGACCCTGCAGGCCCCGATTTACTGGTCGCTCACTGTGATGGTGCTCGGCACCGCCCTCGTGAACTACCAGTGCCTGGTGCCGCTGCAGCGGATCATGGCGCCGATGATCGCGCGCGATGCCGCACGCAAGGGACGCACCGGGCCAAGCTGGGTCTACCAGTCGATGTATGGAAGGCCCGCATTGGTGGTGACCAATCTGGTGATCGTCGGCATTGTGCTGGCCATGGCCCGCGAGCGCGGGTTGATCTGAGCAAGAAAAGAGGGCCCGGCGCAGAACCGCGCGCCCAAGGTGTTTTTATTGGTTAATAAAGCCGGCGGGGGGGCCCCCCCCCAAAAAGAAGGGAGAAAAAGGCCGGAACGAGGCCGGAACCAAACCC
>NZ_JBLZQD010000004.1:40741-142437 GCF_049199305.1 Stenotrophomonas sp. PD6 | reverse complement strand
CCCTTTTTGGTGGTCAAAATTGTGGTGTGGGGGGCATTGGGCGGGGCCTGGCCCGGGGCGGGGGGTTTTATTTTACAAAAAAACGCCCGCGGGTCTATCCCGGCCGCTCCTAGGTTGTGTATCTGGATCATGACGCCGGACGGGAGAGCAGCCGACTAACAGTCGGCTCTACGTCGGCTCTACGTCGGCTCTACCTCAGCGCGCCTTCGGCGGCATCGGCGGCTTGTCGCCACCGTGCCCACCACGCGGGCCACCGAACGGGCCCTTGGCCGCGTCGAACTCGGCCTTGCTGATCTGGCCGTCCTTGTTCGTATCGGCAGCAGCGAACCACGCGTCACGATGCTGCTTCATGCCCAGCTCGCGGTCGGCCTTGTCCAGGTAGCCGTCCTTGTTGAGGTCCAGCTGATCGAAACGGGCGGCCAGGCGCGGGTCGGCCTTGGCCTCTTCGCGGCTGATCCGGCCGTCCTTGTTCACGTCCAGCTTTTCCATGCGCTCATGCATCGCGCCCGGACCGCGCCCGTGGCGCTTGCCCTGCCAGCGCTGCAGCTCGTCGCGCGAGAGCTTGCCATCCTTGTTGGTGTCCAGGCTGTCGAACTTCTCGGCCAGGCGCGGCGCCTTGGCGGCTTCGGTGCGGTCGATGAAACCGTCGCCGTTCGTGTCCAGCTTCGCGCGGGCCGGCTTGTCGGGCGTGGCCGGGGTATCGGCAGCCACCGCCAGGCCGGCAGCGCCGGTGGTCATCAGCAGGGCCAGCAGCAGAAGGGGTTTGCGGTTGCGCATGGGTCACTCCGGTTCTTGGGGGGAATCTTCGTGCGGTGCGTTGGCACCCACGGGAGAGAAAACGCACCAGGGGCGGTCGCGTTGACCGCGCGCCCGGCCGCGTTCATCCGACAGACAGTCGCGGCGGCTGCGACGCCCCGGCGCTATGCTGTGGCCATGGCGATCCACACCGACCGTGATGACGAGCTGCGACTGTTCCAGACCGGGGACCATCCCTGCGGGTACTGGCCGGAACGGGCCGCGCGCGACCTCGTCCTGGATCCGCACGACCCGCGGCTGGGCACCCTGTACCCGATGGCGCTGAGCTGGGGCTTCCGTCGCTCCGGCGACCTGGTCTACCGCCCGCATTGCGCCAACTGCCACGCCTGCGTGTCCGTGCGGGTGCCGGTGGCGCGCTTTGCGCCCGACCGCAGCCAGCGGCGCTGCCTGGCGCAGAACGCCGACCTGGAAGTGCGCATCGTCGCCGCCGAACAGACCGACGAGCAGTTCGCCCTGTACCACCGCTACCTGACCCACCGCCACGCCCAGGGCGGCATGGACGAGCACGGCCCGCACGAATTCGACCAGTTCCTGATCGGCCAGTGGTCGCAGGGCCGCTTCCTGGAGATCCGCGGGCCGTCCGAGGGCGGCCATCGCGGCCCCCTGCTCGCCGTGGCGGTCACCGACGTCACCCCGCAGGGGCTGTCGGCCGTGTACACCTTCTTCGACCCCGACCACGCGCATCGCGGGCTGGGCACCTTCGCCATCCTGCAGCAGATCGCCTGGGCCCGGCGCGAGCAGCTGCCCCACCTGTACCTGGGGTACTGGATCCGCAACCACCGCAAGATGGACTACAAGCGCCGGTTCCGCCCGCTGGAGGCCTACGACGGCCGCCGCTGGCACGACTTCGACGATGCCCTGGACGGCATCTGACCCGCCATTGCAATGCGCGCCCGTGCAAAATAGCGGCATGAAAGCCCATCCCCTGATCCTTGCCCTGGCCCTGCTCTGCGGCGCCTGCGCCCAAACCCCGACCAAGACCGCCGCCATGCCGGATGCCCCTTCCGCGCCGCTGCGGATCGCCACCTACAACACCTCGCTGTACAGCGACGAGACCGGCGGCCTGATCGCCGAACTGGAAGGCGACAGCGCCCACGCGCGCAAGATCGCCGCCGTGCTGCAGCAGGTCCGCCCGGACCTGGTGCTGCTCAACGAATTTGACTTCGACGACGCCCACCGCGCCGCCGACCTGTTCCAGCAGCGCTACCTGGAAGTCGCCCAGCCGGGCGGCGGCGAGCCGCTGCACTTCGCCTACCGCTACCTGGCCCCGGTCAACACCGGCGTGCAGAGCGGGCTGGACCTGGACAACAACGGCCAGATCGGCGGCGACGGCCGCAACCGTGGCAATGATGCGTGGGGCTACGGCCTGCACCCGGGCCAGTACGGCATGCTGGTGCTGTCGCGTTACCCGATCGACGCCGCCAAGGTGCGCAGCTTCCAGCTGCTGAAGTGGAGCAACATGCCCGGCGCGCTGCGCCCGATCGACCCGCGCAGCGGCAAGTCCTTCTACAACGACCACGTGTGGTCGCAGCTGCGGCTGTCGTCCAAGTCGCATTGGGACGTGCCGGTGAATACCCCGAACGGCGTGGTGCACGCGCTGGTCTCGCACCCGACCCCGCCGGTATTCGACGGCCCGGAAAAGCGCAACGCGGCGCGCAACCACGATGAACTGCGGCTGTGGCAGGAATATCTGTCGAGTGGCGAGAAGCCGTGGCTGTGCGATGACAAGGGCACGTGCGGCGGGCTGGCACAGGACGCGCGCTTCGTGATCCTGGGCGACCTCAACAACGACCCCGTGGACGGCGACGGGCGGCATGATGCGATTGTCGAACTGATCGAGAACCCGCGCGTGCTGCGCTACCCGACCCCGCGCAGCGTGGGCGCCGAGCAGACCAGCCTGGCCTACGCCGAAAAGGGCATCGTCCGTCGCGGCGCACCGTTCCACGCCACCGGCGATTTCGGCCCGAAGTCCGGCACCATGCGGCTGGACTACGTGCTGCCGTCGGTGGGCTTCAACTACATCGGCAGCGGCGTGTTCTGGCCGGCGAATGAAACACCGGAAGCAAAGATTGCCGATGGCAGCGACCACCACCTGGTCTGGGTGGACGTGCGGTAAAGCGTTTCGATGATTTGAATGCGTTACCCGGCGTTGAGGCTTTCACGGCAGTTGTCTGACGACCAACCCTGCCAGTGGTGGATCCTGCCGGCATTTCCAGCCGATCTGCGCGATCTATCGGGGGCGACCGGCGGGTAGCCCCCGTAGGGACGCTAGAAAACATGGGTCCGGCGCATGCGCCGGACGGGTTGGGCAGGACGCCCAACCCCGGCCTTGCCGTGTACGCAGGATTGCGTACACGCGCAAGTTTTCTAGCAGCCCCCATGGATGGGTTCACGGCGTGTCCCTACGGGGGCTACCCGGCGGTCGCCCCAACACGTAACAATCAAAACGCCATAGCTTTACGCGCGCAATTCGATCCCGATCAATTCAGCCGCCTCGCGCGCAATCCTGCGTGCCTCATCAACGTCAGCGCCACGCGCCAGCGTCACACCCACACGGCGGTGGCCGTGCACGCTCGGCTTCCCGAACAGGCGCAGCGCGGTATCCGGATTTACCAGCGCCGCTTCCACGTTGCTGAAGACCGGCACGCCTTCGCCATGCGCCAGCATCGCGCACGACGCCGACGGACCGCTCTGGCGGATCAGCGGGATCGGCAGGCCCAGGATGGCACGCGCATGCAGCGCGAATTCGCTCAGTTCCTGCGACGCCAGCGTGACCAGGCCGGTGTCATGCGGGCGCGGCGAGACTTCACTGAACCACACCGCGTCGCCCTTCACGAACAGCTCCACCCCGAACAGGCCCCAGCCACCGAGGTCGTCGGTGATCGCCTGAGATATCTCCTCGGCACGCGCCAGCGCGGCCGGCGACATCGGCTGCGGCTGCCAGCTTTCGCGGTAGTCGCCGTCCTTCTGCCAATGCCCGATCGGCGCGCAGAACGAGGTGCCCGCGGCGTGGCGCACCGTCAGCAGCGTGATCTCGTAATCGAAGTCGATGAAGCCTTCCACGATGCAGCGGCCGGCACCGGCACGGCCGCCGGTCTGCGCGTACTCCCACGCCGGCGCGATGTCGGCCTCGCTGCGCAGCGTGCTCTGGCCCTTGCCCGAGGACGACATCACCGGCTTGACCACGCACGGCAGGCCGATCGCCGCCACCGCAGCACGGTATTCGGCCTCGGTGTCCACGAAGCGGTACGGCGAGGTCGGCAGGCCCAGCGTTTCCGCCGCCAGCCGGCGAATGCCCTCGCGGTCCATGGTCAGGCGCGCGGCGCGTGCTGTCGGCACCACCCGCTGGCCGGTTTCCTGCTCCAGCTGGACCAGGGTTTCGGTGTGGATGGCTTCGATCTCGGGCACGATCAGGTGCGGCTTTTCCTCCGCGATCAGCGCGCGGAGCGCCATCGCGTCGAGCATGTCGATCACATGCGAACGATGCGCCACCTGCATGGCCGGGGCATTGGCATAGCGGTCGGCGGCGATCACCTCCACGCCCAGCCGCTGCAGCTCGATAGCGACCTCCTTGCCCAGTTCGCCCGAGCCCAGCAGCAGGACGCGGGTGGCGGAAGGAGACAGCGGGGTGCCGAGCGTGATCATGGCGATATTCCGGACAACAGAGCAGGGGCAGGCATTGTAGAGCCACCCCATGGGTGGCTGCGAAGGGTCAGCGCCCGGGCTCTTGCGGTTTTGATATCAATTTGATATCACTATTCAAAACCCGCCCCGCAAAGGATGCCCCGCCATGAAAGAAAAGCCCGTCCGCTCGCTCTCCGGCCTGCCCTTCCTGCTGGGGGTTCTCGCCCTGCTGGCCGTGGCGGTGTGGCTGTTCATCCAGGGCGTGCAACCCGGCCACCCGAACGGGTGGCTGATACTTGGCAGCCTGCTGCTGGCCTTCGCCGCCCTGCTCAGCCTGACCGGCCTGTACACCGTGCAGCCCAACCAGGCCGCCGTGCTGAGCCTGTTCGGCAAGTACATCGGCACCGTCAAGGACAACGGCCTGCGCTGGAACAACCCGTTCTTCAGCAAGAAGAAGGTCAGCCAGCGCGTGCGCAACTTCGAGAGCGGCAAGCTCAAGGTCAACGAACTGGACGGCAGCCCGATCGAGATCGCCGCCGTGATCGTCTGGCAGGTGGTCGACGCCTCCGAGGCCGTCTACAACGTGGACGACTACGAGAGCTTCGTGCACATCCAGTCCGAATCGGCGCTGCGCGCGATGGCCACCAGCTACCCCTACGACCAGCACGAGGAAGGCCAACTGTCGCTGCGCAGCCACGCCGCCGAGATCTCCCAGCACCTCAAGGACGAACTGGCCGAGCGTCTGGCCGACGCGGGCGTACAGGTCATCGATGCGCGCATCAGCCACCTGGCCTACGCGCCCGAGATCGCCCAGGCAATGCTGCAGCGCCAGCAGGCCAACGCGGTGATCGCCGCACGCACCCGCATTGTTGCCGGTGCGGTGGGCATGGTCGAAATGGCGCTGCTCGAACTGCAGAAGAATGGCGTGGTGCAGCTCGATGAAGAACGCAAGGCGCAGATGGTCGGCAACCTGCTCACGGTGCTGTGCTCGGACCGCGGCACCCAGCCGATCGTCAACGCCGGTTCGTTGTACTGAGCATGAGCGAAAAGAAAGCCTACCCGCTGCGTATCAATGCCGATGTGCTGGCAGCGGCGCAGCGCTGGGCCGACGATGAACTGCGCAGCCTCAACGCGCAGATCGAGTACGTGCTGCGCGACGCACTGCGCAAGGCTGGACGCCTTCCCAAACCCGCACCTGATCCGGAGAGCAAGGAATGAGCAAGCGCTGGAGCTACCTGACCGTTGAAGTGAAACCAACGTGGACCGGCTTGAAGGCGGAGGACATACAGGCCGAACTCAATCGCCAGGGCCAGCTCGGCTGGGAACTGGTGAACACGCTGGTGTCCACGCCCATGGGCGTGGCCCTGCTGGTCTTCAAGAAGGAGCTCTGAGATGCAGACACTGCGCAGGTTCCTGATCGCAGTGCTGGTGTGGTCGGTGGCACTGGTGGCAAACGCCGCCACCCCCGAACAGACCGCCAGCCAACTTCTGGATCGGCTGGAAGCGGGCGACATGGTCGCTGCCGAGGCGATGTTCACGCCCGACATGGCCAAGGCCGCGCCCGCCGCCTCGCTGAAGGCGTTATGGCAATCGCTGGGCGCCCTGCGCAGCCGAGGGCCGGCGCGGGTGGTCGAACAGCAGGGCATGCAGGTGGTGCTGCAACCGCTGCAGTTCGCCAACGGCGCCATCAACGCCACCATCGCCGTGGATGCGCAGGGGCGCATTGCCGGCCTGTTCCTGCAACCGGCAGCTGCAGCACCCGCTCCGCCGCCGCCGGCCGCGGCCAGCTACTCCGAACGCGAGCTGGAGATCGTGGCCGGCAAGGGGCCGCTGCCGGCCACGCTGGCGCTGCCCAACGGCGCGGGCCCGTTCCGCGCGGTGGTGCTGGTGCACGGTTCCGGCCCGCAGGACCGCAACGAGACCATCCGCGCCAACCGCCCGTTCCTGGACGTCGCCCGCGGCCTGGCCGCGCAGGGCATCGCCGTGCTGCGCTATGAGAAGCGGACACGTGCGCGGCCGCAGGATTTCAGCGGCGAATACACCATGGACGATGAGACCACCGATGACGCGGTGGCCGCCGTCGCCGTGCTGGCCAACACGCCCGGCATTGATCCGCGCCACATCTATGTGATGGGCCACAGCCAGGGCGGCATGCTCGCGCCACGCATTGCCGCGCGTTCGGGCAAGGTCGCCGGGCTGGTGCTGTGGTCGGCTCCGGCGCGTTCGCTGCTGACCCTGCTGCCGGAACAGAACCGCTACCTCTTCAGCCTCGATGGCAGCATCAGTACCGACGAACAGGCCGCACTCGACCGCCTGGACGCGCAGATCGCCGCCGCGCGCGGCACGGCGCCGGTGGCCGCGAAGGATCTACCGCTGGGCCAGCCGGCCAGCTACTGGCGCGCGTTCGAGCAGGTCGACCCGGTCGCCGATGCCAAGGCATTCAAGCGCCCGATCCTGCTGCTGCAGGGCGGCCGCGATTTCCAGGTGGTCGAGGCGGACTGGAGGCGATGGCAGCAGGGGCTGCCGAAGCGTCCACACACGCGCTTCCAGTTCTACCCGGCACTCAACCATCTCGGCATCGCCGGCGAAGGCCCCGGCTCGCTGCAGGAGTACAGCGTGCCCGGTACCGTATCGACGGCGTTGATCGGCGACGTTGCCGCCTGGATCAAGGAGCAGCCATGAGCCGGGCACCCACTCCACCGCCGGCATTTTCCGTTGCTCCCGTCCCGATCTGGCGCCTGCTGTGGCTGTGGGTGCCGATGGCAGGTGCCATGGCGGTCGTCACCGTCACCACGCTGCAGTCCAGCCAGCGCAGCCCGCTGGAGCTCGGCTACACCCTGCCCTTCGTGCTGCTGGTCACCGGCGTACTGACCTGGGCCTTCTTCCGCCGCCGCATCTCCCTCGAGGGGGACGACCTGGTGGTCGTGTCCACCTTCTACCGGCGTCGCGTTCCCGTTGCGTTGCTGCAACTGGACAAGGCACGGATTGTCGATCTGGCCGAACACCATGAATTCAAACCCAGCCACAAGATCAATGGCTATGCCATGCCCGGCTTCCAGTCAGGCCATTACCGCCTCGGCGGGCGCAAGGCGTTCTGCCTGATCACTGACGCCAGCCGCATGCTGTACCTGCCGCTGCGCGACGACAGCGTGCTGCTGCTCAGCCCCGAACAGCCGCGCGCCCTGCTGGAGGCGTTGCAGGCGCTGGCCGTGCCTGCCCGCGCGCACTAAGCTGGCTGCATGCGCCGTTCCCCTGCCCTGCTGATCAACACCGCCGACATCGAACTGTGGCCCGGCGGCCTGCTGCGCGCGCGCGGCAATGCCGACGCGCGTGCGCTGGCCCAGGCGCGCTGGGTGCTGCGGCGCAAACGCGACGGACGCT
The DNA here is from genome assembly GCF_049199305.1 of Stenotrophomonas sp. PD6. Classification (NCBI taxonomy): domain Bacteria; kingdom Pseudomonadati; phylum Pseudomonadota; class Gammaproteobacteria; order Lysobacterales; family Lysobacteraceae; genus Stenotrophomonas; species Stenotrophomonas sp. PD6. Next base: position 134,616 of record NZ_JBLZQD010000004.1, on the reverse strand, counting down.
ACCTGGCCGCGGCTACCGCGCAGGGGCTGCTGCCGCTGGTGCCGCGGCTGATGCGCGAGCCCGGCATCGAGGCCGCGCTGGACGTGCTCGACCTGGCCCTGCATGGCACCCAGCGCGCGCATGCGGCCGACGCACTGCTGCCGCTGAGCGGCCTGCAGCAACGTCTGGAGCAACTGGGCATCGATGCCGACCGCTACGAACACGACACCGGTCTTGCCCTGGAGGCCGAACCGGCGCGCTTGGCGCTGGCCGGATTCGACCGCTATCGCCGGCCGCTGTGGCTGCTTCAGGGCGCCGCGCACGCGTGGCAACGCCTGCACGCGCAGGCCGCACGCGACGGCATCGTGCTGGAGGCCATCTCCGGCTACCGCAGCCACGACTACCAGTTGGGCATCTTCGCGCGCAAACGTGCGCGCGGCCTGGCCGTGGCCGACATCCTGCAGGTCAACGCCGCGCCGGGCTACAGCGAACACCACAGCGGCCGTGCGCTGGACATCAGCTGCCCGGGCGAGCTGCCGGCCGAAGAGAGTTTCGAGGCCACCCCTGCGTTCGCCTGGCTGGTGCGGCATGCAGGGACCCATGGTTTCCGGCTCAGCTACCCACGCGACAATCCGCACGGTATCGTCTACGAGCCTTGGCACTGGTGCTGGCAGGCGCGTTGACGCACCTACGGTTCCCGTACATCTGTCATCAGGCTTCGCGAAACAATCAAGGAGATAACGCGCCATGGAAGACGACAGCCCGTACAAGGCAAGCCGAGCGACATCAGTCGCGCAGCCGTCCTATCGACTCGACTGGCGCGATGAAGCACCTCGCGAGATAACCAGCCCCATCAAACACATGGCGATTCTGCTGGTCGTCGCCGGCTGCCTGGCGCTGATCACGAGCTTGGTGCCGTACTTCGGCGACCGGCCGCTCCATCCGACGCTGCTGGCGCTGGCGCTTTGCCTTACCGCGATCTACATGCTGCTCGCGTACGGGGTCCACAGGCGCAGCCGCGTGGTGGCGAGCATCGTTCTGGCGGTCTGGTGCCTGTCGGCGCTGGGCACGCTGCTGAAGATCGTCGGGGGACAGGGTGCGTTGACCGGCATCGGCTTCACGGTGATCTTCGGCTTCGTCAGCATCCGCGGCACCCTCGCCACCTTCCGCTACCACCGCCATCTGCGCGACGTGCGCAGCCGGCCGCCGCGCGCGCGCCTCAGCGACGACCCGACCTTCGCGCCGAAGCTCGACACCCCGCTGTAGAGCGACGCCATGCGTCGCTGACGCAGACGGGCACCCCCCGTTCAAGCAAGGATTCACCACATGCACAAGGACAGCCCCTACCAAGCCAGCAGCACCGCGCCTGCGCCGGAACACGCGCAACTGCGCGCCAACCAGGTTCCGCATGCCATCGGCGGGCCGGTCAAGCACATGTGGATCGCCGCCCTGGTGCTGGCGGCGATGTCGCTGGCGGGCGATGGCATCGCCCTGGCAAACCTCTACGCAGGATTTCAACTTGGCGATCAGGCACTGATCGTGGTGCTGTTCACTGCGGCGGGCGCCTTGTTCAATGTTGGCATCCTCCTCGGCCTGGCCTGGGGCATCCACCGCTACAGCCGGACCGCCGCCTGCGCGTTGCTGGCCTTCTATCTGCTGGGCCAACTCGCGCTGCTGTGGGTCGGCCAACTGACGGTGCTCAAGGGCCTGTCGCTGACGGTGATCTTCTCGTTCGTGATGATCCGCGGCACGCTGGCCACGTTCGCCTACCACCGCCATCTGAAGCAGGAAGCGCGGCGTCCGCCACGGACGCGCATCAGCGACGACCCGGCATTTGCGCCCAAGGCCGACCCCGCACCGTAGAGCGACGCCATGCGTCGCTGACCAATCAGCGCCCCACCGCGCCGTAGAGCGACGCCATGCGTCGCTGACCAATCAGCGCCCCACCGCGCTGTAGAGCGACGCCATGCGTCGCTGACCGGTCAACGCCTCAAGGCATTGAGCCCGTAAACCACCCAGCCCAGCATCAGTGCGGTGCCACCCACGGGGGCCAGCCCGGTACTGAGCTGCCACAGCGCGCCGGCGACCAGGCTGCCGGAGAACAGCAGCGTGCCCAGCAGCAGCACGTACAGCGCCAGCTTGCCCACGCTGTTCTGCTGGGTGGGCCCGAGCACCGCGAGCGCCACGCCATGACCGAAGGCGAACAGCGCCGCCGTGTTCACGTGCGACTGCGCCAAGGGTTCGGCGATGCCATGCGACGCGTATGCCGACAGCCCGACCGCCGTGGCGGCCAGCAGGCCGCCCAGGCAGGCCAGCAGGGAGGGTTTACGCGCGCGTCGTTCCAGGTTGAGCATGCCGGTCTCCTTCAAAAAAAAACGCGCCGCAGGAAGCGGCGCGTTTTCAGTTCTACGTTACATCAGGGCAACCGTCGGATTACTTGACGGCCCAGTAGATGTCGTAGGTCGCTTCCGGCGTGAACGACTTCTCCACGCCTGCGTTCCAGGACTCGTACGGGCGGTCGATCACTTCGTTGCCACCGGTCACGGCCCAGGCACGCAGGGCGTTACGGGCGATGTCCAGGCCAGCCATGTGGCCGGTGTACTTGGCATGCGCGGTGCGGTGCGGAGCGACGTGCACGTACTTGACCGGAGCGCCACCGTCGATCTTCACCGTCAGGGCTTCAGCTGAAGCACCTTCGGTACCCTTCTTCTTGACCGGCTGGGCCACGTCGAAGGCGTACTTCTCCTGACCGAAGTCAGTGGTGATGATACGGAACGGACCGGCGGCTTCGAGGTCATTGGCCTCCATCACGCGCTTGATCCACTCCTGGTTGTCCTTGATGGACTTGGTGATGGTCGCTTCGCCGCGGTCGACGTTGCCGGCAGTGACGACCAGCAGGTCTTCGGCCGGGGCATCGATGATGGCCAGGTCGGTCAGCGGGGCTTCGGCGGTGCGGTAGTCGATGTTCGGCACGGTGGCCAGCATGTTGGCCATGCGCGACAGACCCAGCTTCAGGTCGTCACCGACGTGACGGCTGACATACAGACCCGCGTAACGACCGAACAGGTTCCAGCCGTACTTGATGCTGTAGTCCTGCGTGATCTTGACGTTGCGGCCACCCTTGCCGGTCGGCTCGAGGGTGAAGCTGGTCTTCTTGTCGTGGCCCTTGGTCTCGTCTTCGATGGCGATGTCGACGCGCTTGTTCGGCTCGGACGCGGTGATTTCCCAGCTGCCCTGGCCCAGCGACGGTTCCTTGGAGGAATAGTCCAGACGGGCACCCACGCCAGCGGCGGGGCCGGAGTGCTTCAGTTCAACGGCGGGATCGCGCAGCAGGAGCGGGTTCCAGTCCTTGAAGCGGCGCAGGCTGTTGACCGTGTCGTACACGATCGTCATCTTGCGGTTGGTCTCGATGCTTTCGGTAATGTGTCGCTCGCCCGGCAGCACAACGCCAATGATGACGAACAGGCCAGCCACGATCCCCAAGGCGATCAGGAACTCGATAATACGGGTCATTCAGGAGTCTCCGGGGCCGATCCCACGGCCGGGTTGATTGAAGCGAAGCGCCAATCCTAGCAGGCTTCGCGGGTGTTGTTGATCAGGATTGGCGCACCGGTTTCCATACCAGCAGCGGTTTTGAATAGACAAGGAGCGGAAAGATAGCGCATCGCGCGGTCCAGCACGCGACACACCGCGATATTTATTTGCCGGTTTCGGCAAGAGAGGCGGAAGCGACCCTCGCAGCCCTTGCGGCACAAGGGTTTCAACTTGCGTTCATGTTGAGGCCAATTGGCGACCGGCACCGCCGGCCCGGTCGCCCCTGCCCCGATCAGACCAGCTGCAGCTCGAATGCCTTGAGTACCGCCCGGGTCCGGTCGCGCACACCCAGCTTGGACAGGATGTTGGACACGTGGTTCTTGATGGTGCCCTCGGCCACGCCCAACGAATTGGCGATCTCCTTGTTGGAGAAGCCGCTGGCCATCAACCGCAGGATCTCGGTCTCGCGGTCGGTCAGCGGATCCGGGCGGTCCAGGCTGACGAACTCGTTGCGCATGTGTTCCAGCCCGGACAGCAGCCGCTGGGTCACCGCCGGCTGCACCAGCGAGCCGCCGTCGGCCACGGTGCGGATGGCGCCGACCAGCTGGTCCAGGGTGACGTCCTTGAGCAGGTAGCCCTTGGCGCCGGCCTTCAGCCCGGCCAGCACCAGCTGGTCGTCGTCGAAGGTGGTCAGGATGATGGTCGGCGGTAACTGGTTCAGTCGCGACAGCATCTGCAGCGCCTCCAGCCCCGACATCACCGGCATGCGCATGTCCATCAGGACCACGTCCGGGCGCGCCTGGGGAACCACCTCGACGGCCTGGCGGCCATCGGCGGCCTCGGCCACCACTTCGATCCCGTCGTCCAGGGCGAGCAGCGAGCGGATCCCCTGCCGCACCAGGGTTTGGTCGTCGACCAGGCAGACGCGAATCATCAACGCACTCCTTCCAGGATGGCACCCAGCATCAGCACTGGCACGCCGGGGACCGAGGCGCGCAGGCGAAAGCCCTGGCCCCGGTGGGTTTCAATCTGCAGCTCACCGCCGCATTGTTGCAGGCGCTCGCGCATCCCGCGCAGGCCGTTGCCGATCACGATGCCGTCGGCGCCCACCCCGTCATCATGCGCCTGCACCACCACCAGCCCCGGGGGCTCCCGGCGCACCTGGATCCACAGGTTGCGGGCGCGCGCATGGCGCACCGCGTTGGTGATGATCTCCTGGGTGCAGCGCAGCAGCACGTGGGCCTGTTCAGGGTCCTCCACGCTGAGCGGCTCCTCGATATCCAGGTGGATGTCCAGCGACGGGACCTGTTCGGTCAGCGGGCGCAGGGCCGCGGCCAGGTCGATGGCGCCACTGTCGCGCAGCTGGCTGACCGCCTCGCGCACGTCGGTGAGCAGCAACTTGGCCAGCGTATGGGCCTGGTGCACGTGTTCCTGGGCCTGGCCCTCGGTGATGTGGCCGGCCACTTCCAGGTTCAGGCTGAGCGCGGTGAGGTGGTGGCCCAGCAGGTCATGCAGTTCGCGCGAGATGCGCGTGCGCTCATTGACCCGCGCGCTCTCGGCCAGCAGCACGCGGGTGGCGCGCAGCTCGGTGTTGAGCCGGCGCTGCTCTTCGCGGGCGTCGGTCTGCTGCCGCGCGACCAGGCTGGTCACGAAGATGAACATGGAGAAGCCGCCGTACAGCAGCGACTGCATCACCGCCTCGAACAGCGAGAACGGCAGGAACAGGTAGTACACGGGCGCGACGGCCAGCTGGCTGACCAGCAGCCAGATCACCCCTACCCGCGCCGGCAGCATCCAGGGAATGACCCCGGCGGCCACCATCATCAGGATGCTGCCCAGGCCCGAGCCGCTGAGGAAGCTCACCGCCAGCGCCGAGATGGTCAGCAGCACCAGGATGGCGCGGTCGTACCAGGCCGAATGGCCGCCGTTGCGCAGGCCGCGGGTCAGCCACAGGTAGCCGCCGCCGAAGGCCAGGTAGGCCAGGAACAGCAGCAGCGCGGGCACGTCGATGCCGCCGCCGCTACGCTTCATCAGCGCTTCGTACTGTGAGTAGACCAAGGGCAGGCCCAGCATGACCCAGGTAAACAGGCCGGCCAGTCGCAGTACTCGGGTTTGGCTGAGGTATCCCAACATGGACGCATCTTAGGCTGAACCTGCCCCGCTGCACCCGGACATAAGTCATGGCTGGCATGTGCCCCCGGCAGCCACCCATGCAATAATCCCCTGCAGGGCCCCTCGACGGGCCAACCGCGTTACCCCACGGAGTCACAATGTCGATTGTCATCCGCGACGTGCGCGAGCACGAGCTCGATTCCGTCCTGGCCCTGAACAACAACGCCGGCCTGGCCATCCTTCCGCTGGATGCTGCCCGGCTGCGCCTGTTCTATGAAACCGCTGAGTACTTCCGCGTCGCCGAGCGCGACGGCAACCTGGCCGGCTTCCTGATCGGTTTTGGCAGCGACAGCCAGCACGACAGCAGCAACTTCGCCTGGTTCCAGCAGCACCTGGCCAGCAAATTCTTCTATATCGACCGCATCGTGGTGGCCAGCCGGCGCCGCGGCGGCGGTGTGGGTCGTGCGTTCTACGCCGACGCCCAGAGTTACGCCGAGCTGCGCTACCCGCAGCTGACCTGCGAGGTGTTCCTGGACCACGGCGCCGATGCGGCGCTGCTGTTCCACGGCAGCTTCGGCTTCCGCGAGGTCGGGCAGAACACGATGGAGCACGTGGACGTGCGTGCCAGCATGCTGCTCAAGGATCTGTGCAGTTACCAGTGGGTGCACGACACCTACGGCGATACGCTGCCCGACGTGCCCTGGGTGGGCCATCGTCGCGAGCCGCTGCGCGCGCACCGACCGACGGGGACCTGAAGTGGCGGCGAACATGGATTTTGAACAGGCCGGCGAACTGAAGATCGGCCAGGTGGGAATCGCCAACCTGCGCATCCGCACCCTGGATGTGGAACGACTGACCCGCGAGATGCATGACCGGGTGGCACGCGCGCCGAAGCTGTTCGGCCGCGCGGCGGTGATCCTGGATTTCGGCGGCCTGACCCGGATGCCCGACGTGGCCACGGCGCAGGCGCTGCTGGACGGCCTGCGCAGTGCCGGCGTGCTGCCGGTGGCGCTGGCCTATGGCAGCACGGAGACCGACCTGCTCTCGCAGCAGCTGGGCCTGCCGCTGCTGGCCAAGTTCCGCGCGCAATACGAGCGTGCCGAGGCCGAACCGGCGCCCGTGGCGCCAGCACCCGCCCCCGCTGCGGAACCGGCACGCCGCGCCCGCGCGGTCGCCGCGCCGGCTGCAGCGGCCACGGACGCGGCCCGCGCGCCGCAGCCGGGACGCATGCAGACCAGCAACGTGCGTTCGGGCCAGCAGCTGTATGCGGAAAACTGCGATCTGACGGTCATGGCCACGGTCGGCGCCGGCGCCGAGGTGATCGCCGATGGCAGCATCCATATTTACGGTACGCTGCGGGGCCGAGCCCTGGCAGGTGCCCAAGGCAACACCGCGGCGCGTATTTTCTGCCGCGACTTCCACGCTGAACTGGTCGCCATTGCCGGCCATTACAAGGTACTGGACGATGTTCCGGACACGCTGCGCGGCAAGGCCGTGCAGGTGTGGCTGGAGCAGGACCAGATCAAGATTGCTGCGCTGGACTGAGCCAGCACCCCAACAGAAGAATCAGGAGAAGTCCTTTGGCTGAAATCATCGTAGTCACCTCCGGCAAGGGCGGCGTCGGCAAGACCACCAGCAGCGCCAGCCTGGCCTGTGGGCTGGCACGCCGTGGCAAGAAGGTGGCGGTGATCGACTTCGACGTCGGCCTGCGCAACCTTGATCTGATCATGGGCTGCGAGCGCCGCGTGGTGTACGACTTCGTCAATGTTGTCCACGGCGAAGCCACGCTCAAGCAGGCCCTGATCAAGGACAAGCGCTTCGACAATCTGTACGTGCTGGCCGCCTCGCAGACCCGTGACAAGGATGCGCTGACCCAGGAAGGCGTGGGCAAGGTCCTGGAGGACCTGAAGGCCGACGGCTTCGACTACATCATCTGCGACTCGCCGGCCGGCATCGAGAAGGGTGCGTTCCTGGCGATGTACTTCGCCGACCGCGCGGTGGTAGTGGTGAACCCGGAAGTGTCGTCGGTGCGCGACTCGGACCGCATCATCGGCCTGCTGGATTCGAAGACGAAGAAGGCGGAAACCGGGCAGAACGTGCCGGCCTTCCTGCTGCTGACGCGCTACAGTCCGAAGCGGGTGGAGGACGGCGAGATGCTGAGCATCACCGACGTGGAAGAGGTGCTGGGTCTGAAAGCGATCGGCGTCGTCCCCGAATCTGCCGACGTGCTGAACGCGTCGAACAAGGGCGAGCCGGTGATCCTGGACGAAGAATCGCCCGCCGGCCAGGCCTACAACGATGCGGTCGCCCGCATCCTTGGCGAAGAGCGCCCGATGCGCTTCACCGCTGTTGAGAAGAAGGGCTTCTTCAGCAAGCTGTTCGGAGGGTAAGCATGGGCCTGTTCGATTTCCTCAAGACGAAGAAGACCACCGCCGAAACGGCCAAGAACCGCCTGCAGATCATCATCGCGCAGGAGCGCAGCCACCGCGGTGGCCCGGACTACCTGCCGCTGCTGCAGCGCGAGCTGCTGGAAGTGATCAAGAAGTACGTGAACATCGACGCGGACGCGGTGAAGGTGGATCTGGTCAAGGACGGCGAGCACGATGTGCTCGACATCTCCGTCGCGTTGCCGGAAGGCCCGCAGCACCCCTGATCGACAGCGCCCCTATCCGCACGGACGGGGGCGCAACACCGACACGCCATGAACACCGCCACCGCAGAAGCAGAACCGCAGGTCACCCGCGTAGGCGACATTGCATTCAACGATGCCGCGGCCTTGCTGGCCCGCCACGCGCTGCAGCTGCATCACGTGGCCGACGGGGCGCCGATTCCCGGCAGTTACTGGGGCGAGCCCGAAGCCGGGATCATCGCCAGCGACGTCTACGTCCGCAACGACACGCCGGTGCACTCGATGCTGCACGAGGCCTGCCACCTGATCGTGCTGCCGCCGGAGCGCCGCGCACTGGTCCACACCGATGCCACCGATTCGGTCCCCGAAGAAGACGCCACCTGTTACCTGCAGATCGTGCTGGCCGAACAGCTGCCCGGTGTTGGCAGCGCTCAGCTGATGGCCGACATGGATGCGTGGGGGTACACCTATCGGTTGGGCTCGACGCGTGCCTGGTTCGAGCAGGATGCGGAAGATGCCAAAGCCTGGTTGATCGAGCGCGGGTTGCTCTAACCCGTGACGCCGGCCGTTGGCCGGCATCGTTTGGATTTGGGCGAACGGCGCTGGCTGTCCTGCTTCCGCGTGTGGGCGAGGAAGGGGTAGGCCCCGTGGGTTCCTGCGACCGGATCGAAGATCAACATCCACGGCGAAAGCAGCGCGTGCAACACACGGCCCTGCCACCCCACGCCCCGCGCGCACAGAATGAAAACGCCAACGCTCTACCGCGCGAAACGTCAGCCGCCGGCCAACGCCCGCAGGGTGATGCCCACTATGTAGGCGAGGTAGGTGCCGGTTGCGTAACCCATGGTGCCGAGGAGGACGCCTACCGGGGCCAGGGAGGGGTGGAACGCAGCGGCGACTACCGGGGCCGAGGCCGGGCCGCCGATGTTGGATTGCGAGCCGATGGCGAAGTAGAAGAACGGCACTTTCAGAACTACCGCCAGCGCCAGCAGCAGCACGATGTGCACGGCGATCCAGATCAGGCCGAGCGCGAACAGCCAGGGGCGCTCCAGCAGTGCCAGCAGGTCCATCTGCATGCCGATGCAGGCAATCAGGAAATACAGCAGCAGCGAGCCCAGCTTCGAGGCGCCCGCCCCTTCCAGATTGCGTGCGCGGGTGAAGCTCAACGCCAGGCCGCAACTGGTGGAGATCACCACCACCCACACGAACGGTGCGTCCAGGCTGAACTGAGAGGCCCAGGCGACGTGGCCCTTGAACCAGGCCGATACGGGCCCGGCGATGGCGTGTGAGAGGCCTACCGTGCCGAACGCCACCGCCACGATCAGCATCAGGTCGGTCAGGCTGGCCACGCGCTCGTGCTCGGCCTGGAATTTCTCGATGCGCAGTTTCAGCGCATCGATCGCCGAGGTGTCGGCGCCGGTGCGTGCGTCGATCTTCGCCGCGCGCCCTGCCATGAAAATCAGCACCGCCATCCACACGTAACCCACGCCCACGTCGACGACTGCAAACTGGCCGAACGTGGTGGCGTTGACGTCGAATACTTCGCGCATGGCCAGCATGTTGGCGCCGCCGCCGATCCAGCTGCCGGCCAAGGCTGCCATGCCGGCCCAGGTATCGCCGGCAACGGTTTCCGGGTGCGCCCATTTCATCAGCATGAAGGCCACCACCGCGCCGATCATGATGCTGAAGGATGCACCCAGGTACATCACGATCAGCTTCGGGCCCAGCCGCAGGATGCCCTTGATGTCCACCGCCAGCGTCAGCAGTACCAATGCGGCCGGCAGCAGGATGTCACGCGCGACCGGGTTGTACAGGCTGGTGTTCTGCCCGTCGATCAGGCCGACGGTGTTGTAGATGCCGGGGATCATGTAGCACAGCAGCAACGCCGGCACGAAAGTGTAGAAGCGCTTCCACAGCCCCGTCTGGCGTGAGGCGGTCCAGAACACGGCACCCAGGGTGGCGGCGATGAGGCCGAAGACAACGATGTCGTTCTGGATCAGGGCGGGTGCTTTCACGTAGTGGAATGCCTGGTTGGGTGCGGGGTGTGCGGGGTGTGCGGGGTGTGCGGGGTGTGCGGTAGAGGGGGGGGGGTTTGGGGGGGGGGGGGGGGGGGTGGTGGGGGGGGGGGGGGGGCGGCGCCGGCGGGGGGGGGGGGGCGCCCCCGGGGGGGGGGGGGGGGGGGGGGGCGCGGGGGGGGGTTGTTTGGGGGGGTAAAAAAGCCCGGGGGGGGGGGGCCCCTTCGACCGGGTGGGGGTTTTTTTTACCAACTCCTTGTCGCCCCCCCCCGCGCCGTCCCCCCCCCCCCCCCCCCGGCGGCCGGGGCCCCCCACCCCCCCGCCCCCCCGGCGGCCGCCCCTGTCCACATCATTCGCCGATGTGCTGCTTCAACCACGCATTGACCGTGTCGTGCCACTGCACGCTGTTCTGCGGCTTGAGCACCCAGTGGTTCTCGTCCGGGAAGTACAGGAACTTCGACTCGATGCCCTGGCGCTGCGCGGCAGTGAACGCGCCCAGGCCCTGTTCGACCGGGATGCGGAAATCGAGCTGGCCGTGGATGATCAGGATCGGCTTCTTCCAGTCAGCCACATGGTTGACCGGATTGAACCGCTCGTAGTTCTGCGGCTTGGCGAACGGCGTGCCGCCCTGCTCCCACTCGGTGAACCACAGCTCTTCAGTGGCGTAACCCATCATGCGCTGGTCGAACACGCCGTCATGGTTGACCAGGCACTTCCACGGCGTATTCCAGTTGCCGGCGATCCAGTTGACCATGAAGCCGCCGTAGCTGGCGCCGAGTGCGCAGGCCTTGTCGCCGTTGAGGAACGGGTACTGCTTCTGCGCCGCCGCCCAGCCCTTCTGCAGGTCTTCCAGCGGGCGGTCGCCCCAGTGCTGGCTGATCGCATCGGTGAACGCCTGGCCGTAGCCGGTGGAACCATGGAAGTCGATCATCACCACCGCGTAGCCCTGGCCCGCGTACGTCTGCGGGTTCCAGCGGTAGCTCCAGCCGTTGCCGAAGCTGCCCTGCGGGCCGCCGTGGATCAGGAACGCGACCGGGTAGGTCTTGCCTTCCTGGTAGTTGTACGGCTTGACCACGTAACCGTGCACGGTCTCGTTGTTCCAGCCCTTGAACTGGAACTGCTCGTAATCGCCGAAGGCGACGTCCGGCAGCACTTCGCTGGCGCTCGGGGTGATCTCGCGCGGGCTGCTGCCGTCGGCCTGCGCCACCACGATCTGGTCGCCGCTCTTCAGGCTGTTCTTCGTGTAGGCCAGCGTGCCGCCGGCGATCACCGGCGAACCGATGCTGCCACCTTCGGCCACGACGGTGGCCTTGCCGGTGGCGATGTCGATGTTGAACAGGCGGTGTTCGCCCAGGTCATCGGCGCCGGTGTAGAAGCTCTTGCCATCCTGCGACAGCACCACTTCGCCAGCCGAACGGTCCCAGTTCGGGGCAATTTCGCGGGTCTTGCCCGAGGCCAGGTCGAGGGCGATGACGCCGAAGCGATCCGCCTCGAAGCCCGGGCGCTTCATCGCGCGGTAGTACAGGGTGTTGCCGTCGGCGCTGAACACCGGGCCGGCATCCCAGGCCGGGTTGGCTGCGGTCAGGTTGACCGGGGCCTGCTTGCCCTCGGCGTCCAGGCGGTACAGGTCGAAGTTGGTCGACCACGCCTCTTCACGGCCGGCCACGCGGATGCTGGCCACCACGCTCTTGCCGTCGGGTGCCCAGGTGAAATCGTCGTTGCCGCCGAACGGCTTGGACGGCGCGTCGCCGACCAGGGTGGCGCTGATCGCCGAGGCGCCCTTCACCGCAGCGGCCTTGGCGGCCGGCAACGGGGCCACGAACAGCGTGTTGCGGCGGCCGTCGTTCCAGGTGTCCCAATGGCGCACGAACAGGCTGTCGAACACCTCGCCGGTGTTCTTGCGCGCCTTGTGCGCGTCCAGCTTCTTGCTGGTGCAGGCCAGGTCCGACCCGCAGTCCTGGAACACGCCGGCGCTGAAGGCCACACGGTCGCCCTGCGGCGAGATCTGGTAGCTGTCCACGTCCACCGCGAAGTCGGTCAGCTGGCGCGGAGTACCACCGGCCAGCGGCATGGCATACAGCTGCTGGCTGCCGCCCTTGGCGCTGAGGAAGTACACGGTCTGGCCGTCGGCCGACAGCGCGGCCGAATTGACGTTCCAGCCGGCCGGGGTGAGCGGCCGGGGCGGCGCCAGGTCGCGGGTGCGCAGGTTGCGGATGTACAGGCCGGTGCTCGCCTTGCTGTCGGTGCCGAGCACGCGCTTGGCGAACACGACGTTGCCGCCGTCGGCGGTCAGCAGCGGGGCCGAAACCCGATCCAGCGCGATCATGTCGCGCACATCCAGGCCACGCGTGGCGGCCAGCGACGGCAGCGCGGTCAGCAGGCACAACGGCAGCAGGGCGTAACGAAGCTTCATCGGGTTCTCCGCGGAACGGCAAAACGCCGATGGTAGTGTCACCCGCCCGTAACACGCAAAGGCCACACGTCATGGGCAGTCCGGCGCCCCGACCGGAGAGGGGGTAGCCCCGGCCGTTGGCCGGCAACATTTAAAGAAAAACCCCGCCATGGCGGGGTTTCCCAGTTTCACATCAGACCGGAGTCAGACCGCGCCGGCCTTTTTGCCGGTCCGGTAGATCAGCCAGCCCACCACGAACAGCACCGCCAGCCCGATCCACTGGGCGGCCGGCAGGTGGAACGGCAGCGCCAGCACGTCGGCACGGCTGCTGACCACGATCGGCACGGCGATGGCGATGCCCATCAGGGCCTCACCGGTGATCAGGCCGGCGGCGAACAGCACGCCCGGCTTGTGCACGCGGTCGCGGCCTTCCTCATCATCGGCACGCACCTTGTGGAAGCGCTCGACCAGGTAGGCGATCAGGCCGCCGAGGAAGATCGGCACCATCAGTTCCAGCGGCAGGTAGATGCCGATCGCCGCGGCCAGCACCGGCACGCGGAAGCGGGCGTTGCGCGACTTCAGCCAGCTGTCGAACGCGATGATCGCGGCACCGACCACGGCACCGATGCCGATGAAGGTCCACGGAAGTTCACCGCCGAACAGACCCTTGGCCACCGAGGCCATCAGGTTGGCCTGCGGTGCGGCGAGCGCGTTGGGGTGCAGGTCGGACTTGACGCCAATACCGTAGGCGGTGGCCAGCAGGTTCAGCACCGGGGCCATGATCAGCGCACAGGAGAACGCACCGATGCCCAGCATCAACTGCTGCTTCCACGGCGTGGCACCGACGATGTAGCCGGCCTTGAGGTCCTGCAGGTTGTCGCCACCCACCGCCGCCGCGCAACAGACCACGGCGCCGATCATGATCGCGGCCACCGCGCCGAGCGGCGCACCGCCGATACCGACCGGGGTGAGGCCGTCCTTGCCCAGCAGCAGCACCAGCACCGCCGAGGCGAACAGGATGGTGGAGATGGTGATGCCCGACACCGGGTTGTTGGACGAGCCGATCAGGCCGGCCAGGTAGGCCGAGACCGAGACGAACAGGAAGCCGGCGACGATCATGATGAGGGTCATCGGGATCGACACGTGCCACTGGCCAACGATGGCCTGGTACAGCGCCAGCAGCGGCAGGGTGAACACCACCAGCGCCACCAGCATCCACTTCATCGGCAGGTCGCGTTCGGTATGTGCCAGCACCGGCCCGCCGCTCTTGCGGGCGGCGGCGAAGCCGCTCTTGACGCCATTGAGCAGCGACTTGCGCAGCGAAATCAGCGTCCACACACCGCCGATCAGCATCGCGCCCACGCCCAGGTAGCGCATCTTCGCGCCCCAGATGGCGAACGCCGCCTCGGTGGACGACGCCGTGGCGATCGACGCGGCCAGGGCCGGGTCGGTGTGCATGAAGAACGCCTGGTACAGCGGGATGGCAATGTGCCAGGTCAGGATCGAGCCGGACACCACCACGATGCCGACATTGAGGCCGACGATGTAGCCCACGCCCAGCAGCGCCGGCGACAGGTTGGTGCCGATGAAGGCGGTGATCTTGGAGCTGCCCACGTAGGCCGAGGTCGCCCAGGCATCGGGGATCAGGCGCATGCCGCTTTCAGCGGCCAGCTTCACGACTGCACCGATCACCGCCGACACGGCCAGGATCTTCAGGCCCGGGCCGGGGTTCTCACCGGCCTTGAGCACTTCGGCCGCGGCCTTGCCTTCGGGGAAGGGAAGCGGGTCTTCGACGATCATCGAACGGCGCAGCGGCACCGAGAACAGCACGCCCAGCAGGCCGCCGAGACCGGCGATGCCCAGCACCCACCAGTACTTGAAGTCCGGCCAGTAGCCCATGATCACCAGCGCGGGGATCGTGAAGATCACGCCCGCGGCGATCGACGAGCCGGCCGAGGCGCCGGTCTGCACGATGTTGTTTTCCAGGATCGTGCCGCCGCCGAGCAGGCGCAGCACTCCCATGGAGATCACCGCCGCCGGAATGGCCGTGGCGATGGTCAGGCCTGCGAACAGACCCAGGTAGGCGTTGGCCGCCGACAGGATCACCGCCAGCACGATGGCGAGCACCACCGCGCGGAAAGTGAGCTGTCTGGGCGCAGCGTCGTCGTTGTTCATGAAAGCCCCTGCTGGCAAAAAATCCTGTCAAACCTAGCCTTCATGGGGTGGTAAGGCAAGCCGCGCCACCGGCGCGGCGTATCGCCGAAGGCGATACCGGGGCGCCGCAGGCGACCCGCGTAGCCCCGGCCGTTGGCCGGACCCAGCAATGCCGGCGCCCGCACGGCCGGCGCGACCAGGTCCTCTCCCTCGCTCCAACCACCCCAAACGGCAAACCCCCACGCCCGGCAACTGCACATGTATTTGTAATGTTATATCCTGTCACGCCACCCACCGGCGCACCCGTGGCCCCCGCCTCCCCCCGGCTCACCTCCATCGACCAGCTGCGTGGCACCGTGATCGTGCTGATGCTGCTGGACCACGTGCGCGAGACGTTCTACCTGCACCAGCAGGTCGCCGACCCGATGGCACTGGATGCCATCGAACCGGCCCTGTTCGTCAGCCGCCTGCTGGCCCACCTGTGCGCCCCGGTGTTCGTGCTGCTCACCGGCCTGTCGGCCTGGTTGTACGCCAGCGGCCAGGCCGACGGGCGCCGTGCCGCCTCCGCGTTCCTGCTCAAGCGCGGCCTGTTCCTGATCCTGCTGGAACTGCTGGTGGTGAACTTCGCCTGGACCCTGCAGTTCCCACCGAGCGTGATCTACCTGCAGGTGATCTGGGCCATCGGCATCAGCATGGTGGCCCTGGCCGGCCTGCTGTGGCTGCCGCGCGGCCTGCTGGCGGCGTTTGCGCTGACGATGATCGCCGGGCACAACCTGCTCGACGGCGTGCACGTCAGCGGCGACGGCCCGCTGGCCGTGCTCTGGAAGGTGTTGCACCAGCGCGACTGGATCGCCGTCGGCGATGCGCTGCGCCTGCGCACCTCGTACCCTGTGCTGCCCTGGATCGGCGTCATCGCGCTGGGCTATGCGATCGGCCCCTGGTTCGCCCGGGGCGGCGACGCCGTGCAGCGCCGGCACCGCCTGCTGTGGGCCGGCGGCGGCGCCCTGCTCGGCTTCGCGCTGCTGCGTGCCACCAACGTGTACGGCGACGCGCCGTGGCAGGCCTTCGCCAGCGCCGGGCAGACCCTGATGAGCGTGTTCAATGTCACCAAGTACCCGCCCTCGCTGCTGTTCCTGCTGCTGACCCTCGGCCTCGGCCTGCTGCTGCTCCGTCTCTATGAGCAGCCGACGGTGGCCCGGGTCCTGGCCCCACTGGCCACCATCGGTGCGGCGCCGATGTTCTTCTACCTGCTGCATCTGTATGTGTTGAAGCTGCTGTATGTGACCGCCGAGGCGTACTGGGGCCAGACCCATGGCGCCTACTTCGGTGTGGACCACGTCTGGACGCTGTGGCTGATCACCGCCGCGCTGGCGCTGGCGCTGTATTGGCCCACGCGCGCCTTCGCGCGCCTGAAGGCACGCCGCAGGGACCTGGCCTGGTTGCGTTACCTTTAGCACCCGATCCCGTAGAGCCACCCCATGGGTGGCTGCGCGGTACATCGCGAAGAGCAGCCACGCATGGCGTGGCACTACGCGGTCGACGTCGCCCCCTTGAGCGGCGCGGGGCGGTAGGCGCGGCAGCGTACCGACCAACGGTCGGCACCTACCAGCGCGGCGCGTTCGGCACGCCAATAGGCAATAATCGCGACCTGTTTTGTCGCCTTCCACCCGATGACCGCCACCGCCCTGCCCGCCTCCGACGACTTCCTTGGCCATCCCAAGGGCGTCTACATCTGCTTCTTCACCGAGATGTGGGAGCGCTTCTCCTTCTACGGCATGAAGGCGCTGCTGCTGCTGTACCTCACCAAGTACCACCTGTTCGGCGACAAGGCCGGCCTGGATCTGCTCGGTGCCTATGGTGGCCTGGTCTACTGCATTCCCGTGTTCGGCGGCCTGCTCGCCGACCGCTGGCTGGGCATGCGCAAGGCCGTGGTGTTCGGCGGCATCCTGCTGGTGCTCGGCCACCTCGGCATGGCGTTCGAAGGCCATGCCGCCACCCACATCGGCGGCCAGGTCGTGCGCGACGAGGCCGCCCTCGGCATCACCTACCTCTCGCTGGCGCTGATCATCATGGGCGTGGGCTTCCTCAAGCCCAATATCTCCACCATCGTCGGCAAGCTCTACCCCGAGAACGATCCGCGCCGCGACTCCGGCTTCTCGCTGTTCTACGCCGGCATCAACCTGGGCGCCCTGTTCGCCTCGCTGGTGTGCGGCTTCCTCGGCGAGGCCTATGGCTGGAAGTACGGCTTCGGCGCCGCCGGCATCGGCATGGTCATTGGCCTGGCCATGTTCCTGTGGGGCCAGAAGTACCTGCACGGCCATGCCGAGCCGAGCAACGCCGCCGCGCTGCGCCAGCGCGTGCTGGGTATTCCGCGCGAATGGCTGATCTACGGCGTGGCCGTGCTCGGCATCGTTCCCGTGGCCGCACTGATGTGGGCGGCCGCCAACGGCGCGTTCGCACTGGGCGGTGAAATCAGCCTCGCGCTCATGCTGATGATCGTTGTCCTGGGCGGCGTGCTGCTCTGGTTCGCCTGGTTCACCGGCACCCGCTGCACGCCGGTGCAGCGCCAGCAGATGATCGCCCTGATGGCGCTGATCTTCATGGCCCTGGTGTTCTTCACTCTATACGAGCAGACCTACGGCTCGTGGGTGACCTTCACCGACCGCCTGCTGACCAAGGACCTGGTGCCGTCGCTGGTGATCCGCGATGGCACCCCGCTGCCGTGGTCGATCGTCTCGTTGCTGCTGGCCCCGCTGGGGTTCGTGGTCGCCGCGCGGCTGTCCGAAACGCGTCCGGGTTCGTCGGCGCCGCGCACGCTGTTCATCGCCATCGTCGCGGTGATGCTGGTGCTGCTCATCCGCGACTGCCTTGTCATTCCGCAGACCGCCGGTTCGCTCACCTACCTGGGCGGCCTGTTCCTGGTGGTGCTGGCGCCGTTGTTCGCCGTGCTGTGGGCCTGGCTGGACCGCCGCCGGCTGGACCCGTCCAAGCCGCTGAAGTCCTCGCTCGGCCTGATCTTCGCCGCGCTGTCCTTCGTGCCGCTGGCACTGGCCGCCCAGCAGGTCGGTGCGACCGGCCAGATGGCCAGCGTGTGGTGGCTGGTGCTGGCGTACCTGGTGCTGGAGATCGGCGAAATGTGCCTGTCGCCGGTCGGCCTGTCGGCCGTGACCCAGTTGGCGGCGCCGCGCGTGGTCAGCCTGATGATGGGCACCTGGTTCCTGGCCACCGCGTTCTCCGAAACGCTGGCGGCGCTGTTCGGCAAACTGGCCGCCATTGAAGTGCCCGAAGGCGAGACCATGAACATCGCGTCCGCCGCCGCCAGCTACGAACACCTGTTCTGGTTGCTGATGTGGATCGGTTTGGGCTGCGCGGCGGTCGCGCTGGCCGGCTCGCCGCTGTTGAAGCGGATGATGCACGGGGTGAAGTAACGCGGGCCGAGATCAGCCACGCCGGGGGCGGCAACGCCCCCGCGGGTCGGTTGCAGATGCGCTTCTCATCGGCAATGCCCTGCTCGATCGCCCAGCGCGTGGCGTCGGTCACGTCGTCCTGCATGCGCAGGCCCCATTGGTGCCTGGCGGCGGCGGTGTGCGCGCGCCCGTAGGTAGTACAGCTTCTGCACGTTGTCCGAGCTGGAACCAAGGGCGAAACGCACTTCTCCGCTGTTGTCGGTCGTGAACTCGGCGCCCTGCACCGGCGAACGGGCCACGACCATCCGCCGCCCGGTGACCGCGTCCATGCGTTCAATGCGTTCAATGCGGGTGTAAGGGTTTTCCGCGAAGGGCCATACGGCAATCAGTACGTTGCGCTCGTCGTCGGCCAGCTCGTCGGTCAGGAAGGCCGACACCTGGCTGTCGTTGAGCCCGCCGACCCGGTAGCCGACCAGCAGCTCGCCGCCCTTGCCATCGGCGTTGATGCCGTACAGCTCGCCGGTCGGGCGCGGACGATCCAGGCGGCCCAACTTCTGTGCCAGCCCGATCACCAGGCGCTGGTTGCCGACCCAGTCGAAGCTGCCGGCGTGGTTGTTGCTCGGCGGCCGGAACGAGCCGACCAGTGCCATGTCGGCGGTGCGCAGGATCGCGATCGCCGTCGCGTCCTGGAGCGGCACGCTGGCGGCCACGTAGGTGCCGTCCGGCGAAATCTTGATGTTGGTGAAGGCATCGTCGCGGAGGTAGCGTTCCAGATCGACCGCCCCGGCCCCCGCCGACAGCAATGCACAGCCGGCGCCCAGCAGCGCGGCCATCAGTGTGTTGCGCATCCATTCCCCCCCTGGGTCCCGGACACCCTGTCCGGGTGGGCGATTCTAGGCAGAAGCCGGGGCGTGGCGCCATCCACCGGGCGCCCGATGCAGGAACGGCACCCGAAGGTGCCGTTCCTGTTGCAGCGTGGTACGCCTCAGGGCGACGCCGATGCCGGTGCCGCCGTGCCTGCGGTCTTCCCGCCCAGGCTGCGCGACAGGAACGCCAGCAGCTTGCCGTAGTACTCGCGGCGGTGCGGGTCGGTATAGAAACCGTGGCCCTCGTTGGGGTAATACAGCGATTCCACCGGGGTACCTGCCTTGAGCAGTGCGGCCTCCATGCGCTTGGTGTGCTGGATGGGCGCGCGTTCGTCCTCGCCACCGGCGGCCAGGAACACCGGCACCTTGATGCGCTCGGCGAAATTGACCGGCGACACTTCCGCCACCTTGGCCGGGCTGCCCAGCCATTCCTTCAGGTAGGTGCTGCCCGAACCACTGCGCTGCACATCGCCGGTGGTATGCATCATCGGCAGGTCGTACACGCCGACGTAGCCAGCCGCGCATTTGTACAGGCCCGGCTCGCGGGCCGCACCGACCATGGCCGCATAAGCGCCGTAACTGGCCCCGTAGATGCAGATCCGCGACGGATCGGCATGGCCCTGGGCGATGGCCCAGCGGGTCGCGTCGGTGACGTCATCCTGCATGGTGCCGCCCCACTGCTGCGCACCCGCGCTGCGGTAGGCCCGACCGAAGTTGCCCGAGCCACGGAAGTTGACCTGCAGCACCGCGTAGCCGGCATCGGCCAGCATCTGCGCCTCCACGTCGTAGCTGCCATCGTCGAACACGCCGAACGGCCCGCCATGCGGCACCACCACCATCGGCGGCTTGGCGCCGGCAGCCGCAGCAGGAACGGTCAGGTAGCCATGCAGCTCCATGCCGTCACGGGCCTTGAATGCGAACGGCTGCACCTTGGCGTTGCGTTGCGGGTCGACCCAGCTGCTGCGGCTGATCACATGGTCGGCCTTCTTGGCCACGGTGTCGAAGATGTAGAAGTCGCCGGGGTTGCGCCCCGACCAGGTCTGCACCAGCACCTGGCGGCCATCACGGGTGCTGGAGGTGATCAGCACCGCTTCGCCGGCGAAGGCCGCCTCCAGGCTGCGGTACAGGCGCGCGTCGGCCGAGGTTTCATCGAAGAAACGGGTGCGCGGGGTGTCGCCCAGGTACAGCGCGCCGACCGGAACGCGGGTACCGGGACGGTACAGCAGCTCCTCGGGGTCCACCACCGGGTCGCGCAGCAGGGTGGCGCGCTTGTCGGTGGCCGGGTCCCAGGTCACGATCGCGTCCGGGCCGTCGGCCTGCTGCACCTGCAGGTAGGCGGTCTTGCCGTCCTCGGAGAAGCCGAGCGCGGTCTCGATGCGCTTGGACACCGCTTCGTCGTTGACCAGCTTCCAGTTGTCGCCGCTGGCTTCGCGGTAGTACAGCTTGTTGACGTTGTCGGTGCCGGCGCCCAGGGCAAAGCGGATCTGCCCGCTGGGGTCGCTGACGAAGCTGGCGTTGCGCACGGGCGAGCGCGCCACGGTCTGGCGGCGGCCACTGGTGACGTCGAGCCGGTCAACCCGGGTGAACGGGTCGTTGGAGAACGGCCACACCGATACCAGTACGTTGCGCTCTTCCTGCGGCATCGAGTCGATCAGGAAGGCGGCCACCGCCTCGACCTTCTTCTGCTGGATGCGCGTGCCGGGGCCGCTGCCCTCCACGCGATACCCGACCAGCAGCTCGCCGCGACCGCCCTTGGCGCTCATGGCGTACAGCTCGCCGGTGAGCTGGGGCTTGTCGAGCGAACCAAACTTTTCGGACAGGCTGATCAGCACGCGGTCGTCGCTGACCCAATAGAAGCCGCTGGCATGGTTGTTACGCGGTGGCACGAACGAGGCAACCACCTTGCCCTCCTTCTGGTCCAGGATGGCCAGCGCGGTGCGGTCCTCCATCGGCACCGTAGCGGCGTAGTACTGCCCGCTGGGCGACAACTTGATGTCGTTGAATGTATCGCGCTTGAGGTACTGCTCCAGGTCCACGCCGGCGGCCCTCACCGGCCCAACCGGCGCACACAGCGCAGCCACGACGGCCAGGGCCGCCCAGTTCGAGTAACGCATCCTTCCCCCTTGGTCCGGACACCTTGTCCGTGATCGCCGATTCTAGACAGATCGCGCCGTCTCGAGCCAGTGGCGGCTTGGGATGGCGTTTTCGACCCACAAAAGAAAATGGCACCGCGAACGGTGCCATTTGGACGTGCATTGACGGAGAGAGAGAGAGATCAATGCACGCCGCGGAACGCGAGGGTCAGGGCCAGGATGGACAGGATCACGGCAATGGTGCCGTCGAGGATCCGCCAGGTGCGCGGCTTGGTGAACAGCGGAGCCAGCAGGCGGGCGCCCAGGCCCTGCGCGGTCAGCCACAGGCAGCTGGCGGTGACGACGCCGGCGGCGAAGGCCATGCGCGCATTGCCGAAGTTTTCGGCAATGGAGCCGATCACCATCATGTCCAGCCAGAAATGCGGGTTGATCAGCGAGAAACCGACAGCGGCGGTCAGCACCGCGCGGCGCGAGGTGTTGTCGCCATCGTCCATCTGCATGCCGCCACCGCCGGCCAGCGCGCGACGCGCCGACTGCCAGGCGTACCAGCTCAGGAACGCGACGCCGCCCCACAGGACCACGGTGGTCAGCCACGGCAGGGCCTGGGTCAGGGTGCGCAGTCCGGCAACGCTGGCGAAGATGAAGACCGCATCGATGGCCGCACAGGTCGCCACCACGGGCACGATGTGCTTGCGCAGGATGCCCTGGCGCAGGATGAAGGCGCTCTGGGCGCCCACGACGGCGAACAGGCCGATGCCGGCAGCGGCGCCACTGAACCACGCGGCCAGGCCCGGGCCGCCGGAAATGAAGGAGAACATGGGGTACACCTGTCTTGCTGGGGGGCGGTGCCTCGCCAAGGCGTACAGCACCGGATGGCGCGTATTGTCGCGCCGCAACATGGAAAAGTAGAGCTAAACTTACTTAACCATCTTTAGCAGAGCTTAAGACCATGCGTATCGACCATGCCCAGCTGCGGGCGCTGGCGGCGGTGATCCGGGAGGGCAGTTTCGAGCGGGCCGCGCAGTCGCTCAATGTCACGGCGTCGGCGGTGTCGCAGCGGGTGAAGGCGCTGGAGGACCGGATCGGCCGCCTGCTGGTCAAACGCTCGTCGCCGGCGGTGGCCACGCCGGAGGGCCAGGTGCTGGTGCAGCTGGCGGAGCAGACGGCGCTGCTGGAGCACGATGCGCTGCATCGCATGGGCATCGCGGACGAGGACCTGCCGCACGCCAGCATCCCGGTGGCGGTCAACCATGACAGCCTGGAGACGTGGTTCCCCGAGGCGGCGCTGAATTTCGCGCGGCAGACGGGCACGACGCTGGACCTGCGCTCGGAGGACCAGGACCACACGGTGGCGCTGCTGCGCCAGGGCGCGGTGCTGGGCGCGGTGACGACGCTCGACGAGCCGGTGCAGGGCTGCCAGATCCACGCGCTGGGCAGCATCCGCTACGCGGCAACCTGCACGCAGGCGTTCCACGACCGGCATTTCGCGAAGGGGGTCAACGCGCAGTCGCTGGCACAGGCGCCGGTGCTGGTGTTCAACCGCAAGGACGACATGCAGGCCCGCTTCGCGCGCCGGCTGGCCGGGGATGATCTGCCGATGACGGCACCGACGTGGTGGATCCCCTCGACGCGGGCCTTCGTGCAGGCCAATGTGGGCGGGCTGGGCTGGACGATGAATCCGCTGCCGCTGGTGAAGCGCCACCTGGACGCCGGGCGACTGGTGCTGATGAAGCCGCGCGCGTGGGAAGACGTGCCGCTGTACTGGCAGCACTGGAAGGGCGATGTGCAGACGATGGCGCTGCTGACCAAGGCGGTGCTGGCGGCGTCGGGCACGTTGGTGCGCAAACGGCGGTAATCAACTGCGAACGGCCGGAGCAGTGCGGATGGATCCCTGCGGCTTGGCCCGGAGGGGGTGGGGTAGCGGGACACGCCGTAAACCCATCCATGGGGGCTCGTTCACGCCATCCATGGCGCTCTACGGTCCCGCTACCCCACCCCCTCCGGGCCATTGACACGTGGTCGGCTGCCAACGGAAAGCAGGCAATTCCGCGCTCCACACGGCAACGACACCTGTCGCTGCACGATCACGGCATCCCATGCGGCGAACGGCGATGGAATCGGATCCGGTCTATCTGCATATCCGGGTGGTGCTGAGCATCATCCTGGGGTTGAGCATCACCACGCTGGTGAAGGGCCTGGCGTCGATCATCGAACATCCGGCCCGGCGCGGCGGGTGGTCGGGCATCCACCTGTGCTGGGTGCTGTGGACGCTGGTGTCGGTGGTGACCTTCTGGTGGTGGGAGTTCCGGCTGGCCGGGGTGCGGGAGTGGACGTTCGGGCTGTATCTGTTCGTGATCGGGTATTGCGCCAGCTGGTACATGCTGTGCGTGCTGCTGTTTCCCGATGACCTGCGCGACTACGGCAGTTATGAGGAATACCTGCTGCAGCGGCGCGGCGGCTTCTTCGGGATGCTGGCGCTGGTGACGCTGCTGGACCTGGGCGATACGGCGATCAAGGGCCACAGCCGCTGGCAGGTGCTGGGGGAGGCGTATCCGGTGCACACCGGAATCATGCTGGTAATTGCAGGGCTGGGGTTCGCCAGCCGATCGCGACGGGTGCACCTGGCGCTGGCGATCGGGGCGCTGGTTTACCAGTGCGGGTATTTCCTCGTGGAGTACTTCACGTTGGGCACGGATTGAGTGGCTTCGACGGCGCAGCCACGCAGGGCGTGGCTCTAGCGCGCTGTCGGCGTGACGGATGCGATGCTGCGTTGCACCAAATCCGTACCAATTCGGGATAAAATCAGGCCTTGGACGCGCCAAGAGCTTGTTTCTTCACGCTTCTTCCCCAAAGCGTCGTCATCCTGCCCTCATCTCCCCACATGAGATCTCCATGAAAAGACTAGCGAAGGTCGTCCTCGGCCTGCTCGTGCTGTTGCTGATCGCAGCGGCCGTGTTCCTGTACTGGCCCCTCCACCAGCGTTCGGTTCCGGCCGCGGGCAACGACAAGCCCGTCGACGTCGTGCTGGTTGGCGGCGGCATCATGAGCATCACCCTCGCCACGTTCCTGCAGGAACTGCAGCCGGACTGGAACATCCAGGTCTACGAACGCCTCAACGGCGTCGCGCTGGAAAGCTCCGATGGCTGGAACAACGCCGGCACCGGGCATTCGGCGTTTGCCGAACTGAACTACACCCCCGAGCTGCCGGACGGCAGCATCGAAACCAAGCGTGCGGTGGGCATTGCCGAGCAGTTCGAGATCTCGCGCCAGTTCTGGTCGCACCAGGTGAAGGAAGGCCGCCTCAGCCAGCCGTCGGACTTCATCAACCCCACCCCGCACATGAGCTTTGTCTGGGGCGATGACAACATCGCCTACCTGCACAAGCGCCAGCAGGCGCTGGTGAAGAACCCGCTGTTCTACGGCATGCAGTATTCCGAAGACCCCGCGCAGATCAAGGCATGGGCACCGCTGCTGATGGAGGGTCGCGACCCCAGGCAGAAGGTCGCCGCCACCTGGATGCCGCTGGGCACCGACGTCAACTTCGGCGTCATCACCCGCCAGCTGACCGCCGGCCTGCAGCGCAACCCCAACTTCGGCCTGCACCTGGAGCACGAAGTCGGCGCGCTGCGCCAGAACGACGACAAGTCCTGGAACGTGACCGTCAAGGACCTGAAGTCCGGTACCGAATCGACCATCAAGTCGCGCTTCGTCTTCATCGGCGCCGGCGGTGCCGCGCTCAAGCTGCTGCAGCTGTCGGGCATTCCCGAAGCCAGGAACTATGCCGGCTTCCCGGTGGGCGGTCAGTTCCTCGCCTTCAAGTCGCCGGCCATCGCCGGCCGCCACAGCGTCAAGGCCTACGGCATGGCCGAAACCGGCTCGCCGCCGATGTCCGTGCCGCACCTGGATGCGCGCAAGCTGGACGGCAAGCCCGTGGTCCTGTTCGGGCCGTTCGCCCTGTACAGCACCAAGTTCCTCAAGCACGGTTCGTGGTTCGACCTGTACTCCTCGGTCAACCACAACAACGTGGCCGGCATGCTCGACGTGGGCATGGAGAACCTGGACCTGGTCAAGTATCTGATGGGCCAGGCGCAGTTGAACGACGACGACCGCCAGGCCGAACTGGTCAAGTACTTCCCCAACGCCAAGCGCGAAGACTGGGAACTGGTCACCGCGGGCCAGCGCGTGCAGATCATCAAGCGCGACCCGGAGAAGGGCCCCGTGCTGCAGTTCGGCACAGAGATCGTCACCGACAAGGACCACACCCTCGCCGCCCTGCTCGGCGCCTCCCCGGGTGCCTCCACCTCGCCGCCGATCATGCTCGACCTGCTCAAGAAGGCCTTCCCCGAGCAGATGGCCGCCGGCTGGGAAGCCCGCCTGAAGCAGATCGTGCCGTCGTACGGCCGCAAGCTCAACGACAGTCCGGCCCTGACCAACGAGGTTCGCCGCCAGACCAGCGACACCCTGCGCCTGCCCTACTTGGACGTTCCGGGGGAGACCAGCCCGGCCGTCATGATGACCGCGCCGGCAACGGCACCGGCGGTGCCGGCAGCCCCGGTGAAGGAAAAGCGCAACGCCAATGAGGAATTGCAGGCGTTGTAAGCCTGTTCCTGCACCGCGCACATACGCATGTGTCCCCAAAAACCGGCCCAAGGGCCGGTTTTTTTTTGCCTGTGCCTGTGCCTTCGCCTTTGCTTTTGCCTCTGCCAAGCGCCACACGAAATCTTCAGGGGGCGCGGGGCGGTGGCGGGTAGCGGGGCCTTGAGCGGCAGGAGCCGCGAAGAGCCCCATGGGTGAAGACGCATTGCTCGCGAGGCACTGCCTCGCATGCGGCTGAACGCACAGCCGCCAGCGGCTGGGCAGGGCCGCGGATCGGGGTTTACGCGTGCCCCGCTACCCGCTACCGCCCCGCGACCCAGCTCGGAAGAGTCACTAACTAACGCTTTCAGCTCGTTAAATTATTGTAATTAGAATGCGAACGATTTACATTTGCGTCCCGCTGTGCCCCCACCTGCCACCGCTGAGACCCTGAATGTCCTCCCGTTCCCTGCCCCCCGCTTCCGTCCGCCGTGCCCCGTTGGGCCTGGCGCTGCTCTCGATCCTGTCGCTGGCCTCGCCGCTGGCCCTGGCTGACAGCCTCGATGCCGGCAGCACTGCCGATGCCAAGACCCTGGACCAGGTGAACGTTGTCGGGACCCAGCGCGCGCCGTCCAGCACCACCCGCCTGCCGATCACCCTGCAGGAAACCCCGCAGTCCACCAGCGTCCTCGGGCTGGACCGCATCCAGAACGAATCGCTGTTCTCCATCAACGACGTCATGCGCAACATCACCGGCGTCAACGTCTCCTTCTACGACACCCAGCGCCCCCTGTACTACGCGCGCGGCTTCACCATCACCGACTTCCAGGTCGACAGCCTGCCCACCTACAGCGGCTCCACCAACCAGGAATACGACACCGCCTTCTACGATCGCATCGAAGTCATCCGCGGCGCCAACGGCCTGCTCAGCGGCGCCGGCATTCCGTCCGCCACCGTCAACCTGCTGCGCAAGCGCCCGGGCAAAGCGTTCGATGCCTCCTTCGCCGTCAGCGCCGGCAGCTGGGACTTCCGCCGCATGGAAGCCGACGTCAACGCACCGCTCACCAGCGATGGCCGCTTCCGCAGCCGCGTCGTTGCCGCCTACACCGATCGTGAGCTGTATTACGACCGCTACAAAGAAGACAAAATGGCCGGCATGGCCGTCCTCGAAGGCGACCTGACCGATTCCACCACCGTCACCGTCGGCTACCAGCGCCAGGACAACAACCCGGTCGGCTCCACCTGGGGCACCGTGCCGTTCTTCAACAGCGACGGCACCTTCGCCCACCTCCCGCGCGAAACCAACATGGCCCCCAAGTGGAGCTACTGGCAGCGCGAGACCAGCACCGTCTTCGCCAACCTCGAACAGCGCTTCGGTGAAAACTGGCTGCTCAAGCTCAACACCGCCTATACCCGCGGCAACGTCCAGAACGTGCGCGTCTACGGCAGCGGCTACCCCGATCCCGTGACCGGTGCCGGCACCTACCTCATGGCCGGCGCCGGCGATGCAGAAGACACCCGCAAGGGCGCCGACCTGTTCCTGTCCGGCACCTTCTCCGCCTTCGGCCGCGACCATGATGTCGTCGTCGGTGGCAGCTGGTCCGACCTCGAAGCCACCACCTGGACCCTCACCTCCGTAGCCGGCTGGCGCTACAACATCCCCGACATCCGCACCTGGAACGGCGACATTCCCGAGCTGACCGCCAGCCGCACCGGCGCCCGCCGCATCGCCCGCACCAAACAGAGCGGCGTGTACGCCTCCACCCGCCTGCGCCTGGCCGAGCCGCTGTCGCTGATCGCCGGCGCGCGCCTGAGCCGCTGGGAAACGATGACCCGCGCCTACAACGCCGCCGGCGCCTACACCGGCACCAGCGGCCAGTACAAAGTGACCGACGAAGTCACCCCGTACGTGGGCCTGGTCTACGACATCGTTCCGGACTTCTCCGTCTACGCCAGTTACACCGAGATCTTCAACCCGCAGAACTACAAGGACCGCAACGAGAACCTGCTGGCGCCCGTCGAAGGTTCCAACCTGGAAGCCGGCATCAAGTCGCAGTGGTTCGACGGCAGGTTGACCGCCAACGCCGCCATCTTCGAGGCCAAGCAGGACAACTACGCCGTGCGCGACATGAGCCTGCCGGACGGCTCGCTCAGCGACGGCAGCTCGGCCTACATCGGCGTCAACGGCACCAAATCGCGCGGCTGGGAAATGGACATCAACGGCGAGATCCGCCCGGGCTGGACCGTCAACGCCGGCTATACCCACGTCAAGGTGACCCGTGCGGCCACCGACATGATCTACGCCAACCTGCCGGAAGACTTCCTGCAGCTCAACACCAGCGTGCGCCTGCCGGGCGTGCTGGAGCGCCTGACCGTGGGCGGTGGCGTCTCCTGGCAGAGCGAAGTGGAGGGCTACAACATCCCCTACCCGCTGGGCGGCACCCGCACCGTGCGCCAGCCGGCCTACATGCTGGTCAACCTGCACGCCAACTACGAGATCAGCGACAGCTGGACCGCCACCCTGAGCGTGCGCAACGCCATGGACAAGACCTACTGGGCGAACCTGGACTACAACAACTTCGGCGAGCCGCGCTTCGTGTCGGCCAGCCTGCGCTGGAAGTTCTGAGGTAGCGCCGGGCTCTGCCCGGCTGTCGGAACGACGCGTAGCGCCGGGCTCTGCCCGGCCCGAGGAGCTGCCGGGCAGAGCCCGGCTCTACCGCAAAAGCAAAGGCCCGCCCCCGGCGGGCCTTTGCTTTTGCTGCATTGCGGGTTGCATCCCATCTCGTAATTATGGCGTAATTACGTCAACACCCCCCGGGATGCCTCGCAATGACCCCCAGCTGGGATACCAAAGCCCTTGGCCGCCAGGCCCGCCTGGAGCGCGCCGCCGCCTGGGCACGCGGCCATGAGGTGGCCGCCGCGGATGTCGGCGAACTGCTGCACGCCCTGCTCGAACCGGGCGACAAGGTCTGCCTGGAAGGCAACAACCAGAAGCAGGCCGACTTTCTCGCCCAGTGCCTGGCCGACCTCGACCCGGCCCGGGTCCACGACCTGCACATGGTCCAGTCGGTGCTGTCGCTGCCCACGCACCTGGACGTCTTCGAGCGTGGCATCGCCTCGAAACTGGACTTCTCCTTCTCCGGCCCACAGTCGGTGCGGCTGGCCAACCTGGTCGCCGAAGGGCGCATCCAGATCGGCGCCATCCACACCTACCTGGAACTGTTCGGCCGCTACTTCATCGACCTCACCCCGGGCGTGGCCCTCGTCGCCGCGCAGGCCGCCGACCGCCACGGCAACCTCTACACCGGTCCCAACACCGAAGACACCCCGGTGATCGTCGAAGCCACCGCGTTCGGCGGCGGCATCGTCATCGCCCAGGTCAACGACATCGTCGACACCCTGCCCCGCGTCGACATCCCCGCCGACTGGGTCAACTTCGTGGTGCAGGCCCCGCGCCCGAACCATATCGAACCGCTGTTCACCCGCGACCCGGCGCAGATCTCCGAGATCCAGGTGCTGATGGCGATGATGGCCATCAAGGGCATCTACGCCGAATACGGGGTCAACCGGCTCAACCACGGCATCGGCTTCGACACCGCCGCCATCGAACTGCTGCTGCCTACCTATGCCGAATCGCTGGGGCTGAAGGGAAAGATCTGCCAGCACTGGGCGCTCAACCCGCATCCGGCGCTGATCCCGGCGATCGAATCGGGCTTCGTCAAATCCGTGCACTCGTTCGGCTCCGAACTGGGCATGGAGAAGTACATCGCCGCACGTGGCGATGTGTTCTTCACCGGTGCCGACGGCTCGATGCGCTCCAACCGCGCCTTCTCACAGACCGCCGGCCTGTATGCCTGCGACATGTTCATCGGCTCCACCCTGCAGATCGACCTGCAGGGCAACAGCTCCACCGCCACCCGCGACCGCATCGCCGGTTTCGGCGGCGCCCCCAACATGGGCTCGGACGCACGCGGCCGCCGCCACGCCAGCGAGGCCTGGCTCAAGGCCGGCAGGCAGGCGGCGCGGCCCGGCGAAATGCCACGCGGGCGCAAGCTGGTGGTGCAGATGGTGGAAACCTTCCGCGAGCACATGGCACCGGCGTTCGTCGACCGCCTGGACGCCTGGGAGCTGGCTGAGCGCGCGGCCATGCCGCTGCCGCCGGTGATGATCTACGGCGACGACGTCACCCACATCCTCACCGAGGAAGGCATCGCCAACCTGCTGCTGTGCCGCACCCCGGAGGAGCGCGAACAGGCGATCCGTGGCGTGGCCGGCTACACGGCCGTCGGCCTGGGTCGTGATCGCGCCATGGTCGAGAACCTGCGCGACCGCGGCGTCATCCAGCGCCCCGACGACCTCGGCATCCACGTGCGCGACGCCAGCCGTGACCTGCTGGCCGCGCGTTCGGTCAAAGACCTGGTGCGCTGGTCGGGGGGGCTGTATGACCCGCCCAAGCGCTTCCGCAACTGGTAAGGGAACCTGTGATGGAAACCCTCGACTATCGATTCACCGGCACGCGTGCCGTGCGCTTCCCCTCCGATGCGGTGCTGGTCGGCGTGCTGGCCTCGGGCAACCTGGAAATCCTGCTGGAACCGGCCGCGCTGGACGGTGCGATGGCGGTGCGCATCATCACCGCCGCGCGGGGCTTCGGCACGACCTGGGAGGCGGTGATCGCCGACTTCGCCCGCCGCCATCCGCTGCGCGATGTGCAGGTGTCGATCAACGACGCTGGTGCCACCCCGGCCGTGGTCAGCCTGCGCCTGGACCAGGCAGTGGAAACCCTGCATGCGGGAGACGGCGCATGAGCCTCGTCCACCGCCACAGCTATTACGAAGCCGACGCGCGCGAACGCATCGCCGGCCTGCTCGATGCCGGCAGTTTCAACGAACTGCTCGGCCCGGCGCGGCGCGCGATCAGCCCGCACCTGGCCCAGCTGGACCAGCCGGCCGCCTTCGACGACGGCGTCGTGGTCGGCGAAGGCCGGTTGCGCGGCAAGCGCGTGCTGGTCGCGGCGCAGCAGGGCCAGTTCATGGGCGGCGGCGTGGGCGAAGTGCACGGCGCCAAGCTCACCGGCCTGCTGCAGCGTGCCGCGCAGACCCACCCCGAGGGCGTGCTGCTGTTGCTCGACACCGGCGGCGTGCGCCTGCACGAAGCCAATGCGGGGCTCATCGCCATCTCCGAGATCATGCGTGCCGTGCTCGCCACGCGCGCGGCAGGTGTGCCGGTGATCGCCCTGATCGGCAGCGGCAACGGCGCGTTCGGCGGCATGGGCATCGTCGCGCGTTGCTGCACCACCGTGATCATGTCCGAAGAGGGACGGCTGTCGCTGTCCGGTCCGGAGGTGATCGAAACCGTGCGCGGCGTGGAAGAGTTCGACGCACGCGATCGCGCCCTGGTCTGGCGGGTTACCGGCGGCAAGCACCGCTATCTGATCGACCAGGCGCAGGTGCTGGTGCCCGATGCGATCGAGGCATTCACCCAGGCCGCGTTCGATGCCCTGCGGCCGGATGCCGCCAGCATGGGCACCGAGAGCGCCTTGGCCGCGCTGCAGGCCCGGCATGCCGCACTCAATGCACGCGCGCAGGCGTGGGGCGATTGCCGCGATGGATTGGAAATATGGGCGCGGCTGGGCATCGAGGATCCGCAGCGGCTGCCGCTGCTCGAGACCGATGCATTCCTTGCCGCCACCGCTGATCGGAGGCTGCCATGACCGCACCACTCGCCCCCCTGCTCGACGCGCTGTTCCCGCGTGGGCATGCCATCACCGTCGAGGATTCGGTCCTGACCGGTACGGCCAGCACCGACGATGGCGAGGTGACCGTGATCGGCACCACCGACAAGATCGAGGTGGGGGTGGACCACGCGCTGGTACTCGCCGAAACCGTGCTTGCGAGCACCACCGCGCACCCGCAGCGCCCGATCGTGATGCTGGTCGATACCGCCGGCCAGCGGCTGGCGCGTCGCGATGAACTGCTGGGCATCAACGGCTACTTCGCGCACCTGGCGCAGACGCTGGACCTGGCCCGTCGCCGTGGTGCCCGCCTGGTCACGCTGGTCTACGGCGAATCGGTCAGCGGCGGCTTCCTGTCGTTCGGGCTGATGGCCGACCACATCCACGCCCTGCCCGATGCGCAGGTGCGCGTGATGGACCTGCGTGCGATGGCACGGGTGACCAAACAGCCGCTGGAAAAGCTGCAGGCGCTCAGCCAGAGCTCGCCGGTGTTCGCGTCGGGCGTGGAGAACTATGTCGCCATGGGTGCCGTGGACTCGGTCTGGCACGGCGACCTGGCACAGGCGCTGCTGCAGGCCCTGCGCACGCCGGCCGACGGCGACCGCCGCGCACAACGCGGTGCCGAACGTGGCGGCCGCCGCCTGGCTGCACGCGTGGCCACACAGGTAGCCGCTGGCGATGCCTGACCGGCTCGCCCGCCACACGCTGGTCTGGCTGTCGGCACACGCCGACTGGCGGGCCGACGTGGCCGCGCACGACCGCCGCCTGGCGGACTGGTTCGCGCGCGGTTGGCCGGCCGTGGTCGCGCGCCGCGCGGCGGACGATCCCGATCCGCGCGTGCGCCTCGGCGTTCCCCTTCCCCCCGCCGAGGGCAAGCAGCGGTTGGCGCTGCGCGTGCCGTTGAGCGACATCGTGCGCCAGGCACCGCCATTGCCCCTGGCCGAGGTTCGCGCGCATGCGGGCGTCCCGGCGGAGTGGCAGCAGCCGCTGCAGGCGCTGGAAAGAGTGGCACCGGCGCACGTGTTTGGTGCGTTCGCCTGGCAGGTGCTGACCGGGCTGGACTACGTGCATGCGCGCTCGGACATCGACGTACTGTGGTCGGTGCAGACGGCCGATGCGGCCGATGCGCTGGTGGCAAAACTGCAGGTGTGGGAACGGCGGTTCGACCGCCGCCTGGATGGCGAGCTGTGCCTGCCCGATGGTGGGGCGGTGAACTGGCGCGAGTATGCCGGCTGCGCCCGGGAGGTGCTGGTGAAGCGGGTGGACGGGGCCGGGTTGGACGTGCGTGCCGGGTTGTTTGAGTCGGCGCGGCTGCCACGCATGGCGTGGCACTACGGGGTGGCCTCTTGAACGCCGTTCTGCAGCGGTGTGTATCGCCCGTTGATTCGGCGCGGCTGGGACGGCTGGCGGTTGCCAGCCTGCACGTCGAACTGGCGCTTGCGCCGAAGCCCGGGCTGGTCACGCCGTTCGATTCAGGCAGTCATGACGACATGGATGCAGCCACCTTCATGCGCAGCCTGTTCGCCTTGCGCCATTACTTCCGCGACATCGTACATGCCGGTGCCGACGGCGCGCCGTTCGCCGTGCTGCGTCGCCATGGCATCGCCGCCGAGGCCGCCATGCTGCGCGCCACCGGCAGCATCAACACGCATCGCGGGGCGATCTTCAGCCTGGGCCTGCTGGTGGCCGCCGCCGCGCGGTGCCGCCGCAGCGGGCGGCCGGCGTCGGGCGAGCAGGTCTGCCGGGCCGTACAGCACTGGTCGGCAGAGTTGATGGCCGCGCCGCTGGACCCGAACAGCCCGGGACAACGTGCCCGCGCCCTGCATGGCGTTGCCGGTGTAAGAGAACAGGCCGCGGCCGGCTACCCGCTGCTGCGCACGCTGGCATTGCCCACCCTGCGCGGTGCGCTGGCGGCGGGGCTTTCGCGTGAGGCGGCGCTGTGCCACACGCTGATGACGCTGATCGCCCGCGTGGACGATCTCAATCTGCTGCACCGAGGCGGCGCCGACGGCCTGCACTGGGCGCGCAGCGAGGCGGCGGCCTTCATTGCCGACGGCGGCGCGTTTGCAGCGGGCTGGCGCCCGCGCCTGCAGCAGCTCGGTGATGCCTTCGTCGCGCGCCGGCTCAGCCCGGGCGGCAGTGCCGATCTGTTGGCCTGCAGCTGGTTCCTGTTGCAGCAGGAGGCCGTATGAGCCTGGCCCTGCTCTGCCCCGGCCAGGGCGCGCAGCATCCGGCAATGTTCGACCGGGTACGCGACAACGCGTCCGCGCGCGATGTGCTCGATGGCGCGAGCGACGTGCTGGGCCAGGACGTGTTCGCTGCGGCAGGTACGGAGGCGCGCTTCGACAATGCACTGGCGCAGCCACTGCTGTGCGCCGCCAGCCTGGCGCAGTGGCAGGCACTTCGCACGCAGCTGCCGACGCCCGGCATGGTGGCCGGTTACAGCATCGGCGAACTGGCGGCGCATGCCATTGCCGGCAGTATCGATTCGCGGTCCTGTCTGGCACTGGCGGCGCAGCGTGCGCACTTCATGGATGCCGCCAGCCCGGTCGGCACGGGCATGCAGGCGGTGCTCGGGCTGGACCGCGACCGGGTGCAGGCGCTGTGCGCGGCGCATGCCGTGCATGTGGCGATCGCCAATGGCCGCGAGCATTTCATTGTCGGTGGCGCGTTGACTGGTCTGCAGTCACTGGCCGAGGAGGCGCGTGCAGCCGGCGCGGAGATCCGTCCGCTACCGGTAGCGGTGCCCTCGCATACCCCATTGCTGCAGGCAGCGGTTCCCGCATTCGCCGCCGCACTGGATGCGGTGGACTGGCAACGCCCGCAGTTCCCGGTACTGGCCGGCATCGACGCACGCCTGGTGCGTGACCGCGCCGGCATGGTGCACACGCTTTCGGCGCAGCTGGCGCAGACGATCGAATGGGCGCAGCTGATGCGCCAGCTCTTCGAGCGCGGCGCGCGGGTGTTCCTGCAGCTCGGTCCCGGCACCGCGCTGGCGCGCATGGTGGCCAGTGCCTACCCGTGCTGCGAAGTGCGCGCGGCCGAAGAATTCCAGCACCTGGACGGTGCGGCGGCCTGGGTGCACAGCGCCTTGGGCCGTGTGCAATGAGCGGTCGGCTCCACCTGTAGCACGCCACATCCCGGGATGGCGGGTCCCCATCCATGCGGTACGCGAATCACGTGTCTGGGAGGGCGCATGAGTCCACAAATTGCAACGATCATCGGTCTGGTGATCATGTTCATCGTCGCCACGGCGCTGCCGATCAATATGGGCGCGGTGGCCTTCGCGCTGGCCTTCATCATCGGCGGCATCTTCGTCGGCATGGAAGGCAAGGAGGTGCTCGGCGGGTTCCCCGGCGACCTGTTCCTGACGCTGGTCGGCATCACGTATCTGTTCGCCATCGCGCAGAAGAACGGCACGATCGATCTGCTGGTGCATTGGGCGGTACGCGCGGTGCGCGGGCGCATTGTGGCCATTCCGTGGGTGATGTTCGTGATCACGGCGGTGCTCACGGCCTTCGGTGCGCTGGGCCCGGCGGCGGTAGCGATCATCGGGCCGGTCGCGCTGCGCTTTGCCAAGCAGTACAAGATCAATCCGCTGCTGATGGGCCTGCTGGTGATCCATGGCGCGCAGGCCGGTGGTTTCTCGCCGATCAGTGTGTACGGCAGCATCACCAACGGGGTGGTGCAGAAGGCAGGGCTGGAGGTGACGGAGATGGCGGTCTTCCTGACCAGCCTGGGCTTCAATTTCATGATGGCGATCATCTGCTTCTTCGCGTTCGGCGGGGTAGCGTTGATGCGGCGCGGCGCGGTGGCGGTGGGTGGCGCGGAGCTGGCGCTGGCCGGCGGCCCGCAGGCGTCGTCGCGGCAGTTCGCGATCGAAGGTCACGGGGCGCTGGTGTCGGCCGGCGGCGGCACGCTGTCGAACGATCCGGATGCACTGGATGCGGTGGGGATGACCCGCGAGCGGCTGTTCACGCTGGTCGGCCTGGTCGGGCTGGGCGTGGCCGCGCTGATCTACAACCTCAATGTGGGCCTGGTGTCGATCACGGTGGCGGTGGTGCTGGCGCTGCTCTCGCCCACCAGCCAGAAGGGCGCGGTGGATGGGATCAGCTGGTCGACGGTGCTGCTGATCTGCGGTGTGGTGACGTATGTGGGGGTGCTGGAGAAGGCCGGCTCGGTGGACTTCATCGGCAATGGGGTGTCGAACATCGGCATTCCGCTGCTGGGTGCGCTGCTGGTCTGCTATGTGGGCGGCATTGTGTCGGCATTCGCGTCGTCGGCGGCGGTGTTGGGCGCCACGATTCCGCTGGCGGTCCCGTTCCTGCTGCAGGGCCATTTGGGCGCGGCCGGCGTGATCTGCGCGCTGGCGGTGTCGTCCACGATCGTGGATGTGAGTCCGTTCTCGACCAACGGTGCGCTGGTGGTGGCCTCGGCCGCGAAGGAAGAGCGCGAATCGCTGTTCCGCCGGTTCCTGGTCTACAGCGGGCTGGTGGTGGCGTTCGGGCCGCTGCTGGCGTGGCTGGTATTTGTTGTGCCGGGTTGGATGTAGGAGCAAAAGCAACAGCCCATTCGCAGCGTCTCCGCGCTTTGGCGGGACGGTGCGGGTTGATGGGGGACGCCGTGAACCCGTCCATGGGGGCTTGGTCGCCGCATCCATGCGGCTCACACCCCCATAAACCCACCCCGACCCGCCTTTGACAAGGTGTCGGTGGCCGATGAAAAGAGCGAATACAATCTAACCATGGCCATTGCTCCCGCCCCACGTTCCTCGAAAAAGCGCGCGCCTCTTTATGAAGAGGTGGCAGAGCATGTGCGTGAGCGCATTTATGACTACCGCTTGCCGCCGGGGGAGTGGATCGATGAGCCGGGGCTTTGCGAGGAGCTGGGCATCAGCCGTACGCCGCTGCGCGAGGCGTTGAAGCTGCTGGCGGCCGAGGGGCTGGTGCAGATCGATGCGGGGCGTGGCGCGCGGGTGACCCGGCTGACGCTGGAGGACCTCAACCAGCTGTTCCCGGTGATGGCGATGCTGGAAGGCCGTTGCGCGCATGAGGCGGTGAAGCATATCGACGACGCCGGTGTGCAGCAGTTGGAAGCGCTGCATGCGGCGATGGAAGCGGCGGCGGCGGCGGGCAATATCGCGGACTACTACCGCAACAATTATCTGATTCACGAGACGGTGCAGCATTACGCGGGCAATCCGTGGCTGATCCGGATCACGCACGATCTGCATCGCATTTTGAAGATGCACCGTGGGCGGCAGTTGTTGACGCCGGGGCGCACGGCGCAGTCGCTGGCGGAGCATCGTGAGTTGATGGAGTGCTTCCGACAGCGAGATGCCGAGGGTGCGGAGCGCACGATGGAGCGGCATCTGCTGAGCCAGGGGCAGGCGTTGGCGGCGTATGTGGCGGCAGGCGGGTTGTTGAACGTGCCCGCCCCGTTGCCGACGGAAGGCGGTACCTGAAACACCGTAGAGCCACCCCATGGGTGGCTGCTGCGCTTCGGTGGGCACAACGCAGCCACCCATGGGGTGGCTCTACCGCCGCGCGGCCGCTACCGTCAGGTTGGGCGGGTTTCTCGCAGACCCCAGAGGACCGGCAGCACCAGCAGCGCTACGGCGGCGATCATGGCGCCCGGCGCGGCCGCCCAGCCGGTGTGGCGCACGAGCAGTTCGGCCAGCAGCGGGGTGGCGCCGCCGAAGAATGCGGTGGCCATGGTCACCCCCAGCGCCAGGCCGCTGAGCCGGCCCTCGCCGGGAAATTGTTCGGCGGTGGCCGGTGCCGCAACAGCGCTGACGCCGCCGGCCAGGCAGGCCAGCACCACGGCCGCCACGGCGATCTGCACGACGCTTCCCTTCGCCATCAGCCCGAACATGGTCAACGGCAGCAATGCCGACAACACCGCCAGGCCGATCAGCACCGGTCGCCGCCCGACCTTGTCCGACAGCGCGCCGGCCAGCGGCGTCACGCCGATGACGGCCACGGCCGCCACGGTGGACAGCCACAGCGCCTGCGATTCGCCGATGCCACCGGCAGAACCGAGGAAGGCCGGTACATAGGTGATGCCGACGTAGTAGGTGATCGAGCCCAGTGCGGAGATCGCGAAGGTGCGCGCGACGGCCGCGCGATGAAATCGCCAGGTATCGCGGATTGGCGAGGTGGGCACCGTCCCTTCCGCCTGCTGCCGCTCGAACTCCGGCGATTCGTGCATGGTGGAACGCGCCAGCAGGATCGCCCCGGCCAGCACCGCACCGACCAGGAAGGGAATCCGCCACCCCCAGCCATCAAGCTGCGCGGTACTCAGCAGCGCGACCGTCAATGCCGACAGCGCGACCGCAAGCAGCGCGCCCATCTCGCTGGCCGCCGAGGCCAGCGAGGTCACCAGTCCCCGGCGGCGGGGCGGCGCGGTTTCCAGCAGGTAGGCCACCACCCCGGTGTATTCGCCGCCGACCGAGAACGCCATGACACAGCGCAGCAGCAACAGCAGCACGCCGGCACTGGCGCCGATGCTGTCGAAGGTGGGGAGCAGCGCGGTGGCCAGCATCGCCGCGGTCATCAGCGCCATCGACGCCAGCAGCATGTAGCGGCGGCCGAAGCGGTCGCCCAGATGGCCAAAGCACAGCGCACCGAGCGGGCGCATCAGGTAGGACACCGCAAACCCCGCCAGGGTGGCCAGCAAGGCGCTTTCGCCACCGCCGAAGAACACCCGGGACAGCACCGTGGCCAGGTAGAGATACAGGGTGAAGTCGTACCACTCCACTACCGTGGACAGGCCGGCAATGATCATGGAGCGGGTCGGCGTGGCCGGGGATGGGTTGGTCATGGGTTCAGAGCCTACGACAGGCGACCTGCAGGCGATGTCATCGTAGGGACACGCGTGGCGCGTTGTTACGCGGTGCGGGCGTAGCGCAGCAACCGCCCGCGCCCCGGGGAAGTGCTTTCCTCTTCACCGAAGCCGCTGAGCTCCTCCACCTCATAGCCCTGCGTGGTCATCGCGCGCGAAAACCCGCCGAGGTTGCCGCGTCCCGGATCGGTGATCAGCAGCTCCGCGCTGGGCTTGGCGTGCCGTTCCATCATGGCGGCGATCTGCATGCCGTGGCTGCGCTCATACAGGACGTCGCTGCCAATGATCACGTCGAACCGCCCCAGCGTCGCATCGGGCAGCTCCCACGGCAGATCGCGGTAGTGCACCGACGGCAGGTCGTTGAGGCCGGCGTTGTAGGCGAGGAAGGACTCGGCCAGCGGGTGATGGTCGCTGGCCACGATGTTGGCGCCCCGCTGGGCCAGCACCAGGCTGGCCAGGCCCAAGCCGCACCCCAGCTCGAGAATGCGCTTGCCGGCGATGTCGAACTGGCTCATGGCGTCGGCCAATACGCGTCCGGCCGGCCAGATCTGGCCGAACAGGCTCCACAACGACGAATGGATACCGGCGCGCTCGGCGCGGCCGGTGGGGTCGGCGAACTGCTGCAGGTCGCTGAGGGCCCGGATGCGGAAGTCGTGGCCCCCGACAGGAATGGTGAGAATGCGGGTGGTATAGCCCGGCATGTGCGCTCCATGAAACACGGAAAGCCGGTCCATCAGCACTGACGGACGGCTCGAAAAGGGGAGCGAAGCGGGCGACCGGAACACGGCCGCGCAGGACGCGCGTAACGGCGTGGGACGGCCCCATCCTACAGGACCGGCCACTGCCCCCCTCTTCACCCGTGTTGAGCCAATGGGCTGATCAGTACCGGACCTGGCAGTTCGGGCAGAAGAAGGTGCGCCGGCGCGATTTGCCTGGATAGGTCTTCGACACGGGTCCGCCGCAGTTGGGACAGGTCCGCTTCGTGTGGATCTGCCAGTGCTTGCGCAACTCAAACGCACGTTTCCACTCGAGGAAGCAGAAGCTGTACACCCGGGCGTCGGCGATGACCTTGCCGAGCACGCGTGGCGGCAGATCGCCCACGGTGGATTCGGGGTGCACGCGCTGGCGGAACAGCACTTCGTTCTTGATGATGTTGCCGACCCCGGCGAACAGGTTCTGGTCCAGCAGTGCGTCGCAGACCAGTGTGTCCGGCTGCAGTTTAAGCCGACGCCGGGCCAGCCGCGGGTCCCAGGCATCATTCATCACGTCCGTGCGCCAGTCGTACGTGTCGTCCAGCGAACCTTCAATGTATTTCACCGACGAGGCGTAGATGTTGAGTTCGCCATTGTCGAACTGCAGCGAAACACGCGGTGGCGACGGCTTGCGTTCGTCGATGCGGTAACTGCCGAACATCAGCATGTGCACGCGCAGGCTGAAGCTGCTGAACCGGATGAGGAAGTGCTTGCCCCAGCTGCGGAGCGCGACCACGCGGCGCCCCTCCATCCGGGTGAGGTCGAGGCTGCTGTTGCCGGTGGCCAGGCGCACGGTCTTGCCGCGGAACTTTGCTGCCGCCTCGCGCAGGATGACGATGGAGGGGCCTTCAGGCATCGGCGGCCACTTCCTGCAGCCGCAGCGCATTGGCAATGGCGAAGCCGTGCGCGGTATTGTCGAAGATCACCCAGGGGGCACGGTTGCCGGTGCGCTGCTGCCGCACCTGCGCGGCGAGCGCGCTCAGGGAGGCGTCTTCGTAGTTGCTGTAATACATGCGTGGCGCGCCGTGCCAGCGCCAGTACTGCCAGGTTGAACCGTCCCCTGGCGTGGCGGCAGCGGAAACGCGCGGTGGATCGGCGGCGGCGCGCGAAACGCCGTAGCGCAGGAGCAACGCGTCGGCATGGGCGGTGAACCAGCTGGCATGTCGCGGCTCGCAGACCAGCGGCACGTCGCTGCGCCGGCGCAGCGCACGGAAGAAGCTTGAGGCGCTACGCGCATCCAATACCAGCGAAGGCGGCAGTTGCAGCAGCAGCCCGCCCAGCGCAGTGCCGAGTGCGCCGGTTTCCGCTAGAAAGCGGTCGAGCAGCGCCCCTACCCCAACCAGACCCGAATCGTGCGAGATGGCGCGGGGCAGCTTCACCGAGAAGCGGAAGGTAGGCGGAACGCTCGCTGCCCACCGCTGGTAGGTTCCGGGTTTGTGCGGCCGGTAGAACGACGAATTGATTTCCACCACCGGAAAGCGGGTGGCGTATCGCGCCAGCATGCTCTCGCCGGGCCCGAACAGGGCTGCGTAACGCCCCGGGATGGACCATCCGGCGCATCCGACCAAGGGGGTGGAACCGGCAGGCACGGCGGCGCACTCAGACCTGGATCTCGCCCTGGTCTTCGCCGTCCCAGTAATGGATGCGGTGCGCGTGTACGTGGATCAGGACAAGCCCGGGGGTGTCCACGCCCTGCTCGAACCAGCGCTCGAGACTCTTCTTCCAATGGTCGTGCATGACCTCCTTGTCGCGCACCAGCCGCGCCTTGCCCTGGACGAACACGAACAGCGGCGGCTTGCCGAGCAGGCCTTTGCTGCCCGTGAAGCTCAGGGCGACGTTGGGCTCGGCCTGCAGTTCGCGGACCATGTCGGTGCTGTCGAGCGCGAAGAACCAGCTGTCGCCGTCGTAGTCGACATCCCCGTTGTTGCTCATGGGTCGCCCCGCGATCTCGTGATTGGGGGCGAAGGTCTGCAGCATGGCGAAGTCGATACCGGCCATTTTCTTGGCCAGGTCGTGCAGGGTCAGCGTGGTCATCGGCAGGGTCCGCGGTGGATGTGTCGCACAAGCGTCGGCGGGCGCCCGTGACCGGGTCGTGCAGGCGCCCTGCCATAACGTTCACGGCAGTGAACCGCCTCAGCGCGCGATGAACACCGGGTTGGAATGGAACCACAGGTCCTGCCAGGGATCTTCACCCTGGATGTCGGCCAGCGGCGTGGGCTCGTCCGTGCTGCTGCCACGGGCGCGCACGAAGGCTCCACCGGCGGGTGCGGGCAGCGCCCATGACACCTGGTACCACGCGCCGTCCTGCTGCCACTCCTTCGCGGTGAAACGC
The DNA here is from genome assembly GCF_049199305.1 of Stenotrophomonas sp. PD6. Classification (NCBI taxonomy): domain Bacteria; kingdom Pseudomonadati; phylum Pseudomonadota; class Gammaproteobacteria; order Lysobacterales; family Lysobacteraceae; genus Stenotrophomonas; species Stenotrophomonas sp. PD6. The sequence continues at coordinate 93,202 of NZ_JBLZQD010000004.1, read as the reverse complement.
CGGGTTTGCATCTGCGGATCCTTTCCATCGCCACTGCCGACGATCAGCTGCATCTGCCGCAACGCCGGATGTTGCCCAGCCGCATTCGCCCCTTCCGGTGCACGCACGCGCAGCTGCACCCGCATCGGCGTACCCGCTGCAAGCGCGAGCGTATCGCCCATCCGCCCTACCGCGCTGCTCCCATCGGCGGCCTGCACCGTCAGCTCCAGCGCGTCGATCAGGTCGCCGGTCACCGCGAACATGCGGCCCGCGCGCACGCCCCCGAGAATGTCATCGGCCTCCGGACGTGCCCATACATAGGTCTTGCTGTACTCGCCCGGGTCGAAGTCGCTCCCACCGTCGCGCACGTTCACATGTGAATCCGAGCTGGCCGTGATCCAGAAGTGCGTGCCGGCGGCAAGCATCTGGTCCCACACCCCGCCCACCTGCGTGGTCATCTGGTCGAAGCCCCCGAACGTGGGCGCGGCAACATTCCGGTACAGCCCGCGCTCGGTGCGGGTGGCCTGGTGCCCGGGGGCGCCTTCCATGCCCACCAGCACCTGCGGCGCGGCGTCATGCCAGGCAGTCAACTCCGTCGGTTCGACCTCACCCCACTGCCCCACCCCGGTTGCGGTACGCGAGGGGTGGTTGATCAGCATCAGCGGCAACGGACGCAACGCCCGCATATGCGCCAGCGCATCCAGCATGTGCTGGTGGGTATCGCGACTGCCGTCCTGCAGCGGTTCACCGCGGCTGTAATCCCGCTCGATCGCGAACAACTGCTCGCCCTCCTGCGGGCCCGGCGCGATGATCAGCGAGGCATGCTCGCCGGCCGGCACGTCGAATTCCATGCCGTTGAACTGGATGACCTCCGGTACCGCCTTCCGTGCCAGCAACAGCGCCGGGTAGGCATGGTCGCGGGTCACCGTCGAATGACCGGGGCCACCGTGGTCGGTGTGCACCATCCAGCGCAATCCGAAGTGGCGTGCCTGTTCGGCATTGCGGGTGCGGGAATAGGATGAGTCGCCGCCGCGGACCGGCGTGGGCGGCATGGTGCTGCGGTCCCAGTCCACGCTCCACTCGCTGTGTACATGGTGGTCGCCGGGCTGCCACTCACGGCCGTCGTCGATGTCGGCAGCAGGAGAAATGGCCGGCGCCGCGAGCAGCGCCAGCAGAAACAAGTGGTACATGACGGAGTTCCTTTCGTTGACCGGGCTCGCTGTCGGCAGGCATCCGGTCACGACCGTTGGTCGTGACCAGATGCAAGGCGGCACGCAGCGTGCGCGTAGCGGGCAGCGCCCGCCGGGCGATCAGAAGTCGGCGCGCAGGCCCAGGCTGATGCGGCGACCCGAGGCTTCGTACATGGTCGGGAACGACGGATCCATGGTGTAGCCGCTGGTGATCTCGTTGGTCAGGTTGATGCCCTTCAGGCTGATCTTGATGTTGTCAGTGATCCGGTAGCCAATCGACACATCCATCTGACCGTAGGCATCGCGCCAGATCGGGTACATGTCATAGCCAATCGATTCGACGTACTCGTCCTTGTGGTTGTAGGACACGCGCGCGTCGAAGCGGTCGTTCTCGTAGTACGCGGTGAAGTTCCAGGTCTTCTCGGCCAGGCCCGGCATCGGGGTGCGGATGCCCAGGTCCGACTCGCCGGCCAGGGAACTGTCCAGCACGGTGTAGTTGGCATTCACGCCGAAGCCTTCCAGCACCGGGTGGAACATGCCCAGCGGCAGCTGCGCCACCAGTTCCACGCCGTCCACCTGGTAGGAGCCCTTGGCGTTCACCGGCTGGTACACGTCGAAGTCGAAGATGCCGTTGAGCGTGCCGTTGGCGTTATACACCGCCACGTCCTGCACCACGCCGGTAAGCGAGTTGATCACCACGCCATCGATGTTCTTGCGGAAGTAGGACGCGGCAAACAGCGCGCCATTGTCCAGGTACTTCTCCAGGCCCACTTCCCACTGCTTGGCATAGGTGGGCTTGAGCTCCGGGTTGCCGTCGGTGAAGCGGTACGAGCTCCAGCTGGCGGTGCGCTTGTAGGCGATGTCGGTCAGCGCCGGGCGCATCATGGTCTTGGAGGCCGCCGCGCGCAGCAGCAGGCCCTGCGACAGCTCGGCGGTCATGTTGAAGCTGGGCAGCAGATCGTCATAGCTGCCGTCCTTGGACACCGGGGTATCGGTGTAACCGGTACTGCCGTCCGGGCGCTGGATCGGGTGGTAGCCGAACGAGGTGACACTGGTATCGACATAGCGCGCACCGGCGTTGATCGTCACCGGCACCTGACCAATGTCGAAGGCGATGTCGGCCATGGCGTACAGGCTCATCACCTTCTCATCGACCTGGTAGAACTGGCCGGCGTCGAACGGGGTGTAGAAGCCGTCGTAGCGGAACGCGCTGCGGGCGTAGTCGTTGGACACCTGCTGCCAGTCCAGGTCCTTGATGGTGTAGTTGCCGCCCGGCACGATGTCGCCGATGGACTGCAACGGGCTGTCGGCCAAGGTGCGCGTGTTGACCCACGCGCTGCTGCCCGCGCTGGGACCGGTGATCTTGAGCTCGCCATACTGGCGCTGCTTGGAGCGGTCGGTGTAGCGCGCGCCGAACTTCACGTCGCGCAGGGCCGGCAGGAAGGCCAGGTCCAGCATGCGGGTGACGTTGACCTGCGCCGCATACTTGTCGTCGTCGACGTTCTCCAGCGTGGTCTCATAGGCCTCGAACAGATACTTGTCCGAGGCGTTGTACATGTCGAAGCCACCCGGCGTGCTGGGAATGGTCTCGCCGCTGCGACCGGTCCAGCGGGTGCGCGAGGGAGCATAGGCCACGTGCTTGAGGTTGGAGAAGTCCGAGGTCTTCTCCGCGCCGGAATAGCCGGCCATCGCATCGACGTACCAGTCCTGGCCCTTCCAGTCCATTGCCACGCTGTACTGGCTGTAGTCGGTCTTGTTGATGCGTTCCTTGCTCAGCATCTCGTGCTGGGTCGCGGTATAGGAGACATCGCGCAGCACCACCATGCCGTACTCGGACAGCGTGCTGGCGTCGTATTCGTGGATGGTGCCCAGCGTGCTGCGGCTCGAGGCCGAGTAGGCGGCCGCATCGTATTCGTCTTCGGTGGAGTCGTAGCCGCCCAGCATCGCATCGAAGGTCAGGCTGAAGCTGCTGCTGGGCTTGTACTGCAGCGACGCGGTGGCGCCCCACTTGTCCTGCTCGTTGAGGTAGACGCGGTCGCCGACCTTGTCCTGGAACACCACCAGGTTGGTCTCATCGGTGTTGTTGCGGTTGACGATGTTCACCCCGGCGTCGCGGGCGAGCACCGCCTGGGCCTGGGTGCCCCGGGTACCGGAGGCGCCCAGGAAGCGCGACATCGGGCGAAAGTTGATGCCCGAAGTGGAATCGGTGCGGTTGGTGCGCTTGGATTGCGAATACGACACCAGGCCGCCCCAGTCGCCCCAGGTGTCGGCCGCCAGGAACGCGAAGCGCGGGTCCACTTCCTCGGAGATGCTGTTGTGCGCACCTTCGGCCGACAGCACCAGCTTGCGCTCCTTGTAATCGAACGGCCGCGCGGTGGTGATCTTGACCGACCCGGCGATGCCGCCTTCCTCGTCCGCCGCCGTCGGGGACTTCTGCACCGTCACCTGCTGGATGATCTCGGAGGCGAACATGTCGAACTCCACATCACGCCCGCCGCTGCCCGAAGCGGTGGCCAGGTCGTTGATCGACACATACGTGTACTCCGACGGCAGGCCGCGCACGTTGACCTTGGTGCCCAGGCCCTTGCTGCGCTCGATGGTCACGCCGGGAACGCGCTGCAGCGCTTCGGCCAGGTTCTGTTCCGGAAAGTCGGCCACGTCGGTGGCCACGATGGAGTCGGAGAAGCCGATGTTGGCGCGCTTGAGGTCCACCGCCTGTTCCAGGCTGCGGCTGTAGCTGCCCATGACCTGGATGGTTTCCAGGTTCTGCGGGCCCGCGCCTGCACCGGCCTCGGCAACCAGCGGCGCGCCGGCAGCGTCAACCACGCCTGCCGGTTCTACGCTGGTGGTGGCCGGTGCGGTCGCAGCGGCCTCGCTCTCGATGGTCACGGTGGTGGCATTGAGGTAGCGGTAGCGCAGGCCGGTGCCGGCGAGCAGACGGGCCAACGCGGCGTCTGCCGACAGGCCGGCCGGTACCGCAGGCGTGCGCAGGTTGCCCGCCACCTGTGCGCTGTACACGAACTGCAGGCCGGTCTGTCGCGACAGGACGTTGAGGGCCATGTCCAGCGGCTGCGATGCAATCGCCTCGGTGGCGGGGCGGACCGGTTCGGCAGCCACCGCGGTGGCGGTGACCTGCAGGGCAAGGGCGATCGAAAGGAACAGAGTGCGGCGCATCGTGATATCCAGTTAGGGAATGGCGGTGGTCGCGGAACAGGTGTGTTCCTGCATTCCCAAACTACGAGGGCGCAGCGCGCGGATCGGGCACCGCTAATTCGATGAATTTTTTTTGACAGCCCCCTCGGGCTCGCGCATGCGCACGTGGATGCCGTCTGCGCGCTGCAGCGTCTGCAGCGTCGGCTGCTGGTCCAGGAACGCGCGCAGCGAGGCGACGTCGTCGCCACGCAGGTTGCCGGTAAGCCGCAACGCACCGGCCTCGTCGCTGATCTGCAGGCGCAGCGCGTTGCTGCGATTGAAGCGGTCCGCCACGTCGCGCAGCGGCTCATCGCGGAACACGATGCGGCCGTGCCACCACGCGGTCATGCTCGCGGCGTCTTCCTCGCGCAGCTGCACGCGCTGGTCGCGATAGTCCACCTGCGCGACCTTGCCTGCAGCCAGGTCCGCCAGCAGGCGCCCGCGCCCGCCGTCGCCGCGCACCTGCACCCGGCCCTCGCTCACCGCGATGCGGGCCTGCTCGCGCAGCAGCGAAACATCGAAGGTGGTGCCGATATCGGTCACCTGCAGGCCGCCGGCATGCACCGCGAACGGGCGGCGGTCGGCGGCGACCACGAAGCTGGCCTGGCCACGCTCCAGTTCGACCCGGCGCCCGAACAGGCTCATCCGTACCGACAGTTCGCTGTCGGCGTTGAGGTGCACCACGCTGTGGTCTGACAGGGTGAACTGACGGGGCGCGCCGTGCGCGGCCACGTAATGCGTGGTCTGCGGCCACAGCAGCGGCGTGCCGATGCCAAGCGCCAGCAGCAGCGCGGCGGCCACCGCCATGCCGGGCAGACGGCGGCGCGGTCGCGGCGACGCCGGTGTCGGGGGCGTCGCTCGGCGCAGCGGCAGCGCCACCACGTTGTTGCCCGCACTGGTCGGCGCCGGCGTCGCCAGCAAGGCGTCCAGGTCGATCGGCATCGTGCGCAGCGCATCGCCCAGCGCACCGGCCACCTGGCTGATGGCGAGGTATTCGCGCAGATGTTCGGGCGAGGTCAGCAGCCAGTCCATGAAGGCGCGCTGCTGCGCCGGGGCCAGATCGCCCTCGCGCTGCAGCGCATGCCAGTGGGCCGCGGCCTGGGTCAGCGCGGTGGGATGTTCGGTCGGCGCGCTCATGGGGCCTCCGCCACGTCGGCCATGGCCCGGCGGCAAACCGCAAGACCGCGCACGACATGCTTCTTGACCATATGCGATGAGACGCCCATGCGTTCGGCGATCTGCTTGTAGCTCAGCCCGTCGCGGTACTGCATGACCAGCACTGCGCGGGTGTGTTCGGGCAGCGTGGCCAGCAGCGCCTGCAGGCGCTGGCGGCGTTGATCGCGTTCGGCGGCGTCTTCCACGCATTCCCCGCTGGCCAGGCCGTGGCCCAGCTGTTCGATGTCCTCGATCGGCAGGGTCGACCAACGCCTGCGGCTGGCCTGCTCACGCGCCAGGTTCAGCGCCACCGTGAACAGATACGCCTCGGGGTTGGCGATCGACTCGCCCGGCCCCGCATGCGCACGCAGCAGACGCAGATACGTCTCCTGCACCAGGTCCTCGGCGTCCTGTCGCGCCCCCCGGCGCACGAAGAACCCCCGAAGCACCGGCGCGTGTTCCACGAACATCCGCGCCAGCCGCCCTCTTGCCTGCTCGGCCACTCTGCCGCCCTACCCCTGAAGTGCGCGCAAGGTAAGCGCTGCAGATGACGTGACGGTGACGGTGGCGGCATGACGACACTTGACAGCGTGGCTGTGCCAGCGCATCGTTAGTTAACGAATTAGTTAATTGATGGCTCATGGACCGCATCTTCGAAGCCCTTGCCTCCACTGCCCGGCGGCAGATCCTGGCCTACCTCAACGGCGGCGAACTGAGCGCCGGCGAGCTGGGCGAGCGCTTCGACTTCAGCAAGCCGGCGCTGTCGAGCCACCTGCGCATCCTGGAGGATGCCGGGCTGATCGAGCGCGAGAAGCGCGGCCAATTCGTGTACTTCCGCCAGGTACCCGACCGCCTGGCCAATACCCTGTTCGCGTGGGCGGCCGAAGTCTGTCCGGTCGGTGGCCCCTTGCAGCGCGAAAGCCGCGCCCGCGCCAAACGCACCCCTGCCTCGTAACCCTGAGCCCCTGCCACAAGGAGACCGGCATGCTGGACACCCACCGCGTGAGTCGTTCGTTCCCCAGCATCAGCCTGCCCTCCTTTGGCGATGGCAGCCCGGTTGAAGTGGCCTTGATCACCCAGCTCGGCATCGGTGCCGGCGACCAGCTGCTGCGCGACGCCGGACGCCGCCAGGCCGCCCACCCGGCGTTCGTCGATGCACTGGACGAACCCTCCGCGCGCCTGGGCGGCATGCACCTGGCGCACGACGACGCGTCGTCGCTGTATTCGTTCTCGGTCGGCCGCCAGGGGCATCCGTTCCATCGCCATGCCGGCCCGCGCATGTTCACCGCCATCGCCGGCAGTGGTGGCGCGCAGCTGCGCTTTTCCACCGCCTCCGACGCGCAGCTGCAGCGCGATCCCGCCGCCTTCGTGCATGCGCTGCGCTGCGTGGACATCCCGCCGGATTGCCTGTTCACCGTGCGCTTCGGCAGCGGCACCTGGCACCAGTTCGTCTCGCGCCACCCGCGCCATCCTGCGCTGTTCGCGCTGTCGTGCCATGCCAACGAACGCAGCGGCGCGCTCACCGCCGAACAGCGCGCGCGCATCGACGCCGACAGTGCGGACATTCCGACCCTGACCGAGGTGTTGCCGCCCGCATTGAAGCAGTTGCTGGAACAGACGGACCTGTCGCGCCTGCCCGTAATCAGCCTGTCGCTGCAGTCTCCGGCGCGCTCCGCGCTGGCCGGTCTCTGCGCCCGCACCCGCGACCTGATCGGCCCGCTGCGCGTGCTGCTGGCGCGGCTGCGCCCGGCCCACGGCTACGTCGGGCGGCGCGCGGCGGACTACCCGGTGCAGGCGCAGCCCGAGCCGCCGGCGGATTCACTGCTGCGCCAAGCGCTGGCCGAGGACGCCGGCCACCAGGACTACGCCACGCTGACCCTGCCACCGCACAGCGCTCCCCGCCGCTCGGCAAGCGCCCTGCTGGAGATGGTTCTGGAAGGCTTCGTGTTGAACCCGCCGCCCAGCGTGGGTCGGCTGATGGCACTGCGCAATGTGCTGGTCGCGCCGCTGCAACTGCGCACCTCGCCGTTGGGCTGCCCGGTGTCGTCGCTGCTGTCGGGCGACCGCACCACCCTGTTTGCCGGGCGCTTCCCGGTACATGCACAGCGCGTTGATGCGGCCGAGCGCAGTGCCGAAGTGCTGCTGGGTGCCGACGACCGCCACCTGCGTTTCCGCTCGTGCGTGCGCGTGCAATGCCTGGACGACGGCGGTGTGAAGGTGTCGCTGGGCACACGCGTGCAGACCCACAACGCCTTCGGCCGAATGTACATGGCCGCGATCAACGGCGTGCACCGCCGCCATATCAGCCCCGCACTGCTGCGCATGGCCGTGGCACATGCCCTGGCGCCGGAGCTGGTGCAGGCGACCACACCAGGCGACACGGCGTTGGCCTGAACGCTGCGGGGCCAGGATCAGTGGCAGCTGCTGTCGCCGCCACCACCGCCACTGTCACTGCAGCCGGCATCACTGCTGCCGCCACCCTCGCCGCCGCCACTGCCGGTGTCACCCGCATAGCCCACGGCGCTGTCGCCGCCGGCATGGGAACCCCCGGCGCCGCGCACATGGATCGCGGTGAGCACGCAACTGGCCAGCAAACCCAGCCACGGCACCAGCCAGATGGCCAACACCTTCAGCACGCGCCGGTACGGCGGCCCGTAGCGGACCCGCCAGACGAAGATCGTGCCCAGCACGTTGAATGGCAGCAGGATCGCGTAGACGATCAGGAACAGCTTCAAGGGCGGAACCTTCCTTGGGGACGACGCCGGGCGCCGCCGATGCCTGGAGTATGCCCGACAGCCCGTAGCGCCGGGCTCTGCCCGGCGTTGCGACCTGCCGGGCAGAGCCCGGCGCTACGGGCGGCGCAGGGTGATCAGGGTGATCTCCGATGGGACGCCCAGGCGCGCGGCGAAGCCCGGCCACAGCCCGGCGCCGTTGCTGACATACAGCGTCATGCCGCCTACGTCATAGCGCCCGGACACATAGCCGCCGTTGGCCTGCTTCACCAACTGGTTCATGCCCACGATATGGCCGCCATGCGTATGTCCGGACAGCTGCAGCTTCACGCCCTGTGCGGCGTTGGCCGCGGCCGCGCCGGGCCGGTGGTCGAGCAGGATCACCGGCGCCTGCGGATCGGCGCCAGCCAGCGCCGCCTTCAGGTCCGGCATCGGCAGCCCGTAGTTCACGGCGACCGGATCGGTGACGCCGGCGATGGTCAGCACCGCGCCTTCCCGCGTGACCTGGGTGTGGCTGTTCTCCAGCACCTGCATGCCCAGCGCGCGGAACGCCTGCATCCATTGCGCGTACTGACCGTAGTACTCATGGTTGCCGGTAATGGCGATGACACCGTCCGGCGCCTGCAGCTCGCCCAGCGTGCGCACGTCATCTGCACGGGCGCGTACGCTGCCATCGGCCAGGTCGCCGGTGATAACAACCAGGTCCGGCTTCAGCGCGTTGCTCTCGTCCACGACCTTGGCCACCCAGTCGCCGGTGAGCAGGCGGCTGGCGTGGATGTCGGTAAGCTGCAGCACGCGGTAACCGTCGAACGCCTCCGGGAGCCCCGCAACGGCGACATCAATCTGGCGCGGCTGCGGCACCGCAATGCCCTGCTGTACGCCAACGGCGCCCAGCACCAGCGCCACGCCGGCGGCGGAAGGTCGCAGCCAGCCGCTGCGCAGTGCCGTGGTAACGCGCGGCAGCCGAAGCAGCCGGGCACCCAGCAGCAGACCGTCCAGCACCAGCAGGAACACCGCCACCAGCAGCAGCGCGGTGAAGCCGCTGGCCAGCACCACCAGCGCGGCCTTGGGAATCTCCGGCGAGGCCATCGTGCCGGCGAACCGGGCCACGATCCGGTGGTGCAGCGCCAGCGACAGCACCAACAACCCCAGCGGCCCACGGACCGAGACCGGCACCCGCAGCGGCCAGATCAACCGCCAGACGACATACAGCGCAAGCACTACTCCAACAACACTCAGCACAGGCAATTCCAGGTTCCAAGGGGGTACACGGGCGCGCGTGGCGATCGTGCAGCGCACCATCTTTGCCGATGTTGACGACAGGTGCTACCGCAAAGGCGTGGAATTCTGGGTTGCGCGATTCAGCGCGCAGACGGTTTCTTCGCGCCTGCCTTGGCGACATTGAACGCCACCGCCGACCGGATCAACGCCTTCAGCGCCGTTGCATTGATCTTCTCGCCTTCATGCACATCGATCGCACGGCGGGTGTTGCCTTCCAGGCTGGCATTGAACAGCCCGGCGGGATCGTCGAGCTTGGCACCGTGGGCGAAGGTCATCTTCACGGCCGCCTTGTACGTCTCGCCGGTGCACAGGATGCCGTCGTGTTCCCAGACCGGAACGCCCCGCCACTTCACCGTCTCCACCACGTCGGGGTCGGCCTTGTGGATGATGCTGCGCAGCTGCGCCAGGGTCGTGCCACGCCAATCGTCGAGCGCGGCGATCTTCGCGTCGATCTGCTGCGCGGCATCGACCGGGCCGTCGGCGGCGGTGGCAAGGAGCTTGCTGGGGGTGCTGGCTCGGGGCATGACGGTGTCCTGGTCATCGAGGGAAAGGCGATGCGCTACATGCGCTCGCCGGGAAGCCGGCTGGCCTGTTTCACCCAGCGGGTGAACTGCCTGGCATCCAGCGGTATGTCCTCGAACACGTGCAGGTAGCGCGTGTCCTTGCTTTTGGACGCTTCGGGCGGCACCGGGTCGAGCGACGCGCCGCGGAAGAAGGCCACTTTGATGTAGCGCGCGTAGCAATGCATGCTCAGGAACCAGCCATCATCGCCCGCCGCGTACAGGGGCGAATTCCATTTGACCGCCTTGCGCACGCCCGGGACGGCCCCGACGATCAGGGCATCCAGCTGGCGCGCTGCGGCCTGCTTCCAGTCCGGCACCGCGGCGATCCACGCCTGCACCGGCGCATCGCCCTCGCCCTTGGGAATCTGCGGATTGCCGCCGGCCAGCAGGCGCGGCGTACTGGCTGCGGGTTGAGGTGCTGCCTTATGCGGGTGGGTCGCCATGTGGATGCCCGTACAGATGCCTGACCGCCTTATAGACGGCACCGGTCCCGCGCGCAACGTCGGCACGCAGAGTCAGCAACGTGAGCGCGCGGCCCGTGCACCGCAAAAATACTGAGCGGATCGCGCGAGGGAATACCGATGCGCCGCCTTCCGCCCCGGGTCACGATCACGGCTCTCCCCGCACACTCCCCCGCAGGCGAAGACACCATGGCAACCAAGGCATCCAAGGCCCCGAAGAAGGGATCCAAGGCACTCGAGCCCACCAAGGCCGGCAAGGCAAAGAAGCCCAATATCCTCGTCATCTTCGGTGACGACATCGGCATTCCGCAGATCAGCGCCTACACCCGCGGGCTGATGGGCTACCAGACCCCGAACATCGACCGCATCGCCAACGAAGGCGCGCTGTTCACCGATTCCTATGGCCAGCAGAGCTGCACCGCCGGGCGCGCCTCCTTCATCCTCGGCCAGGAACCATTCCGCACCGGCCTGCTCACCATCGGCATGCCGGGTGACCCGCACGGGATTGCCGAATGGATGCCCACCATTGCCGACGTACTGAAGACCGAGGGCTATGCAACCGGGCAGTTCGGCAAGAACCACCTGGGCGACCAGGACCAGCACCTGCCCACCAACCACGGCTTCGACGAGTTCTTCGGCAATCTGTACCACCTCAATGCGGAAGAAGAGCCGGAAGGCTATTTCTACCCGAAGGATCCGGCGTTCAAGAAGAAGTACGGTCCACGCGGCGTGATTCATTCGCATGCCGGCGGCAAGATTCAGGACACCGGCCCGCTCAACAAGGCGCGCATGCCCACCGTGGATGAGGAATTCCTGGACGCGGCGCAGCGCTTCATCGGCGACGCGGTGGAGAACGACGAGCCGTTCTTCGTCTGGTTCAACACCACGCGCATGCACATCTTCACCCACCTCAAGCCGGAATCGGAGGGACGCAGCGGCAAGGGACTGCATGCCGACGGCATGGTCGAACATGACGGTCATGTCGGCCAGCTGCTCGATCATCTGGACGAGCTCGGCGTCGCCGACAACACCATCGTGCTGTACACCACCGACAACGGCGCGGAAATCGCGCTGTGGCCGGATGGCGCCATGACCCCGTTCCGCGGCGAGAAGGGCACCACCTGGGAAGGCGGCATGCGCATTCCGATGATGGTGCGCTGGCCCGGCGTGATCGAGCCCGGCACGGCCTACAACGACATCATTTCGCTCATCGACTGGTTCCCCACCCTGTGCGCGGCGGCCGGGGTGGACGATGTCGTGGGCAAGATGAAGAAGGGCTTCAAGACCAGAAAGAAGACCTTCAAGGTGCACCTGGATGGCTACGACTTCTCCCCCTATTTCCATGGAAAGGTCGACAAGGGCCCGCGCGCCGCACTCTATTACTTTGACCAGGGCGGCAACCTCAACGCCGTCCGCTACCAGGACTGGAAGGTGAGCTTCGCTTCCGCCAGCCACGGGAACATCGCCACGGCGACGCGCGAGGTTACTTCCTGGGCCATCATCGCCAACCTGCGCATGGACCCCTACGAACGCGGCCTGGAAGAAGGGGGCGGCGCGATCCGCTTCTTCGCCCAGCAGATGTGGCTGCTGGTGCCCATCCAGGGCCTGATCAAGTCCTTCTTCCAGGACTTCACGGATTACCCGTACCAACCCGGCAGCTCGCTCAACCCCAGCGGGATCAACTACAGCCTGCTCCAGGCACAGGACGCCATGAAGCGGCTCAAGGAACTGGAGACGATGCGGACCAACTGAGCGTCTGTCAGGCCAGGGCGGGCGAGCTGAACGGCCGCCCTGCCCTATCGCGCACCCTCTTGCATCCGCGCCGCGGGCGCCCTATAAATGAGTGGTCACTCACTTATAGTCCGTCATGGCCCGCCCCCTCAGCGAAGCAAAACGCGATGCAATCCTGGCCGCTGCCGCCCAACTGGTGGCCGCTCAAGGCGTGGGCGCGTCCACCGCGCAGATCGCCAAGGCGGCCAAGGTCGCCGAGGGCACGGTGTTCACCTATTTCGACACCAAGGACGCGTTGCTCAACGCGCTGTTCGTGCGCCTCGAGGAGCATCTGGCCCTGGCAGTGGGCGGCAGCTTCCCCGCCGATGCCGAGGTCCGCGAGCAGCTGCGGCATGTATGGGACGCCCTGCTGGTCTGGGGCGCCGCGCGTCCGGTCGACCGTATGGCCCTGCGCCAGCTCAAGGTATCCGAGCGCATCACCGACTGCACCCGCACCCATTGCGCGGGGCTGTTCGGCACCACGCTGCAGACGCTGGAAGCCAGCCTTGCCCAGCATATCGACCCGGCGCGTCTTCCGTTCTATCTGGGCCGCGTGCTGATTGCCCTGCTGGAAACCACCCTGGAGGCCATGGCCGCCCAGCCCGACCAACGCGACGCCCTGCAGCAGGCCGGTTTCGACCTGTTCTGGAAGGGCATTCAACGTTGATTTTCATCCACCAATAAATGAGTGCCTAGGCACTCACCAATAAGGAGACGCATGCGCATCCTGCCTGTACTCGCCATCGCCTTCTCCCTCACCGTTCTGATCGGGATGACCCTCACCGTGCCTATCGCCTCGTACGAAAACTCGCCGCAACGCGCCGACGACCAGTTCACCAACGTAGCCACCAAGCCGAAGGATTCGGTCGGCACCATGGCCAAGCTGTTCTGGGACTTCCTGTTCAACCGCCCGTCGGGCACCACCCCGCCCAAGGCACCGCCGGTGCGCCAGCTCACCGCGCAGGCACTGGCCGACGCACCGGACCGCAGCGTGTATCGGCTGGGCCATTCCACCCTGCTGATCAAACTGCGCGGTGGCTGGTGGCTGACCGACCCGGTGTTCTCCGAGCGCGCCTCGCCGGTGCAGTGGATGGGCCCGAAGCGTTTCCATGCGCCGCCGATCGCGCTCAAGGATCTGCCGCCGATCCGCGGCGTGCTGCTCTCGCATGACCACTATGACCACCTGGACCGCGCCACCATCAAATACCTGGCCACGCGCGCGCAGGTGTTCCTGGCCCCGCTGGGCGTGGGCGACCGCCTCATCGACTGGGGCGTGCCGCGCGACCGTGTGGTCCAGCTCGACTGGTGGGATGAAACCGAAATCGACGGCGTGCGTTTCGCCGCCACGCCAGCCCAGCATTTCTCCGGCCGCGGCCTCCGCGATGGCAACCGCACGCTGTGGGCGTCCTGGGTGATCCTGGACGACGACCTGCGCGTGTTCTTCAGCGGCGACACCGGCTATTTCAACGGCTTCAAGCGCATCGGCGAACGCTACGGGCCGTTCGATGTGGCCTTTGTCGAGACCGGCGCCTACGACGCCAAGTGGCCGTTCGTGCACATGCAGCCCGAACAGACGGTGCAGGCCCACCAGGACCTGCGCGGCAAGTGGCTGGTGCCCATCCACAACGGCACCTTCGACCTGGCCATGCACCGCTGGGAAGAACCGTTCGAACGGGTCACCGCGCTGGCGGCGGAACGTGGCATCGCCCTGTCCACACCGGTGATGGGCGAACGCCTGGACCTGGCCGCGCCGCATGCGGGCACGCCGTGGTGGCGCGCGCTTGCCGCGACGGAAAGCGAAGGCAGCGGCGTGGTGGCGGGCAGCACGCGCTGAGTGGAGCGTCGCTTGATCAGGCTCCAGGCAGGACGCGCTCTCGGGCGCGTCGCCTGCCACTGCCGATGAACACGCCAACACTGGCGCCCAGCATGCCGCCCAGTACGTAGACCGCGATATTCCAGCCGTTCAACGCGAACGCGCCAGCAAAGTCGTCGTCCAGGAACCGGCTGATGAAGTACACCGCCAAGCAGCACATCAAGAGATACGTGCCGGCAACGGCAAGGGCGAATCCGTAGCGTCTGGAAATGAGCCCACCCAGCAGCGCTATCCACATTCCGAGCATGGCCGCCATCACATCACCCGACTCGAATGCGAACGAGGCCTTGGCTACGAACGAAATCCTGAAGTAATGAGTGATCCCGGTAACCAACCCCACCACCACCAGCACCGCTGCAATTTGTCGCCACATACTCCTTCACTCCCTGAGCATCGGCGCTTGGCCGCCGACGTTGCTTCCGTCCCTGCCAAGCCTACCTGTTCCGGAGCGCGTTATCATCGCGTTTCAGCCCCGCGCCCACGGCGGGCAACCGCCTCAAGGAGCGACAGCGTGCCAAGCCCCAGTGCCTTACCGACCCATATGCGCCGCTGTGCCGCACCCGCACTCCTGCTGCTCGCGTTGACGCCGACCCTGTTCGCTGGCGACGCAACCGCATCGGCGCCCAGTGAACGCGACCGCGCGGTGGCCGATGCGGATCAGATTGCGCAGCAGCTGCTGAAGGTGCGCGAAGGCGAAACCGAACTGAACTGCGCCAAGGCCGTGGAGAACGCGCGTTACGGCGTGGAAACCATGCTGGAAGTGGGCGAAAAGAACGTCCGGGGCGGTTACCTGCCGGCGGAGCAGTTCAATGCCTCCGCCGCCCCATTGCGCGCGTTGCTGCCGCAGCTCACCCTCACCGACTGCGAAGCGGCGGACGGCAACAAGCGCGCGTTCTACCAGTGCATGTCCAGCGACTACAACCATGTATTGGCCTGCGGAAAATCGCATCCGTACTGATCCGGATCGAGGATCAGACGCGGTAGGTCTGCAGCGGCCGCAAAGCGATCTACCGCCGCCGACCGGCGCGCCAGTAGTTTTGCTGGCCGCGCGTGGGTAAAACAACGCTTGTGGCGACCTGACGAAGCCGGATCATCGGAATATCCCCGGCCGGAGTGCCACCATGACTGTGCTTCGTCATGTTCTCGCCAGCAGTATCGCCCTTGCACTTGCCCAGTCCTGCGTTGTGCATTCAGCCGCCGCACAGGCCACCGTCGGGCCTGGCACGAGCACCACCACGGTCACGTCCACAACCGGCACCACCACGGTGGTCGGCGGCACGACCATCGATACCACCGCAGGCAGCAGCGAAGGCGTGTTCGCCAACGGCGGCGATGTGCTGCTGGACACCCAGGCCGGTCCCACGCCCGGGGCCATTGCAGTGCGCACCGCCAGCGGCCGCGGACTGCATGCCACCGTCGGTACGATATCCGCCCCCAACGGCGTGAACGTCACCACCACCACCGGCACGGCGCTGTTCGCCGATGGCGGCACCATCGCGATCAACGGCGGCACTCTGGGCAGCACCAACGGCAGGTTGGCCGGCGTCACCGCTGGAACCGTGCGCATCGCCAATACCTCTTGGAACGACCCGCTGCTCGTGCCCGGTGGTGGTCATGGCGTGGGCGTGGAAGGCAGCGGCCGCGCCGAGCTCGGCGCCGGCAACCGCTTCTATGTGGGCGGCTCGTCCAACCGGGTCGGCCTGGGTGTACAAGGGCCGGCAGCGAGCATCGTGGTCAGCGGTGCGCTGCCGATCGTGTTCCAGACCAGCGGCGCGATCGGCATCTATCTGTACGGCGGCGGACAACTGCAGGCCACCGCGCCGATCTCCCTCACCTTCAGCGGGGCCAGTTCCGTGGGCCTGACCCTGGATGGCGGTGCGAACGCGGCCACGATCTCCGACCTGGGCATGACCTTCAATTCCACCGCAACCAGCGGCTCCACCGGCACCGGCGTTGTCGCCACCAACGGCGGTTCGGCGAGCATCAACCATCTGGTCGTCGCCGGCCCGGGCGTCGGTTTGGGCGCCTGGATCCGCACCGGCTCGGCATTGACGCTGACTGGCGGCAGCCAGGTCACGGTGTCGGCCAACGGCAATGGCCAGGCCTACGCGTTCACGCCGGGCCCTACCTCGTCGATGGCGACCACCACCATCTTCGGCAGCGTTTCCGCACCCTCGCAGCGCGCTGCCGGCCTGGTACAGGGCGGCACGCTGACCAGTAACGGTACCACCTGGAGCAACCCCACCGCCGGCGGGTACGGGTTGTATGCCGGCCTCAACGGCAGCGTGCCCAGCACCCTCACCTTGACCGGCGACACGGTGGGTACCACGGGTGCGAACGGCGTAACGCTGCAGACCTACAACAACGCGCAGGTCACTGCGACCAATACCGCCTTGCGCAATGACAACGGCCTGGTCGGCATCTACCAGTGGAGCTACGGCGGCGCCACCGGCCAGGTCACCCAGGACAACCGCATCTCCCTCATCAACAGCACGCTCACCACCACCGGTGGGGCCTACGGGCTGTATTCCAACAATGCCTCCAACGGCTTCGCCCACGCGCTCAACCTGCAGGGCGGCAGCCTGACCAGCGACAGCTGGGCCATCATCGCGCAGGGACCGCTGCTCTTCAGCGCCAGCAACGGTGCACGCGTGGCCGGCACGCAGGGCCTGCTGTCCGCGCAAGCCATCGGCAGCCCGGGCCTGCCCACGGCCGTGCAGCTCAACGCGGACCGCAGCGTTCTGGAAGGCCTGGCAGAAGCCGATTCGGAAAGCGAAGCCAACATCAGCCTGGCCAACCAGTCGCAGTGGACCGGCAGGGCATGGAATGTTACCCGCGTCAGCGTGGATCCAAGCAGCAGCTGGATCATTCCGGAAAGCTCCACCGTCTCGCAGCTGATCACCAACAACGGCCGCATCGCCTTCACGCCGATGACCGGCGACGTCTACAAGCTGCTGTATACCGGCAACTATGTGGGCGGCAGCGGCAGCGTGCTCGCGTTGAACACCTATCTGGGCGAAGACGATTCGCCCACCGACCAGCTGCTGATCCAGGGCGGCACTGCCAGCGGTCAGAGCCTGCTGGAATTCCACAACACCGACGGCCCCGGCGCGCTCACCCGCGGTGACGGCATCCGGGTGGTCGTGGCATTGAATGGCGCCACCACCGCACCGGCGGCGTTTACGCAGTCGGCGGCATTGCTGGCCGGTCCATACAACTACACCCTGCACCGCGGCGGCAACAGTGCGGATACCGGTGAGGACTGGTTCCTGCGCTCGACGGTGGATTGCACCGCTCCCGGGGTGCCCTCGGTGCTCTGCCCTGCGCCGCCGATTCCCCCCGACCCGGATCCGCCGACCCCACCGGATCCGCCGCCGCAGCCGGAGCCGCCGGAGCCGCCGCCGCCCGCGCCAGACCCGGGCCCGAACCCCGATCCGCCGCCGATTCCGCCCCCGCCCGTGCCCGGCCCGACGCCCCCAACGCCCCCAGACCCACCCGAGCCGGGGCCGCTGCCCGTACCCGACTATCGCGCCGAAGTCTCGCTGTACACCGCGCTGCCGGCGATCGCGCTGCGCTATGGCTGGGCCACGCTCGGCAATCTGCATGAGCGCGTGGGCGAGCAGGAACAACTGCGCGCGCGTGGCGACCTGCGCGGCGACGACAACTTCAATAGCGCCTGGGTACGCGTGATCGGCGAGAACGGCGATGCCGAGGGCCGTCGTCGCGGCGCCTACCAGGGCAGTCCGCGCTACGACTACGACATTCTGGCGATCCAGGCCGGTACCGACGCCTACGCGGTGGAGCGCGACGATGGCATCCGCGACCACGCCGGCTTCTACCTCGGCCAGGGCCGCATGAGCAGCGACGTGATCCACTACAACGGCACGCTGGCAGGTCGCAACGAAGTGCGCGCCACCTCGCTCGGCCTGTACTGGACGCGCTACCGGGAAGAAGGCCAGTACCTGGATGCGGTATGGCAGGGCAGCTGGGGCAAAGGCAAATCGCGCTCGTCCAACGGCCTGCTGCTCGACCGCGACAGCTTCGGCTGGGCCGTGTCGCTGGAAGGCGGCTACCCCTTCCGGCAGGAGGCCGACGATACGCGGGTATTCGAACCGCAGGCGCAGGTGATCTACCAGCGCATCAACAAGGACAGCAACGCCGATCCCGCCGCCTTGATCCGCTTCGACGACATGGATTCGCTGGCCGCGCGGCTGGGGCTGCGCTGGGCTGACACGTGGACACTGGAGCCCACCGACGATGGCATCCGCCGGTTGTTTAGTGGCTGGCTGCGCCTCAACGTGTGGCATGAGTTCCGTGGCCAACCGGTCACCGAATTTTCCTCCGCCGATGGCTACGTGCCATTCAAGGCTGACCTCAAGGGCACGTGGTGGCAGCTCAATGCCGGCATGACCTGGCAGATGGGTGCATCGACCACCACGTACGCCAACATCGGTTACCAGAAGAGTTTCGAACGCACCTTTGATGCGTGGGACGCGAAGGTGGGGATGCGCTGGAACTGGTGAGGTGGGTACACGACATCGGTAGCGCCATGGCCTGCATGGCTGGTCTTCGACCAGGCACCGCGAAGCCACGCATGGCGTGGCGCTACGGGGCGGCCGTCGAGCCGCGCACCATCAGGGTGAATTCCAGCGTCTGCTGAAGCGGCACGTCGACCCCTTCGATGATGGCCAGCAGCAGGTTGACCGCGCGCTCGCCGATCTCCCGCATCGGCTGCCGGACGGTGGTCAGCGCGGGCGTGAGGTAGCGGGACGACGCCAGGTCGTCGAAGCCGACGATGGACAGGTCGTCGGGCACGCGGATGTCCAGATCCCGGCAGGCCGCGAGGGTACCCAGCGCCATCTGGTCGCTGAAGCAGAAGATCGCGGTCGGCACCGTCGCGCCGGTCAGCAGCGCCATTGCCGCCGCATGTCCGGATTCCACGGAGAAATCGCCCGGTACAACGCTCAGGCTGCGCAGGCGGCCGCGTGCCTTGCCGGCGGCCCGGACGCCTTCCAGCCGCTGCTCGTGCAGTGGATTTTCGGGCGGCCCGCCCACCACGGCGATCCGCTCGTGGCCCAGTTCATACAGGTGTTCCATCACGGCGCGCGCGGCGGCCGCGTTGTCGATGTGGACGCTGGGGATGCCCAGCGCGGGGTCGAACTCGCAGCCATTGACCACCGGCGCCGCGTTGCCCTGCTGCTGGACGATCGCGCGCGCGGTCGGCGGCAGGCGATGCCCCAGCACGATCATGCCGTCGGCCTCGTTGCGCCGGAGCATCTGCGCGTAGCGCTCCTCGCGCTCGGGGCGATGCTGGGTGTCGCCCAGCAACACGGCGTAGCCGACCGCCTGCGCGGCTTCCTCCGCGCCCTGCAGGATCTGGGCGAAGAACGGGTTGGCGATGTCCGGCACGGTCACCAGCAGCTTGCCGCTGCGCTGGGTCTTGAGCGTTCGGGCCACCGTGTTGGGGACGTAGCCCAGCGCGGCGGCGGCCTGCTCGATGCGCGTGCGCGTGGCCGGCAGGACCTTGTCCGGCCGGGAAAGCGCCCGCGACACCGTGCCTGCGGAGACGCCGACGTGCTTTGCGATGTCGTAGATCGTGGCCATGGGTGTTGAGGTTCGTCCTATTGCTGTGCAGTGCACAACAGGTTTTGCCAAACGTCCTGCTAGGGTAATGCAATCGATTGCATCGGGGTGAATCACGTTGAAGACGCTCAAGGGTCCGGCGCTGTTCCTGGCGCAGTTCATCGGCGACACGCCACCGTTTGACCGGCTGGACACGCTGGCCGGCTGGGCCTCGAGCCTGGGCTATTCTGGCGTACAGGTACCGACCAGTGCGCCCCACCTGTTCGATCTGGCCGAGGCCGCCCGCAGCCAGGCGTACTGCGACGACATCGCCGGCATGCTGGCCGGACACGGCGTGCAGATCACCGAGCTGTCCACCCACCTGCAGGGGCAGCTGGTGGCCGTCCACCCCGCCTACGACACCCTGTTCGACGGCTTCGCGCCGACGGACACCCGCGGCGATCCGCCCGCCCGCCAGGCCTGGGCGGTGCAGCAGCTGATGCTGGCCGCCAAGGCCAGCCAGCGCCTGGGGCTGACCGCGCATGCCACCTTCTCCGGCGCGTTGGCCTGGCCCTACTTCTATCCCTGGCCGCAGCGCCCGCCGGGACTGGTGGAAGAAGCCTTCGCCGAACTGGGCCGCCGCTGGCGCCCGATCCTGGATGCCTTCGACGCCTGCGGCGTGGACCTGTGCTTCGAGATCCACCCCGGCGAAGACCTGCACGACGGCGCCACCTTCGAACGCTTCCTCGACGTGGTGGACCACCACCCCCGCGCGAAGATCCTGTACGACCCCAGCCACCTGCTGCTGCAGCAGATCGACTACCTGGGCTTCATCGACCGTTATCACCCGCGCATCGGCATCTTCCACGTCAAGGACGCGGAGTTTCGCCCCAGCGCGCGCAGCGGCGTGTATGGCGGCTACCAGGACTGGATCGATCGGCCCGGTCGGTTCCGGTCGCTCGGGGACGGCCAGATCGACTTCAAGGCGATCTTCTCCAAGTTCGCGCAATACGATTTCCCGGGCTGGGCGGTGCTGGAGTGGGAGTGCTGCCTGAAGCACCCGGAGGACGGCGCGCGCGAAGGCGCCGCCATCATCCGTGATCACATCATCCGCGTGACCGAACGTTCCTTCGACGACTTTGCCGACAGCGGTGCCGATCCCGGATCACTGCGCCGCATGCTGGGAATCTGAGCCACTACCGCCTGGGAGGGCAAGCCATGAGGCACGCCATGTCGCGCTTGGGCGCGATGATGTTTCTGCAGTTCTTCATCTGGGGCGCGTGGTTCGTGACCCTGGGGACGTACCTGGTGCAGGGCCCGCTCCAGGCCAGCGCCAGCCAGGTGGCCACTGCCTTCCTCAGCCAGTCCATCGGCGCGATCGTGGCGCCCTTCCTGGTCGGGCTGATCGCCGACCGCTACTTCGCGGCCCAGCGCATCCTCGGGGTGCTGCACCTGGCCGGCGCGGCGCTGATGTGGCTTGCGTCCACGGCGACGGACTTCAACACGTTCTTTGCCTGCGTCATGGGCTACATGCTGCTGTTCATGCCGACCCTGGCGCTGGCCAACAGCGTGGCGATGCGGCACATGCAATCGCCCGAGAAGCAGTTCCCGCCGGTGCGGGTTGCCGGCAGCGTCGGCTGGATCGTGGCCGGCGTGCTGATCGGCTGGCTGGGCTGGGAACAGGCGCATACGCTCGAACTGACCTTCCGAATGGCGGCGCTGGCATCGCTGGCGTTGGGCCTGTATGCCTTCACCCTGCCGCATACGCCGCCGCTGGCGCAGCAGCGCGACGCCGGACTCGGGCAGGTTCTGGGGCTGGATTCGCTGCGGCTGCTGAAGTCGCGCTCCTACCTGGTGTTCTTCCTGGCTTCCATCGCCATCTGCATCCCGTTGGCGTTCTACTACAACTTCACCAACCCCTACCTCAACGACCTGGGCGTGCGCGGTGCAGCGGGCCTGCAATCGCTGGGCCAGGTGTCCGAAGTGCTGCTGATGCTGGCCATGCCGTTCCTGTTCGTTCGGCTCGGGGTCAAGACGATGCTGGCGGTGGGCATGGCCGCGTGGGTGGTGCGCTATGTCATGTTCGCCTTCGGCGATGCGGGCGGCGGCTTCTCGCTGCTGGTGATCGGCATCGTGCTGCACGGCATCTGCTACGACTTCTTCTTCGTCACCGGCCAGATCTACACCGACGCGCATGCCGGCCCCGCCGCGCGCAGCAGCGCGCAGGGTTTCATTACGCTCGCCACCTACGGTGTGGGCATGTTGATCGGCACGTTCCTGTCCGGCGCGGTGGTCGAGCACTACACCACCGCCGCAGGGCCGGACTGGCAGCGGATCTGGCTGTTCCCGGCGGGCGTGGCACTGGTGGTGCTGATCGCCTTCCTGTTGCTGTTCCGCGACCGGCCGGTGCTCGCTGCCGCGCCCGCCACGCACTGAGGAGCCCACCCGATGCGCAAGCTAGGAATCGCGATTGTGGGGACGGGCATGATCGGCGCCGTGCATCGTCGCGCGGCACTGCTGGCCGGTGCCGAGGTCCGCGGTGTCGTCGCGTCCTCACCGCAGCGCGCAGAGGAAGCAGCGCGGTCATGGAATGTCCCGCGCGGCTATCGCGACATCGACGACGTACTTGCCGATCCGCAGGTACAGGTCGTACACGTCTGCACCCCCAACCACCTGCACCGCCCGATGGCGCAGGCGGCGCTGGAAGCGGGCAAGCACGTGATCTGCGAGAAGCCGCTGGCCACCACGCTGGAAGACGCCCAGGCCCTGGCGGCACTGGCCGCCTCGACCGGGCTGGTGGCCACGGTGCCGTTCGTCTACCGCTACCACCCGGTGGTGCGCGAGGCACGCGCACGCATCGCGCAGGGCGAGCTGGGGCCGCTGCATCTGATCCACGGCAGCTACCTGCAGGACTGGCTGCTGGACCCCGCCAGCAACAACTGGCGCGTGGACCCGACGTTGGGCGGTGCGTCGCGCGTATTCGCCGACATCGGCTCGCACTGGTGTGACCTGGTCGAATGGGTCAGCGGCGAGCGCTTCGTGGACGTCAGCGCGGCGTTCGCCACCGTCATCGCCGAGCGCAGGGCTGCCACAGGGCAGAGCTTCACCACGCCAGCCGCCGGTGGCGCCCTGCAGGCGGTATCGAGTGAGGACGTGGCCGCGGCGATGTTCAAAACCGGCGCGGGTACGCTGGCGTCATTGACGGTCAGCCAGGTCTCGGCAGGGCGCCACAACCGGCTCTGGTTCGAAATCGATGGCGCCACGTCCAGCGTGGCGTTCAACCAGGAGGACCCGGAGCGTTTGTGGATCGGCCGGCCCGATCAGCGCGAGGAAACCTTCGTACGCGGGCCCGGCGCCGGCAGTGCCGAACAACGCCGGCTGGCGGTATTGCCGCCCGGCCACGCGCAGGGCTACGCCCAGTGTTTCGAGGCGTTCGTCGCCGACACCTATCGCGCCATCGAGGGCGAGAGGCCGCAGGGCCTGCCCACCTTCGAGGACGGCCTGCGTTCGGCGCTGATCGTCGACCGCGTCATTGCATCGGCCAGGTCCCGCGCCTGGACCACCATCGGTTGAACTTCGAGAGGATTTCTTGATGAAGACTGCTGCACGCAGAACCACCCTCGCACTGCTGCTGCTCGCCGCCCTGCCCGCCTTCGCAGGCGACGCGGCCGGCCCGCAGCAACCCATCGCGGTGCAGATGTACACGCTGCGCAACGCCGGCACGCTCGACCAGCAGTTGAAGATCGTCCATGACGCGGGTGTTGGCGCGGTGGAAACGGTCGGCACCCAGAACGTCAGCGCCGCCGAACTCAAGCAGCTGCTCGACCGCTACTCGATCAAGGTGATTTCGTCCCACGTGCAGTTGGCCGATCTGCGCGGTGACCTGGACAACGTGGTGGCCTTCAACCGGTCGATCGGCAACACGACACTGGTGGTGCCCTATCTGGACAAGAAGGATCGGCCAACCGATGCCGCCGGCTGGACCGCCTTGGGCAAGGAACTTGGCCAGATAGCGGCGCAGGCGAAAGCCAAGGGCATGCACCTGGCCTACCACAACCATGACTTCGAGCTGGTCGACTTCAACGGCAAGACCGGCCTGGAGCTGCTGTTCGCCGCCGCCGGCCCCGACCTGAAGACCGAGCTGGACCTGGCCTGGGTGGCGCGTGCGGGCCAGGACCCGGTGGTGATGCTGGGCAAGTTCCGCGGCCACGTTTTCGCGGTGCACGCCAAGGACAACGCCCCCAAGGGCCAGGCCGAAGACGAGGGCGGCTTCGCCGCGGTGGGCCAGGGCGTGCTGGACTGGAAGGCGATCCTGCCCGCCGCAGCCGGTGCCGGCGTGCAGTGGTACATCATCGAACACGACCAGCCGCGCGATCCGGCCACCGCCATCAAGACAGGCGCGGACTACCTGCGCCACCACCTGACCGCCCACCTGCCCGCCAGCGCGCAGCGCTAGCCAGCCAAGGAGCCCTGCTTGAAACCGATCCTGACACTGGCCGTTGTTCTAAGTGCGGCCACACTTGCAACGCCGGCGTGGTCCAAGGACGACCCTGCGGCCGGCGCTCAACTCTACGCGACGCACTGCATCGCCTGCCACGGCGCGAACCGCGCCGGCGTTCCGCCGACCTTCCCCGCCCTCACCGACGTCGCCAAGCGGCTGCAGCCGGCGCAGATCAAGGAAAAGATCAGCAAGGGCGGCGGCTTGATGCCGCCCTTCTCCCAGCTGTCGGCACAGGAAATCGACAACCTCGCCAGTTACCTGGCGAAATAGGATGCCACTACAGCTGCCGCACCCAGATGTTGCGGTAGCTCACTTTGGAATCGTGTTCCTGCAGGTACAGCGGCGCGCACCCGTGCGGCGCGTACGACGGCGCACCGATGTACTCGGTCTTGCCCGACAGCACGGTATCGTCCTGCACCAGCACACCGTTGTGCAGCACGGTGATGCGGGCCGGTGCGGTGAGCCCACCGCCCGGCGAGAAGCGCGGGGCCTTCCAGATGATGTCGTAGGCCTGCCACTCACCCGGCGCGCGCGCGGCGTTCACCAGCGGAATCGCCTGTTTGTAGAGCGAGCCGGCCTGGCCGTTGGCGTAGGTGGGATTGTTGTAACTGTCGAGCACCTGCAGCTCATAGAGCTCCTGCAGGAAGATGCCGCTGTTGCCGCGGTGCTGGCCGTCGAAGCCCTTGGTCGTCGTAGGCGTGCGCCACTCGACATGCAGCTGGATATCGCAGAACGACTGCTTCGTGCGGATGCCCTTGCTGCCCGGAACCACGGTCAGCGCGCCCTTGGCAACGCTCCAGCGTACGGGTCCGCCCTGCTCCGACTCCCAGGCGGAGGTATCCCTGCCATTGAACAGCACGATCGCATCGGAGGGCGCGCCGTTGGAGGGCGTGGCCACGGTTGCGGGCACGGGCTTCCATACCTCGGTTTTTGTCGGGTCGCGTGCGGGGTCATCAGCCTGCGCGAATACGGGCGTTGCGGCCAGCACGCAGGCTGCCATCAGCAGGGGCTTGCTCATCGTGTTCCTCATCAGCTGGTGCCCCACGCGGGAGTACCGGGGACATAGGCCAGGTCGCCATCGTAGCGACCCGGCACGGCGACGTACTGCAGCGTTTCGGTTGCCCCCACCTTCGAGGTGAAGAAACCGAAGATGGCCAGCTGCTTGATCATCGTGAAGTAGTGCGGCATGGCCTTGTCACCGTAGGCGGTACCGGTATCACCCACCTCGACGGCGCGTTTCCTCGCCTCTGCATCCAGCGTGCGCAGCAGCTTGGCGCGGGCCGGTGGCGTGAGCGAGATGAAGCGTCCGCCCGCGCGCTTGTCGATGTCGGCCAGGCCGGCGCGGAACGTCGCCTGCTGCTTTTCCGTGTAGCAGTCGCTGACGAATCGCGCCATGAACGCACCGGCACCGGCGTCCTTCGCTCCCGGCGTTTTCGTGCGCGGCAGGATGGTCTCGGCGATCTCGTCCAGCGTGGCGACGTCGGCGGCGGAGAACAGGGACTTCGCGCCGGCAGCCGGCACCTGTCCCTGCACGAGCTCGGGCAGACCGACCATGGCGGCGCCGGTGGCGGCGACGATCATTTTCAACAGGTCGCGGCGGTCCATCACAGGTTCCCCGCTTTCAGCTCGCGCACCGCATGGTCGGCCGCACGTGCGGTCAGCGCCATGTAGGTCAGCGAGGGGTTCACGCAGGCGCTGGACGTCATGCACGCACCGTCGGTCACGTAGACATTGGGCGCATCCCAGACCTGGTTGTGCTGGTTCAGCACCGAGCTCTTCCGGTCGCGCCCCATGCGCGCGGTGCCCATTTCGTGGATGCCCTTGCCCGGCGCGTAATCGTTGTCGTGCATCTCCACGTCCTTCACACCGGCGGCCTCCAGCATCTCGGCGGCATCGGCGGCCATGTCCTTGCGCATGGCCTTTTCGTTGGCGCGCATGGACACGTCCATCGCCAATACCGGCAGGCCCCATTTGTCCTTGCGGTCTGGATCCAGCCGGATCGTATTGTCGTGGTGGGGCAGCATCTCGCCGAAGCCGGTCATGCCGATGCGCCAGTCGCCCGGCACGGTCAGCGCTTCCTTCAGGTCGGCGCCGATGTTCAGCTCGGCGATCTCGCGCGACCAGCCGTTGCGGCGGGCGCCGCCCTGGTAGCCGAACCCGCGCAGGTAGCCACGCTTCTCTTCGGCCACATTGCGGAAACGCGGGATGTAGAAGCCGCAGGGACGACGGCCGAAGTAGTACTTGTCGTCGTAGCCCTCGACGCGGCCGGAGGCGCCGGCGCCGAAATGATGGTCCATCACGTTGTGCCCCAGCTCGCCGGACGACGAGCCCAGCCCGCCTTCCCAGACATCGGTGGCCGAGTTCATCAGCAGCCAGGTCGAGTTGAAGGAGGATGCGTTGAGGAAGATGACCTTGGCCGTGTACGTGTAGGTCTGCCCTGTTTCGGCATCGATCACCTCCACACCGCGCGCACGCTTGCGGTCCTTGTCGTAGAGCACTTCCTTGACGATCGAGAACGGCCGCAAGGTGAGATTGCCGGTCTTCATGGCCGCCGGCAGCGTCGCCGACTGGGTCGAGAAGTAAGCGCCGAAGGGGCAGCCGAGGATGCACTTGTTGCGGTACTGGCAGTTGACGCGGCCCTGCTCGGGCTTGGGCTGGGTGATGTTCGCGGTGCGCGAATGGATCATGTGCCGTGTGCCGCCGAAGGCCTTCTTGATCCGCGCGGCCACGTCCTTCTCGACAATGTTCAGCGGGATCGGCGGCAGGAACTCGCCATCCGGCAGCACGTCCAGCCCCTCGCGCGTGCCGGCGATGCCCGCGAACTTTTCCACGTGGTCGTACCAGGGCGCGATGTCGGCGTAACGGATCGGCCAATCGGTGGCGATGCCGTCCTTGAGGTTGGCCTGGAAATCCAGGTCCGACAGCCGGTAGCTCTGGCGTCCCCACATCAGCGAGCGCCCGCCCACGTGATACCCGCGGAACCAGTCGAACCGCTTGGTCTCGATATAGGGGGAATCCTGCTCGTCGGCCCACATGCCCTCGAGGTTCTCGGCCAGCGCGTAGTCGCGCATCAATACCGGAAAGGCGGCCTTCATCGCCTGCGTTGGCCGGTTGCGGTGCGGGAAGTCCCACGGCTCCTTCATCGCGTTGACGTAATCCTTCACGTGCTCGATGTTGCGTCCGCGTTCCAGCATGAGGACCTTGAGGCCCTTCTCGGTCAGTTCCTTCGCCGCCCAACCGCCACTGATGCCGGAGCCGACGACGATTGCGTCGTAATGATTGTCTGCCATGGGTTCTACTTCACCTGGGTGGATATCAATTTCAGACGTCGCAGAGGCGGATCGCCTCGCGCAGCGAACCGACGGGATCGGGCGCCGCAGGCATGAACTCCTGCGCCAGATACCCATCGAAACCGGTGTCGCGGATCGCGCGACAGATGGCGGGATACTGGAGTTCCTGCTGGTCTCCAATCTCGTGCCGGCCCGGCACGCCGGCGGTGTGGTAATGCTTGAAATGCGCGTGGTGCCGGCCGATGGTGGCGATGATGTCGCCCTCCATGATCTGCATGTGGTAGATGTCGTACAGCAGGCCGAAATGATCCGAGCCGAGGCGCTGGCACAGCTCCACGCCCCAGGCCGAGTGGTCGCATAAATAGTCGGGGTGATCGACGCGCGAGTTCAGCAGCTCCATCACCAGCACCACGCCGCGTTTCTCGGCGTGGCCCAGGATGCGCTTGAGCCCCGCTTCGGCATGCGCCATGCCCTCCTGCGGGTCCATGCCGTTGCGGTTGCCGGAAAAACAGATGAGGTTGCGGTAGCCGGCATCGGCCACGAGGTCGATGTGCCGGGTGTAGCGCTCCACCAGTTCGTCGTGGAATTGGCTGCCAGCAAACCCCTTGGTCAGGCCCAGCTCCGCGCCGTTGCACATCGCGCTGTACACGCCGTGGGTCTTCAGCGTGGGCCAGTCCTCCGGCCCTACCAGGTCGATGGCGGAGAAGCCGATGTCCTTCACCGTCTGGCAGAGATGGGCCACGGACAACTGCGGAAAGGTCCAGCGGGCGACGGAGTGCTTCAGGTTGCCCTTGAGCGGCGCGGCGGCGGCAGTCGCAGGGAGCAGGCTGGCGGCGCCCAAGCCCACGCTTCCGGCAACCGCGATGCGCAGCGCGTCGCGCCGCGTGAGGCGTGCACCTTGGATCGATCCAATCGAGTGGATGGACATCCGACTGCCGGCCTCCCAACCGGTATCAAACGCAACGATCTACGGGAATGCAATCGATTGCACCATAGGGGAGGAAATCATTTGTTTGCAAGTCGCAGTGCACGAAAATTAATGCTGCAAGGCACAACAAAGCAGGCACTCGTCGCTACTTCACCCTGCCGTTGACGTGCAGATTCTGCACCGGTCGATATCTACCTTGCCTTGAATTCTGCAGACGTAGGCTACAGCGCGAACACTTCCGGATAGTGCGCATGCAACCATTGCTCTGTATGCAACAGCAGGTCTGCAGCATGATCAATGCAGGCTTTCAGAGTTGCACCGGACACCGGATCACCCTCGTAGTCAGTGAGATTACGCTGCCGGCGCAACGCGTCCAGCACGATGATGTCGTCCTTGGATACTCCCATGGTGTGTATCAGGCACTGAATCGCGGTCTGGTGGTGACCAGGCTGGCTGCTAGATGTTCGGTAGCCTCTCGCCCAAAGGCCGACCATTGCGCACTGCATGACACACTTGTAACCGGCATCAAATCGATTGTCGGAGCTTATCTGATCGAATCTCGCGTCGGCCAGATTCCGCCGCGCGGCGTCCAGCAACTTGCGCAGTTGGATGGGTTCAGCGCTGTGCGCCTGAAGCTGCCGGATCGCCAGCAAGTTTTCCAACGTCATCCTTGTCTCCTATGACCAGGAGCTGTGGCGTCGCCAACAGCTCGGTGGCAAACGCGTCACCGGTCCGCACCCGCCGCATGAACTCTTCCATTGAGTACAGCACAGGATTGATCTCCCTGCGCAAGACCTCCTGCGCGGGGTGGATCGCACGCACCAGGTCAGCGAACCCCATATCGCCCAAAACCAGCAGATCAACGTCGCTACTGCTCACTTCGGTACCCTTCGCCACCGAACCGAAGACCCATGCCAAGGAGACGTGATCGGCCACTGACCGCAATGAATCGCGAAGGACGGGCACCACACCATGGGTCTTACGGAAGATCCCAGCCAGGTCGTCGAACAGCAGACAGGCGCGGTTGGCCCGATAGTGCACCTGGTTCCCCTGCTCGCTCCGCAACAGCAGCCCAGACTCGGTGAGCTTGTCCAATTCGCGTGCAAGGGTGCCGGCGTGGGTGCCGGTGATCCTGGCCAACTCGCGAAGGTGGAAATTGGCATCCGGCTGCAGCAACAACACTGCCAGCACCCGTTGGCGGGTCGCTGGGAACAGGACAGCCATCAGTAGCGAAGTGTTGCTCATTAGGCGACAAATGTCGCCCATTTGGCAACAGATTGCAAGTGAGCTCCAAAGTAAAAAAGGCCCGCTGAAGAGCGGGCCTTTTGATGAAACGCGGTGCGGGTGCGACTCAGAACGGAATATCGTCGTCCGCGAAGTCGTCCATCGGCGGCGCCGACTGCTGCGGCTGCTGCGGGCGCTGCTGCTGGCCGTAACCGCCACCACCGCCGCCGCTCTGGCGCTGACCGCCGCCACCACCGCCGTATTCCTGGCGCGGGGCCTGCTGGCGCTGCGGACGCTCGCCGCCGGCGAAGTTGCCGCCACCGCCACCACCGCCGCCTTCACCGCGGCCGCCCAGCATCTGCATTTCGTCGGCGATGATGTCGGTGGAGTACTTCTCCACGCCATCCTGGCCGGTGTACTTGTCGTAGCGCAGGCTGCCTTCGACGTAGACCGAGCTGCCCTTGCGCAGGTACTCGCCGGCGATTTCGCCGAGCTTGCCGAAGAACACCACGCGGTGCCATTCGGTGCGTTCCTGCTGGTTGCCATCCTTGTCCTTGCGGACGCTGGTGGTGGCCAGGCTGATGCGGGTGATCGCCATGCCGCCTTGGGTGTACTTCACGTCCGGGTCGTTGCCGAGGTTGCCGACCAGGATGACTTTATTGATGCCGCGCGCCATAGGGTTGCTCTTCCGTTGTCCGAGGGCAGGCCTGACAGATATCACACTCTTCGCGGTGCCGATACGTGGCCTGCCCAGCGGGAGATCTGGGTGGGATGACAGAACGGCACATTCTACCATCCCCGCCGGCGTCCCCCTTGTCGGGGATGCCCCCTGCCAGGCTCGGATTTTGGCTCAGCCCTTGGCACAGCTGGGGTTGGCCGGGGAGCCAATCACCAAGGCGCGCCGGCATGCCCTCCCACCCACGCTAGACTCCGCCCATGGACAAACAACTGACGGACATCAGCCGGTTTCTGAGCTTCGTGCTGCGCCACGAGCCCCAGGCCATCGGGATCACGCTGGACAGCGAAGGCTGGACCGGACTGGACGCACTGGTCGCCGCCGCCACGGCCTCCGGTCAGCCGCTGGACCGCAGCCAGGTCGAGGCGGTGGTGCGGGACAACGACAAGAAGCGCTTCACGATCTCGGATGACGGCCAGCGCATCCGCGCGGCCCAGGGCCACACGGCGGGCACCGTGGCGATCCAATACGTCCCGCAGACGCCGCCGGATGTGCTCTACCACGGCACCGCCAGCCGCTTTCTTGAGTCGATCCTTGCCGAAGGCCTGCGCCCCGGCAAACGCCACCATGTGCACCTGTCGACCGATATCGGCACCGCCACCTCCGTGGGCCAGCGCTATGGCAGCCCGGTGATCCTGAAGATCGATGCCCTGCAGATGCACCGGCTGGGCGCCGCGTTCTTCCAGGCGGACAACGGCGTGTGGCTTGCTGAGTGGGTGGCGCCGGAGTTTCTTGCGCCGCTGGCGGAGTGAGGGCCTGACCGTGTCCCAGCAGGAAATCTACGTCAGCACGGATGTGGAAGCCGACGGCCCCATTCCCGGCCCGCATTCCATGCTGAGCTTCGGCTCGGCCGCGTACCTGGCGGACAAGACGCTGGTCGCGACGTTTTCGGCCAATCTGGACACGTTGCCGGAGGCCCAGGCTCACGCGGATACCCTGGCCTGGTGGGCCACCCAGCCGGAGGCCTGGGCGGCGTGCCGTCGTGACTGCGAAGCGCCGGAAACCGCGATGCGCCGCTACGTGGAATGGCTGAAGGCGCTGCCCGGGAGGCCGGTCTTCGTGGGCTATCCGGCGGCGTACGACTTTCTGTTCGTCTACTGGTATCTGATGCGCTTCGCCGGGGAGAGCCCGTTCTCGCATTCCGCACTGGATATCAAGACGTTTGCGATGGCGGCATTGAAGACGGATTACCGCACCGCCACCAAGCGCAACATGCCCAAGCGCTGGTTCGACAGGATGCCGCACACCCACGTCGCGCTGGATGATGCGATTGAGCAGGGCGCGCTGTTCTGCAACATGCTGGCCGAGAACAGGGGATAGACCGCGAAGCCACGCAGGGCGTGGCTCTACACGTCCCACCACCCCGCGCGACCCACCGCCCCGCCCCACCATGGCATCATGACTCCCGTCGTCCCAGCCCTGCCCTTCATGACCATCCGCGGCAAAGCCACCTCCCTCGACATTGCCCATCTGGCCGGGGTTTCCCAGCCGACCGTGTCGCGGGCGCTGCGCGGGAGCCCGATGGTGAACCAGGAGACCCGCGAGCGGATCCTGAAGATTGCCCGGGAGCTGAACTACAAGGTGGACAAGAACGCCTCCAGCCTGCGCCTGCGCAACGCCGGCACACTGGCCCTGCTGTTTTTCGAAGACCCCACCAACGACGACTCACTGATCAACCCGTTCTTCCACGCCATGCTGGGCTCGATCACCCGCGCCTGCGCGCTGCGCGGCTATGACCTGCTGGTGTCGTTCCAGCAGTTGTCCACCGACTGGCAGGCCGATTACGAAGACAGCAACAAGGCCGACGGCATCATCCTGCTCGGCTACGGCGACTACCATGAGTCGCGCGAGCGGCTGCAGCGGCTGGTGGAACAAGGCACCCACTTCGTGCGCTGGGGCGCAGCGCTGCCCGACCAGCCCGGCGTGTCCATCGGCTGCGACAACTTCCAGGGCGGCTTCGACATCACCTCGCACCTCCTGGAGCAGGGCTGCCGGCGCATCGCCTTCGTCGGCCATGCCTCCAGCCACTACCCCGAATTCGAGGAACGCTACCGCGGCCATGTGGCCGCGATGGCGGCCCGCGGCGTGGCGGTTGAGCCGGCGCTGCAGTTCGATGCGATCACCACCGAACAGTCCGGCTACGAGGCATGCCAGTCGCTGCTGGCCGACGGCCAGGCCATCGATGCGGTGTTCGCGGCCAGCGACCTGATTGCCATCGGCGCGATGCGCGCCCTGCGCGAGCGCGGCCTGCGCATTCCGCAGGATGTGGCGCTGGCCGGGTTCGACGACATTCCGCTGGCGGCGTCGGTGTCGCCGACGCTGTCCACCGTGCAGCAGGACACCAAGCAGGCGGGCCAGCTGCTGGTGGAACGGCTGCTGGCCCTGATCCAGGGCGAGCCGGTGGAGAGCCAGACCATCCCGGTGAAACTGGTGCTGCGGGAGTCGTCGCTGGCCGCGCGGTGACGGAGTGCTGTACCCACCAACGGTGGGTACCTACCGCAGCGCCTGCTCCACATCCACGATCTGCACGCCCTGCATCTGCCCCAGCCAGTGGTCGAAGTACGGCTTGTGCGAGGCGCCCACGACGGAGAGCACGCGCACACCCGGGCGCTCGCGGAAGGTCTCCATGATGTTGGCGACCATGCGCAGGTTGCGGATCTCCCACCCGCTCACCCATATCTGCGGATAGTGCTCTGCCGAGCGCGCGCGCAGGCTGGCGCCGACGTTGACATCGGTGAGCACGTTGAGCCGCTCGGGTGCATTGAGGAAGCGGTACAACGGCAGCAGGTTGGCCTGTTTGGCCAGCCCGTCCTCGATGGCGATGTTCTTCTCCAGCTCGCTGCGGCCCGCCTTCCAGGCCGCTTCCACCGACGCACCGAATGCCTTGCGGTCCTTGATCTGGATGTTGTCGCCGGTGTGGTCGTCGATGGCGTGCACGCGCGGCAGGCCCAGCCGCGCGGCAAGTTGCGCGGCGATCTGGTAGTTCTCGTTCTGGCGAGTGGCAATGGTCTGCAGCAGCGCGACGAGGTTGGTATCCAGCCCGTCGCCGGCGTGGCGCTCGTCGGCCGGCAGCTGCAGCCATTGGGCATAGGCCGACGGCCGGTCGTTGGCGGCCAGCATCCAGGCCGCCAGCTGACGGCGCTGCCCCGGCGTGGGTGAAGCGGGCCAGCTTGCCAGGGTGGCGTTGACCCGCTCGATCGCGGCGGGAATCTGCAGGCCGGTGGCGATGCGCGCCGTATCAGACTCGGCGCAGTAGTCCGGGCCGTACACGCTGGGATGGCGCGCGGCGAGGTCGCACTGCTCGCCGCTGATGTTCTCGACGGTGATGATGTCGGGCTTGAACGCGGCCAGCCGGTCCAGCAACGGCGCCAGCGCGCCGGGCGGGACACCGCCCTCGATCTCGCTCAGGTGCACGCTGCCCAACACCAGTACCTGGGTGCGTGGGCCAGTCATGGCGCGGTCGAGGGTGCCCAGATCGAGAGGCGTACTGGCCGTCGCCGGGAAGGCCAGCGCGACCATGACCGTCCACCACCACGTGCGTCGTTGCATGTCCCGCTCTCCTGCCGTTCAGTGCCTGCCTCCATTCTTGCGCACCGCGCGCGTGCCGACGCGTGACGTTGGGCAGGGTGTCCAATGGAATCAGGCGCCAGCGTCCAGCACGGTATCCGCCATGGCGGTGCGCACGGCGTCGCTGAAGGCATCCAGCAGGAAGGGCTTGGCGATCATGCTCATGCCCGTCTCCAGGAATGCCGAACGCTCCTGCGCCTTCTCGGCGTAGCCGGTCATGAACAACACCGGCAACGTGGGGCGCGACTGCCGCGCGATCTCGGCCAGCTGGCGGCCGTTGAGGCCGGGCAGGCCCACATCGGTGACCAGCAGGTCGATGCGGCGAGACGAGGCCAGGATCGGCATCGCACCATCCGCATCACCCACGACCTCGACCTGGTAGCCCAGGTCCTCCAGCACCACCGTCACCAGCATGCGTACCTGCGGGTCGTCCTCGACCACCAGGATCGACTGCCCATCGCCCAGCGCCATCGGCGTGGCAGGTTCGGCCTGCACCGGCTCGGCGCAGGCCTCCACCAGCGGAATGAACAGCGAAATCGTGGTGCCCTGCCCTTCGCTGGAGTCGATGGCGATGTGGCCACCGGACTGCTGCATGAAGCCGTACACCATGGACATGCCGAGGCCGGTGCCCTTGCCGATCGGCTTGGTGGTGAAGAACGGCTCGAACGCACGCTCCACCACTTCGGGCGGCATGCCGGTGCCGGTGTCGGCGACGTCCACCACGGCGTAATGGCCGGCCGGCACGCTGGCGTGCTCGCCACCGCGCAGCTGCAGGGGGTACGAGCGCAGGGTCAGTGCGCCGCCGCTGGGCATCGCGTCACGCGCGTTGATGGCCAGATTGAGCAGTGCGCTTTCGAACTGGTTGACATCAAGAGCGGCGTGCAGCGGCGTCGCCGCCACGTCGGTGTGGATGCGTACGGTCTCGCCCAGGGTGCTACGCAGCAGGTGCTGCATCGACCCCACCAGTTCATTCACCTCCACCGGCCGCGCATCCAGCGATTGCCGTCGGGAGAAGGCCAACAGCCGCTGGGTCAGCGCGGCGGCGCGCTGGCTGGAGGCGGTGGCGGTGTCCAGGAAGCGCTCCAGATCGTCCACCCGCCCCATCTCCAGGCGCAGGCGCACGATGTCCAGTGCGGAGAGGATGCCGGTGAGCATGTTGTTGAAGTCGTGCGCGATGCCGCCGGTGAGCTGGCCGATGGCCTCCATCTTCTGCGACTGGCGCAGGGCGGCTTCGCTGGCCTCGCGCGCGGCCATCTGCGCCTGCAGTTCCAGGGTGCGCTCGGCCACCACGGTTTCCAGTTCCTGCGCATGCTGGCGGCTGGCCTCCAGCGCCTGGCGGGCCACGGTGATGTCGGTGACGAAGACATGGAAGCCGTCGATGCTGCCATCGACGGCGCGACGCGGGGTATAGCGCACTTCGCAGTCGCGGCGACGACCATCGCGGGCGGGCCAGCTGACCTCGAACACGTGTTCGTCGCCCGCCAGCACCTGCTGCATGATCGGCAGGCGCTCCTCCCAGACGCGGGTGCCGACCACTTCACGGATGTTCTTGCCGATCACCTCGCCCACCGGCAGGTCGAACCAGGCCTCGTAGGCCTTGTTGGCAAACCGGTAGTGCATGCTGGTGTCGACGAAGGCGATCAACACCGGCATCGCGTCGGCGATCAGCCGCAGCTCCGCCTCGCTGCGCGCCAGCGCGCTGCGGCTGTCGGCCAGCGCGCGCATCTGGTCGCGCACCACGAACTGCTTGGCACGTGCACGCAAGGCACCCTGCACT
Source organism: Stenotrophomonas sp. PD6 (assembly GCF_049199305.1). Classification (NCBI taxonomy): domain Bacteria; kingdom Pseudomonadati; phylum Pseudomonadota; class Gammaproteobacteria; order Lysobacterales; family Lysobacteraceae; genus Stenotrophomonas; species Stenotrophomonas sp. PD6. The sequence continues at coordinate 57,421 of NZ_JBLZQD010000004.1, read as the reverse complement.
GCACTGAGCAGCGAGATGCTGCCCAGTGGCCGGTCCAGCTCGACCACATTGATGGTGCGCGGCAGGAGGCTTTCGAAGGGGGAGCGCCGATGCGCGCGCGGCGAGCGCAGCAGGATCACCGGCAGGTCCGACCAGGTAGGCTGTCGTGACAGCCGTTCGAGCAGCACCTCGGTGCCGCCCGCCACCGCTTCCTCGGTAATCAACACCACGCCGGCCTGGTCGTCCAGTGCGGCGCCCAGTGCCTCCAGGGTGGCGGCCTCCTGCGTGCTCAGCCCGGCGGTGGCCAGCACCGCCGCCATGCTGGTGGCATCACGCCCGAACGGCGCGACGATGTGGACGATGCCGCTGCCGGCGTCATCCGGCATACGGATGGGCCAGCAGCGATGCCGAATCGCCCACGAACTCCGGGGTGCCGGTGAGAATGCCCTTGAACTCGTTCAACGGGGCGCTGAGCATGAGGCCCTTGCCGTTGATCTTGAGCTCGCGGATGGTGTCTTCATGCGCGCCGCCGCGGTTCTTGATGACCGAGATCGCCTTGCGGATCCGGCCCTGTGCCTCGAAGAAGCGGAACAGGATGACCGCGTCGGCAATGTAGGACACGTTGAGGTTGCCGGTGGACATGCTGCCGACCAGGCCGTGCTGCGGATTGATGAGGAAGGTCGCCACGCCCTTCTGGTTGAGGTAGGACAGCATTTCGTGGAGCTGCAGCATCAGCTGCTTTTCCTGCGGCATGGCGGCCACGTAGCCGTTGAGGCTGTCGATCACCAGCACGCTGCAGTTGCGATCCTCGACGGCCTTCTGCACGTTCCAGGCGAACTCGCCAGGCGAGATCTCGGCCGGGTCCATCTGCACGATCTCCAGCCGGCCGGCGGCGATGTGCGCCTCCAGGTTGATATGCAGCGCCTGGGCGCGGGCCATCAGGGTGCCGACACGCTCGTCGAACTCGAAGATGCAGCAACGCTCACCGCGCTCGCACGCGGCCCACACGTACTGCAGCGCCACGTTGGTCTTGCCGCTGCCGGCCGGACCTGTCAACAGGGTGCTGGTGCCGCGCAGCGGGCCGCCGCCCAGCAGGTTGTCGATCTCGGCCACGCCGCTGCCGATCGGCGATTCGCCGAAGGTCTCGTGGTGCTGCGAGGCGATCAGACGCGGGAAGACCTCCAGGCCGCCGCTGCGGATGACCATGTCGTGGTAGCCGGCCACGAAGTTCACGCCGCGCAGCTTCTGCACCTGCAGGCGGCGACGCGCCGCGCCGAAGTCCAGGGTCAGCCGTTCCAGTGAAATAACGCCATGGCACAGGCTGTGCAGCTGCCCATCGCGGTCGTCGACGCCGGAGGTCAGGTCATCCACCAGGAACACGGTGACGCTCTTCGGCGCGAAGTACTGCTTCAACGAGAGGATCTGGCGGCGGTAGCGCAGCGAGTCCTGGGCCAGCAGGCGCAGCTCGGAGAGCGAGTCGAACACCACCCGGGTCGGGCTGATCCGGTCGACTTCGCCGAGGATCAGGTTGACCGTTTCATCCAGCTCCACTTCCCACGAATGCAGAACGGACTGCAGGCGGCCGTTGCCGAGCGCATCCTCGGCCGAGCCGAGCTCGAACAGGTGCAGCCCGTCCAGTGACCAGCCATGCGCCGCGGCCACTTCGCGCAGCTCTTCGGCGGTCTCGGAAAGCGTGACGTACAGGCAGCGCTCGCCCTGCTTCAGCCCCTGCAGCAGGAACTGCAGCGACAGCGTGGTCTTGCCCGACCCGGGCGGCCCTTCGAGCAGGTACAGCCGACCCTGCGGCAGGCCGCCGCTGAGGATGGTGTCCAGTCCCTGTACACCGGTAGTGACGCGCGAAGACTGTGTCTGCATGGAGCCCCCCGTATTGACGGCGGATTCTAGCAACGGCGAATGTGTAGAGATTGTGTGATCGGCGTCTCTACATTAAGTCCACTTCAGCAATGTGCAAACCGCGTGGAGCCGCGCTCTTCGGGGCGATTTACGTCGGTCAGATATGTTCCCTCGTTTCAACCGTATCGAGATTGAGGTGACGGTGGAACGGGCCGACACTGCAACGTAACCAGTGGCCTGTGCCGTGCAGATCACGTGGGACCAAGTAATGGACCGTCACCGCGAAAGGGCCGGCCACTCGGGTAGAGACATCCGCCCGCACCAGAGGCTCCGGAGTGCCTAACAGCCCGGTCCCCACGACGCCTCGCTTCTGGATATCGGCAAACATGTCATCACCGCAGGCTGCCTGCGACTGCCAGGCCAGGCCATAACCAAAGCCCACTATTGCCAACGATGTGACGACTGCGATGGCCGCCAACCTCTTCTTCCAACGCATCCGGTTCCCTCCTTGGGGCGAAGCGGCTTGGCTCAGGCGAAATCCTTCAGAATCTCGCCGATGCCGCCCGGTGACAGTTCCAGGCCCAGCGATGTGCCGGGGTTGACGACGACACCGTAGCCACCGGGCACACGCTTGAGCACCTCAAGCATCTGCATGCGGATGGTGTGCGGGGCCTGCTGGCTGTGGAAGCCGACCCGCGCCATGTCGGTGAACACGGCGACGTGCAGCACGCCCTGCTTGTCGAACAGCAGCGGGTCGAAGCCACTGCCGTCGGGGGTGACCAGGCTGCCGGTGAGCAGCACCACCTCCGAGGCAACGAAGGCCTTCATGAAGGCGCCGATCGGCAACTGGCCATCCATGGCGGACTTCAGCAGGGTTTCGATGGGGGTTTGTGGGGCGAGGTCGTTCATGGGGCCATTGTAACCACGGTGGCGTATCGACCATCGGTCGATACCTACCGCGAGAGACGTTCCGTCCTCGCCTTCTGGTCCGCCACCGCCTTCGACAGCTCGGCCTGCAGGTCCTTCTGGTTCACCGCCGCATCCAGCAGGTATACCTTCACCCCGTGCGCGGGGACCTCGGCCTTCAGGCTGCGCGTTACCGGCACGCTGCCCCCGCCCAGCGCATCGCGCCAGGTGCCGGGCTGCAGGTAGCGGCTGACCTCGATGCTGCGTGCGGTATCGCCCTTGTTGAGCAGCACCAGCGCGGTCTGCGCGGTGTCGCCATGCTGGAGCACGCGGAAGAACACCGCCTCATCGCCCTGCAGGCGCTCATTGACCTGCAGCCCGCGCTGCAGTGCCGGGGTGGCCTCGCGCAGCGTGGCGATGCGCTGCAATGGCCCGAAGATCGGGCTCTGCGGCGCGGCATCAATACGCGCCTGGCCGAAGTAGGCACGGTTGCCGGCGTGCTCGGCACGGCTGCGCATGAAGCCGGTCTCCGAGCCGTAGTACAGCACCGGAATACCGCGCGCGGTGAACAGCCAGTTGTGCGCGTCGATGAAGCCGTTGTCGGTGGCATCCAGCCGCGCCATGTCGTGGTTGTCGTAGAAGCTCATCAGCTCGTACGGATTCGCATACGGCCCGCCGAGCAGGTGCAACGGCTCGGCCAGCGCCTGGAAGCCCTTCTGCTCCTTGCCGAACACGCTGGACAGCGCCCCGCGCAGCGGGAAGTCCAGCACGCTCACGTTGGCGTTGGACGGCCAGGTATGCTCGGCGATCTTGGCGGCGTCGTAGTCGAACGCCTCGCCGAACATGAACATGCCCGGGTGCTCGGCGCGGATGCGGTTGACGAATTCATGCCACCACGGATGCGGCAGCCAGCCGATGGTGTCGATGCGCAGCGCATCCACGCCCTGCGCCGTCCACTGCAGGTAGGCGCCGACCAGGTAGTCCATGACGGCCGGATTATTCTGGTTGAAGTCGCTCAGTTCGGCCAGGTTGCCGTCGAAGATCGAGCCCTTGTCCCCATCGACCGGGCCGATGTTGTTGTAGAACGCGTGCAGCGGGTTGTGCTGCGGGTCGAGCTGCTGCGGCGGCAGGTTCTGGTGGTCGGCGATGAGCTTGCCATCCTTGTCGAAGATCTGGCCGAACTGCGGCTGCTTCACCGGCATGGTCCAGGCCGGCGAACCGTGGTTGCCGACGATGTCCAGCACCACCTTCAGCTTCGCGTCGTGCAGCCCACGGGTGAGCCCGGCGAAGTCCAGGTCCTTGCTGGGCAGGTGCTCATCCAGCGTGTAGAAATTGATGCCCCAGTAGCCGTGGTAGCCGGTCTTGCCGCGGTCGGTCAGGGTGCTGGTGCAGCTGATCGGCTTGCTGCCGGTGAAGGCCTCGTCCGGGTTGTCGATGATCGGGGTGATCCACACCGCGCCGAAGCCGAGCGTGCGGATGTAGTCGGCGTTGTCGAGCACGCCCTTGAAGTCGCCGCCGAGGTAGCCGATGTTGCCGTCCACCTTGTCCGGGCATGGCACCGGAATGTCGAAGGTGCGGTGCTTGCCGCCCTGGTCACGGTGGTCGTTGGACGGATCACCGTTGACGAAGCGGTCGATGACCACGAAGTACACCGCATCGCTGGCGAACGGCTCCAGCGTGCCCACGTAGTCCGGGCGCGGGGCGGCAACGGCGCCGCCCGACAGGAGTACGAGCGACAGGCCCAACGACAGACACGAACGAGACAGCATCAGACAACCTCCTGGTGGGACGGCACCCGCAGCACGCACAGGCCGGCGATCAGCAGGCTGACGCCTCCCAGCGCCAGCACGTGCATAGGATCGCCGCCCAGCCACAGGCGCAGCATGAAACCCAGCGCGCTGGCGGCGACCAGCTGCGGAATCACGATGAAGAAATTGAACAGGCCCATGTAGACACCCATCTTGGCCGCCGGCACGCTGTCGGACAGCAGCGCATACGGCAGCGACAGGATCGAGGCCCAGGCGAAGCCGATGCCGACCATCGACAGCAGCAGCCACTTCGGGTCGTCGATCAGCATCAGCGAGATCAGGCCCAGCCCACCCAACCACAGGTTGACCAGGTGGCTCACGCGCAGCCCCATCAGCCGCACCATCAGCGGGATCAGCAGCGCGGCCAGTGCGGCAAAGCCGTTGTAGGCACCGAACAGCACGCCCACCCAGTTGGCGCCTTCGTTGTACGCGGCCGAGGCCGGGTCGGTGGAGCCGAAGTGGGTACCGGCCACGGCGGCCGTGGTGTAGATCCACATGGCAAACAGCGCGAACCAGGAGAAGAACTGCACCCACGCCAGCCGGCGCATGGTGCGCGGCATGCTGCGCAGGTCGTCGACGATGGTGGCCAGCATGTGCGGGCCAGGCAGCAACCGCGCCACGCCGAGCAGCACGCCGTAGGCGATGCACAGCCCGGCCAGCACGTAGAGCATCTTGTCGCCGTCGCGCCACGCAATGGCCGCGGCGAGTGCCAGGCCGAGCGCGATCCAGCCACCGATCTGCAACAGCGGCGGCGGCCCGGCCAGCGGCGCGGACTGGTGCACGGCCGGCGGTTCGGCGTCGTCGAAGCTGGCCAGCTCGGCCGGTGAGTACTCGCGCGTGCTGAACACGGTCCAGGCGATCGAGGCCAGCAGCACCACCGCGCCGAAGTAGAACGCGTAGCGCACGGTGGGCGGCACCTCGCCGGCGGCGGCGGTGTTGGCGACGCCGAAGTGGGCCAGGATGAAGGGCAGGAAGCTGGCCACGATGGCGCCCACGCCGATGAAGAAACTCTGCATGGCATAGCCGCGCGGCCGCTGGCGTGGGGCCAGCTTGTCGCCGACGAAGGCGCGGAACGGCTCCATCGACACGTTGATGGACGCATCCAGCACCCACAGCGTGCCCGCGGCGATCCACAGCGTGGGCGAGTTCGGCATCACCAGCAGCGCCAGCGTGGTGAACACCGCGCCGATCATGAAGTACGGGCGGCGGCGGCCCCAGCGGGTCCAGGTGCGGTCGGACATGTAGCCGATGATCGGCTGCACCAGCAGGCCGGTCAGCGGTGCGGCGATCCACAGCCCCGGCACCGCATCCATGGGCGCGCCCAAGGTTTCGAAGATGCGGCTGGCGTTGGCGTTCTGCAGGGCGAAGCCGAACTGGATGCCCAGGAAGCCGAAGCACATGTTCCAGATCTGCCAGAACGACAGGGTCGGCTTGGCGGCGCGGCTCATCGCGCGGCCTCCGCATCACCGGCCACCGGCGCGATCAACAGCGCACTGACCTTGGCCGCGTTGAGCACGCCGTCGCGGCCGCCCTTGCCGCCGTTGTACTGGGCGAAGTGTTCCAGCGCGCTCATGTTGAAGCCCGGTTCCAGGGTGAAGCGGCAGCTGCCCTTGGGCAGGTCGAATTCGGCGGCGGTGGAGTCCTGCGGGCCGACGCTGTGCGGCATCACCACGGTGGCGCGCTGCACGGGCTGGCCGGCGCACTGCACGGCCAGCTGTTTGACTGCGGCGGTGACGCCGGTGTTGATCGGGCCGTTCGGGTTGTCATAGCGCAGGCGGATGCGCACGCGCGTGGGTGCGGCGGCGGTCCAGTTCCATTTCGTCGCGCCGGCCAGGCGCTGCTGCGGGCCGATGCAGGTCATCGGGCTGTGCAGCGATTCGAGCGCGCCTTCGCGACGGGTGAGGCTGAGGCAGTGCTGGTGGCCGTCGTCGGTGAGGGTGTGGGTGGTGGTCGTGCCTACCGGCTTGCCGTCCTGCCAGAGCTGGTGGTGGGCGGGGATCGCGAACGCCCAGGCCTTGCCGCGTATCTGCGGTTTCGGGGCGGCCGGGGTTGCCGGAGCGAAGGCGTCGGCGTCGGCGGGGGTTGCGTGGGACACGCGTGGCGTGTCGCTACGCAGTTGGACCGTTACCGTGTTGCCCTTTCGGGTGATTTTCTTTGCTACCAGCAGGTCGCCTTCGAGCTTGCTGGGGCGCTTGAGGATGTAGGTGGTTTTGCCGTCGTTGAGTTCGATGCTGCCGCGCTTGCCGAACAGCTGCGGTACCAGCGCCACCGGCAGCTTGGGCGCGACCGTGCCGTCGGCTTCCACGCCGAACACGCCTTCCAGCACCATCGACAGGTACCCCGCCACCGACCACAGCTGGCGCGGCGAGTTGACCACCGGCCCGCTCAGCGGGCCTTCGTCGACGTGCACGGCCAGCGTGCGCATCTCGTAGTTCTCCATGTTCGACCCGGCCAGCGCGCTGCCGCGCATCAGCGATTCGATCTCGCGCTGGATGCGGGTGGCGTCATCCACCTTGCGTGCCGCGCGCAGCGAGTAGGCGCTGACGAACGGCCACACCGCGCGGTTGTGGTAGATCGGCCGCTGCGCCTCCTGCGGCCACACCACCGGGCTGCCGCCTTCCACATACGGGTAGTTGGCCAGCGAACGGCGCGCCCGCTCGGCCGGGAAGACGTCGGCCAGCACGCCCAGCGAGATGCCCAGCAGGTCGTACTTGGCGTAGGGCACCGGATGCGCCGCCTCGCCGATGTAGCTCATGTACATGCCGGCGTCTTCGCGCCAGAAGCGCGCGTCGATCTGTCGGGCCAGTGCATCGGCCCAGCCCGCGTACTGGTCGGCGCGCGGGTCGCGCAGCTCGCGCGCGTACGCTTCGGCCAGCCGCAGCGCCTGGTAGTGCAGCACGTTGGTGGAGAGTGCGAACGACTCGCCGATGAAGCGCACGTCCTGGCGGGTCCAGTCCGGGTAGGTCTGCTCGCGCCAATCCAGGAACGAGGTCTCGCCGCGATACAGACCGGTGCGCGGGTCGAACACCATCGCGCGGTCCTGTGCCAGCGTGGCCTGCAGCGCCTGCCAGGTCTCGGTCATGAAACTGGAACTGTCGTGCACGCCACGCGCGGCCAGGAACCACACCACCCGGTCGCTGCTGATCGGCCAGCTGCCACCGGAGCCGGTGTCCTGCGCCACGAATACGCCGGGGGTGACGCCGTCGCGGGCCTTGGACAACTTGAACTGCAGCGCGTTGCGGACGCGGATCGGCTCCAGCCGGGCCAGCGCCAGGTCGGCGGCGAAGCTCACATCGCGCGTCCACACGTACGGCCAGCGCTCGCCGGTCTGGAAGCACTCGCACTCCACCGGGTTGCCGAAATTGAAGGCCGGGTCCCGGATCGCATCGACACGGTCGGCGGCCAGCTCCTGCTGGGCCAGCGCGAACAGCGCATCGAACATCACACTGTCGGTGCGGCTGCGCATCGGCTGGGCGGCGATCGCCACGGGTGTGCCATTGGCCAGCAGCTGGAAGCTGCCATCGGCGGCGGCCGTGGCGCGCGCGGTGCGGCCATCGAATATCAGGTCCGCCGCCGCAGCGGTGGACACCAGCGCCGCCCCAAGGGCAGCGGTCAGGCAGATCGTCTTCAGCATCGAAAAGCGGCGGACCGGCTTGCGCCCGTCGGCCTTCCTCCCTTCTTGCACGCGGTGTGGTTCGACAGCGCCGGGGCGCTGCCATCGCGGCCCCCTCCCAGGGTGCCTGCCTGCATGGTAGGCGACGACCGTCGCCTGCCGCACGGCGCAGGCCGCAATACGGGTCCGCTTGCATACGTATTCATGGCCTGCCGCCGAATGGGCACGGCAGGCGTGGCTATAGTCCGGGCAGTCAAGCGCTGCCCTGGGAGGGGAAATGCCACTGGATTTGCCGTTGTTGCGCGCCGTTGCCGCGCCCCGCCTGCTGGCCTGGCTGGCCCTGTCGTTGTGGTTCTGCACCTCCGCCGCACTGGCCGAGCCGGTCACCGTGGCCAGCGCCAGCTCGCCAGGCAAGGTGCTGACGGTGTCGCTGCAGCTGGATGGCGGGACCCCCAGCTACCGGGTCGAGCGCCTGGGCCAGACCGTGGTGGCCGAATCCAGGCTCGGCTTCCAGCTCCGCGACGGGCGCCTGGACCGCGACCTGGCGCTGCTCGGGCAGGACACGCGCAGCGTCGACGATACCTGGGAGCAGCCGTGGGGCGAACGCCGCAGCGTGCGCAACCACTACAACGAAGTCACCGTGCACCTGGGCGAGCGCAGCGGCGCCAAGCGCCGGCTGGACGTGGTGTTCCGCGTCTACGACGACGGCCTGGGCTTCCGCTACCACTTCCCCGAGCAGCCGGGTCTGCGCGAGGCGATCATCGACGACGAGCTGACCGAGTTCGCGATCGCCCCCGCCTCCACCGCGTGGTGGATCCCGGCCGGCGAGCCCATCCACTATGAATACCTGTACCAGCGCACGCCGCTGGACCAGGTGCCGCTGGCGCACACCCCGCTGACGCTGCGCAGCCACGACGGCCTGCACGTGTCGATCCACGAGGCCGCGCTGGTCGATTACGCCGGCATGTGGCTGCGCCGCACCGACGGCCAGCGCCTGCGCGCGCAGCTGTCGCCGTCGGCCGAAGGCTGGAAGGTGCGCCGCACCCTGCCCTTCAATACGCCCTGGCGCACGCTGCAGATCAGCGATACCGCCGGCGGACTGGTGGAATCCAACCTGATCCTGAACCTCAACGAGCCCAATGCACTGGGTGACGTGAGCTGGGTAAAGCCGTCCAAATATCTGGGCGTGTGGTGGTCGATGCACCTGGACGAGGAAAGCTGGGCGACGGGGCCGAAGCATGCGGCAACCACCGCCAAGACGAAGAAGGTGATCGACTTCGCCGCCGCACATGGCTTCCGCGGGGTACTGGTGGAAGGCTGGAATCCCGGCTGGGACGGCATGTGGGTGGGCAACGGCTACGACTTCGACTTCACCCGGGCCACCCCGGACTTCGACATCGAGGCGCTGTCGGCCTATGGCGCGAAGAAGGGCGTGCACCTGGTCGGCCATCATGAAACCGGCTGCGCGATCGAGCATTACGAAGACCAGCTGGGTGCGGCGCTGGACCTGTACGCGCGGCTGGGCGTGGATTCGTTCAAGACCGGCTACGTCTGCGACGACGGCCAGGTGGACCGCCGCAATCCGGCCGGCGGGCCGCTGTGGCGCGAGTGGCACGACGGCCAGTTCATGGCCCGCCACCATCTCAAGGTGGTGCAGGAGGCGGCCAAGCGGCACCTTGCGGTGAACCCGCACGAGCCGATCAAGGACACCGGGCTGCGCCGCACCTATCCGAACTGGATCTCGCGCGAAGGCGCGCGCGGCATGGAGTACAACGCCTGGGGCCAGCCGCCGAACCCGCCCGAACACGAGGTCAACCTGGTGTTCACCCGGCTGCTGTCCGGGCCGATGGACTACACCCCCGGCATCCTGAGCCTGAAGGGCCGCCACGGCCAGGCCATTCCCAGCACGCTGGCGCGGCAGCTGGCCCTGTACGTGGTGATCTACAGCCCGATCCAGATGGCCGCCGACCTGCCCGAGCACTACGCGCAGCACCGCGAGGCGTTCCGCTTTATCGAAGACGTGGCGGTGGATTGGGACGACACCCGCGTGCTGGATGGCGAGGTGGGCGACTACGTGACCATCGCCCGCAAGGACCGCAACAGCCGCGACTGGTTCCTGGGCAGCATCACCGACGAACACGGCCGTTCCCTGCCAGTGCCGCTGTCGTTCCTGGAACCGGGCGTGCGTTACCGCGCGGAGATCTACCGCGATGGTGACGGTGCCGATTACCAGTCCAACCCGTTCGCGTTCAAGCGCGAAACCCGCGAGGTGACCAGCGCCGATACGTTGAACATCGTGCTGGCACCCGGTGGTGGCCAGGCCATTCGGTTCAGCCCGATGTAATCGATTCCAACGCGGCCATCTGCATTGAATACGTATGCAGGGTGATTCGCCGCGCGAACGCGCTGCCTACCATAGCCACGCAGTCAACGGTCACCGTGCCGCGACGCTCCCGGGTCTTCCGGGCAACCACAATTCAGTTTGGCAACATTGCCTGGGAGGGGAAAATGTTGAATTGCAAGCGCAGCGCGCTGAGTCTCGCGCTGGCCGTCGCCCTGACGCCGTCATTGGCGTTGGCGCAGTCCACCACCACCGATTCGAACACCGCGCCGGCCACCGGCAGCGCGGCCACCAACCTGGACACCGTCCAGGTCACCGGCATCCGCCGTGGCATCGAAAACGCCATTGCGATCAAGCAGGATTCCACCTCGGTGGTCGAGGTCATCTCGGCCGAAGACATCGGCAAGCTGCCCGATGTGAGCATCGCCGAATCGCTGGCCCGCCTGCCCGGCCTGGCCGCGCAGCGCGTTGCCGGGCGTGCGCAGGTGATCAGCGTGCGCGGCCTGTCGCCGGACTTCGCCACCACCCTGCTCAACGGGCGTGAAGTGGTCAGCACCGGCGACAACCGCAGCGTCGAATTCGACCAGTACCCGTCCGAGCTGGTCAACGGCGTGACCGTGTACAAGACCCCCGACGCGGCACTGGTCGGCCAGGGTCTGTCGGGCACCATCGACATGCAGACCGTGCGTCCGCTGTCGTTCGCCGAGCGCGTGATCGCGGTCAGCGGGCGCTACTCGAAGAACTCGCTGGGCAAGGCCGCCAACGTGGATGCCTTTGGCAACCGCTTCAGCGCCAGCTACATCGACCAGTTCGCCGACAATACCTGGGGCATCGCGCTGGGCTACGCGCACAGCGACAACCCGATCCAGGAAAACCAGGTGGGCCTGTACGAGCCGTGGACCACCGAGCAGACCGACCAGGGCAACCGCCCCGGCGTCGCCCCGGGCACCGCGTTCTCCGACGGCATCAAGGCACTGCGCCGCACCGGCAACGCCAAGCGCGACGGCTACATGGCCACCGTGCAGTTCCGCCCGTCGAACGTGTGGACCAGCACCCTGGACATGTTCCACACCAAGGCCGAGCAGATCGACACGGCCAACCAGTTCGAGGTCAACCTCAGCAACTACAACGGTGGCTACACCCCGGGCCTGCTGATCAGCAACCCGCAGGTCAACGGCAACGGTACCTTTACCGGCGGCACCGCCAGCGGCGTGTACCCGCTGGTGCGCGGCATGTACAACAAGCGCGAAGACAAGATCGATGCGTTCGGCTGGAACAACGAGCTGACCTTCGACAGCTTCAAGCTGACCGCCGACGTGAACTATTCCAAGGCCACGCGCGATGAGCTCAACCTGGAAAACAACCTGCAGCTCACGCCGATGCCGCAGTTGGACACCATCGGGCTGACCGTCAATGGTGATGGCTTCTCGCAGATCCGCCCGGGCCTGGACTACTCCAATCCCGAAGCGCTGTATCTGACCAACACCATCTACGGCTCGGGCTACGGCAAGGTGCCGCAGGTGGAAGACCGCCTGAAGGGCGCCCGCCTGCAGGGCACGTTCAATGTGCCCGAGGCGCTGTCGTGGTTCCAGGACGTGGACGTGGGTGTGAACTACGCCGACCGCCGCAAGGAAAAGACCCAGGCCGAAGGCAACATCCTGCTCGGTGCACAGGGCGACGCCAACGTGGCCGGCGACCTGCAGTATTCCCCGGTCAACCTCGGCTTCGCCGGCATCGGCTACATCCCGGCCTGGAATGTGCCGGCTGCGGTCAATCGCTACATGGTGTTCAACCCGGTCACCAACCTGGACTACCTGATTCCCAAGTCGTGGGTAGTGCAGGAAAAGACCACCACTGCGTGGGTGCGTGCCAATATCAACACCGACATCGGTGAGGTGGGCGTGCGCGGCAACATCGGCGTGCAGATGATCCACACCGACCAGAGCTCGCAGTCGAACTACTTCGACCGTTCGCGCCCGGCCGGCCAGGAAGTGCTGCCGATCGACGAAGGCAAGCGCTACACCGACTGGCTGCCGAGCTTGAACCTGGCCTTCATGTTCCCGCACCAGCAGACCCTGCGCTTCGCCGTGGCCAAGCAGGTCGCGCGTCCGCGCGTGGACCAGATGCGTGCCGGCCTGGAGTTCGGCGTGGACACCGCCACCGGCAAGCCGGGCGGCAGCGGCGGCAACCCGCTGCTGGATCCGTGGCGTGCCAACGCCATCGACCTGTCGTACGAAAAGTACTTCGGCGAGAAGGCCTATGTGGCGGCGGCGGTGTTCTACAAGGACCTGAAGAGCTACGTCTACACCCAGTCGGTGGACGACTACGACTTCAGCAACCTGCTCGCCAATTACGTACCGCCGCCGGGCATGATCGCGCCGGTGCAGACCACCGGTACGTTCTCGGCGCCGCAGAACGGCAACGGTGGCACGCTGCGCGGCCTGGAACTGACCGCCTCGTTCCCGCTGGAGATGCTGGCCGACCCGCTGCGTGGTTTTGGCGTGCAGGCCAGCGCGACCTTCAACGACAGCGACATCAAGATCCTGGATCCGGAAAGCGCGTCCAGCGTAGGCAGCGATCCGATCAGCCTGCCGGGCCTGTCCAAGCGCGTGTACAACTTCACCGCCTACTACGAGCGCAACGGGTTTGAAGCACGCGTCAGCCAGCGTCGCCGCTCGGACTTCATCGGTGAGATTGGCAACTTCAACGGCAACCGCACGCTGCGTTACGTGGTGGGCGAGAACGTGACCGACGCGCAGGTGAGCTACACCTTCGCCGACGACAGCGCGCTGCACGGGCTGACCCTGCTGCTGCAGGGAAGCAACCTGACCAACGAGCCGTACCGCACTTACGCCGGCACCAAGGATCGCCCGCTGGAGTACATCGAGTGGGGCCGCACCTACATGCTGGGTGTGAACTACAAGTTCTGATCCCTGTGTAGATGCGAGAAACGAAGAACCCGCTGCGCGAGCAGCGGGTTTTTTGTTGGATGTTGTGCGCAGGTAGTTCCGGTCAGGGGTCCATGCGTTAAAGGGCGTGGGGACGTTATCGGCGGTCGATCGGGGTGGCCACATCCGGTAGGGCATGACCCCGAAACGCAGCGCGCTTCACCCTCCACCCAAAAAAAAGGGCGGAACCTCGCGGCCCCGCCCTTCAATACCACCGGAAATCGTGAATCAGCCGCGGCGCGCGCAATACATCGCCTGCGCCGGCAGCTGCAGCTGTGCGCCGTCGGCATGGCCCGCATCCGGGCCGGGCACGCGCAGTGCGTGCCATTCGCCTTCGGGCAATGCCACCTGCGTCGCCTCAGCCGACAGGTTGAACGCCAGCAGCAGCGTCTCATCGCCATGACTGCGCTCGAACATCAGCACCGGCTCTGCGGTCTCCAGGAAACGGATATCGCCCAGCAGCAGCGTCGGCATCGTGCGGCGCCACGCCAGGAACTGGCGGAACGCGTTCAACACCGACTGCGGGTCGTGCTCCTGCACTGCCACGGCACTGGCCTGGTGTTCCGCCGGGATCGGCAGCCACGGCTCACCGCTGGTGAACCCGGCCAGCGGCGCGTCCAGCCACGGCATCGGCGTGCGGCAGCCGTCGCGACCCTTGAAGTTCGGCCAGAAGGTGATGCCATACGGGTCCTGCAGCGCCTCGAACGGCACGTCGGCCTCGCCCAGCCCCAGCTCCTCGCCCTGGTACAGGCAGATCGAGCCGCGCAACGAGCACACCACCGCCACCAGCAGGCGCGCCAGCCGCGGCTGCGCCGGGTGACCGCCCCAGCGGGTCACCGCGCGCTCCACGTCGTGGTTGGAGATCGCCCAGCACGGCCAGCCTTCGGTCATGGTCGCTTCCAGCCGCGACACGGTGTCGCGGATGTAGGCGGCGCTGTAGTCCTTCACCAGCAGCTCGAAGCTGTAGCCCATGTGCAGGCGGCCCGGCGCGGTGTACTCGGCCGTGGTCGCCAGCGAATCCTCGGCGGAGATCTCGCCCAGGCTGACCGCGCCCGGGTACTCGTCCAGCAGCCCGCGCAGGCGCTCGATGAACGGAAGGTTCTCCGGCTGGGTGTTGTTGTAATAGTGGTACTGGTACGCGTACGGATTGTCGGTGCTGAAGCCGCGACCCAGGCGCTTTTCCAGCGGCTTGGCCGGGTTGTCGCGCAGTTGCTTGTCGTGGAAGCAGAAGTTGATCGAATCCAGGCGGAAACCATCCACGCCGCGGTCCAGCCAGAAGCGCACGTAGTCCAGCGTGGCCTGCTGCACGGCCGGATTGTGGAAATCCAGGTCCGGCTGGTCGGCCAGGAAGTTGTGCAGGAAGTACTGCTCGCGGCGCGGCTCCCACTGCCAGGCCACGCCCCCGAAGATGGACATCCAGTTGTTGGGCGGCGTGCCGTCCTCGCGCGGGTCGGCCCACACGTACCAGTCCGCCTTGGGATTGGTGCGGTCCTGGCGGCTCTCGCGGAACCAGGCATGCTCGATCGAGGTGTGGCTGAACACCTGGTCGATCATCACCTTCAGGCCCAGCGCATGCGCCTTGGCCAGCAGCCGGTCGAAATCGGCCAGGGTGCCGAACAGCGGGTCCACATCGCGGTGGTCGGCGATGTCGTAGCCGAAGTCGGCCATCGGCGAAGTGAAGAACGGCGAAATCCAGATCGCGTCCACGCCGAGCGCGGCCACATAGTCGAGCCGCTCGATGATGCCGGGCAGGTCGCCCACGCCATCGCCATTGGCATCGAGGAAACTGCGCGGGTAAATCTGATAGATGACGGCACCGCGCCACCATGGAGTCTGCGTCATCGAGGGCCCCCCTCCGGGCTTCCACGGCGCCCTCCCAGGGGCGCCAGAACATACCCGACAAGCTTAGCGGGGCGCCCTCGGCGGTGGCGTTGCATGCATACGTATTCACGCCCTGCCCGCTGCCACAGCGGTCGGCGCGGGCCGGATGGGGAGGCCACGGCCGGCCGGGACGCCTTTGCGGGCGGAAGACGGCCGTACCGCCTATAATTTCGCCTACGCCTGAAAGTCAGACCGCATGACCATCACCGAAGACACCCGCCCCGCGCTGGGCCTGCCCCAGATCCAGTCGCTCGCCGCGCCCGACATGGCCGCCGTGGATGCGCTGATTCGCCGCCGACTGTCCTCGGATGTCGTGCTGATCAACCAGATCGCCGACCACATCATTTCCGCGGGCGGCAAGCGACTGCGCCCGATGCTGGTGATGCTGGCCGGCCACGCGGTGGGCCAGGCCGGGCCGGAGCACCACCAGCTGGCGGCGATCATCGAGTTCATCCACACCTCCACCCTGCTGCACGACGACGTGGTGGACGAATCCAGCCTGCGCCGGGGCCGCAGCACCGCCAATGCGCTGTGGGGCAACGCGCCCAGCGTGCTGGTCGGCGATTTCCTGTATTCGCGCAGCTTCCAGCTGATGGTGGAACTGGACCGCATGCCGGTCATGCAGATCCTGGCGGACACCACCAACCGCATCGCCGAAGGCGAGGTGCTGCAGCTGCTGCACGTGCATAACCCGGACACCGACGAGGCCGCCTACCTGCGTGTGATCGAGCGCAAGACCGCGGTGCTGTTCGCGGCCGGCACCAAGCTGGGCGCACTGGCCAGCGGCGTGGATGCGGCCACCCAGCAGGCGCTGTACGACTACGGCATGCACCTGGGCTATGCCTTCCAGATCGCCGACGATGTGCTGGATTACTCGGCCAATGCGGACGAACTGGGCAAGAACCTGGGCGACGACCTCGCCGAGGGCAAGGCCACTCTGCCGCTGATCCACGCGATGGCGCATTCCGATGCCGCCACCCGCGAACGCCTGCGCGAGATCGTGCAGAACGGCGATGCCGAGGCCATGCCGGAAGTGCTGGCCGCGATCCACGCCACCGGCGGGCTGGAGTACAGCCGCCGCCGTGCCGAGGAATACGCCGACGCCGCCGAGCGCGCGCTCGACGGCCTGGCCGACAACGATGCCGTCGCCGCTTTGCGCGGTCTGGCCCGTTACGCGGTACAGCGCTCGCACTGACCGGAAAGCAGGGATCGTGACATTACGGTAGCGGGGGGGGGGGGGGGGGGGGGGCGGGCGGGGGGGGCGGCGGGGGGGGGGGGGGGGGGGGGGAAAAAAAAAAAACCCGAACAACACCCCCCCGGGGGAAGCGGAAAAAAAAAAAAAAAAAAAAA
>NZ_JBLZQD010000004.1:0-40731 GCF_049199305.1 Stenotrophomonas sp. PD6 | reverse complement strand
TTTTTTAAATACCCCCGTGCGGGGGCCTCCGCGCCCCCCCCCCTCCTCACCCCCCCACACCCTTTTGTTCTACATTCGGGGCGGGGGCGGGCGGGGGGGGGCCCCCCCCCCCCCAACGATCTATCGCTTGTCGAACAACCCTTCAAAGAACGTATCCAGCGACTTCCACGCCCGCTTCGCTGCCCGCTCGTTGTACAGGCAGCCCGGCGGGCTGTTGGCGTCGGCCTCGGCAAAGCAGTGCACCGCGCCGCTGTAGTTGGTGAACTCCCAGTCGACCTTGGCCGCGTTCATCTCCTGCTCGAAGCTGGCGATGTCCTCCTTGCTCACACCCTTGTCGTCGGCGCCGTTGAGTACCAGCACCGACGGGTGCGTGCCTTCGGCCTTGGCCGGCAGCGGTGAGCCCAGCCCGCCGTGCAGGCTGACCACACCCGCCAGCGGCGCGCCGGCGCGGGCCAGCTCGAGCACGGTGGTGCCGCCGAAGCAGAAGCCCACCGCACCGATCTTCGTCACATCCAGCGGCGCGTTGCCGGCCTGGGCCTTGAGCACTTCCAGCGCCTTCAGCGCGCGGGCGCGGAGCACCGGCCGGTCATTGCGCAGCTTGGTCGCGACCGGTCCGGCCTCGGCGTCGGTCTTCGGGCGCACGCCCTTGCCGTAGACGTCGGCGACCAGCACCACATAGTCGTCGCCGGCCAGCTGCTTGGCCTTGGCGATGGCCGACTCGTTGACGCCCTTCCAGTTCGGCACCATCACCAGGCCGGGGCGCTTGTCGTTGTCCTCATCGTCGTAGACCAGCACGCCACTGAACGTGGTGCCTTCGTGCTTCCACTCCACCGGCTTGGCCTGCATCGCTGCCACCGCCGGCAACGCCGTCATACCCAACAGCACCGCCGCACCCCACTGCCATTGCCTGCTCATGCGTCTGCTCCTCCAGATGGAAACCCGAATATACGGCGCGCAGGCGCAACATGTCGTAGAGCGGGGCTCTGCCCCGCTGCACGGATCGCCGGACATCGCACGCGGCCGGGCAGAGCCCGGCGCTACGGGGGCTGCGGGATCAGGCGATCCCGATCCCCGGAATCGCGGTGATCTGGTCCGGGTCGAACCCGGCCAGTTCGGCGAAATGGCGGCCACGCGCGACGTAATCGCGGTACACGCCATAGCTCGGCGCGCCTGGCGACATCAATACCACCCCACCCTGCCCGCCCAGCGCGGCGCGGGCCAGTTGCACCGCCTCGTCCAGATCGCCGGCCGCATGCAGGCCGAACCGCCCGGCATCCGCCAGCGGCTGCAGCAGCGCGTGGATACGGGGGCCGTTGGCGCCCATGGTGACGATCTCCACCGGCGGCACGTCGTGCGCCATGTGGTCCACGAAATCCTGCCAGTCCAGCCCGCGGTCATGGCCACCCACCAGCAGCGCGATGCGCTGGCCGCCGAAGCACTCCAGCGCCGCCAGACTCGCGTGCGGGGTGGTGCTGATCGAATCGTTGACGTAGCGCAGCCCCTCGCGCTCGCCGACGGTCTGCAGGCGGTTGGGCAGCGGGCGGAATGTCTGCACGGCCGGCGCCAGCGCCACCGCATCCAGTCCCAGCGCCTCGATGGCCGCCAGTACCGCACACAGGTTGCCGCGGTTGTGCCGCCCCGGCAGCGGCGTGTTCGCGGTGTCGAACACCGCCTGCCCGCCGCGATACACCACCTCACCGCGCATGTGCCAGCCCTGCGGCTGGTTGAACCACACCACCTCGCTGTGCGGCAGCACCAGCGCGGCCAGGTGCGGATCGGCGGCGTTGAGCACGGCCACGCGCGGTGCCGCCTCGGTCACCAGCGACAGCTTGTCGGCGATGTAGCGCGCTTCGCTGCCGTGCCAGTCCAGGTGTTCGGGGAACAGGTTCAGCACCACCGCCACCTGCGGGTGCGCACCGCTGCGCGCCACTTCGCCGGTCTGGTAGCTGGACAACTCCACCGCCCAGTAATCCGGCGTCGGCTCCGGCGCCAACACTTCCAGCAGCGGCAGGCCGATGTTGCCGACCAGCCCCGCACGCGCGCCGGAGGCACGCAGCAGGTGGGCCAGCAGCGAGGTGGTGGTGCTCTTGCCCTTGGTACCGGTCACGCACACCGTGTCGCGCACGGTGCCGTCGGCGTCGGCGTGTTCGGCGAACCACAGTGAGGTGCCGCCGATGAACTGCGTGCCCTGCGCGGTCGCGTACGCGGCCGCCTCGCCATACGGGCTGATGCCCGGCGACTTGATCACCACCTCGAACGCGGCCAACGCGTCGCCGCTCACGTCCGAACGCACCTGCAGCGCCGCGCCGGCCTCGGCACGCGCGGTGGCGGCTTCGGCTTCCGGGCAGAACAGGGTCAGCGCAAGGCCGGGCAGGCGCTCGCGCAGCACGCGGAACGCCGCGCGCCCCTCACGCCCCCACCCCCACAGCGCAACCCGCTTTCCCTCAAGCTGCGAAATTCGCACGCAGGCGCTCCCAGATCGCCGCCGGAATCCGGTGCTCGCCATCCAATACCAGCAACGGCTCGATCTGCAGTTCGGCGGCATCCAGCTGCGGCCGGATCTCCTCGACAAACCGCTTCACCAGCGCGTCTTCGCTCCACTCCGGGCGCGTGGCCAGCGTGGCCATGGCCGCGCGCGATTCGCGGCCTTCGCCCACGCATTCGAACGGCTTGTGGTCCTGGAATTCCAGCAGCGCATCGAAGCCGCCCGCCTGCTCGACATCGTCCAGCAGGTTGCGGCCGAAGATGCGCACCAGGCGCGTCTTCGGCATGAACGGCGCCAGTGCCAGGAACACGAAGTGGCACTTCGGGCAGACGCCGCACCAGCGATTCACCGGGCGCTCGCCAAGGATGTGGAAGTTGCGGTTGCAGCTGGAGAAGTGCGCGTCGTAGAAATCGGTCTTGGCAAACTGCCGCGCCACTGCCAGCTCGGAGAGCGGGCGCAGCAGCGAGTAGTAGTGCAGGTCGGCGGCAACGTGTTTCTCCAGGTGCTCGCCGAAGGCCTGCTCGAACGCCCAGCCCTTGGACCACTGGTGGTTCACTTCGCCGGTGCCGGGAATCTGGCTGCCGTAGCTGGCCGAACGCTCGTTGGAGAACACCACCTGGTCCACGCCCTGCAGCAGCGCGGCCAGCACCATGATCGCCGAGTTCACCGCGGTCACCGGAATATGCCCGTTCCAGGCGCCCTGGCGGTTGAGCTCGAACAGCTCCGGGGCCAGCACGCGGCCGATGTTGAGCGTGGGCAGGCCGGTGCGCTCGGCACAGGCACGGATCAGCTGTGAACCGCCGATCCAGGTGACCGTCTCGGCGATGCCCAGCGCGCGCAGCGCTTCGATGCTGACCAGCGAATCCTTGCCGCCGCCGATGGCGACCAGCGCGTGCTCGCGCAGGCCCAGTGCTGGCGCCTGCAGCGCCTGGCCCTGCACCGGCAGGCGGAACCGACCGCGCAGGTTGAGCCCATTGCGGTAGGCGAACTCGCCCAGCCCGTTGAGGTAGACCGTTTCCACCAGCGCCGCGGTCTCCGCGTCGATGCTGTAACTGTCGATGCGCACGTCGTCGGGCACGCCCGCCTTGTAGTAGCTCACACCGGCGAACAGGTGCAGCAGGCGCAGCGCCTGCTCCACGGCCTGCGCGCGCGCGGCGTCCAGCACGAACGGCGCGCCCGGCACGGTCACCGTTTCGGTCAGCTCCGGGCCGTTGTCGAAGGCGTAGACCAGCTGGGCCACGCCGGTGTCCACGTCCAGCGCACAGCGGACGAAGTGGAACGTGGCAACCTGGTGTTTATCGAAAGCAGTCATGGCGTATCCGGTGAGACGTGGCGTTTTCGCGGCGGCGCGCGGAGGCGTTCAAGCGGGCGTGCGAGGCAGCACGGCAGGCTGCGCTCAGGGCAGGTCATCGATGACGTCCTCGCGCGGCAGCTCGCGCTGGTTGTAGGTATTGGCCATGACGTAGCCGTAGGCGCCGGCATCGGCGATCAGCATCACGTCGTCCGGCGCGGTCGAGACCGGCAGGCGGCGGCGCTTGCCGAACACGTCGCTGGACTCGCAGATCGGGCCGACCACGTCGAACATGGCCTCGGCATAACCGCCCAGCCGGCTCAGGTTCTCGATGTCATGCCAGGCGTCGTACAGCGCCGGGCGCATCAGCGTGTTCATGCCGGCATCCAGCCCGACGCGGCGCACGCCGTCCTTCTCCACCACCTGGGTGGCGGTAGTGAGCAGCACGCCCGATTCGGCCACCAGGTAGCGGCCGGGCTCGATCGCCAGGCGGAACGCCGGATGCACCGCCTTGACCTCGGCCAGGCCAACGGCCCAGGCGTCCAGGTCGAACGGTTCGTCGTCGGCGCTGTACGGAATGGGCAGGCCACCGCCGATATCGATGGTTTCCACGCTGCCGATGCGGCGCGCGAAGCCGGCCAGCTCGTCGCACATCAAGCGCCAGTGCTGCGCGGTTTCCACGCCGCTGCCGAGGTGGGCATGCAGGCCAACCACGCGGGTGCCCAGCTCACCGGCCAGGCGCACGAACTCGTCCACGCGGGCGGTGGGCAGGCCGAACTTGGAGTCCTTGCCGCCGGTACGCACCTTGGCGTGGTGGCCTTCGCCCCGGCCCAGGTCCACGCGCAGCCACAGCTCGCGGTTGCGGAACAGCTCCGGCCAGCGCTGCAGCGCCTCGACGTTGTCGAGGGTGACGGTCACGCCCAGCGCGAAGGCCGCCTCGTACTCGGCACGCGGCGCGAAGCTGGGGGTGAACAGCACCCGCCGCGGCGACAGCGTGGGCAGCGTGTTGAACACGTGCTTGAGCTCGCCGTGCGAGACGCACTCCAGCCCGAAGCCTTCCTGCTCCAGCAGCTCCAGGATGGCCGGATGGCTGTTGGCCTTGATCGCGTAGTAGCGCTGGTCGATCGGCTTGATCGCTGCCAGCGCGCGTGCACGCGCGCGCACCGTGGGCAGGTTGTACACGTAGCGCGGCGTGCCGGCCTCGGCAAGCTGCAGCAGGTGCTCGCGCTGGCCGCGCCACCAGGCGGTCTCGCGCGGGCGGATGGTGCCGGCAATCTCGCGCCAGCGCGGGCCGAACACTTCGCCCTCTTCCACCGGCATCGCACCGCTGTCGATCAGCTCGGCGTGCAGAATCGGCAGCAGGCCGTCCGCATCCGCCTCGTCGATGACGAAGGTCAGGTTCAGGTCGTTGGACGACTGCGAAATCATGTGCACGCGTTCACGCCCGAAGGTCGCCCACACGTCGGAAAGCTTGTGCAGCAGCGAGCGCATGCCGCGCCCGACCAGGGTGATCGCCGCGCACGGCACGATGATCTTGACCTTGCAGATCTGCGACAGATCGGCCGACAGCGCGGCCAGCACGTCGGTGTTGACCAGGTTCTCGGACGGATCCAGCGACACGGTCACGTTGGTTTCGGCCGAACCGATCAGGTCCACCGACAGGCCATGCTTCTTGAACAGCCCGAACACGTCGGCCAGGAAGCCCACCTGCTGCCACATGCCGATGCCTTCCATCGACACCAGCACGATGCCGTTGCGGCGGCTGATCGCCTTCACGCCCGGCACCGGTGCGGCGTTGCCGTCGATGCTGGTACCCGGCAATTCGGGGCGTTCGGTGTCCAGGATCGCCATCGGCACGCCGGCATCGCGGCACGGCTTGATCGAGCGCGGGTGCAGCACCTTGGCGCCGGTGGTGGCGATTTCCTGCGCTTCGTAATAGTCCAGGCGGGTCAGCAGGCGCGCGTCGGGCACGTCCTTCGGGTTGGCGCTGAACATGCCCGGCACGTCGGTCCAGATCTCCACGCGGCTGGCACCCAGCAGCGCGCCGAAATAGGCGGCCGAGGTATCCGAGCCGCCGCGGCCGAGGATGGCGGTGCCACCATCGGCGTGGCGCGAAATGAAGCCCTGGGTGATCAGCATGCGGGTCGGCTGGGCGCGGAAGCCCGCCGCCCATTCGGCGTCCGAACGCCACTGGCAGTTCACCGACAGGCGCTGCGACCAGTCACTCTGGTTCGGCTGCGGCGGCAGCGCCTGCAGCCACTCGCGGGCGTCCATCCAGCCAAAGTCCAGGCCGCTGGCGCGCAGGTAGGCGGCGCCGACCGTGGACGACAGCAGCTCGCCCTGGCCCAGCACGTCGGCCTGCCAGTCCAGCGGGCGCGCGGCGGCGCGCGGATCGTCCAGCAGCGCCTGCAGCGCCGTCAGGCGCACATCCAGGGCCGCAGCGTCCAGGTCCAACTCGGCCAGGAATTCGCGGTGGCGGGCCACCAGTGCATCTACCCGGGCGCGGCTGTCGGCGGCACCATCGGCAATGGCGGTCAGCTCGTTGGTCACCCCGGACAGCGCCGATACCACCACCAGCACGCGCGCACCGGTTTCTTCCGCACGTTTTTTCGCCAGCTTCCCGATCGTGTCCCAGCGGTGACGACGCGACACGGAGGTGCCGCCGAACTTCAGTACGATCCAGCGATCGACAAGGGGGGAAGCTGACATGGTGGTAGGAATGGGTAGCTAGTGGGGGGAATGACCCGGCACGCCGGGCCGAACCTCTGATTCTATGCCAAGCCACGCCCCGACAGGGCCCGCGCGGCGGCATCGGCCTATTTGCCGGGCAGGCGCGGCCCGGCTTGCTAAGCTGCCCGACCGTTCCGCCTGACCGATCTGCCATGACTGCTCGCCGTTTCCTCCAGCTTGACGTGTTCTCCCCTTATCCCGGCGCCGGGAATCCGCTGGCCGTGGTGCTGGACGCCGAGGGCCTGGACGATGCGCGCATGCAGGCCATCGCCCGCTGGACCCGGCTGCCGGAAACCACCTTCGTATTCGCCCCGCAGGCGCCGGGCGCCAGCTACCGCATCCGCATGTTCAGCCCGCAGAAGGAAGTGCCGTTCGCGGGCCACCCCAGCGTGGGCACCGCGCACGCGGTGCTGGACGCCGGCCTGGCCGCCCCCGTGGACGGCGTTCTGGTGCAGGACGGCATCGCCGGTGCCCTGCCGCTGCGGGTGGTCGGCGAAGGTGCCGCGCGCAGCATTGCCATCCGCACCCCGCGCGCGGCGGTGGCCGAGGTGACCGATGCCTCCGATCCGCGCCTGCAGGCCGTGCTGGCCGGCTGGCCGCTGGGCGAACTGCCGCCTGCGCGCATGTCCGGCGGCCGCAGCTGGTGGGTGGTGGAACTGGCCGATGAAGCGGCGTTGCGTGCGCTGTCGCCGGCGTGGGACGCGGTGGCCCTGCTCGCGGAAAGCACCGACAGCATGGGCGTGTTCGCCTATGCGCGCAGCAGCGGCGCCGAACATGACCTGGCCGTTCGCGCGTTTGTCGGCAATGGAAGGCGTTTCGAGGATGCCGCGTCCGGCGCGGCCAATGCCGTGCTGGCCGCCTGGCTGGACAGCCGCAATGCACTGCCGGGAAGCGGGGGCAGCTACGTGGTCAGCCAGGGTCGCGAGGTTGGCCATGACGCGCGGCTGACGCTGCACGTGGACGCCGATGGAGAGGTCTGGTCGGGTGGACAGGTGCAGACGGTGATCGAGGGGACGATTAGCTGGTAACCGGATCGGATTGGGCGTCACCGTAGAGCCACCCCATGGGTGGCTGCGCTTCGATCCGGCACCGCGCTTAGCCACCCATGGGGTGGCTCTACGGGTGCCGGCCCGGGGCCGGCACCCGGCTCGATATCAACCGGCCAGCTCAGCCTCCAGGCTGATCGGCACGGCGCTCAAGGCCTTGGATACCGGGCAGTTCTGCTTGGCATCATCGGCGATGGCGCGGAACTGGGTCGCGTCGATGTTGGGGACCACCGCCTTGACCTTCAAGGTGATCTGGGAGAGCTGCGGGCCACCCTCCATCGACAGGTCCACCTTGGCCTCGGTGTCCAGCGAGGTCGGCACGAAACCTGCCTCGGTCAACTTGGCCGACAGTGCCATGGTGAAGCAGCCGGCATGCGCGGCGGCAATGAGTTCTTCCGGGTTGGTGCCCTTCTCGTCGCCGAAACGGCTGCTGAAGGCATAGCGGGTCTTGTCCAGCAGGCCGCTCTGCGGCGTGCTCAATTGTCCCTTGCCTGTCTTGAGGTCACCTTCCCAGTGCGCGGTGGCGTGACGCGAAATGCCCATTGGTTCTTCCTCTGTGCGTGAATGGCAGCACCAGACTAGACGCCCGGGCGTTAGCACCGTGTCTGGCCGTACCGACCTGCGCCGATCCGACGCACTGCGGCCGCCCAGGACCACGTCACGGCACCACCCCTCCATGCGGAAAACACTGTTTTCAAGGTGTTTCTTGCTACTCTCCAAGGTGTGGCGCGTCGGTCGACGGCCGTCGGGACGGCACACACGGGCCTGCGTCCCGGGCATGAACTGATGCACTGCAGTAACCGGAAACGCAAAAAACCCGAATTTTTATGCGTTTGCCTATTGGCGCCGCCGCATTGTTGCCCTACATTTCGCTTGCCGATGGGTTCGGCGCGACCACACAACCAATCGATCACGGAATCAGGAAACCATGGCAAAGACCGCTAAGAAGGCTGCCCCGAAGAAGGCAGTAAAGAAAGTCGCTACGAAGGCCGCCGCAAAGCCGGCTGCTCCGAAGCCGATCAAGGAAGCGCTGACCAAGTCCGGCCTGGTTGCACACATCGCCGAAGCCTCTGGCGTTGTCGCCAAGGACGTCCGCGCGGTGCTGGCCCACCTGGAAGCCACTGTGGCCTCCTCGGTGCACAAGAAGGGCGCCGGCAGCTTCACCCTGCCGGGCCTGCTGAAGATCACCACCGTCAGCGTTGCGGCCAAGCCGAAGCGCAAGGGCATCAACCCGTTCACCAAGGAAGAGCAGTGGTTCGCCGCCAAGCCGGCCACCACCAAGCTGAAGGTGCGTCCGCTCAAGAAGCTCAAGGACGCCGCGCTGTAATCCACGCGCCTCCTGCAGCACCCGAACGGGACGGCCATGGCCGTCCCGTTCCTTTTTATGCGTTACCCTGCAGCGAAACACAGCGTTGCCAAACCGCCGCTGCGCCGGTGTTGCAGGCGCAAACCCTGCCGCCACGGCACTCCCGCCGGCGGCGCGCATCGCCGGAACGCACAGGGTGGAACACTGCGTGCGACCGCTCCCATCGCCCCGCCCTGCCCGCACGCCTATCGTGGCCCTGTCCCCCTCAGTGCATGCAGCCATGGCCAGCCCTTCGCAACGCTATCGCATTACCGTTACCCCGATCGAAAAGGACGGGTTGCAGTGCAGCGGGCGCTGCACGATCGAACTGGAGCACCGTGCCCAGCAGGACTGGATGCGGCTGCTGGAAGCGGCCCGGCGCCAGACCGGCCTGAGCGGCGACGAGCGCGCCGCCGCCATCGTGGCCACCCAGTTGCTGCAGGACCTGGCCCGGCGCCATGCCGAAGAGCCCAGCCACCCGTTGACCGCACTGCAGCCGAAGCTGGACGAAGTGCTCGACGCCCTGGACGCGATCCAGCGCGCGCCCTGAGTGCCCGCTACACTCTGCCCTTCTCTGGGGAGAGTGCGCCATGCGTCGAGCCGTATTTCTGCTGCCGCTGCTGTTTGCCGGATGCTCCTGCCAGCCGGACCCGCTCGCGGAGCGCACTCCGGCTGGCGCCGCGCCAGCCACCTCTGTCGCTGCCGAGCCAGCGCGCGAAACACCCGCACCTTCAGCCGAAGCGCAGTCTGTGCCGCCATCGGAGCTGAGCGCGGTAGCACCGGGCGCGATCGACGAAAGCGCCACTGTCCATGCCTACGTCTTTACCCTGCTGGGCGACGACCGCGCCGCTTCCGATGCCTATTGGACGGGCGGCCACACCGCCCCGCGCGCCGACGATGCAGTGCTGCGCACGATCCCGGACCTGCGCAGCCTTCGGGTGAAAACCAGTACCCCCATCGCACGCGATGACAAGAAGCCCTCTCACCTGCTTGAGGTGCCGGTAAGCATCCGCGCGATGACCGGCAACGGCACGCTCAACTTCGAGGGCTGGTATCGCCTGCAGCCCAAACCGGATGGGAGCGGTTGGGAGATCCACAGCGCCTCGCTGCAGCCGACGTTGGATTGACTGGCCTCCCTGCAGCCACCCATGGGGTGGCTCTACGGCACCTGGTAGAGCCACCCCATGGGTGGCTTGCCCATGAAGCGCCGATTCAGCCCAACGCGCTATCGTGTCTGCATCTCAAGCCAGCGCCTCGCCACCATGAAGCTACGCCCCCTGTTCACCCGCATCGCCGCCTGCACCGTCCTCATCGCCGCAGCCGTCGGCGCGCAGGCGGCCCCGAGCATTTCCGGCCGTGACCTGTCGGTCGGCGCTACCGACGTCCAGCAGTATCTGGACGGCAGCTTTCCGCGCACCCAGGACGCCCTCGGCGGCCTGATCGAAATGACCATGAGCCATCCGAAACTGACCCTGCCGCAGGGCAACCGGCTCGACCTCGGCTTTGATGTGGCACTGGCCACCGCAGGCGGCGCGCCGGCACCGCTGGGCAAGGTGAAGTTGAGCAGCGGCCTGCGCTACGACGCACAGACCCAGGGCTTCCACCTCGACCAGCCCACCGTGGACGACTTCACCCCGGCCAACAACGGCGGCAAGCTCGATTCGCGCACGCGCGGCCTGCTCAATACCTTCCTGGTCGACTACGCCCGCCGCGAACCGATCTACAAGATCGACCCGACCGTGGCCGCCGTGCTCGGCGCCCTTCAGGTGCAGTCGGCGCAGGTCCAGAACGGCAAGCTGGTGGTCACCTTCAACCAGGACCTCGGCGCACTGGTGCCGGCCGGGCTTTTGGGCCGGTAGGTACCGACCGTTGGTCGGTACTCGAAATGCCATCCGACCAACGGTGGGCTGCTACCGGGCATGTACCGACCGTTGGTCGGTACATGCCCTTGGCGTTTAACGTTTGGGCTGCAACATCGTTCCGGTGCACTTCTTCGAGCCGCAGCGGCATTCCCAGATCTTCTTCAGGCGCGCGGTGTGGCGCTCGGCCAGGGTGATGCCGTAGTTGTAGGTCAGCTCGTCGCCCGGCTTGATGTCCTTGATCGCCTCGATGAAGACCTTGTCTTCGCGGCGGTTGTCGCCCTCGGCCTCCTCGATCACCGCCTCGCAGTTCGGGTCGCAGCTGTGGTTCAACCAGCGCGCGTCGTTGCCCTTGTAATTGGCATCGATGACGTAATCGTCGTTCAGGGTGAACAGGAAGGTGTGACCGCTCTCCACATCCCCGGTATCATCGGCATCCACGTCGGCGTGGCTGCGCAGCAGCCCCTTGTACTGGATGACCCGTTCGCCCTTCTTGAGCGGCGCCAGCGCGAACACGCCATTGCCGTGGATGGAGGACTTGCGGGCTTGGATCTTCTTGGGCATCTGGCTGGCCGTTGCGTTGGGATGTCCGATTCTCGCTTAATCCTTGTGATTGTGACCACCTGAACATGACGGGTTGGATGCCCGGGCATAAAAGCGTACAATTTCAGTCCGCTTTATGGCTCTGCCCCAACCATGCTCCGCGTTACCAAGCTCACCGATTACGCCACCGTCGTCCTGACCGTGCTCGCCGCGCGCCCGGGCGAGGTGCTCAGTGCGACCGAGCTGGCCGAATTCGCCAGCCTTGAGCCGCCCACCGTCAGCAAGCTGCTCAAGCCGCTGGCCCAGGCCGGGCTGGTCGAAGGCCTGCGCGGTGTGCGCGGCGGCTACCGGCTGACCCGCGCGGCCGACCAGATCAGCCTGTTCGAGATCGTCGAAGCCATGGAGGGCCCGCTGGGCCTGACCGAGTGCGCGCACGACCACAGCCAGTGCGGACGCGAGCTTCAGTGCGGCGCGCGCAGCAGCTGGCGGCTGATCAACGACGTGGTGTCCGAAGCACTGCGCAAGGTCAGCCTGGCGCAGATCCTGCCCCCTCTTCCCCTTGTTGACGCCCCCCGCCGCGTGATCGCGGCGGATGTCGTCTCCTGATCCACAGGCAGCCCCCATGGCCACCGATACCCTCGACACCGTCGCCCCCGGCGACACCCCCAACCGCGAGATCCATGAGCAGCTCGGCCGCAAGTACTCGGCCGGCTTCATCACGGACATCGAATCGGACTCGCTGCCGCCCGGCCTGGACGAGGACACCATCCGCGCCCTGTCGGCCAAGAAGGAAGAGCCGGAATGGATGACGGAATGGCGCCTGGCCGCCTACCGCCACTTCCTGACCATGCCGATGCCGAACTGGGCCAAGCTGCAGATCGCCGCCATCGACCTGCAGGCGCTCAGCTACTACTCCGCGCCGAAGGGCCCGAAGTACGCCTCGCTCGATGACGTGCCCAAGGAACTGCTGGACACCTACGACAAGCTGGGCGTGCCGCTGCACGAGCGTGCCAAGCTGGCGGGCGTGGCCGTGGACGCGGTGTTCGACTCGGTCTCGGTCGGCACCACCTTCCGCAAGGAACTGGCCGAGAAGGGCGTGATCTTCTGCTCCATGTCCGAGGCCATCAAGGAACACCCCGAGCTGGTCAGGCAGTACCTCGGCAGCGTGGTGCCGGTGGGCGACAACTACTTCGCCGCGCTGAATTCGGCGGTGTTCTCCGACGGCAGCTTCGTGTTCATTCCCAAGGGCGTGCGCTGCCCGATGGAACTGAGCACCTACTTCCGCATCAACGCCGGCCACACCGGCCAGTTCGAGCGCACCCTGATCATCTGCGAGGACAAGGCCTACGTGTCCTACCTCGAAGGCTGCACCGCGCCGATGCGCGATGAGAACCAGCTGCACGCCGCCGTGGTCGAGCTGGTGGCGCTGGAAGATGCCGAGATCAAGTATTCCACCGTGCAGAACTGGTACCCCGGCGACGAGAACGGCGTGGGCGGCATCTACAACTTCGTCACCAAGCGTGCCGAATGCCGTGGCGCGCGCAGCAAGGTCACCTGGACCCAGGTCGAGACCGGTTCGGCCATCACCTGGAAGTACCCGTCCTGCGTGCTGCTGGGCGACGACTCGGTGGGCGAGTTCCACTCGGTGGCGTTGACCCACCATCGCCAGCAGGCCGACACCGGCACCAAGATGATCCACATCGGCAAGCGCACCAAGAGCAAGATCGTCAGCAAGGGCATCAGCGCCGGCCGTGGCCAGAACACCTACCGCGGCCTGGTCAAGGTGGACCGCAACGCCGACGGCGCGCGCAACTACACCCAGTGCGATTCGCTGCTGATCGGCAAGACCTCCGGCGCACACACCTTCCCGTACATCGAGGTCAAGAACCCGAGCGCGACGGTGGAGCATGAGGCCACTACCTCCAAGATTTCCGACGACCAGCTGTTCTATTGCCGCGCGCGCGGCATCGACCAGGAAAACGCGGTGTCGATGATCGTGGATGGCTTCTGCAAGCAGGTGTTCCGCGAGCTGCCGATGGAGTTTGCGGTGGAAGCCAAGAAGCTTTTGGAAGTTTCGTTGGAAGGCTCGGTCGGCTGATCGCCTGCTTCTTCGTTTTACATTTTTGCCACGCATGGCGTGGCACTACGGGATTCGTATCATGCTGAAGATTGACAACCTGCACGCCCGCATCGGCGACAAAGAAATCCTCAAGGGCCTGTCGCTGGACGTGAAGCCCGGCCAGGTGCACGCCATCATGGGCCCCAACGGCGCCGGCAAGTCCACCTTGGGCAACGTGCTCGCCGGCCGCGACGGCTATGACGTCAGCGAGGGCAGCGTGCTGTTCGAAGGCAACAACCTGCTGGAGCTGGCGCCGGAAGAACGCGCCGCCGCCGGGCTGTTCCTGGCCTTCCAGTACCCGGTGGAAATTCCCGGCGTGAACAACACCTACTTCCTGCGCGCCGCGCTCAACGCCCAGCGCAAGGCGCGCGGCGAGGAAGAACTCGATTCCATGCAGTTCCTCAAGCTGGTGCGCCAGAAGCTGGCCGTGCTGCACCTGAAGGACGAACTGCTGCACCGCGGCGTCAACGAAGGCTTCTCCGGTGGCGAGAAGAAGCGCAACGAGATCTTCCAGCTGGCCGTGCTCGAGCCGAAGCTGGCGATCCTGGACGAAACCGATTCAGGCCTGGACATCGACGCGCTCAAGAGCGTGGCCGACGGCGTCAACGCGCTGCGCTCGCCGGACCGTTCGTTCCTGGTCATCACCCACTACCAGCGCCTGCTCGACTACATCAAGCCGGACGTGGTGCACGTGCTGGCCGACGGCAAGATCGTGCAGAGCGGCGGCCCCGAGCTGGCCCTGGAACTGGAAGCCCACGGCTACCACTTCCTGAAGGACCGCGTGGTGCCGGAGGCAGCGGTCTGATGAGCGTCCTGCTGGATTCCCTCGCCAGCGGCTTCTGCGGCGGCGACGCCCGTCGCGCCGAACTGGACGCCGCCCTGCAGGCCGGCCTGCCCGGCCCGCGCTCCGAAGCCTGGAAGTACACCTCGCTGCGCCAGCTGGAACGGCGCAGCTTCAGCCCCGCCCCGCTGTCGGCACCGCCGGTGGACACCGCCCTGCTGGACGGCATCGCCGCGCCGCGGCTGGTGTTCGTCAACGGCCGCCCGTCCGAGGCGCTGAGCGACCTGTCGGCACTGCCGGCCGGCGTGCAGGTGCAGACGCTCTCGTCGGCGCTCCACGCCGGTGACGAGGCGCTGCGCTTCCTTGGCCGCCGCTTCGAGCGCAGCGAAGAAGTGTTCGCCCGCCTCAACGCCGCCCTCGCCGACGAAGGCGTGCTGGTCCGCGTGGACGACGGCGTGCAGGTCGAGACCCCGCTGCAGCTGGTCTTCATCAGCGCCGCAGGCGATGCCGACCTGGCCTGGCACCACCGCCACCTGATCGAACTGCGTGTCGGCGCCTCGCTGGGCGTGGTCGAGCACCACCTGCATGCCGGCGATGCCGCGCACCTGGACAACACTCTGGTGCACGTCCATCTGGCGCAGGACGCCGTGCTGTCGCATGCGCGCGTGCAGGCCGACAGCGCGCGCGCCACCGCCTTCCTGCGCACCGATGCCGTGCTGGCCCGCAACGCCCAGTACCGCCGTATCGACCTGGAGCTGGGCGCGGCGCTGAGCCGGCATGAGCTCAACGTACGGCTGGAAGGCGACAACGCCCAGCTCACTGCCAACGGCGTGCTGCTCGGCAACGGCCGCCGCCATATCGACACCCGCCTGGGCATCGAGCACATCGCACGCGATACCGCCTCCGAGATGGTGTGGCGCGGCGTGGCCGCCAACCGCAGCCGCGTGGTCTTCCACGGCGGCATCCACATCCGTGCCGGTGCCGACGGTACCGATGCCAACCTGTCCAACAAGAACCTGCTGCTCTCGGCCGACGCCGAGATCGACACCCAGCCCACGCTGGTGATCGATGCGGACGAGGTAAAGGCCGCGCACGGCGCGACCGTCGGCCAGCTCGACGCCAACGCGCTGTTCTACCTGCGCTCGCGCGGCCTGCCCGCCGAACAGGCACAGCAGCTGCTCAGCGCCGCGTTCTGCCACGAGCCGCTCAACGCGCTGGACGCGCGCTTGACCGCGCAGCTGCGCCAGCAGCTGGACCTGGCGCTGGCACGGGCAGGCGTGGCATGAACCTGTCCACCCCGCGCCCGCTCGCCGACACCGTCGACGCGCCCGACTGGGACCGCGTACGCCTGGACTTCCCGCTGTTGATGCGCGAAGTGCACGGCAAGCCGCTGGTGTACTTCGACAACGCCAACACCGGCCAGAAGCCGGTGCAGGTGATCGGCGCGGTGGACGAGTTCTACCGCCGCTACAACGCCAACGTCAGCCGCGCCGTGCACGCGCTTGGCACCGAGGCCACGGACGCCTACGAGGGCGCGCGCAACAAGCTGGCGCGCTTCCTCAACGTGCGTGCCAGCGAACTGATCCTGTGCAGCGGCACCACCTTCGCCATCAACCTGGTGGCGTATTCGTGGGCACTGCCGCGCCTGAAGGCCGGCGATGTCATCCTGGTCTCGCGCATGGAGCACCACGCCAACATCGTGCCGTGGCAGCTGGTCGCCCAGCGCACCGGCGCGACCATCCGCGTGGCCGAGATCACCCCGGAGGGTGCGCTGGACCTGGACGCCCTGCGCAAGGCCATGACCCCCGAGGTCAAGCTGCTCGCCGTGGCCCACGTCTCCAACGTGCTGGGCACCGTCAACCCGGTGCGCGAGATCTGCCGTGAAGCGCGCAAGCGCGGCATCATCACCGTGGTGGACGGCTCGCAGGCCGTGCCGCACCGCAAGGTCGACATTGCCGCCATCGGCTGCGACTTCTACGCCATCACCGGCCACAAGATGTGTGGCCCCACCGGCACCGGCGCGCTGTGGGCCAAGCGCGAGCACCTGGATGCCATGCCGCCGTTCCTCGGCGGCGGCGAGATGATCAAGGAAGTGAGCTTCGAGGGCACGGTGTTCAACGACGCCCCGCACAAGTTCGAGGCCGGCACCCCGAACATCGCCGGCTTCATCGGACTGGGCGTCGCGGTGGACTACCTCGAATCACTGGGCCTGGACCACGTAGAAGCGCGCGAAGGCGAGCTGCTGGCGCACTTCACCGAAGAGCTCAACAAGATCGACGGCCTGCGCATCTTCGGCACCACGCCGGACAAGGCCGCCGTGGTCTCCTTCCTGATTGAAGGCGCCCACGCGCATGACCTGGCCACGCTGCTGGACCTGGAAGGTGTAGCCATCCGCTCGGGCCAGCATTGCGCGCACCCGCTGCTGCAGTACTACGGCGTGGCAGCGACGTGCCGGGCGTCGCTGGCGTTCTACAACACGCATGACGAAATCGAGCGATTCATTGCGGCGTTGAACAAGGTGCGCAAGCTGCTGGGTTGAAACAGCGCGGTCGCGTCGAAACCAAGAACGCCGCGGGAAACCGCGGCGTTTTGCATGGCGCGAACCAGCACCTATTACATGGAAGCGGTAGCGCACGACCGTTGGTCGTACCTCACACATCCTGACCCGCGCCTTTCGTTGTGTACAGCTATGACAACGGCGCAAGCAACCCGTCCAAATAGCCACCGAGCCCCACAACATCGTCAACATCACCGATAAGGTCGTCGTTCATCATCTTTTTGACGTCAGCTACCCCACCCAGTCTATCCACCACCGACCGCATGAAATCCAGCGTCCCCAAGAACAGAGTCGTGTCCTGATCCAGCCGAACAATCCATTCTCGGCCAAGTGAAAACACATAGTGATCGCGCAGAAAACTGTCGTTCTCGTTCCAGTACGCGCGAATGGAGTCCATGTCCGGCTTGAGCTGGGCCGCGGTCAGAAAAGCAGAAATATTCCTGTATCCAATCGCACCGAGTCCCGAGGGATACCCGACCGTCTCGTTGTGGGTCGCCAGCCAGCACTCCCAAACGACACTTGGCGCTAGATCCTCATACGCGGTTCGATCAAACGCCATTCCGGCCCAACCCTGAGTTGCGAACGGAAGATCTGGTGGCATCGTCGGCAGGACGACAGACGCTATAAATTCTGGCCAAGCAGTAGTCATTGCCTTCCCTGTTTTCTGATAGAGCGAACTGGTGCCGGCATCTTGGTCCACGCCAAACATATCAGTTGGGTCGAACGAACTTGCCTTGGGTTTCCGACGTGGGGCGACCCAGCTCCTCTTCAAAGGACGCCCTAATACCATCCAAGGTGTCGCTCGCGCGCCGTCCCTCCATCTCTGAGAGTGCATTGGAGATGTGCCTCGCGGCGTCAGCAAGGATTCTCCCCCACGCGGACACCTCATCCAATTGCATCGCGGTGTACATCCCGACCTTGATCGAACAGTGAAGAGAACGCTCCGCGATCCACACAGTCAACATTTCGACAGAATCGGGGTCATTGACTGCTGCCTCCGGAATAGATTGTCTGTTCATTGCAACTTTCCTTCCATCATTTTTGTCGTAGTCCCGTTCCTGCACACCCAGCGATCCTGACAGGTGCCGCTTGCCGAAATAGAGGATGCACGGATATTCGCCTCAGGTCGCATCGATCACGGTACGTCGATAGTCCTGCCACGGGAACTGCGGACGCAGCTCACCCTGTCCGTTTGGCATCATCATGGAGAAGGCACCCGGGATATCGCCTGCGACGAAGAGGAGCTGTCGACCATCCTCCGCAAAGATCGCCAACCCGGCTTCAATCTGCCATTGCGCATCATCAACCACCAGTACAAAGACCGACTGGATGACGAATCCATCGAGCTCCGTCTGCACGGCCCACTCGCCAAGCGGGGGCGAAGGTGCCAGAAATTCCACATTCATGGTGCCGCATTCCTCCCAGCCGCCCACCTCGGTACTGGAGCCGCTGAAGACGACACCCCTCCCCGATGCCAACGCAGCGAGGGCATACCATGCCTGCCCCATGGACTGGTCTGCTGGAATGGAAACGAAGAGGATCTGCTCGCCGGTCAGCAATGACGCCAACCGGTCCCGTCGAGCGCCCTCGATCTGCATTGGCAGACGGGTTCTACCTCCATCAATGGGAATGCCGACTGTGTACGATCTCATGCGACTGTGGATGCCTTGGCGGGTGCGCCCCCGATCTGTCGAGTAGACGCTATAAGCATGTTGCTGTGGGTGTCGAAGAAGATGCTTGAACAATCCAATCGGCGCCACCTTCCGGCGAAGCTTAGCGCCACTTCTCCCTGACCGCCTTTGTGAGCTGGAGGATTTCCTGTACAAGTAGCTGAGCAGCAGAGAATTCAACGCCGCCCGATGATTCCATCGCCCACGGAGAGTGAAACGCAAGTCGTCTGATGTCCTTTCCATCGAACGATGTGACATAGACGCACGGCACGTCATACCCGTCTCCGTCGTACTCCCCCTTGACCAAGGCCAGCCGCTCGAGAAGACCATTCATCTGAGCCACTGGCGGACGCTGCCCTGAACCATACACATGCCTATCGAGCGCGCTTCCACCAGACGCGCTCCACTCCAACTCATTCTGACAAAGAAAGGTAAATTGGTAGATTGACGAGTTCACCTCAATGACCTGCACAGCCACCCAAGCGCGACAATCCGAAGCAGCAACTTCGGCAATCGCGTCGCGATATCTCGCCGATTGCAGAGCTGACGCCAGGCACGCAGAGAATGCGCTGAAACCTCGATTGGAACTCTGCGCATCTACAGATCTGTAGTACGAAAGATCGTCGACTATGGACCACTTGCCTGCGTTGACTTGAGCGCTCGACAAGGATGGAAGACCAATAGCCATAAGCAGCCAGATCGCGCCTTTCGACCTTCGGGTCCGTGACAGTTTCGCGGCAGAAACTCTCTCTTGCCAGCATTCCATACCTTTTCCTCTCCCTGCTCTCAATCCTCATCGAGTGATCGCTCGAGCTCGGACCAGTGGACTTCCACGCAACTCAACGAATCAACGGTGCGACAATTTCGTCCAGGTAGCACTGCAGTCCAACGGAGTCTCCTTCGCCTGGGTCGAAGTCGTCAACCATCCTGGCCATTACAGAGCCAATCCCACCCAGGCGATCGACCACGTTCGAGAGGAAGCTGGCCTTCGCGACGAACAACGTAACATCCTGATCGAGACGAATCACGAATTCGGATTCCCGGGACACGACAAAGTGATCTCGAAGGAACCGGGCATCGTCACTCCAGTATTCCCTCAGTGATTCCAGACGCGGGGGAAGAAGGTCTGGCCGCACTCCTTTCGCCAGATCCATGAATGACTCTACACACAGATTGACGTCTGGCCCGGTCAGATCCCGGTGGACGGCAAGCCAAGCCTCCCACACGTCGGTCGGCGCGAGGTCCTCATATCGGTTCCGATCGAACGCTATGCCGGCCCAGCCAGCATCCATGATCGGGCTGTCAGGAGGCTGAGCACTCGTCAGCACAGTCGCGATATAGGCTCGCAGTCCAAAGGAGTCTGCCAACGTAGTAATCCTTCAAATGCATAGAATTCGGTTCGGCCAGAGCGTCGTCGGCCCACTTGACGCTAACACCACTTGGGACAACCGCCGCAAGGATCGAAGCTTTGCTATCCGGCGCACCGCTCCTGGACCCGCCACGATGTCCATTGCCTTATCTTTCGCTGTGCTTTTGGCTCTATTTGCCCCCACATCCATCTAGCCCAAGGGATCAATGGAAACTTCGCACTCTGCTTCTCGCTTCGCTTTTTACAAGTCAGGCTGTCACCTGGCGGAGACGTAGCCCCCGTTCTTGTCCAGTCGCAATGCCCCAATCGGCCTAAATACCTGACTAAAGAATTCATCAGCCTCGCATCGCGGAAACATTGAATTGCGACAGCTGCCCAGGCTGCGGCTCCCCGAAGGGAGCGTATCACCTGATCACTACCCGGAGAATCTGATGCCTTATCCATTATGGGGTAGGAGCGAACGATGCAGATCGGCGTGAGCGTGGACAACGGCGACCAACCCAACTCCGGACGTCACATTTCCGACTTCAAGCATGAAGTAATTAACGACTAATCGCTTTCACCGACCGAAGTTGCCACAGCATCAATGTGAGCGCGAGCCTCCAACTCCGGCACTCGTTTGATTCAACCAGTCATGAAGGCGGCCGTGACAAAACCAACTACAGTGAGCGCCAGAAACACCCGTATGGTGAGTATCTCGCCGCGAACCTCCTGGAGCGCCCCTTTCGGCACCTTACTCTCCATTCCCAGGACCACCCCCAAGTAAGTTGACTGACCGCGGAGCCCTAGAGATTCCGGACAGCCCAGAGTCCTCCACAACTCTGGAAACAACTTCGGAAAGCGCCTGGTGAATCGAAAGAATGCAATCAAGTAGGTGAATACAGATACAAATGCGACTAGAAAAACGATATTCAGCATCGTGGCACCTTTCCTGGGGTGTACACGATTTCGTATATTTCCACACGTGCCGAAGCACCGAGGCCTCCATTGACACTCAGCTCAAATTTCGCTGGTGGGACGTAGCGAATGTTAGCACCCACGACGCCAATATCGCCTACTTCTCCCCCGACATTGAGACCTACATCAACCGGAACCGGCCTGCGAGGCGGCGCTTGGATAAGGATCGTCCGCTACTTGCAGGCATTTTTGTGCCACTCGGGTGGCACCTCAATCGCTCGATATAGCTGACGAAGTTCCCCGTAACCCCAACTCCTCGCACACCTTCAATATGCTCAGCCGTGCCTCAGACTCCGTCAACCTGCCAGCCAGCTTGATTTGCTCGTCCGTAAAGTTTGCATCAAGAACCAGCCGATTGACGACCTGCTCTTGCACGCGACGATGCAGTTCGACTGCAGGCGCAAGCCTCTGCAGATCGTGAGGCGACAGTGCGCTTAAAGATTCATGCCCGTCCAATGCCTCGTAGTAGTAGAAGTTTGAATACTTCTCTACGAATTCGCGTGCAGACACAGCGCCGGACGCGAAGCTCTGCACAAGTAGCGTCATTTCATCGAGCCTAGATTGAATACCCATGATTCGTCCACCTCCTATTTGTTTGAGCCAGTTCGCCAGCGACTTCACAGCGACGTTGAGCTGCCGGGCAGCGGCGGTAGGCCGAAGGATTCGACCAAGATGACGGCCTGGGCCTTCTGATCATGGGTGTAGTGACGGCGAGGGGGACGTGACACAGGGAACCTCAAAGTGCGAGTAAATTATCGCTTCTTGGCGTCCGTTTCAGCGGGGCAGGTTCAGTCGATACCCTTGCCACCGGAACTGAAGAGGAGCTCTCGACCACCCCTGCAAGGATCGCCATTCCTGATTCAATTTCGGTGGAACTCAATTTCCACATAAAGGTGCCGGGCATTGACTACCTATATTTCAGTCGGTTACATCAACCACGTGACAGACCCCGCCTCCAATTTCAACCTCCACGCGCACGCGGAGATTGTTGGTGAAATATACATCTCCATCGCAAACTACATTCTCTTCATTGTCTCTGTAATTAATTCGCAAAGACGAGTCACCCTTGATATCCGGCTTTATCAGCAACTTTTCACCGGCCGCGATAGATTCGATCTCGATGATTCCACCTCCCACTTCCAATCGAATCTGATCCAACGGATGAACTCCAACGTTTTCGATGGTCACAACGGCGCCAGCCAGCCATCCACACGCGCTGACACTTAATGCAACCACCGCTACGACGCATACCCGAACGGCGCGACGCGCCGGCAAAACGTCAATTGCCCATATAGACTTCCAACTGATCATTTCTCGCGGCCTCCGTACAGTTCGCAGAGCAGGTGCCCGGCAGCGTTGATAGTGCTCTACCGGACGCGTTGTTATTCAAGCCCATTTGCCTTGCTCCAGGAACATCAGTGCCCCATATCTCATGATTGTCACCAATCATCTTAGATCTATCGGGTCCGATGTCTCTAGCCATCTGACAGCTCCATGTGCAGTGCCTCATTGCGTCCCCTTTGCCATGACCCAAGCCGCCCAACCCG
This sequence comes from Stenotrophomonas sp. PD6, assembly GCF_049199305.1. Classification (NCBI taxonomy): domain Bacteria; kingdom Pseudomonadati; phylum Pseudomonadota; class Gammaproteobacteria; order Lysobacterales; family Lysobacteraceae; genus Stenotrophomonas; species Stenotrophomonas sp. PD6. The sequence goes on along the minus strand of NZ_JBLZQD010000004.1, from coordinate 18,432 downwards.
CTATTTTTTGCAGACTCTCTTGCATCGGAAGCTGAACCGTACGCTCTAGCCGTATCAATAAGACCAACCAGCTTAACTGCGCTTGCCGCCTCACTCCCTCCTGCTCCCCCGTTGTGGGCAGAGATCACTTTTTCGGAAATTTTCTGATTCTGTCGGGGTGTGCCACCTCCTTCCGTTCTGTCCATAGGACTCCTGAACGAGCTCCGCACAATCGCAACTCGGCTTCCAGAGAAGCCCTGTCCACCGCTCAACTGCGAGCCAGTAGCCCTTTCAAACCTTCCGTCAGGATCCGTATATTTGTAAGGATTGTTTGCTGCGTATCGATACCGCCCGAACGCAATGTCTGGCGCGCTCATGGCCGTAACCGGGTCGGCGCTCAGGAACCGCCCGGCGACAGGGTCATAGTACCGCTGCTGCATGTAGCTCAGCCCGGTAGCCGAGTCGCTCACATGTCCCGTGTAGGCAGGCCCATCCTGGACCTCAGCACCGATTGGAGCGCCATACGGCTCGTAGTCATAGCGCTCGACCACGTTGCCGTTTACATCCGTCTTGGCCACCACCGAGCCCAGGGCATCGGTATGCACGTACAACACGGTCTGCGTGGTCTGCGCATGAACAGGCAGCGCTGCCGCGCAATCCTTCAAGTGCATTGTATTCCGAACGGTCACCTGCGACCGACGACCATCTCACAGCATAGGCGCCGTTCGCGGCCTGGGCAGGCGCAGAGGCTTGGTACCCCTGTTGGCGGCAACTGCACCACTATGGGCGCTACCGCGCTCCATACTGGGCCCTTTATGCTGTACGCACTTGGTGAGACATGAAGCACCCCCTCAAGAGATCGAGGCCAGCCCCTTGAGCCACGATGCTGAACTGAATCTCTGGGTTACTACCGTAACAGTCGACGAGTATCGAAAGCTCGGAGGCAGTCGGATAGAAAAGCAAAGAATCCGCTAATTTGGATGCAGCGCCTGACATTAGACGTACAGAGAAGTTCTTGACGCACGCAAACCCTAAGTAGTCCTTGTCGTGAAGCCCCAGCGCTCCATCGAGGCTGCCAAGCTTCTCATCCACGCACACAAGCACCTGGTCAACAGCGGCTCGACTAACGTAAGGCAGAACTAGTCCAGGAGCGTTCCGGATATCTTCTGGCCATTCCAAATACCTCTCGACGGTACAAGGGCCAAAATCCTCAACCCGTAACGCCAAACCCGTCGCAGAATTAATTGACCCAACCAGTGCCGGAGCATACTTAGCACGCAATGCTGCCTGCCGTCTGGCTTCGCTTAGTTGCTGAAGTCGGCCCCTCAGCATCTCCTCCCTGTCTCTATCGATCATCTTCTCTCATCGCCCTGGTTCAAAGTCCACTCTGACCTTTGTTTCATTCTGAATTCGAGAACGGCCTCTGGCATCCTTCTGTCTTCGACTCCACCCGTCAGCACAGTGGTTTCCATGCCATCAGCGACCCCGTAGATCCAACGGTCTGAATCTTTATTCGAAGTACACCTGGGCTTTTATCGATCCTGTCAATCAACTGACCCGCAACTCTTGAACGAGGTTCGCAGACTGCTCGGCTGAGCTGGAGGGATTCGCCCTCACTGTCGCACAGGAACGGCATCCTCAAGCAGCGGAAGCAACTTATCGATGAACATTTCGTATGCGCGTATCTGCAATGCGAACTCCAGATCGCTCCCAGCTGATCGATATCGTCCAAATCCCTGAATGATCGGCTCCACGATGTCAATGTACGCACCACTATCGAAGCCCCGACGCAGCTCGTCGGAACATCCGCTCAGGTCCAATCTCGGCATGGCTCCCATCGAGACAGTGGAGACATGGCCCGGCAATGCGTTCACGCGAAGTGCAACGACCAAGCGCCCTTGCGGTCCGCGATGGAACAACGTGGCACCATTTCCTGGCATGTTCAGCTTGCGATATCCAAGCTGGCGCAGAAGTGATGCGTAGATTCTCCTCACGCCCGAAGTGTCCGGTATTGGCTCCGGCGTCAGACTCAAGGCCCCCGCCTCTGCCTTGCGCTCTTCAGCAGTCAAGCGGGAGAGCTCAGGCGACTGCAGCCCCAGCATTTTGGCAACGGTGAATTCAGCACCCCATGATTGGGACGCGATCACGTCCTCAGCGCGGGCATCGCGGTCGCGACCGCGCAACTGTGCGATGGTGATACCCAACTCTGACGTAACCTTCTCTAGAAGTGCCGAGCGGTAACCCAGCATTTCCCAGAGCTCTCCGCCGCGGTGGACCCTCCAGTTTCCGTAGCGTTCACGCAACAGCTCATCCTTCAACAGACAAGCCGTTTCATCCTCATCGCCTACCCTTCCACCGAACGCATGGTTGAGCAGACCTAAACCTTCTGCGTGCAACTCCGACGCCACCCGCTTGGCCTGATAAGCCACGATGGAATAACTGGAAAGCTGCGATTCCACACCCTTGTCACTTGGATTCGAACTGCGGCTCATTTGGAAGTTGCCTCCGGCCCATCGGCATAGTAGATGATACCGGAGGCCTCGCTTTCGTCACCGGGCCCGTAAACGTACGATCCACTGAAGATCACCCCTCCATAATTAACGGGGAGATGATTGACCCACCGGCTTTGCTGGCCTGGGAAGACTGAGCTCCACCTCCCTACTTCTGCATCCTCCCCGAGATCTTTAAGGGCCTGCACATAGCCGAGCAGCTGCGAGGTTGCACGGTTGTTGAGTCCTTTTCTCGCCATATGTGACAGTGGCTTCAGTTCGAAGACCTGCCATTTCGCATTGGGACTATCCCTTATTGCAATGTCTAACCTTCCCTTGTAGTCGCCGACCTTGAGCACGCGCTCGGCTGTGACTTCTGCCCCCTGCAGATCATTGACGATGTCTTGTTGAATCAACCGGTGCGCAACGACCCCTCTCCAAGCCTTGTCCAGACCTGCCTTTACTCTCTTCTCTGCCCCACCCTCGAGGCCGTTGGCACAATGGGGGTCCGAACCGCATTGCCACCGCCCTCCGCTGCGCCTGCTGATATCAAGGGCCTGCCGCCCATCCGGGTCGGTGAAGCGGTAAGGATTGCCATGCGCGTACCCGTACCTCTGGAAGCCCCGACCAGTGGGACCGGCATTGATTGGATCGACGCTAAGGAAGACACCCAGCTGCGGATCGTAGTACCGCTGCTGCATGTAGCTCAGTCCAGTTGCCGAGTCGCTTATATGGCCGGTGTAGGCGGGCCCATCCTGGACCCCCGCACCGATTGCTGCGCCGTACGGCTCGTATTCATAGCGCTCGACCACGTTGCCGTTTACATCCGTCTTAGCCACCACCGAGCCCAGGGCATCGGTATGCACGTACAACACGGTCTGCGTGGTCTGCGCATGAACAGGCAGCGCTGCCGCCATGCCAAGCGCAGCCAAGCACGCCACACCGGCAGCGGTTCCCGTGTGCAGCAGTCGCTTGAGCAGCCCCAGGCATCCAGATGCGCTGTCCATAACCTTCCTCAGTCCATTGGTTTCCATGTGATCAGCCATCGGACTCTCCAATCGTCAGCACCTGCGGCGTAGGCGGGTTCGACCAGGGCGAGCAGCCTGCGGCGTTGCAGGCGCGCACCTGATGCGAGGTGGCGCAGTAGTTCTGGTTGCTGGAACTGACGTTGGTCAATGGACCGCTGTAGGCGGTAACCACGCCATCCTTGAGCAGTTCGTAGGTGGTGGCCCGGGGTACCGCCGTCCACCAGACACTGCACAGAATCCGTATTGGCGGCCTGGCCGACTGGAACTTGGTGTTGGAGGTGATCTGCGGCGTCGGCGGCGGCAGCGTGACCACGATGGTGGCCACGTTGGAGTAGCCGCTGCAGCCAGCCGCATTGCAGGAAAGCACCCGGTAGGCGTACGTGCCGTCCGCCATTCCACCGATGTTGCGTGCGGTGGCACCTTCACGCTGGATCTCGCCCCACCCGCCTCCGTTGGCGCTCTGCTCCAAGCGGTATTCGGTTGCCAGCGGCACCGGGTTCCAGCTGACCGAATAGCTGCCGGTGTTGCTGGAGCCGGGCACGCTCACCGTAGTGCCCTGCGGGGGCTGCAGCGAGGCAACGCTCACCACGTTGGAATAGACCCCACTCCAACCGGCATTGTTGCCGGCACGCACCCGATAGCTGTAGTTGCCGGTGGGTTTGCCCGATACGGCAAGCCCAGTGGCCGCCAGTTCGCTGTAGGCGGCCCACCCGCCTCCGTGCTTCAGTCATATGCAATTAGGCAGCCATCTGGCGATTGGATAGACGCCATCAACCGACTGAGCAGCTGCCGTGTTTTTCATAGCACACAAAGATGGGCCCAGGAACGAATAGAGCGAAACTTGGGTCAATCACGTCACCCATTGTCGCGACGTTCTCACCCTGTCATGTGCTCGACTTCGACGAAAAACCCACACGCTCGGAAGCCAGCCTCGAGCGCCATGGAAGATCGCGCTCCACTCCACCGAACTCCAAGCGCAATATCTGGCTGACGCAGCGCAACCACCCATCAATCCATGCGCTTCCTGCTCGAGTCAGCAGGCCGGCTGAGTGCGATCAGCACTGAACGATGAAGCCACCCTAAACCTCAACTTACACACGGTCGCAGAGCAAGTGCCCGGCTAAAAGCGCACCCATGCCGTTGCTTCAGCCTCATAGACCATAAAGAGCATTCAGAAACTCCTTCCACAATCGAGCAACCTTTTCACGCGGAATGGCACCCATCCAGAGAAGCACGCTGGCGACCACGGAACCCAAAAGCAGTGCCGTCGCCACGACGATTCCGATCCACCCAGGCAGGAAGTAGAACATCCAGACGCCAAGGGCGACCGTAGCCAGAGCCATCAACATGCCAAACGCTGCCCTCATGGCATCACCTCATTCGCCAGTCGCACCAGCACGGCCTTCGCCAGGATCACCCGCGGAACGTCATGGAAGCCCCTATAGGTCACCACATCAATCCACTGATGGGCCGAACCGAACACCCCTTGCCCAAGAGCGCCCACCAGGGTCTGCCCATCGATAGGAAAATCACGTAGCGATCCAGCCATCCGGCGCCCCTTCGTTCCCCGTAGCGGCCCGCCCTCATTGGCTGGCCCGGTTGCGCCGCTGAGGATACGACGAATCCATGCGCGCCTCGGACCCCCGGGATCGTGCCATAATGAGAACCCTTCTCATTCAAGACGTTGCATGTCGCCGTCGGCTGTCCCCACTGCTGCGAACGCCCGGTCGCTCGGCAACGCCGTGCAAGGAACTCGGCAGGACCTGCAACGCACCGTGCACGCCTACCGGCATGCCGCCGTGGTGACCACGCCCACCGCGCCCTTCACCGAGCGCCACGCCCGCAAACTGGCGGCCACCCTCACCATCGCTGCGCACGTGGGTGTTTTCGCCCTGCTGCTCTGGACCCAGGTAGCCAACGTGGCCCGGCTTCCGCCGCCGCCGGCCGAGCGCACCCAGCTGTTCCTCATTCCGCCGCGCGCGCCCGAAGTGCCGCTTGAAGACATCATCGCTCCGACGCCCAGCACGGCGGCCACCGTGCAGCAGCAGCCGCCCGAACCGCCGCGCCCGCTGCCGCCCACGCCGCCACGCGCCGTAGCCAACTGGATAGTGCCGCCGCCCACGCCGCCGCGACCGGTCACCGATGTGCCCGCGCCCCTGCAGCAGCAGGCCTCGGTCGCCGCCGCACCGCCCAGCCCGCCGCTGCCGCCGGGGCCGAGCGAGACCCCGCCCGGCCGCGACAGCTGGGAGGGCCGGGTGATGGCACAGCTGGAACGGTTCCGCCGCTACCCCCACGCAGCGCGCGCGCGCCGCATCGAGGGCGTGGTGCAGATGCGGGTGAGCGTGGCGCGCGATGGTCGTCTGTTGGCGCTGTCTGTAGAGCAGAGTTCGGGTCAGCCGACGCTGGATCAGGCCGCGCTGGACACGTTCCGCCGCGCCGCGCCTTTGCCGCCGGTACCCGATGAGCGCCCCGCGCCGGTGGAACTCTCGTTCCCGGTCGAGTTCTTCATGCGCTGACCGGCGCGCCGGTCACTCCTCCAGCGCCTGCACCGCCCTGCCGATCTGCTCCACCAGCAGCTGCGTGGAATGATCGGGCTGGCTGACATGCGAGCGCTTGGCGGCGGCGTGCGCTTCTTCGAGCAGCGCATGGCGCAGCGCCGGATCGCCCTCGACCTCGGCCGCGGCAAAACGCCTGGCGGCAAGGTAGTACAGCTCCTGTGCGTCACCCAGCGCGCAGGCCCGCTCGCGCCATTGTTCGGCCAGCACATCGTTTCCCAGGGTCGCCTCGTAATGCGCGATCAGGCGCTTGATCGCGACCACATCGCCGGCATCGGCCGCCTCCATCACGGCGGCCTTCTCCCGCCCGGAAATATGGTCGCCCTCATCGCGTGCGGCGCACGCCGTCACCATCGCAACCCACAGGAGGATTGAGAGCTTCTTCATGATCTGCCGCCAGGAGTGAAAGAGTGCTGCCTGCCATGCGCCAACTACCGGCGCGATGCGGTGCGTCACAGCGGATGGGCAGCCGGCACATCGTAGGGATTTGACCCGGCGGCGGCTAACGCACTGTCCCTATGGCTTTCCGGGCCGTGATTCACAGGCCGCTATATTTCGCCAGATTCCGTACATCATCGGAAAGGATGTGCGGGAAATTGGGCGGATTTCGACATTCCGAACGGCATCAGGGCCACGACGCGGCGTCCCGAATCTCCTCCACACCCCGCCCCCACCGCCTTAGAATGTCGCCATGAGCACCCTGACCTTCCGGGCGGCCACCGCCGCCGACATCCCCGCCCTGATCACCCTGGTCACCTCGGCCTACCGTGGCGACGCCAGCCGCGCCGGCTGGACCACCGAAGCTGACATGCTCGATGGCGCGCGCATCGATGCGCAGGGGCTGCAGGCCGACCTGGCCCGCCCACGCAGCACCATCCTGCTTGCCGAACGCGACGGCCAACTGCTGGCCTGCGCGCACGTTGCCGACGACCACGGCAAGGGCTACTTCGGCATGTTCTCGGTGGACCCGGCCCAGCAGGGGGGCGGCATCGGCAAGCAGGTGATGGAGGCCGCCGAGGCCCACGCCGCGCGCGAATGGGGCGTGCCGGTAATGCAGATGACGGTGATCGACATCCGCGACGAGCTGATCGCCTTCTACGAGCGCCGCGGCTACCAGCGCACCGGCATCAAGAAGCCGTTCCCGTATGGCGATGAACGCTTCGGCGTGCCCAAGCGCGACGACCTGCGCTTCGAGATCCTCGAGAAGCCGCTGGCAGCGCACGCATGAGCGAGACCTGGACCTTCGTCTGCGCCACGGCCGAGCTGCTGCCCGGCGAGATGAAGAGCACCTTCGACGAGGTGACCGGCACGCCGATCGTGGTGTTCAACCTGGACGGTGAGCTGTACGCGCTGGAAGACCAGTGCACGCACGAGGAGTTCGAACTCTCCTCGGGCACCTTCGATACCACCGAAGGCAGCATCGAGTGCGTGCTGCACAGCGCGCGCTTCGACGTACGCGACGGCCGCGCCCTATGCGCGCCGGCCTATACGGCCGTGCCCAAATTCCCGGTGAAGCGCGAATACGACGGGGTCTGGACCCGCGACGACCGCGATTGAGCATGACGGGAGCAGGGCGTGCCCCTGCCCTGCCCCGGGTGGCGCTACCCATGGCCACTGAATTCAAGAGTGGCCTCGTCGCTCCCAGGCGCGTTCGGCGTGATCGACGGAATCTAAGTTCGGTCGATTCTTGCTGTTCGCGATAAAGAAAAGCTCTGATCAACTCCATCAAAACCGTGCTGCAGTGCCGACCACCTGTCGGCACTGTCGGGGACAATTGCGGCTCCAAACTGCCGGTCGACTCCATATCTTGAATACCGCAATGGTGGTCACCTACATCCTGACTGTCACTCTTCTGATAGCAACGCCGGGGCCCGTCGTCGCATTGGTAATCAATACGGCAAGCACTGCAGGGCCGAGGAAGGCGCTCTCCACCGCGATAGGAACCAACCTTTCATCGCTGGCATTGATTGCCATTGCCTCATACATAGTCCTCACAAGCGCAGCCATCAGCCCCGTTTTCCTGGGCATTTTTGGCTTGCTCGGCTGCTTGTTCATAGGGTATCTGGCATTCGACGCGCTAGCCGCCCGACCCGATCCAGAGTTGATTGAAAGCCGCACAGGCAGCTCGATGCATGGCGGACTTTGGCGCGGAGTCCTTCTGGGGATCTCAAACCCCAAGGACATCATTTTCTTCATCGCATTTTTTCCGCAGTTCATTCATGCCACACCATCGCCGGAACACAGCCTGCTTCTACTATCGCTGCTGTGGGTCGTGATCGATTTCCTGATCCTGGGCGCCTACATTCTGGTTACCAAAAAGATGGAGAGCTATCTCAGTCAGCGTTTGATCTCCAGATGCTCGGGAGCAGCCTTGCTACTGGTGGCACTCTTGGGAACGATCTACAACACCCGCGACCTTCTGCGCGTGCTTTCGCTGAATTGATTACGGCCTCGGCACCCCACCTGAATGGGGATATTTTGAAAACGCGAATTGTTAGCATTACCATAGGCGTTGCGGCCACCCGGTCGCGCCTGTCGGATCCTGCGTGTCTGCCAACCGTGCCATCGTCGGTGCCCTCGCCCTGTGGGCCACGCTCTGCGTGGTGCTGCTGGCGTGCGTGTCGCATGGCCCGGCACGCGACACGCATGCCCTGATCGGGGCCCAACTGCATGCCCCCGTTGCCGGCACGCTGACCCTGCCGCCTGTCCCAGCGCCGGAAATGCCCGCGCCCGAGACGGCTGCCGCAGACACCTGCCCAGATACCGAGTCCCCCAGCCCGCTTCCGGCTGCCCGCGTGCGCCGCACGGCGTGGGTGGCCCGGGTGCCGCTGTGGCCGGCCGATGCGCTGCGCTGGCAGCGGCTGGAACCGTCGTTGCGGCTCAACCCCGGGCACGCCCCTCCGTACGCCTGATCCCGGCGTCCACGCCCTGCGTGGATGCCCGCCGTGGCCGTGCCTGCGCGGTCGCTGTTTCGCCTCTGCTACACCCCTTGTCTGTTCACTTCCACGCGCCGTGACCGCCTGCCAGGCGTCCGGCTACCGTCCGCACATCCAGGAAACTCCATGACCGTCCGTCCGACCCCGCTGTCGTCCGCGCTGCTGCTCGCCATTGCCGCCCCTGCCCTCGCCCACGCCGAAACCGACGCTGCCAACGAGCCGCAGCGCGCCACCGAACTGGACGGCGTTGATGTGCATGGCGAACGCGTGCGCCCGCAGTCGTCGAAGTTCACCGCGCCGCTGCTGGATATGCCCAAGTCGGTCAGCGTGATTTCCCAGCAGGTGATCGAGCAGACCGCCGCCACCACCCTGCTCGACGCACTGCGCACCGTGCCGGGCATCACCTTCGGTGCCGGCGAAGGCGGCAACCCGACCGGCGACCGGCCGTTCATCCGCGGCTTCGACTCCGCCTCGGACATCTACGTGGACGGCCTGCGCGATGCCGGCAGCCAGACCCGCGAAGTGTTCGCGATCGAGCAGATCGACGTGGTCAAGGGCCCGAGTTCGGCCTACTCCGGTCGTGGCTCGGCCGGCGGCACCATCAGCCTGGTGAGCAAGACGCCGAAGCTGGACAACTTCGTGCAGGGCTCGCTGGTGGCCGGCACCGACAGCTACCGCCGCGGCACGCTGGACGCCAATGAAGTGATCGGCGACGGCATTGCCGCCCGCCTGAACATCATGAGCCACGACGCCGACGTGGCCGGCCGCGATGCCGCCAACAGCAGCCGCTGGGGCATCGCACCGTCGCTGGCCTTCGGCCTGAACGGCCCGACCCAGCTGCTGGTCAGCCATTACCACATGGAAACCGACGACCTGCCCGATGCAGGCGGCTTCCCGTACAGCAACCCGTTCACCACCGGTGCCAACGTGGCCCTCAACGGTGACGGCAGCCCGCTGGTGCCGAATCGCGAGGCCTATTACGGCCTGGCCGACCGCGACTTCCAGAAGACCCGCGCCGATATCACCACGCTGAACATCTCGCACGATTTCGGCGGCATCGTACTGCGCAACATCGCCCGCTACGGCGATACGCGCAATGATTACCTGTGGACCCAGCCGGACGACAGCAAGGGCAACCCGAACCTGTACGGCACGCTGTGGCGCCGTAGCAACTCGCGCGCGACCCAGACCGACAGCTTCATCAACCAGACCAGCCTGTCCGGCGAATTCGAGACCGGTGCACTGCGCCACAGCTTCAATGCCGGCGTGGAATACAGCGACGAGAAGACCGTGCGCGGCAGCTTCCTGATCGGCGACGTGGTGCGCCCGAACGGGCAGACCACCGCCGGTACCAACAACCCGATCACCGGCAACCAGAGCTGCCCGACCAGCGGCGCGGCGACCGGCTACAACTGCACCGATTTCGCCAACCCGAATCCGAATGATCCGTGGGCGTCGCTGCACACCGTGACCCGCAGCAACCCGCTCAATGACGTGCGCCAGACCACGCGCACCAAGTCCGCGTACGTGTTCGACACCATCAGCTTCAGCGAGCAGTGGATGCTGAACCTGGGTGCGCGCTTCGACGACTACAAGACCCACCAGTTCGTGCCGACCGCCGCCGCCAACCTGCAGCACCTGCGCAACAACAGCTCGTTCTGGAACGGCCAGGCCGGCCTGGTGTTCAAGCCGGTCGAGAATGGCAGCATCTACCTGTCGTGGGGCACCTCGTCCACGCCGGTCGGCGTTGACGGCGGCGACGGTGCCGACGGCATCAGCGCCACCATCCAGGACCTGCAGCCGCAGCGCAGCCGCAACATCGAGCTGGGCACCAAGTGGGACCTGTTCGATGCGCGCCTGTCGCTGACCGGTGCGATCTTCGAAACCGAAATGACCAACGCGCGCGTGACCAGCGATGCGGGTACCACTCAGAACGCCGGCCGCAAGAAGGTCAAGGGCGCCGAGATCGGGTTCAGCGGCACCGTGCTGGAAGGCTGGCAGGTGTTCGGTGGCTACACCTACCTGGACGCGGTGGTGGAAGACAACGGCTTCGTCAACACCGGCACGACCGCCGCGCCGATCTGGTCGCCCTCGCCGTTCAACGGCAACCAGTTCCCCAACACCGCAAAGCACAGCGCCAGCCTGTGGACCACCTGGGCACCGTCGTTCGTGCCGGGCCTGAGCCTGGGCGTGGGCGCCAACTACGTGGACAAGGTGTACGGCAACGTCAACAACACCAAGTGGGTGCCGTCCTACACCCGTTGGGACGCGATGGTCGGCTACCAGTTCAACCCGCAGTACAGCCTGCAGTTGAACGTGCAGAACCTGGCCGACAAGACCTACTTCACCAAGGCGTACGCTTCGCACTACGCTGCCATCGCGCCGGGCCGTTCGGCGACGCTGGCCTTCAACTTCAAGTTCTAAGCGATACGTCCTCCTCCCGCGCTCCGGCGCGGGAGGAACTGGAGCCGATCATGCTGCTGCACATTCCCGACGTCCTCACCGCCGAGCAGGTTGCGCTGGCGCGCAAGCAGCTGGCCACCGCCGGCTGGACCGACGGACGCCTCACCGCGGGCTACCAGTCCGCGCAGGCCAAGCACAACCTGCAGTTGCCCGAATCCGACCCGGCCGCGCGTGCGGTCGGCTCGGCCATCCTCGATGCGCTCGGCCGCAACAGCACCTTCTTTTCCGCCGCGCTGCCGCGCCGGATCTTCCCCCCGCTGTTCAACTGCTATCAGCAGGGCCAGACCTTCGGCTTCCACATCGACAACGCGGTGCGTTACGACTACAGCGCCGAGGGGCAGCCGCAACCGGTCCGCACCGACCTGTCGGCCACCCTGTTCCTGAGCGACCCCGACGAATACGAAGGCGGCGAGCTGGTCATCGAGGACACCTACGGCAACCAGCGGGTGAAACTGCCGGCCGGCCACATGGTGCTGTACCCCGGCACCAGCCTGCACCAGGTCACCCCGGTCACGGCCGGCGCACGCCTTGCCTCGTTCTTCTGGATCCAGAGCATGCTGCGCGACGATGGCCAGCGCCGCCTGATGTGGGACCTGGACGTCTCGATCCGCCGCCTCACCCACGATCACCCCGAACACCCCGCACTGGTGAACCTCACCGGTGTGTATCACAACCTGCTGCGGCAATGGGCCGATGTCTGAGCCCGTCGTTGCGTTCGATGTAGCTGCGCTGGCCGAACAGTTGCAGCGCGATCCTGCCGCGGCCCTGGGCACGCTGCAGGCCACCGCCCAGCGCGGCGATGCGCAGGCACAGTACCTGCTGGGCCAGGCCTGCATGGAAGGCCGCGGCCTGCCGCAGGACCTGCCGGCCGGCATGCACTGGTTCGAGCGGGCCGCGAATGCGGGCCTGGCGATCGCCATGAACATGCTGGGCCGCTGCCATGAGCTGGGCACCGGCACCGCGGCCAATCCCGCGCTCGCGGCGGTCTGGTACCGCAAGGCGGCGGGCGAAGGGCTGGACTGGGGCATGTACAACCTGGCCAACCTGCTGGGCACCGGGCGCGGCGTGGCCCGCGATGCGCCGGCGGCGTTCGCGCTGTACCTGCAGGCCGCGCGCCTGGGCCATGCCAAGTCGATGAACCTGGTGGGCCGCTGCCTGGAGGACGGCATCGGGGTGGCCGCCGACCCTGCCGCCGCGCCCGCGTGGTACCGGCGTTCGGCCGAGGCCGGCGATTTCCGCGGGCAGGCCAGCCATGCTTCGCTGCTGCTGGCGGCGGGTGATGTGGATGCGGCGGTGGTGTGGCTGCAGAGGGCGCTGGCGCAGGGCAGCGCTTCGTTTTTGGCGCATATACGACCGACGTTGGCCGTGTCGCCCCATCCGCAGGTACGGGCGCTGGTGCAGGGCTGACATTCTGCACAGCCACGCATGGCGTGGCTCTACGTTGGGTGCACAGCCACGCATGGCGTGGCTCTACGTGGGGTGCGCAGCCACGCATGGCGTGGCTCTACGTGGGCTTGCCCAGCCACGCATGGCGTGGCTCTACGGGACGGTGAATCAGACGTAGAGCCACGCCATGCGTGGCTGGATGTCCGATTCGCGCATCGAACCGCCGGATCCTGTAAATCATTCCTATTTGCGTTTGTTACAGGCGCTCTCTACAATCCCCGCCGCGTCGGACCTCCCGGCGCGCTTACCGGGATTCCAACTTGCGCCACCCCCACCGCCACCGCAGCTTTGCCCCCGCCATGCGCGGGCAGCGTCCTGCGTTGGCGACGGTGCTGGCCTGGCTGGCCCTGCTGTCGGTGTTGCTGGGCGCCCTGCCGCTGCTCGAGCAGCGCCTGCCCGGCACTGCCGCGCTGGTGCTGCAGGTGCCCGCCGAAGAACGCCCCGGCGGTGACCACCGCCTGCAGGAAGAAGCGCCGGCCAAGCCGCGCCGCATGGCCAGCGCACGCCCGGCGGCAACACCGCCGCGCCTGCCGCAGCCGCCACTGACCGAATCGCTTGATGCATTGATGGCCACACTGGACGCGCTGCCGCCGCACGTCGCGCCGTCGATCGGCTCGGCCCCGGCCACCCCGTTGCCGGCGGCGCCCGGCATGCGCGTCCAGCGCGGCCAAGCCCCGCCGCAGGGCTGATTCCGCGCGTCCGCGACGGTGCACCTGCACCTCCCAGCTGACCGCACCGCCCCTGCCCGCCCTGCGGGCCCCCCGCTGATTTCCGATTCCGCTGCGGCCGCCGGCCACGGCGTTCCCGCGTTCGCATCTTTTTCGAGGTATCCCCCATGGCCCAGCGCCATCGTCGTCGTACGTCCCTGTCCCGCTGCACGCTGAGCGTTGCCCTGCTCGGTGCACTCAGCGCGCCTGCCTTCGCCAACGGCGACGCCAGTGGCGCCACCAAGACCCTGGACCAGGTGGTGGTGACCGCCTCGGGCTTCGAACAGAAGATCACCGACGCCCCGGCCAGCATCAGCGTGGTCAGCCGCGAGGAACTGAGCAAGCGCCCGTACACCAGCCTGGTGGATGCGCTGCGCGACGTGGAAGGCATCGACGTCGGCATGGAAACCACCGACAAGAACGGCCGCGCCACCATCTCCATGCGCGGCATGCCGTCCGAGTACACGCTGGTGCTGATCGATGGCCGCCGCCAGAGCAACGTCGGCCAGCTGTACCCGAACAACTTCGGCGGCGGCCAGTTCTCCTACCTGCCGCCGCTGGATGCGATCGAGCGCATCGAAGTGGTACGCGGCCCGATGTCCACGCTGTACGGTTCGGACGCCATGGGCGGCGTCATCAACATCATCACCCGGCGCAACCAGGACAGCTGGCACGGCTCGGTCACCCAGGGCATCACCGTGCAGCAGGACGACCAGTTCGGCGATGCGCGCACCACCGACGTGTACCTGAGCGGCCCGCTGGTGAAGGAGCGGCTGGACATGGCCGTGCGCGGCAGCTACTACGACGCCAAGGCCTCCAACCCGGAATGGGACGACCTGCCGCTGCCCGACGGCACCCTGTGGGAACGCAGCATCGGCTTCGGCGGCGGCGGCAAGGCGGTGGCCAACACCAACTGGAACACGGGCCTGCGCCTGAGCTGGCACATCAACGACGACCACGACCTGTCGCTGGACTACGACGTCTCGCGCCAGAAGTACGACAACAGCGAAGGCCAGACCGGCACGCTGGACAGCCTTGCCAGCCTGTGGCGCGTGGGCAACGCGACCATTCCCAATCCGAACGGCACCGGCACGGTCACCCGCCGCGTCGTGCAGCCGCGCGTGGGCTACACCGCCTACCAGCGCTACGAGCGCGACCAGCTGGCGCTGACCCACCAGGGCCGCTATGCATTCGGCACCTGGCAGACCACGCTGACCCACACCACCAGCAACAACCTGGGCCGTTCGCTGCCGCTGACCCTGGACGAGCGCGCCGACCTGCAGACGCTGTGGAACGACGTCTGCCGCCGCACCGGCGCGGCCAACAACTGCGCCGCCGGCCGCACCAATGCGCTGACCGCGCTGAACCCGGCGGAGCTGGCGCGGCTGGAAGCGTTCCTGCCGCGCCCGCTGCGCACGATGGAGCTGGAAGGCTACGTGCTGGACACGATGCTGGACATGAGCTTCGGCGCGCACAAGCTGACCGTGGGTGGCCAGTACAACGACACCGACATGACCGACGGCGTGTTCGGCATGGACGGCGCCGGCTACCGCGACAACGTGAAGCAGCAACACCGGATGTGGTCGGTGTTCGCCGAAGACAACTGGGCGCTGACCGACACGCTGACCGCCACCGTGGGCGTGCGCTATGACGACCACAACATCTTCGGCAGCCACGTCAGCCCGCGCGCCTACCTGGTGTGGAATGCCAGCGATGCGTGGACCTTCAAAGGCGGCGTGAGCACTGGCTACAAGACCCCGCGCCCGGACCAGCTGTTCCCCGGCGTGACCGGCTTCGGTGGGCAGGGCGTGCTGCCGCTGGTGGGTTCGCCCAACCTGCAGCCGGAAACCAGCACCAACTACGAGATCGCCAGCTACTACGAGGGCGAGCGCTGGGGCTTCAACCTCACCGGTTTCTTCAACAAATTCGACGACAAGATCGCCAGCGGCGGCACCTTCCCGAACTGCGAAGTGGCGCCCGTGGGCAGCGGCTACTGCGTGGACGTCGGCCCGGGCTGGGCGGCGCTGGGCTACAGCACCTTCAGCCAGAGCGTGAATGTCGACACCGCCGAAACGCGGGGCGTGGAAGCGGCCGCGCATGTGGACCTGCTCGACACCCTGCAACTGCGAGGCAACTACACGTATACGAAGTCCGAGCAGACCAGCGGCGTGGACAAGGGCAAGCCCGTAGGCGGCACCACCACGCCGGCCAAGCACATGGCCAATGCCAGCTTGAACTGGCAGATCAGCGAGGCGGTGAGCCTGTCGCTGATCGGCGAAGGGCGTTATGACCGCTACCGCGACACGCTGGTGACGAACGTGGGCGGGGTGAGCAATTCGCAGGTGCGGTACTACGACGATTACACGATCTTCCACCTGGGGGGCAGCTGGGACATCAATCAGTGGCTGACGGTGAACGCGCGGGTGAACAACCTGTTCGACAAGGACTTCGTCTCGCAGTCCTGCGTGTTGATCAGCGACAGTGAGTACAACTGCGTGGACGATTACGCGACGAAGGATCAGCGGCGGAGCTACTGGATTTCGTTGAACGCGAAGTTCTGACCGGAGGGGGGGCGCGACCAATAATTGCGAACCATTCTCATCAATGGTGTAATTCGGTATTCGCCCCCTTCTTTGTGACCGTGGCCACCCCTTCGCCTTCCTCCGCCGTGCAGCAACAGCAACGCCGCGGCTTCTGGCTGCGTACCCTGCACCAGTGGCACTGGATCAGCTCGGCCGTATGCCTGATCGGCATGCTGCTGTTCGCCGCTACGGGCATCACCCTCAACCACGCCGCGAAGATCGAGGCCAAGCCCCAGGTGGTGAACCGCCAGCTGGAGCTGCCCGCCGAACTGCTCGGCCAGCTCGGCGACCGCACCGACGGCAACGCCCCGGTGCCACGCCCCGCCGCCCGCTGGCTGGACCGTGAGCTGGGCATCTCGGTCGGCCGCCGGCCGGCCGAGTGGTCCGCCGAGGAAATCTACCTCTCCATGCCTAGCCCCGGCGGCGACGCCTGGCTGAGCATCGACCGCGAAAGCGGCGCGGTGGAGTACGAGGCCACCTCGCGCGGCTGGGTCTCCTACTTCAACGACCTGCACAAGGGCCGCAATGCCGGCCCCGCCTGGGGCTGGTTCCTGGACGTGTTCGCCGTGGCCTGCCTGGTGTTCTGCATCACCGGCCTGTTCCTGCTGCACCTGCATGCCCGCCAGCGCCGCATGACCTGGCCGCTGGTCGGGCTGGGCCTGATGGTGCCGTTGCTGATCGCCCTGATCCTGATCCACTGACCCTTCCCTTCGGAGCCGCACCATGCGCGTCACCCTTACCATCGCCCTGAGCGGCCTGCTGGCCACCTCGCCGGCCTATGCCACCACGCTGGACATCAACGTCGAAGTGCCCACGCTCAGCGTGGCCGAATACCACCGCCCGTATGTGGCCGTGTGGCTGGAAGGGGCCGACCAGAAGGTCGCCGCCAACCTGTCGGTCTGGTACCAGCAGACCGGGAACTCCGAGGGCCATGGCACCAAGTGGCTGCCCGACCTGCGCCAGTGGTGGCGCAAGAGCGGCCGCACCTTGGATGTGCCGGTCGACGGCGTCACCGGCCCGACCCGCCCAGCCGGCAAGCACGCGCTGTCATTCAACGACAAGCAGCCCGCCATGAAAGCATTGGCTCCGGGCAATTACACTCTGGTGGTGGAAGCCGTCCGCGAAGTCGGCGGCCGCGAACTGCTCAAGATCCCCTTCACCTGGCCGGCCACTGCGCCGCAGACCGGCAAGGCGCAGGGCAGCACCGAACTGGGCCTGGTCACGCTGTCGGCCAAGCCCTGATGTTTCACTGCCCTCCCGGCCGGGAGGGCGCCCCTCACCCGTACATGGAGTTGTTGATGAAGCGCTCGCTCGTCCTAGCCGCCGCCCTGGCCGCCGTCCTTCCGTTCTCCGCTCTGGCCCACAAGGCCTGGTTGCAGCCCTCGCAGACCGTGATCGCCGGTGAAAATCCGTGGATCACCGTCGACGCCGCCGTGTCGAATGACCTGTTCTACTTCAACCACGTGCCGCTGCGCCTGGACAGCCTGGTCATCACCGCACCGGACGGCACCACCGTGCAGCCGCAGAACGCGTCGACCGGCAAGTTCCGCAGCGTGTTCGACGTCGAGCTGACCCAGCAGGGTACCTACCGCCTGGCGTCGGTCAGCAACGGCCTGTCGGCCACCTGGGAAGAAGATGGCAAGCCCAAGCGCTGGCGCGGCACCCCGGCGACCTTCGCCACGGAAGTGCCGAAAAAGGCCAAGAAGCTGCAGGTGAGCCAGTCGGTCAACCGCATCGAGACCTTCGTCACCAACGGCACCCCGAACGACACCGCGCTCAAGCCGACCAAGTCGGGCATCGAGCTGGTCGCCGTGGGCCACCCCAACGACCTGGCCGCCGGCGAAGCCGCGAAGTTCCGCGTGCTGGTCGACGGCAAGCCGCGCGCCGGCCTGGCCTTCGAGATCACCCGTGGCGGCACGCGTTACCGCAACGCCCAGGACGAGATCAAGGTCACCAGTGACAAGAAGGGTGAGTTCAGCGTGACCTGGCCGGAAGCCGGCATGTACTGGCTGGAAACCAGCAGCGAAGACAAGAAGACCTCGCTGAAGCAGGCCAAGAGCCGCCGCCTGAACTATGTGGCAACGCTGGAAGTGCTTCCGCAATAAAGGCGCGTCCGGCCATAGGCCGGTCCTGCTCGTAGCGCCGGGGGGGGGGGGGGGGGGGGGGGGGGGGGGGGGGGGGCGGCGGCGCCGGGGGGGGGGGGGCCGCCGGGGGGGGGGCCCGGGGGGGGGGCGCCCCGCCCGGCGC
>NZ_JBLZQD010000045.1:0-223 GCF_049199305.1 Stenotrophomonas sp. PD6 | reverse complement strand
GGTTCCTCTGATTTGGCGGGACGGTGCCGGTTTGCGGGGGACGCCGTGAACCCATCCATGGGGGCTCAGTCGCCGCATCCATGCGGCTCATGCCCCCGCAAACCGGCCCCGACCCGCCTTTGACAGTGTTTCGTTGCCATGGGAAACGCGGTAGCGCCGGCCGTTGGCCGGCGCCTCTTTTCGCCAGGTTCACTGCGTTACCGGGCGTTGATGGGTTCACAGC
>NZ_JBLZQD010000044.1:0-255 GCF_049199305.1 Stenotrophomonas sp. PD6 | reverse complement strand
CCCCCCCCCCCCCCCCCCCCCCCCCCCCCCCCCCCCCCCCCCCCCCCCCCCCCCCCCCCCCCCCCCCCCCCCCCCCCCCCCCCCCCCCCCCCCCCCCCCCCCCCCCCCCCCCCCCCCCCCCCCCCCCCCCCCCCCCCCCCCCCCCCCCCCCCCCCCCCCCCCCCCCCCCCCCCCCCCCCCCCCCCCCCCCCCCCCCCCCCCCCCCCCCCCCCCCCCCCCCCCCCCCCCCCCCCCCCCCCCCCCCCCCCCCCCCCC
>NZ_JBLZQD010000043.1:0-255 GCF_049199305.1 Stenotrophomonas sp. PD6 | reverse complement strand
TGCCGTTTGCGCTGATAAAGGCGCAACGTGTGGTGGAGCCTGTCGGGATCGAACCGACGACCCCCTGCTTGCAAAGCAGGTGCTCTCCCAGCTGAGCTAAGGCCCCATATACGGGACTTCTCACACCGGCCCTGGGCCGATGCGAAACTCTGAATGCAGGTACTTTGTGAAGACGCCCGACAGGACGATGTTGTCTTTGCTCAAAAGGAGGTGATCCAGCCGCACCTTCCGATACGGCTACCTTGTTACGACTTC
>NZ_JBLZQD010000042.1:0-255 GCF_049199305.1 Stenotrophomonas sp. PD6 | reverse complement strand
TGCCGTTTGCGCTGATAAAGGCGCAACGTGTGGTGGAGCCTGTCGGGATCGAACCGACGACCCCCTGCTTGCAAAGCAGGTGCTCTCCCAGCTGAGCTAAGGCCCCATATACGGGACTTCTCACACCAGCCCTGGGCCGATGCGAAACTCTGAATGCAGGTACTTTGTGAAGACGCCCGACAGGACGATGTTGTCTTTGCTCAAAAGGAGGTGATCCAGCCGCACCTTCCGATACGGCTACCTTGTTACGACTTC
>NZ_JBLZQD010000041.1:0-281 GCF_049199305.1 Stenotrophomonas sp. PD6 | reverse complement strand
CCTACTCTCGCATGGCTTGAGCCACACTACCATCGGCGCAGCTGCGTTTCACTTCCGAGTTCGGGATGGGATCGGGTGGTTCCACAGCGCTAATTTCACCAGGGAGGCTTTTGGAGTGTCGCCGCAGGTCGTGTCTTTGCAGGGAGCGGGCACATGTGTGCCGGCTTTACAAAGAGACGCGCCTGAGCGCCTGCCTCTCGTTTGGTCTTGTGACGTAGCGTGCACTTGGGATCTATCGACATGTCATGTCGGCCAAGGCAACTTGAGGTTATATGGTCAAG
>NZ_JBLZQD010000040.1:0-282 GCF_049199305.1 Stenotrophomonas sp. PD6 | reverse complement strand
CGCCGACGGTACGGCCGCCTTCACGAATCGCGAAGCGCAGGCCGTCGTCCATGGCGACCGGGTTGATCAGCGTGACAACCATCTTCACGTTGTCGCCCGGCATGACCATTTCCACGCCTTCCGGCAGTTCGACCGCACCGGTGATGTCGGTGGTGCGGAAGTAGAACTGCGGACGGTAGCCCTTGAAGAACGGGGTGTGGCGGCCGCCTTCGTCCTTGGACAGGACGTAGACTTCGGAGTCGAACTTGGTGTGCGGCTTGATCGAACCCGGCTTGGCCAGGA
>NZ_JBLZQD010000003.1:202371-400836 GCF_049199305.1 Stenotrophomonas sp. PD6 | reverse complement strand
GGCCGCCGCACCGGCCGCTGCCACGCCCGTGGCAGCGGTGACTGCGGTGGCCACTCCGGTCGCCGCCAGTGCGCCGGTGGCGCCGGTCGTTCCGGTTGTCGCCCCGGCGGCGCCGAAACAGACGCCCGCCCCGGTTGCGGAGCAGGCCGACGCCGACGACCTGCCGCCGTGGCACCCGACCGGTGCCGAGGACCGCGACGAGGCGCTGGCCGCCGAAATGGCCGGTCCCGACGCGGCCATGGTGGCCCCGTGGGAAGCCCCGCCGGAGCCCCCCGTGGCGCAGCCGGCACCCGTACCGGCACCGGCCGCTCGTCCGCAGGGCATCGCGATTGCCCCGGCGGCCGCTGCACCGGCAGCCAGCGGCCCGGTGACACTGCAGTCCGCCGAAACCTGGCTGGAGCTGGTCACCCAGAGCCAGTTGAATGGCCCATCGCGGCAGCTGGCTGCGCATGCGGCATTCATCGGATTTCAGCACGGCGTCTTGAAACTGGCCGTATCGCCCGGATTTGAGTATCTGTGTTCGGACCGTTCGCTGGCGGCCCTGACCGAGGCGCTGTCCGGCCCGCTCGGGATGACCCCGCGGATCGTGATCGAACACGGCAGCGCCGAGGCCGAAACGCTGCACCAGCGTTCCGACCGCCAGCGTGGCGAACGACAACAGGCGGCCGAAACCGCCTTCATGGCCGACCCGTCGGTGCAGCTGCTCATCCAGCAGCATGGCGCGCGGGTCGTGACCGATTCCATCCGTCCTTTTGATGAGTAATACGACATGCGCGGCAACATCGCCCAACTGATGCAGCAGGCCCAGAAGATGCAGGAAAACCTGCAGAAGGCCCAGGAAGACCTCGCCAAGCTGGAAGTCACCGGCACCGCCGGCGGCGGCATGGTCAGCGTGACCCTGACCGGCGCCAAGGAGTGCCGCAAGGTGCGAATCGATCCGTCGATCCTGTCCGATGCGGAAATGACCGAAGACCTGGTGGCGGCTGCCTTCAACGACGCCTCCAACAAGATCGACGCCGAGTCGAAGAACCGCATGGGTTCGGCTACCGCTGGCATGCAGCTGCCGCCCGGCATGAAGCTGCCGTTCTAAGCGTGAGCCTGCCGCTGCTCGAGCAGTTGATCGAGGCGTTCCGCGTCTTGCCGGGCGTGGGCCAGAAAACGGCCCAGCGCATGGCGTACCACGTGCTCGAGCGCGAGCGCGAGGGCGGGCAGAAACTGGCCGACGTGCTGGCCAAGGCGATCGAGCGCATTGGCCATTGTGCGCAATGCCGCGATTTCAGCGAGACCGAGATCTGCGCGGTATGTGCCAATGGCAGCCGCGAACGACAGCAGCTGTGCGCGGTGGAGTCGCCGGCCGATCGGCTGGCGATCGAGACCGCCACGGGCTTCCGTGGCGTGTATTTCGTGCTGCAGGGGCGGTTGTCGCCGCTGGACGGCGTGGGCCCGCGTGAGCTTGGCCTGGACCAGCTGGAGGCACGCCTGAAGCAGGGCGAAGTGCAGGAATTGATCATCGCCACCAGCGCCACCGTGGAAGGCGAGGCAACCGCGCACTACCTGGCGCAGCTGGCACGCGCACACGCGGTGCGCCCCAGTCGGCTGGCCCAGGGCCTGCCATTGGGTGGCGAGCTGGAGTACGTTGATCGCGGCACGCTGTCGCACGCGTTCGGAACGCGTACCGAAGCGACGTAACCCCACCAGGTGACCCCATGACCCAAGACACGCTGTTCGGCAAGATCATCCGCCGCGAAATTCCCGCCACCATCGTCTATGAAGATGACGAGGTGCTGGGCTTCAAGGACATCGCACCGCAGGCGCCGGTGCACGTGCTGTTCATTCCGAAACTCGAAGCCATTCCCACGCTGGACGATGTACAGCCATCGCAGGCGCACCTGATCGGCAAGCTGGCGTTGGCCGCTGCCGAATATGCACGCCGCGAATGCTTCGCGCAGGACGGCTATCGCATCGTCATGAACTGCCGCGAGCACGCCGGTCAGACCGTGTTCCACATCCACCTGCACCTGCTGGCCGGGGCGCCGCTCGGACATTTCGGCATCCCCAACGCATGAAAAAACCGCCCGGGAGGGCGGTTTTTTTTTGGAGCGAATCGAGCGGCGGTCGGTAATTACCACCAGCCCCAACCGCGGTAACCCCAGCCCGGACCCCAGCCTGGACCCCAGGGGCCGTACGGGTAGACCGGGACCACGTCCACCTGGCGCTGTTCCGGCCAGAGATAGACGACGTCGGCCTCCAACTTGGGCAGGCGGTAGTCGTATTCGCCGATGCGGGTGTTCTCGTAGCCGGCGATCTTGCCGATGAACGTTACGTCGCGACCTTCCTCGAACACGGCCGGATCATAGAAGCCGGCGCGGCAGGCAATGAAGCGCCCGTCGCTGGCATCCGACGACGTGGTGGACGGGCGGCCGCTGCTGTTGAGCGGGCGCGACAGCAACTGGAAACAGGTCTGACCCTGGCCCGGCACGGTTTCAATGATGCGGCCGCCCCAGCGCACGGGCGTGCCCACCTGCTGGGTGGCCACCGAATCGCGCGGGTTGACCACGCTGAACTGCCCCTGCAGCGGTTTGGGCGCGGTGGCGCAGGCGGCCAGCGCCAGCGAGGCAGCAAGGGGAAGCAGGATCTTGACGTTCATGATGTTGCTCCGGTGGACGGGCGGTGCCTGCGCAGGTCGCGCACGAGTGAAGGGTCGAACTCGGCGCCAGCGTAACGCGCCTGAACGAAACGGATGCTGAGTGACAGCAACGCCGGCTCGGGGCGTTGGCGGTGGACGCGCTGCGCCCAGTCCGTGGCCGGTTCCGCCGTTCCCCTGGCCAGGCCATGCCGCGCGTAACGCCGCCCCAGCCGATGCCAGGCCCGCAGCAGCGGATCACGTTCGCGTTCGCCCCGGGCCAGCAGCCATGCCATCCAGCCTAGCGCCAGGACCGCGAAGGTAGTGAAAATGCCGATCAGCTGCGCCGGCTCCGGCCTGTCGATGCCCAGCGGGCGCAATAATTGCTGCTGGCGGTTGGCGTCGAAGGACAACACCAGGTCGTTCCAGCCGCGGCGCAGGAAGTCACCCACCTGGCCCAACTGCAGCCAGCGGCCTTCCAGCGTGGTGCCGTCCGCGCCGCCGAGGCGGTCTTCCAGGGTGTCGTAGACGCGCTCCGGCGCCACCGCCGCAGTGGGATCCACCCGAACCCAACCGCGCTGCGGCAGCCACACTTCAGCCCAGGCGTGCGCATCCATCCGCCGCAACACGTAGTAGTTGCCATAGGGGTTGCGCTGGCCGCCGGCAAAGCCGGTGACCACCCGCGCGGGAATGCCGGCGTTGCGCATGAGCACCACGAACGACGAGCTGAAGTGCTGGCAGTAGCCGGCCTGCTGGTCGAACAGGAATTCGTCCACGCTGTTCCGGCCTGGTTCCGGCGTGTCGAGCGTGTAGGCAAAGCGCGAACGGATCCAGTCCAGCGCCCGCGCCACGATGGCTGCATCGTTGCCGCCAGCCTCTTGCCGCCACTGCCGGCCCAATGCCGCCGTGCGCGGATTGAGGTCGGGCGGCAGTTGAAGCGCCAACTGGCGCTGGAATGCATTGAGCGGTTCGGTGTACGCCGCCGCCGGTGCCGATTGCAGGCGCCAACGGGTGAGTGCCGAGAGGCTGCGATTGCTGCGCAGGCTGTAGGTGCCATCCAGCGTGGTCCCGGCTGGTGCCTGCAAAGGCAGGTCCAGCGCCACCAGTTGGCGGCGGTCGGTCGGTTCGTAGTCGATCTGGTAGTCCCAGCGCGGCGCGGCGCGGGTCACCGGGGGGGGCGGGCGTCGCTCGCTGTAGGGGTCCCGGTCCCAACGACGGCCATCGAAACGGGTCATTACCGGGCCGCGCCAGTAGCGCTGCTCGGGGGCGGGCGCCGGGCCGAAGAACGTCACGCGCAGGGCGGTGGAGTCGTCGGCCATCAGGTCCAGCCACGCGCTGGGCTCCATGTGGTCGGATAGCCCCGGCTTGCCGACCGCGCGATCGGGCAGTCCCCACAGCGGCTCGCTGAGGCGGGGGAACAGCCAGAACGCGGCCAGTGCCAGCGGCACGCCCAGTGCGGCCAGCTTGCCCACGCCACGCAACTGGCCGCCCAATGCAGAGCCGGGTGCCTCGCCTTCGGCCTGGGCCAGGCGTTGCAGGGTGAGCAGCGTGGCCAGTGCGGCGAGCACGGCCAGTGCCATCGTCAGCGGTCCCTGGTCGAGCAGGAAGGCCGAGAACGGCGCGAACAACGCGAAGCCCAGCAGGCTGCGCGCGTCGCGCAGGCTGCGCAGTTCGCTGGATTTGAGTGCGAGCATTGCCGCCAGCAGTGCGCAGCCGCTGTCGCGGCCCGGGCGCGGGCCCATCTGCCAATACACCGCCGCCAGCATGGCCAGCACCAGCAGCAGCCGCACCGGCCCGGGCAGCACACGCGGACCGGACAGTACGGCGGTCAGTACCGCCACCAGCGCGAACACACTGGCCAGCAGGGGCGGCAACTGCAGCAGCAGCGGTACCAGCGCCAGCGCGCCACTGGCCAGGGTCCAGCGCCGCGCGGCGGGCGAGAGCAGGGAGGCGGGCAGCTCAGCCATGCGGCATCAGCGCCAGCGTGCGCTGGCAGAGGTGGTGATGGCTGTTGCCCTGGCTGGGGCCCAGCACCGGGTTGCCTGGTACCTGCAGCGTGTAGCGGCGGCCCTCGCGTTCGGCCAGGTCGACCCAGCGCGCCAGTCGTGCGATCCGCGCTTCCGGCGGAAGCGGCGCAAGCTGTCGCCAGTCCAGCAGGATATCCACGCCCACCGGCTTCTCGTACTCGCGCACCAGCAGCGTGTCGCGGCGCGCCGAGTGCTTCCAGGAAATGCTGCGCGGCGGATCGCCGGCGCGATACGGGCGCAACTGGTGCAGTTCATCGCCACTGGCATGGACACGCGTGTGCAGCGGGTCGCCACCGCCCTCGGGCAGCGCCGGTGCGTGCGCTTCGGGCGTGGCGTAGACCAGCAGCGGCGTGTCCGGCCAGACCCACGACCACGCGCGTACCAGGCCCAGTGGCTGGGTGGTGGAGATGCGGATGCGATCAAGATCGAGCCAGCCGCGCTGATGGGTCGGCAGTGCGAGATCCACCTCGATCTGGTCGGCGTCCACCAGGTGCCCGAACGCAACGGCATCGCCGAGCGTCAGCTGCAGCCCGCGGCGCTGGCGCGCATCGGCGCGCGACAGACTTACCCGCAGCCGCAGTGGCGCGCCGGCCACCACCGGATCGGCCGACACCGCGTCGATCTGCAGTCCCGACAACTGCAGGTGCGCGCTGAGCGTGCTGGCGATGGCCACCGTCGACAGCAGCAGTGCCAGCAGCAACGCCGGGTTGTTGTTGTAGTTCAGTGCGCCCGCCAGCATGACCAGCAGCAGTACGGTCACGAACAGGCCAAAGCGCGTCGGCAGCACATAGATGCGCCGCCGATCCAGCCGGCGCGGCAGGCCCTCCGGGCGGCGCGGTCGTGCCATCAACTGCAACGTCCGCCAGCGGTCTCCCCAGCCGCTGCGCATCTCAGTCCACCGGGACGGTCTGGAGGATGGCGCGGGCCAGTGCGGGCCCGGTGCTGGCTTCGGCCTCCGGCACCAGGCGATGCCCGGCGACCGCGACAAACAGCGTCTGCACGTCCTCGGGTACCACGTGGCCGCGACCCAGCAGCAGCGCATGCGCCTTGGCCGCGCGCAGCAGCGCCAGCCCCGCACGCGGCGACAGCCCCACGCGCACCCCGGCGTGCTGGCGGCTGCGCGCCAGCAGTGCCTGCACGTACTGGATCAGTGCCTCGCTGGCATGTACCTGGCCGACGGCCTCGCGCAGCGTGCGCACCTGGTCGTCGCTCAGGCAGGCGGTCGCGCGTGCAATGAGGTGGCGGCGATCGGCGCCGCGCAGCAGTTCGCGCTCGGACTCGGGATTGGGGTAGCCCAACGCCAGCCGCAGCAGGAAGCGGTCCAGCTGCGAGTCGGGCAGCGGGAACGTGCCCGACAGGTCCACCGGGTTCTGCGTGGCGATGACGAAGAACGGATCCGGCAGCGGATGGGTCACGCCATCCAGCGTGACCTGCTGTTCGGCCATCGCTTCCAGCAGCGCACTCTGGGTGCGTGGCGGCGCGCGGTTGATCTCGTCGGCCAGCAACACGTGCGTGAAGACCGGGCCGGGATGGAACTGGAACTGGCGGCTGCTCGCCTCATAAACTGAGACGCCGAGCACATCTGCAGGCAGCAGGTCCGACGTGAACTGCACGCGCTGGAAGCCCAGGCCCAGGCTGGACGCCAAGGCATGCGCCAGCGTGGTCTTGCCCAGCCCCGGCAGATCTTCAATGAGCAGGTGGCCGCCGGACAACACGGCAACGAAGGCCAGCCTCACTTCATGGGCCTTGCCGAGCACCAGCCCGTTGACCTGGTCCTGGGCGTCGCGCAGGGCTTGTCGCACTACATCGGTTAGCATGGCGGGCACGCGGGGCGAAGTATCCATGTCCGTCTCGTGTCGTTGATTCCTTCGATTCTATAGAGCAATGCAGGGCGAACAACGCGCACGCACAATTTTTCTGGTGTTGTGGACGCTGATCACGGCCGTAAAGCTTGTGATAGCCGCGCGTCTGCCCTTGTTCGTGGACGAAGCGTTCTACTGGCAGGAAGGTCAGCACCTGGCTGCTGCGTATTCCGATCTTCCGGGCCTGACTGCCTGGCTGGCCCGTCTCGGCGTGGAGCTGGGTGGCCAGCACGTGCTGGCGCTGCGGCTTCCGTTCCTGGCCATCGGTGCGATGCTGCCGTGGCTGGTGTCGCGCATCGCGACGCGCTGGTTTGGCGCCGTTGCCGGTTGGCAGGCAGGCAGCCTCACGCTGTTGATGCCGCTGTCGGCCACGCTGGGCATGCTCGCGGTGCCGGACGTGCCGATGGCACTGGCCGCGGTGCTGTGCCTGGACGCCGGCGCGCGCCTGCTGCGTACCGTCGACGCGGCGGCGGCGGTGAAGCTGGCGCTGGGGCTGATGATCGGTGCACTCAGCCACTATCGTTTCATCGGGGTGATCCTGGTGGGTTTCATCGTCCTGATGCTGTTGCCGCAGGGGCGGCGCACGCTGCGTGATCCGCGCGTATGGGTGGCGCTGGCGGTGGGCGTGCTGGCCTGGTTGCCGCTGCTGGCGTGGAATGCCGACAACCAGGATGCCGGGCTGAAATTCCAGGTGGTCGAACGTCACCCATGGGCATTCCAGTGGAGTGGCCTGTGGTTCCTGGTGATCCAGCCGATGCTGGTCACCCCGATCCTGTGCATCGCGATGTGGAAGGTGGCGTTGGCCGGCACCCGCTCCGGCGGCGGCGCGCGCGCGCAGTGGCGTTACTTCGGTCTGGTCGGTGCGGTATCCACGGCGTCGATCTTCGCGTTGGGCTTCTTCACCGACGTGGAGCGCATCAGCTTCCATTGGCCGCTGCCGGGTTACCTGGCGCTGCTGGTGGCGGTGCCGGTGGTGCTCAACGGCTGGCCGCGCTGGCTGCGTCGTACCGGCTGGTGGTTGGCCGGTGCCGGCCTGGCGCTGGCGTTCGGCTACTACCTCATGGTGTCCACGCCGGCCCTGCGCGAGCAGCTGGCCGGCGACAAGTATTACCCGCGCAACTTTGCCGGCTGGCAGCCGTTGGCCCGCGCGGTGCGCGAGGATTTGGCCGCGATGCCGCCGGGCACCCGTGTGCTGGCAGGCAACTTCAAGGTGGCGGCCGAGCTGGGCTTCCAGCTGGACGACCCGCGCATCGAAGTGCTGCGCCACCCGCTCAACGACAAGCACGGTCGCACCGCACAGCTGGGTCTGTGGGGGTTGCTGCACGATGGCCAGCGCGATGCGCCGATGCTGCTGGTGCTCTCACCCAGTGACCAGCGCTACCGTGACCTGCTGGAGCGTTACCACGCTGTCTGCGCGCAGGTGGGGCCGTTGCCGCCGCCGCGCGTGGTCAGCCAGGACCACGGCTACCAGCGGTTCCTGCTGTTCCGCCTGCCGGCCACGCGCGCCGAGGGGCCGTGCGTGACCCCGGCCATGGCGTGGTTGGACACGCCGCAGCCCGATGCGGAGGTTGGCGACAGCGTGCAGATACGCGGCTGGGCGTTCAAGGACGGGGTAGGGCTGTCGCGCGTGGAGGTGCTCGTTGATGGGCGCCCGGCGGCCACGGCGGTATACGGCCGCCCGTATGACGTCACCGGTTTCTGGAAGATCTCCAGCGACCCGCAGCACCCCAACGTCGGCTTCGACGCCACCCTCGATACGCGCGGGCTGGCCCCGGGCCGGCATTGGCTGGGCCTGGTCCTGCACGGCAACGACGGCAGCGTGGAGACCTGGCAGGAACAGGCGCTGGTGGTGCCCGGGCGCTGACGCTCAGGGCAGGCGGTAGCCGGCCTGGCGCAGCAGCCTGCTGAGCGCGATCAGCGGCAGCCCGATCAGCGCGGTGGGGTCGGTGTTCTCGATCGCCTCGAACAGCGTGATGCCCAGCCCCTCGCACTTGAAGCTGCCGGCGCAGTCCAGCGGCTGCTCGGCGGCGACGTAGCGGGCGATCTCCGCGGCCTCCAGTGGCCGGAACCGCACCTGGGTGAGGTCGCAGTGCGCCAGTTCCTGCGCATCGCGGCGCAGGCACACCGCTGTATGGAAGGCCACCGTCTGCCCGGACATCGCGGCCAACTGGGCGTGCGCCCCGGACACGTCGCCCGGCTTGCCCAGCGGGGCCCCGTTCAGGTCTGCGACCTGGTCCGATCCGATCACCCAGCGCCCCGGATGGCGGGCCGCCACCTCGGCCGCCTTGGCCGCCGCCAGGCGGATGGCCAGCGCCCGTGGGGCCTCGCCGGGCGCCGGGGTCTCGTCCACCTCCGGCCGCGCGGTCTCCAGCGGCAGGCCCAGCCGTTCCAGCAGTTCACGGCGGTAGCGGGAGGTGGAGGCGAGCAGCAGGGCAGTCATGCGACAATACCGGGGTACATGGGGTGGGCCGCACTTTACAGGGTGGAGGTCGACCCTCGGGAGGGGAATTGACAACTGCCAGCGGCGTCCTTAACATTCAGCGGCTTATGTCCGCGAACGTGCCCGAATTGCTGGATGCCTGGCGGATGGTCGCAGCACGAAGGTGCTTCGACGGTCAGGTAGAACTGGCAGAAATGACCCGCCTGCAAGGCCTTGTCGCCGATTCCGAGGGAAAGTGCACCTTTGCGCTTGAATTCGGCCACGACGACATCCTGCGGGTATCCTATGTGGACCTGACCATCGATACCGCGCTGCCGCTGATCTGTCAGCGCAGCCTGCAGCGCTTCCTGCTGCCGGTGTCGGTGAAGCAGCGGCTCGGCCTGATCCGCAACGAAGACGAAGAGTCCTCGTTGCCGGAAGAGTACGAGGCGATGCTGGTGCCCGAAGACGGCAACCTGCGTCCGCTGGATCTGGTTGAGGACGAACTGGTCCTGGCCGTGCCCGTGGTACCGCTGTCGCCCGAGGGCGAGGCGGTGGACCGGGACTGGGCGCCGACCGAAGAAGAACAGAGCAAGGCCAATCCGTTCGCGGCATTGGCGGCGCTGAAGAAACAATAGCAGCCGGATTGTCGTCGGCGGCTGCGGCGAAAGCGAAGAATGTGCTGGGCGCTGGCGTCCTGCGCGACGATACGACGAAGCTAATCGAACTGAGTTTGGAGCAATCCCATGGCTGTGCAGAAATCCCGTGTTACCCCGTCCCGCCGCGGTATGCGCCGTGCGCATGACGCCCTGAGCGCCAAGCAGCTGTCGACCGACCCGACCACCGGCGAAGTGCATCTGCGTCACCACATCACCGCTGACGGTTTCTACCGCGGCAAGAAGGTGATCACGACCAAGTCGAACTCGGCCGTCGAAGAAGATTGATTTGTGAAGGCCGCTGCCCGGTCGGGCAGCGGCCTTTACCCCTTTCTTCCCGGCTGTCAGTGTTGATGGCCGTGTTACAGGAAATGCAATGAGCAAGCGGATCTACTCGAGGATCGCGGGCACAGGTAGTTATTTGCCCGAAAAAGTGTTGACCAACCAGGATCTGGAGAAAATGGTCGACACCACCGATGAGTGGATCCAGACGCGCACCGGTATCCGTGAGCGGCACATCGCCGCCGACACGGAGACCACCAGCGACCTCGGCTACCACGCCGCGGTGCGTGCGCTGGAAGCGGCCGGTATCGACGCTTCCCAGCTCGACATGATCGTGGTGGGTACCACCACCCCCGATCTGATCTTCCCGTCCACCGCGTGCCTGATCCAGGCCAAGCTCGGTGCGACCGGTTGCCCCGCCTTCGACGTCAACGCGGCCTGTTCCGGCTTCGTGTTCGCGCTGAGCGTGGCCGACAAATTCATTCGCTCCGGTGACGCCCGCCATGTGCTGGTCATCGGTGCGGAAACCCTGACCCGTATCGTCGACTGGACCGAGCGCACCACCTGCGTGCTGTTCGGCGATGGTGCCGGCGCGGTCGTGCTCAAGGCCAACGAAGACACCGGCATTCTCAGCACCCACCTGCATTCGGACGGCAGCAAGAAAGAGCTGCTGTGGAACCCGGTGGGCGTGTCGGCCGGTTTCGGCGAGGGCGAGCAGGCCCGCGGCGCGATCCTGATGAAGGGCAACGACGTGTTCAAGTACGCCGTCAAGGCGTTGGACTCGGTCGTGGACGAAACCCTGGATGCCAACGGCCTGACCAAGTCCGACCTGGACTGGCTGATTCCGCACCAGGCCAACCTGCGCATCATCGAAGCCACCGCCAAGCGCCTGGACATGTCCATGGACCAGGTGGTGGTGACGGTGGACAAGCACGGCAACACCTCCTCGGCCTCGGTGCCGATGGCGCTGGACGTGGCCGTTCGCTCGGGTCGCGTCGAACGCGGCCAGCTGCTCCTGCTGGAAGCCTTCGGCGGCGGCTTCACCTGGGGTTCGGCGCTGCTGCGTTATTAATGCGTTAAGGGCGGCGCGGCAAACGCGGATCGCCCTGCGCCGGTAGCGCACGACCGTGGGTCGTGCGGCCACAACAACGGCCCTGATGGGGCCGTTTTGCATTTTTGGAGTTGCGTCATGGTCGAACCCATCGTCATCGAGGGCCAGCGCGCCTGGCTCAAGCAGTACGGTGAGAGCAGTCGCGCGGTCGCGCTGGGTCTGCTGAATTTCATTGCCCATCGTTTCCAGCTCGATGCGCTGCGCCCGCCGCCGCACCGGGGCGGCGATGCGGCGCGCAGGACCGAAGCGCGCCGGCTGGCCGAGCTGCTGGCGCAGGGCGTCAACGTGCCGCACGTGATCGGCAGCGGCCATGCCGCGCTGGTGCTGGGCGACAACGGCACCTCATTCAACACCTGCCTGCGCCAGGCCGACGATGCCGGCCGCGACGTGCTGGTAGCGGCCGCCATGCAGGCCATCGCCGCGGCGCATGCCAAGGGCGCGTATTTCGGCCAGCCGTTGCCGCGCAACCTGACCTGGGACGGGCAGCACATCGGCTTCATCGATTTCGAGGAAGACCCGCTGGAAGTCATGGACCTGGCGCAGGCCCAGGCGCGCGACTGGCTGATGTTCGGCTACGGCGTGGCCAAGTATTACGAGCACCGTCCGGCGCAGCTGCAGGCGCTGATGGCGGCGGCCATGGACGGTGCCGCCCGCCCGGTGCTGGCGCATGCCCACGAAGTCTCCGGCCGCCTGCAGCGCCTGGCGCGCTACAGCATGAAGCTGGGGCGCTCGGCGCGCGCGCTGGCGCACGGGATTCTGGTCGTGCACGGTGCCACCACGCTGGGCGTGCTGATGCTGGTGGGGATCTGCTTCGACTTCTTCTCCGACGGGGATCTGGACATTCTGCAGATGTTTGTTTGACCCCCTCAATACGCGCCAGTACAGACGAAGCGCGGTAATCCCCCTTATCATTCGCCGTTCGTTTTTTGCAGGCGGAACTCCGCGTGACCGACTCCAATCTCGCTTTCGTGTTCCCCGGCCAGGGCTCGCAGTCGCTGGGCATGCTGGCCGAACTGGCCGAGCTGCACCCGCAGGTGCGTGAAGCGTTCACCGAGGCGTCCGACGGCGCCGGCGTGGACCTGTGGGCCCTGTCGCAGGGTGGCCCGGAAGAGATGCTCAACCGCACCGAATACACCCAGCCGGCCCTGCTGGCCGCCAGCATCGGCGTATGGCGCGTGTGGACTGCACTGGGCGGTGCCAAGCCGGCCGTGCTGGCCGGTCACAGCCTCGGGGAGTACACCGCGCTGGTGGCTGCCGGCGCACTGACCCTGCGTGACGGTGCCCACCTGGTGCGCCTGCGCGGCCAGTTCATGCAGGAAGCCGCGCCGACCGGCGTGGGCGCCATGGCCGCCGTGCTTGGCGCCGAAGACGCCCTGGTGCTGGAGGTCTGCGAGCAGGCCGCCGGCAGCCAGGTCGTGGTGCCCGCCAACTTCAATTCGCCCGGCCAGATCGTCATCGGTGGCGACGCCGCCGCCGTCGATCGTGCCCTGGCCCTGCTCGCCGAAAAGGGCGTGCGCAAGGCCGTCAAACTGGCCGTCAGCGTGCCCTCGCACACCCCGCTGATGCGCGAAGCCGCCAACCGGCTGGCCGAGACCATGGCCGGCCTGGACTGGCGCGTGCCGACCCTGCCGGTGGTGCAGAACGTCGATGCCCGCGTCCACGATGGCGTGGACGCCATCCGCCAGGCCCTGGTCCAGCAGCTGTACCTGCCCGTCCAGTGGACCGGCTGCGTGCAGGCGCTGGCCGCGCGCGGCGTCACCCGCGTGGCCGAGTGCGGCCCGGGCAAGGTGCTGACCGGATTGATCAAGCGCATCGACAAGTCGCTGGAAGCGCGCACACTGTCCACGCCCGCCGACTTCGAAGACGCCCGCGACACCTGGGCTGCCTGACACTTTCGATCGCGTCCGTGACGCACTTGCCTTCGGGCCGGTGTGGCGGGGTGGTCCCGTCTGAGGAAACAGAATATGAGCAAGCCCCTTCAGGGTGAAATCGCACTGGTGACCGGCGCCAGCCGTGGCATCGGTGCCGCGATTGCCGACGCACTGGCCGCGCAGGGCGCGACCGTCATCGGCACCGCCACGACCGAATCCGGTGCCGCTGCCATCGGCGAGCGCCTGGCCGCGTCCGGCGGCCATGGCCGCGCGCTGAACGTGACCGACCCGGCCGCGCTCGAGGCCGTGCTCGACGGCATCGCCAAGGAATTTGGTGCCATCACCATCCTGGTCAACAACGCCGGCATCACCCGCGACAACCTGCTGCTGCGCATGAAGGAAGAGGACTGGCAGGCCATCCTCGACACCAACCTGACCAGCGTGTTCCGCACCTCCAAGGCGGTCATCCGCGGCATGATGAAGGCGCGCAAGGGCCGCATCATCAACATCGCCTCGGTGATCGGCGTGACCGGCAACGCCGGCCAGGCCAACTATGCCGCCGCCAAGGCCGGCATCATCGCCTTCTCCAAGTCGCTGGCCAAGGAAATCGGCTCGCGCGGCATCACCGTCAACGTGGTGGCGCCGGGCTTCATCGACACCGACATGACCAAGGCCCTGCCCGAAGAACAGCGCACCGGCCTGGTCAAGTCCATCGCCCTGGAACGCCTGGGCGAACCGTCCGACATCGCCAATGCGGTGGCGTTCCTGGCCGGTCCCTCGGCCAGCTACATCACCGGTGAAACCCTCCATGTGAACGGCGGTATGTACATGCCGTAAGCATGTGGCGCACGGATCGCGCCGCAAGTGGTTGATCTGAAAGGCGTTTACCAGCCATGCAAGGCGCCACTGGTTTCCACTACACTATCCCACGGTCATCCATCCTCGGATGGCGTCACTTTGAACCACTACTCCATCTGGAGCGATATCTAATGAGCACCATCCAAGAACGCGTCAAGAAAATCGTCGTCGAACAGCTTGGCGTCAAGGAAGAAGAAGTCACCAACAGCGCATCGTTCGTCGATGACCTGGGCGCTGACTCGCTGGACACCGTTGAACTGGTGATGGCGCTGGAAGAAGAATTCGAGTGCGAGATCCCGGACGAAGAAGCCGAGAAGATCAGCACCGTCCAGGCTGCAATCGACTACATCACCGCCCACGTCAAGGCTTGATGTCAGGCGGCTTGCACGCGGGTGTGGCCAACGCCGCCACCGCGTGCAGCAAACCCATGGGGCCGCGCTTGCGGCCCTGTGCATTTAAGCGTTGTACCGCGTCATACCCGCAACACCCGGGTCAGGAGAATCTGCAATGAAGCGTCGCGTCGTCGTTACCGGCATGGGCATGGTCTCGCCGTTGGGCAATGATATGGCCACCAGTTGGAAGGGCATCACCGAAGGCCGTTCCGGCATCGGTCCGCTGACCAACGTTTCGCAATCCTACCTGGACCGTTTCACCACCAAGATTGCAGGTGAGGTCAAGGAATTCGACATCACCGCCGACAACGAACAGTTCGGCAAATACCGGGTCAGCGGCAAGGATGCCAAGAAGATGGACCCCTTCATCCATTACGGCCTCGGTGCCTCGTTCATGGCTTTGAATGATTCGGGCCTGGAAATCACCGACGCCAATGCCGAGCGCATCGGCGCCATCGTCGGCGCCGGCATCGGCGGCCTGCTCGGCATTGAAGAGCAGACCATCGAGTTCCACGAGGGCAAGAAGATCTCGCCCTTCTACGTGCCCAAGACCATCATCAACATGTTGCCGGGCCAGCTCAGCATCATCACCGGTCTGAAGGGTCCGTCGTTCTCGGCGGTGTCCGCCTGCGCGACGTCCAACCATTCCATCGGCACTGCCATGCGCATGATCCAGTACGGCGATGCGGACGTGATGGTGGTGGGCGGTGCCGAACGCGGCTCCTCGCCAACCGCGCTGGGCGGCTTCTGCGCCATGAAGGCCATGAGCACCCGCAATGATGCGCCCACCGAGGCCTCGCGCCCGTGGGACAAGGATCGCGACGGCTTCGTGCTGGGCGACGGCGCCGGCATCCTCGTCCTCGAAGAATACGAACACGCCAAGGCACGTGGCGCGCGCATCTACGCAGAGCTCGCCGGTTTCGGTGCCAGCTCCGATGCGTACCACATGACCGCCCCGAGCGAGAACGGCGAAGGCGCCGCACGCTGCATGACCATGGCGTTGAAAGACGCGGGCGTCACCCCGGACCAGGTGGGTTACCTCAACGCGCACGGCACCTCCACGCCGCTGGGCGACCTGGGCGAAACCATGGCCATGAAGACCGCCTTCGGCGATCACGCCCACAAGATGATGGTCAGCTCCACCAAGTCCATGACCGGCCACCTGCTCGGCGCGGCCGGCGGCGTGGAAGCCATCTTCTCGGTGCTGGCCCTGCAGGACAACATCATCCCGCCCACCATCAACCTGCACGAAGCGGGCGAGGGCTGCGACCTGGATTACGTGCCGAACACCGCACGCGACGCCAAGGTGGATGTGGTGATGTCCAATGGCTTCGGCTTCGGCGGCACCAACGGCACCCTGGTGTTCAAGCGCGTCTGAGTCCGCCACGTTCCGTACCCCTGCACCGGGCCGCCATCATGGCGGCCTTGGTGTATCTGGCCCCCGCACTCCCTTCGGTTTCCCCGCCATGTTCCAGACCCGCCTGCTGCCCGATTCCACCGACCTGCTCGCCCTGCAGCGCCTGGCCCCGCAGCGCTATCCGCTGCTGATGGAATCCACCGCCTCGGGCACCGCCCAGGGGCGCTGGGACCTGCTGCTGATGGGCAACGGCGAGTCGCTCGCCCTGCACGCCGATGGCCGCGTGCGCGACCACGATGGCGCCACGCATTCGGGCACCTTCCTGGACGTGCTGGACGCCCACTGGCAGGCCCTGCGCCTGCCGCGCGAGGAAACCGGCCTGCCGTTCCGCGGCGGCTGGGCGCTGATGCTGGACTACGAACTGGCCGGCCAGATCGAGACCGTGCTCGCGCTGCCCGCGCGCGCCGACGGACTGCCCAGCGCGCTTGCGCTGCGTTGCCCGGCCGCCGTCCTGCATGACCGCGTGCTGGGCCAGTTCCATGCCGTGTGCGAGACCGACCACGTCGCACTGCTCGACACCCTGCTGGAGGATCTGCAGGCCACCGCCACGCTGCCGCCACTGCCGCAGTGGCAGCCACCGGCGCAGATGGACGAAGACGCGCCCACGCGCTTCACCGACGGCGTGGGCAAGGTCATCGACTACCTGCGTGCGGGCGACGTGTTCCAGGTGAACCTGTCGCGGCGCTGGTCGGCCCGTTTCGATGAAACACTCTCGCCGCAGGCGCTGTACGCCCAGCTGCGCGTGGCCAACCCGGCCCCGTTCGCGGGCCTGTTCATCGCGCAGGGCAGGGCGGTGGTGAGTTCCTCGCCCGAGCGCCTGGTGTCCGTGCATGGTGACGACGTGCAGACCCGCCCCATCGCCGGCACCCGCCCGCGTTTCGCCGGCGATGACGATGCAGAGCGCATCCGCGAACTGGTCGGCCACCCCAAGGAGCGCGCCGAGCACGTAATGCTCATCGACCTGGAGCGCAACGATCTGGGCCGCATCTGCACCCCGGGCAGCGTGGAAGTGGATGAGCTGATGACCGTGGAAAGCTACGCGCACGTGCACCACATCGTGAGCAACGTGCGCGGCCGCCTGCGCACGGGCGTCAACCCCGGCCAGGTGATTGCCGCCACCTTCCCCGGGGGCACCATCACCGGCTGCCCCAAGGTGCGCTGCATGCAGATCATTGCCGAGCTGGAGCAGACCGCGCGTGGCGCGTATACCGGCGCCTTCGGGTGGCTGAACCGCGACGGCGACCTGGACCTGAACATCCTCATCCGCACCGCCGAAGTCGCCGCCGACCGCGCCAGCTTCCGCACCGGCGCCGGCATCGTCGTCGATTCGGACCCGGCCAAGGAACTGGACGAGACCCGCGCCAAGGCGCGCGGCCTCATGCGCGCGCTCGGCCGCCACGAATGAGCCAAGGTATGCTGTAGGGCGGTCGCGTAGAGGCACGCCATGTGTCGCGCGGAAACGAACACACCCGTAGAGCCACGCCCTGCGTGGCGGCACCACCCCACCGAGGTATGCATGGCAGGCGTAAAACGAGGTTGTCTCACCGTCCTTGCGGTACTGCTGCTTGGCGCACTGCTGCTGGCCGCCGCTGGCGCCTGGTTCTGGCGCAGCCAGAGCAGCTTCGCCGACGAACCCATCAGCCCCGACCAGCCCAGCATGGTCATCGCCTCCGGCGACGGCCTGCAGACCGTGCTGCGCAACCTGCGCAAGGCCGGCGTGGATGAGGGCACCGACACCCAGTGGCAGCTGCTGGCGCGCCAGCTCGACGCTTCCGGCAAGCTCAAGGTGGGCGA
This sequence comes from Stenotrophomonas sp. PD6, assembly GCF_049199305.1. NCBI lineage: Bacteria > Pseudomonadati > Pseudomonadota > Gammaproteobacteria > Lysobacterales > Lysobacteraceae > Stenotrophomonas > Stenotrophomonas sp. PD6. The sequence goes on along the minus strand of NZ_JBLZQD010000003.1, from coordinate 383,524 downwards.
ATACGCCCTCGACCCCAGCCTTACCCCGCGCGAGCTGCTCACCCGCATGCGCCAGGGCCGCACCCTGCAGCACCGCGTCACCATCGTCGAAGGCTGGAACATCCGCCAGCTGCGCGCCGCACTCAAGCGCGCCGACCCGCTGGTGCACACCACCGACGAGCTCGATGACGCCGCCCTGATGAAGGCGCTCGGCTTCCCCGACCAGCACCCCGAAGGCCGCTTCCTGCCCGAGACCTACGTCTACCAGCGCGGCGACACCGACGTGGACGTGCTCAAGCGCGCCCACGCCGCCATGGAAAAAGAGCTTGCCGCCGCCTGGGAAAGCCGCGCCGACGACCTGCCGCTGAACACGCCCTACGAGCTGCTCATCCTGGCCTCCATCATCGAAAAGGAAACCGCGCTGCCCAGCGAGCGCCCGCAGATTGCCGGCGTGTTCGTGCGCCGCCTCAAGATGGGCATGCGCCTGCAGACCGACCCCACCGTCATCTACGGCATCGGCAGCAGCTACGACGGCAACATCCGCAAGCGCGACCTCACCACCGACACGCCTTACAACACCTACACCCGCGCCGGCCTCACCCCCACGCCGATCGCCATGCCGGGCCGTGACGCCCTGCAGGCCACCGCGCGCCCCGCCGCGGGCGACGCGCTGTACTTCGTGGCGGTAGGCGACGGCAGTGGCGCGCACGTGTTCTCGGCCACCTACGCCGAGCACAACGCCGCCGTGGCCCGCTACCTGCAGCAGCTGCGCCAGCAGCGCAGCCAGGCGGCCCCGCAGTGAGCCCCGCGCTGCACCGCCACCCGCGTTTCATCAGCCTTGAGGGCGGCGAGGGCGCGGGCAAGTCCACCGCCATCAACGCCATCCGCGAGGCCCTGCACGCGCGTGGCCACGAGGTCGTCCTCACCCGCGAGCCCGGCGGCACCCCGCTGGCCGAGCGCATCCGCGCGCTGATCCTCACCCCGGACGAGGAGGTGGCCGCCGAGCCGCTCTCGGCCGAGGCCGAGCTGCTGCTGGTCTTCGCCGCCCGTGCCCAGCACGTGCGCCAGGTCATCCAGCCCGCGCTGCGCCGGGGCTGCTACGTGCTCAGCGACCGCTTCACCGATTCCAGCTACGCCTACCAGGGCGGTGGCCGCGGCCTTGAGCCGGAGTGGATTGCCGACCTTGAGCGCCGCGCCGTGGGCCTGCTGCCCGGCCTGACCCTGCTGCTGGATGTGGACGTGGCCGTGGGCCGCGCCCGCGCCAACGGCCGCGACCTCTGGCCGGACCGCATCGAAAGCGAGCAGGACGACTTCTTCCAGCGGGTGCGCGCCGTGTTCCGCCAGCGCGCCGCGCAGGACCCCGCGCGCTTCCGCCTCATCGACGCCAGCCAGGACCAGGCCGGCGTGGCCGCGTCCGTCGTGGCCGCCATCGACGCCTGGCTGGCGCAGGAGCACCCCCGTGACTGACACCTTCTCGCCGTGGCAGCAGCGCGCCTATGACCAGACCGTGGCCGCGCTCGACGCCGATCGGCTGGGCCATGGCCTGCTCATCTGCGGCCCGGCCGGGTTGGGCAAGCGCGAGGTGGCGCTGCGCCTGGCCAAGCACGTCCTGTGCCGTGGCGAGCCCGCCGCCGCCCTGCGCAGCGCCCAGCTCATCGCCGCCGGCACCCATCCGGACCTGCAGCTGGTCTCGTTCATTCCGAACAAGACCGGCGACAAGCTGCGCACCGAGATCGTCATCGAGCAGGTGCGCGAGATCTCCCAGAAGCTCTCGCTCACCCCGCAGTACGGCATCGCCCAGGTGGTGATCGTCGACCCGGCCGACGCCATCAACCGCGCCGCCTGCAACGCGCTGCTCAAGACCCTGGAAGAGCCGCAGCCCGGCCGCTACCTGTGGCTGATCAGCAGCGACCCGGCGCGGCTGCCGGCCACCGTGCGCAGTCGCTGCCAGCGGCTGGAATTCAAACTGCCGCCGCGCGAGGAAAGTCTCGCGTGGCTGCAGACCCAGGGCCACAGCGAGGCCAGTGCCCGCGAAGCCCTGGACGCCGCACGCGGCCACCCCGGCCTGGCCGACGACTGGCTGCGCCACGACGGCCTGGCCCTGCGCCGGCAGGTGGCCACCGACCTCGAAGGCCTGGTCGCCGGCCGCTCCGGCGCGGTGGAGCTGGCCCAGCGCTGGACCAATGACGAGCACGCGGCCCTGCGCCTGCGGCACGCGGCGGATCTGGCGCTCGCCCAGGCCACCGGGGGTGGCTTGACCGATCCGGAGCGATTGCACAAGCTGGGGGCCTGGTTCGACGCCGCCAACCGTACCCGCGATCTGTTGCGCACCACTGTGCGCGCCGACCTGGCGGTGGTGGAATTGTTGTTGGCCTGGAACAAGGTCAACGAGCGGCAAGCAAAGGGGAATAGAGCATGAGCGCCACCAACGCCCGCCAAGGCATCCTGTCGCTGGCCGTCAAGGATAAAACCGCGCTGTACAGCGCCTACATGCCGTACGTGAAGAACGGCGGCATCTTCGTGCCCACGCCCAAGCGCTACTTCCTGGGTGACGAGGTGTTCCTGCTGCTGACCCTGCCGGACTCCAGCGAGCGCCTGCCGGTCGCCGGCAAGGTGGTCTGGGTCACCCCGGCGGGCGCGCAGGGCAACCGCGCGGCGGGCATCGGCGTGCAGCTGGCCGACGGCCAGGAAGGCGAGAACGTGCGCAACAAGATCGAGACCGCGCTGGCCGGCACGCTGAATTCGGACAAGCCCACGCACACGATGTGAAGAAATTTCAGAAAACCCGTTGACGTTGAATTTTGCCGCCCTATAATGAGCGGCTCAGCAGCATCGGGCGGTTAGCTCAGCGGTAGAGCATTGCCTTCACACGGCAAGGGTCGCAGGTTCGAACCCTGCACCGCCCACCATGAATTGAAGCGTCAAGACAAAACCGGCGAAAGCCGGTTTTTTCGTGGGCGCTCTTCAGGCGTATCGCGCTACGCAGCGCCAGTCCATTTGGCTGTCAGGCCGCTCAAGCCACACCGTAGGCTGAGCTGATCGAGTCCTGAGAATCAGCAGAATCAAGCGATTTCCCATTCGCCGCATTAGGCGACACTCTGTTCTGCACAGCTGGCAGAGCATTTGAACATTGACCGCCCCTGGTTTCCGCCGGCGGGTTGATGCGTCTCTGACCGATGACATTCGAGGGAACGATCCAGTGCGGTGGGCATGGATGGAGGAATGACATGAACGATATTTCAGGTCCGCAGGACGTGTACAAGTGCCTGGTCGAGGAGGCTCCAGAGGGCTGGCTTCTCGGGCTGCTCGCGTTCGCGGTCCTTGAGGAGCAGCGGATCGATTGGATGCGTCATGTAGAGGCAAAATCAGGGGTGGCCACCACCAGCGATCAGGTTCGGACCTGGTACGAACAGCTGCCCAGTTCGGCATTGGATCGGGCACGCGGCAATGCGGAGAACGTGCTGAATGCGTACGCCCAAGAGGTTACCAGGTCTATTGATGAGGGCTATAAGAGGGCGGCAATGGACGGCGTCGTGGTAGCCGAAATTCGATCAAGCAGCAGGTTCTGGCCCAAGTTTCTTGCCAACGTGGCCGCCGGACTCGTCGGTACGCTCATGTTTTCAGTTCTTCTTGTATTGATTGTGCTCGTTGCCCTGCGCGATCCTTCCCCTGTTGCAATCATCAAGCAAGTTCAGGAGGCTCAACGTGTCAAATGAACCGATTTCCGAGGATGTGGCGGCGGCCGCCTACAAGGTGCTCCACGACAGAGCGAACAGCAAGCGGGAGAAGACGGCCGCCCGCTTGTATGCGTCACAGCACTACACAGTATTGAGCAGTTTTTCACCGGCCAAGAAGGCCGCATATCAAATTCTCAGGGACCCTTCGAGAAGCAAGGCGGCCATGGTGGCTGCAGGATTGACCTTGGAACAGTTCACGAAGCGGTGAGTCGCCAGCCCGCTGCAGCAGTGCTTTGTTGGCGCTGAGCGAGCCCGCTTCGGCGGGGTGAGTGATTCCTGAAAGCTGGAGCGGATGAGAAGATGAGGCGCGTCAACGGGAGCAATATCGCCACCATGCACCCGCCGGTCCATCCAGGCGAAGTTCTGGCAGAAGAATTTCTGGCCCCGCTTGGCATGTCCGCCAGGGCGTTGGCGAAAGCAATTGAAATTTCACCCGTCAGCGTCTCGCACATCATTGCCGGTCGCCGTTCCATCACCGCCGACACCGCCCTGCGCTTTGCGCGCTGCTTCGGCGCAACGGCGCAGGTTTGGATGAACCTCCAGATGCACTACGATCTGGAGACCGCCAGCCGCGAGGTGGGCTAGGCAAGACCGGAAACTTCCATGCGTACCAGTGCCGCGCAGCTGATGCTTCTCTCCATTGTGTACGCCCTCGCCATCGTGTGGGGCGTTGAGTGGCTGCTCGATCTTCTGAGGTCGCGCACATTTGGAATGGGGTCTGAAGTGCACCCGCGTTGGGTGCGTACTGCACTGGCCTTCGCGCCGTTTGCCCTTTTCTCGCTGTGGGCCGCCATGCGGCGGCCACCGCACCTGAGCAGGGGTTACATCGCTGGGCTGGTGGCCTCGCTTGCGCTGTGGGGCTGGTACTACGCAGACGGTTTCATGAACACCGGCGGCGGCGCCAACATCGGCCTCGGCATCCTCATGCTGCTGTCGCCAGTACCGGTGTTCCTGGTCCTGTGGCTGTTCTCACGCAGGGCGTGACCGGGAGGCGCCAACACCGCCGGGGAATGCCGCTGCGGCGTTTGCGCGGCGCGCGCATGGGCAGGCTCAGTAGAAATACGCAAAAGCACCAGTAGTTAAGCGGTTGCCCGAATTGCACCGAAGGCCAACAGTGGGCGCTCACGCTCCCAAGCGATCTGGTCGGGTGGCAGCATGGATGTCTCGGGACGAGCGCCGTTACCGGCGAGGCTGGCCGTTGCCGTGCGCACCACGCTGCGCGCGCTGGGCCCGATGACCGTCGTGTGCGCCGGGTTCTTGGGTGCCAGCATCGAAGCCGGTGCGCAGAACACGGTCGTCGTCGATACCAATCGCACCGCCACCGTGGTGCTGCCGGCAGGCGGCGGCACCGCAACAGTGGTGGCTGGGATTTCGGTCTTGCCTGCATCTGGCTACGGCATCCTGGGCGCGGCGGGAGACGCGTGGACGCTCACCAATTCCGGAACGGTTACCGGCGTCCAACCCGCAGTGCAGTTGCAGGGTAATGGAAGTCGTTTCATCAACAACGGCACCGTGGGCGGCAACGGCTTTGGTGTCTACAACACGGTGGCACTTGCCGTTGATAACAGCGGGACCATCAGCACCGGCAACGTCGGCGTGTACACCTCGGGCGAGCTGACACTGTCCAACACCGGTCTGATCAAGGGCGGGGTACGCGGGATATATGGCAGTCTGCCCAACGCTGGAATCGGCGCAAACATCACCAACACGGGAGTGATCGAGGGCGGGGTATCGGGCATCGAACTGACCACCGGCTCCAATGCGACCACAACGCCCACCATCACCAATGGCAGTGGCGGCCGCATCTCGGCGCTCAATGCCGGTGGACTGGGTATCAGCGTCACTCACGGCTCCACGCGCGTGACCAATGCGGCCGGTGGGTTGATCCAGGGGCCTGGCTCCGCAGTGGGAGGCATGGATCTCTTTACGGACCTGATGGTGGATAACGCCGGCGTACTTTCAAGCACCACCGGGCCGGCAATCTGGTCGTATGGCGGCGGCGAAATCACCAATCGCGCGGGTGGGCAGATTACCGGTGCGGGCGGCGTCGCTTACGTCCGCAGCCGCTTCAATACCAGCAATGTACTGACCAACGCCGGCACGATCACCGCGACGGCATCGAGCTTTGTCGGTGGCAATGGCGCGACGGCCGGCTCGGGCGCGGCGGTCTACATCGGCGCGTCATACGCGCTGACCGGCGCACAGGTGATCAACCAGGCCGGCGGCTCGCTCATCGGGCCTGTGTACGGCGTCTACAGTGGCAACGCCACGCTTGCCGACGATTCCGGTCCGGTCACGGTGGATAACGCCGGATCGATCCGGGGCAACGTGGCGATTGCGCTCAACAACGCGCCCGGCACCGTCATCAATGCGGGATCGTTGGAGAGTACCGGCACGGTGGCGGTACGGTTCGATCAGACGACCGCCTACGACGACCGCATGACGCTGCGTACGGGCTCGCGGTTGGTCGGCACGGTACTGGCCGGCCCTGGTACTGACACCCTGTTCCTGGAGGGCACTGGTACCGAGTCTGCAGCCTTGTTCCAGGCGTTCGAGCTGCTGCGCATGCAGGGGCAGGACTGGACACTCTCGGGAGACGGGACCTTCGCGCAACAGGCCATGATCGACACCGGCACGCTCCGGGTGACAGGCACGTTGAGCAGCCCGCAATGGTCAGTTTCTGCGCCGGGAACACTGGCTGGCAGCGGTGTGGTGGTTGGCAACGTGGCGAACGCAGGCACGGTGATGCCCACGGGCCAGCTCACGGTTCGGGGTGACTACCTCGGGCAGAACGGCCGCCTGGCCGCTACCAGTGTGCTGGCCGGCGATACGTCACCTGCCGATCACTTGATTGTGGACGGCGGCAGCGCCACGGGTGCCACCCGCGTTGCCGTAACCAATCTTGGTGGCGGCGGCGCGGTCACCCAGCAGAATGGCATTCCGCTGGTGGTCGCCCTCAATGGCGCCACCACCGGTGCAGGCAGTTTCTCGCTGTCGTCGCCTGTAGTGGCCGGCCCCTACGAGTACTTCCTGTACCAGGGCGGGCTGGGCGGGGTAGGGAGCGCGAATACCCAGAACAGCTGGTTTCTTCGGTCGGTGGTCGACTGTGCATCGCCAGGTGCGCCATCGCCGCCTTGCCCGGCACCACCACCGCCGCCACCACCCCCTCCGCCGCCACCGCCACCCCCGCCACCGGATCCCCCAACACCCCCAGACCCACCCACGCCTCCGCCGGAGCCGCCGACACCACCGGTTCCGCCGGTGCCCCCCGAACCGCCTGCGCCCTCGTACCGGCAGGAGGTATCGCTGGGGGCTGCGCTGCCGACCATGGCGGCCATCTACGGTCGCGCCATCGTCGGTACGCTGCATGAGCGGGTCGGCGATGAACACCTGCTGGGCCAGCGAGACGACCTAGGCACGGGCGGCATGAACGGTGCCTGGGTGCGCGTGCTGCGCCATGACGGCGAGCGCGATGGCGGCAAGCTGGGTATCTACGGCAATCGCGGCCCTGGCTTCGACTACACCTTCGATGCGCTGCAGGTCGGGTTGGACCTGTACCGAGCTGTCGGAGATGACGGGAGCCATCAACACGCCGGCGCCTACCTGGCCTACGGAAAGGCGCGCGGCAGCGTGCGCCACCATCTGCTGGACATCGACTTCCACGCCGGCGAAGACGACTTCAACGCGCACACGGTGGGCGCGTACTGGACGGCATTCAACGCCCGAGGCGCGTACGTGGACGCTGTCGCGCAGGTCACCGGGTACGACCTGCGTGCACGCTCGACGCGCTTGCCGGACATCTTCACCCATGGCGACGGCGCGCTGGTCTCGGTAGAGGGCGGCTGGCCCTGGGCCATCGGCGCCGCGCAGCAGGACGGCGCCGGTTGGCACATCGAACCGCAGGCACAGCTCATCTGGCAGAAGGTCGACATCGACGATCTGGTCGACGCCACCGCTCGCGTGCGCTACCGCGATGGCGATTCCACCGTGGGCCGGCTGGGGCTGCGCCTGAGTCGTACCGGGAGCGGGGCGGCGGGCGGGGCACCTGCGACCAGCGGCTGGATCCGTCTCAACGCTTGGCACCAGTTCAGTGGCTCGCCGACCACCGAGTTCTCAAGCGCTTCCGGCTACGTGCCCTTCAGCGCGGATCTGGACGACAGCTGGGCAGAGCTGGGGGCGGGCGGCACGTGGCAGGTGAGCCGCAGCGGCTACCTGTTTGCCGGCCTCGACTACACCTGGAGCTTCGACGGCCACGAGACGGCATGGAATGGAAACGTGGGCATGCGCTGGCACTGGTAGCGTGCGAGAATCCGGAAAAATGGGCTGCACGAACCGGATGGCTTCCATGCAAAAGCGTGTCTGCTTCGATTTTGAAATCGAGTTCAGCAACGGTGGCGGAATCCAGGGGCAGGAGTTTCGCCTGGATATCGATGGCGATGACATCGAAGATGACGCGCTCGCCGACTACATCGTTCGCGATATGCGGCTGTTGATGGTGGGCACCGTGCGCATACTCAACAAGCGAATCATCGAGGAGCCGCACAAGCGGCCATTGGAAGCCGAGGCGGGGGCCGACAGCAACCAATGAAGGACTGCTCTCCATCGTTTCGTTCGAAGTTGAGCGGCAGGGCTACCCATTTCCCTCAAGCCAGTTTCGGAGGGGGCGGCGGGTTCGGCGGTGGAGGAGGTCTCGGGCCTCGCGGCGGTGGGTTCGATGTGTCGAAATAGGCGCGCTTTGGCTGCCGGTAGCTCGATCGAATCCAGTGAGAGAAGAGCCTTGATGTAAGCAACATGATGAGTGGAGTTTCCTGTGACGGTCTTGGCGGCAACGGATGCTAGAGGTAGCGACTCGAATCGACTGTGACCGCCGTCGTCATTGATGGCAAATCAATTGGAAAAAATTGCCGCACGTACCAAAACGGTGCGCTGTATGCGTCATTCCGTAGGCTGGGGTGATTGAATCGCAAAAATATGCAGAAACAAGCGATTTCCCATCGTCCGCATCATCCCGCATGGTGTTCTCCAGAGCCTAGAAACTCTAACGTGAGAGAGTTGGACGTTCCTTTGTCGGGAGGGTGGCTAATACAACACCCCCGAGGAAATACGCCATGCCGGGTCTCATTTGACGGTTTCTAGCCTCCCGACGCCCCTGCCATCCCGGCGAGGGCGCTCCAAACTGGAGGTCCAACATGCTTACTCAGTGGGCGGACACGCCCCTCGACGAAGTCCCCAAGCGCAGGGCAGGCTACTCCCGCCCCGCACGCAGCTACAAAGTCTCCGCGCAGTGGTACGACGCCATCGACTCGATGAGCCGCGCGGAAGCAATTCCGTACATCCAGCTGCGTGGTCGCTGGCTGCGTGACATCGGCTTCGTGATTGGCGCCAAGCTGGCGGTGGAGGCTAAGGAGGGTGTCATCACCCTTACGGTCATCGAGCGACCCGCGCCGGTGGTGCCGAAGATACCCAGGAAACTTCAGCGCGAACAGCGGGAAATAGCCCGCAGGAGCCAGTCATGAGCAGGAACGTTCTGATGCAGGCGAAGATGGAAGACGAGCTGCGGGCCAGCTTCCAGGCAGCCGCGGCGCGCGAATGCAGGCCAGCTGCGCAGGTGCTGCGGCAGCTGATGGAGGCGTACGTGGCCGCGCAGTCCGCCCCGGAGGCGACCGATGGACGGCGGCGTAGCACCGCTGTCCGCATTGCAGCTGGCGCGGTGGTCAGCCTGGCGTCGTCCACGTCGCTCGCGGAGGGCGACGACCGCGATCTGGATGAGGTGGCACAGCGACAGTACGGCTGGCACAACACCCCGTTCGGGACGGGGTGAGGCAGCAGCGCCTCTACGCGGTCGATGGGCACGCTGCTTCTGCAGGTGCCCACGGCCGCCGTCACGCCATCAGCCAGACCCGGATCAACGACACCAGCTTGTCCACGTCCAGCGGCTTGGCCACGTAATCGCTCGCGCCCGCCTGGATGCACTGCTGCTGGTCGTCGGGCATGGCCTTGGCGGTGAGGGCGATGATCGGCAGCTTGCCGAAGCGCCCGTCCTGGCGGATCTCGCGGGTCGCGGTCAGGCCGTCCTTGACCGGCATCATGATGTCCATCAGCACCAGTTCGATGGGGGCCGGACCTACGACCGCGGTGGTCAGCATGTCGATGGCCTCCTGGCCGTTGCGCGCGATGGTCACCTTGCAGCCGTGCGGCTCGAGCACGTTCATCAGCGCGTAGATGTTGCGCACATCATCCTCGACAACCAGCACGCGGCGACCCTCCAACGCGGTGTCGCGGTGCTGCGCGGTGCGGATCATGCCCTGTTGTGATTCGGGCAGGTCGCTGACGACCTTGTGCAGGAACAGCGTCACCTCATCGAGCAGGCGCTCGGGTGAGCGCGCGCCCTTGATGATGATCGAGCTGGAGTAGCGGCCCAATCGCACCTCTTCGGCAGGCGACAACACGCGGCCGGTATAGACGATGATCGGGGGCAGCGCATGCGGGCTCTGCTCGCTCAGCATCTCCAGCAGCTCGAAGCCGGAGGCATCGGGGAGCGTCAGGTCCAGCACCATGCAGTCGAAGGTATGCTCGGCCAGCACCTGCAGGCACTCCGATGCCGAACGCGCGCCGATCGTCTGTACATCGGCCAGGGCCAGCAGCTCGCGTACGGCATCCAGCTGGACGGCGTCATCCTCGACCACCAGCACCAGGCGTGGGCGCAGTGACAGGCGGCGCTCCAGCGCGAGCAGTACGTCGGCGAGTTCATCGCGGGTGGCCGGCTTGCCGAGATAGCCCACCGCGCCCAGCGACAGCGCCTTGCGCGAATGGTCCAGCGCGGACACCACGTGGATGGGAATGTGCCGGGTGCGCATGTCGTGCTTGAGCACGTCGAGCACCGACAGGCCCGATTGGTCCGGCAGGCCGACGTCCAGCACGATGGCGTGCGGAAGCTCCGCGCGCGCGGCATCCAAGGCCTCGCTCGCGGTATGTGCCACCCGCGCGCGGAAGCCCATTTCGTTGGCGAGGTCGCTGACGATCTGACCGAAGGCGATGTCATCCTCGACGATCAGGATCAGGCCGCGTCCGTTGTTGCTCGGCGCGCCGCCGGCATCGCCGGGCTGGCGCGGGGCGAGTGGAGCCAGTCGGGCGTCCTGCGCGGGGGCAGGGCGAATGGGTGCGGGTGTGGCGCGCGCGGGCGCTGCGGCTGCCGGAGACGGGTCCACCAGGCGTGCCGCGACCACCAGCCGGAAGCAGCTGCCCTTGCCGGGTTCGCTCTCCACGGTGATGTCGCCGCCCAGCAGCCGCGCAAGCTCCTGCGAAATGGACAGCCCCAGCCCCGTGCCGCCGTAGCGCCGGCTGATGGAGCCGTCCGCCTGCTGGAACGCCTCAAAGATGCGCGTCTGCTGCTCGGGCGCGATGCCAATGCCGCTGTCAGTCACCGAGAACGCCACGCGGCCGTCGCGCGTGGCCGAGGCTGATACGGTCACGCCGCCGGTCTCGGTGAACTTCAATGCATTCGACAGCAGGTTCTTGAGGATCTGCTCGATGCGCTGGCGATCGGACTCGATCACCGCCGGGCAGTCGGCCAGCATCGAGACGTCCAGCGACAAGCCCTTTTCGCTGGCAACCGGGCCGAGCAGCGCCGCAATATCCGACAGCAGCTTCTCCACCCCGAAGCGTTCGGCATGCACCTCGATGTGCCCGGCCTCGATCTTGGACAGGTCGAGAATCTCATTGATGAGGTTGAGCAGATCGGTGCCGGAGGCGTGGATGGTACGCGCGAACTTCACCTGTTCCGCGCTGAGGTTGCCGTCGCGGTTGTCGCCCAGCAGCTTGGAAAGAATGAGCGCCGAATTGAGCGGCGTGCGCAGCTCGTGGGACATGTTGGCCAGGAACTCGGACTTGTACTGGCTGGCGCGCTGCACCTTGTGCGATTCGGCCACGATGGCGGCGTTGGCGCGTGCGAGCTTGTCGCGCTCGATTTCGAGCTGTTGCGACTGATCGAAGAGCTGGTTGTTGGTCTGTTCCAGTTCGGCCTGCTGCTCCTCCAGCTCGTGCTGGGAGCCGCGCAGCGCCTTGCTCTGCTCCTCCAGTTCTTCATTGGAGACGCGCAGCTCCTCGCTCTGCACCTGCAGCGATTCGGACTGCCGCTGGGTCTGCGCCAGCAGCTCGGACAGCCTGGCCCGGTACGCCGCCGACCGCAGGGCGACCGCCATGTCACCGGACGCCAGCTCGAGCAGTTCGACCACCTCGGCCGGCACCGCACCGAAGAAGCCCAGCTCGATGACCCCGCTCACCTCGCCCTCGTGGATGCTGGGGGCGATGACCAGGTGGCGAGGCTGGGCCTGCCCCAGTCCCGACGCCACCGTGAAGTAGCCCGGCGGCACATCGGCAACGACCAGCGCGCGCTTCTCGTCCACGGCGCGGCCGAGCAGGGTGCCGCCGTCACGCTGCAGGTCGCTGCCATCCGGCGCGGAAGCGGTGCCCACCGCGCCGATCTGCTGGAAGCCGTTGGCGGCCGGCACGAACAGCATGCCGGCCTCGGCGCCGGTGAAGCGCGCGAGGAAGGTGAGGCTGGCGCGTGCCAGTGCGCCGCTGTCCAGGTCGCCGCCGGTCGCCGTGGCCAGCTCCAGCCGGCCACGCTGCAGCCAGGCGTCGCGCTCGCGTGCGCGGGTGTGGCGACGGAGCAGGAAGGCGATGAAGATCGTCAGGACAATGCCCAGCACGGCGCTGGCCGAGCCCGAGGTCAGCGCCGTGTTGTAGGCAGACTCCATTTCTTCCAGCCGCCGCGCGCGCTTGTCCAGCTCGATGGCGCCCATGGCGGCCAGGCGCGCGCGGATATCGTCCATGGCCGCCTTGCCGCGGTTGGACGTGACGACAGCCAGGGCGGGCTCGAGGCCCTGCGCGCGGCGCAGTTCGATCGTTTCACGCAGTTCGTCCAGTTTGTCCTGGACCCTGCGTGCCAGCAGCTTGAGCCTGTCCTGCTGCGCCGGGTCATCCGCCAACGCCTTTTCCATGGCGTCCAGCCGCGTGCTGGCCAGCCCCAGTGCCGCCCGATAGGGTTCCAGGTAGCTGTCGTCGCCGGTGAGCAGATAGCCGCGCTGGCCGGTCTCGGCGTCCTGCACCGCAGAGAGGACGTCGCTCAGGGCGGTCATCGTCTCCTGCGAGCGGATCACCAGGGCGCTGCCCTCACGAATGGTCTGGATGTTCTTGCCGGCCAGGTATCCGCTGCCGAGGAAGAACAGCATGACCACCAGCAGCGGCACGAGCGTGCGGAAGGCGGTGCCGGCCGGAGTTGCAGCGCGGGATTTGGGCGTGGTGGTCATGGGCGGGCAGCAGGATGGATGCAACCGGTCAGGGTATCACGCCGGTAGACGGCGCAGGCTGGCGACAGGATCCACGCCACGCGTGAGTGACTTCCCGCCTATTGACGACATACGTCGCCAGGCCCAGCCTGACGCGGACGCTGGCAGAATGCTCTGCGGCGCGGGTACCGAAGGCGAGGCGCTGGTGCTGTATGACCCGGTCACACGCAACGGCAACGTGCTGCTGCTTGCCGATCATCGTAGGGGGGCGCGTGCCCAGGGACGGCAACATGGCTCGGCGCTGACGTCCAGAGGACGCCGACGGTCCCAGCGCCTATGGCCGCTGCGTGGACTTCAGTGTCTTCAGCACCCGCTCCTCGAACGCCTTGCCATGTTGCTCGGCCTCACCAGCATCGCCCGATTCCAGTAGGCCACTCTCAAACGCTGACGTGATCGCCGTCTGCGGACCACCAACAACCAAGGCGACCTGATCGCCCGTGTGCAGGTTGGCAAAGCGCTCGCTACGGCCGCGGTCCGCCAGTATGGTATTGAGCAGGAGCAGCACGGCATCCACGTCGTACCAGTCGCCGAGGTTGCGGGCCTGCATCTGGTAGCGCTTACCGTCCAGATAGGCGATGAGGCGATACGGGCCGTCTTCTGCGTCGGGAAACTGTTCCTCGAACACGGTGTCCGCGAGCGCCGGCTGCACCAGGGGTGCAAGTTTCCGCAGCAGGGCGTCGTGCTCGTTGGGGAACTGGTCGGTTTCGGCGTCGAACGCGTAGACGTGGCCCGCTACTGCGAGCATCGACGTCGCATCCGCGCTGTCGAAGGCCTGCGCAGGGGTATCTGCCATTCCGGGAAAACCAGCGTCCGCGAGCTTCTGGCGCATGACCGAAACGTCCGAGGCAGCGGGTTTGGGAGGTGCAGGTAGATCCAGGGAATGCGAATTGTTCTGTGGCCCCGACTCGCACATGGTGTGCGGCCGCGTCATGCGGGCGCAGGCGCGCCAGGCGAGGTCATGCAGGCGCGGATCGCCGGTCCGGAAGAATGCCATGGACAGTTGATCTGCCTGTTTCCGGTCGCTGACGCGCGCGTGCAGGACGCCAAGGGCAGCCCATGCTTCAGGATCGGTGCGCTTGGCGAGTGTCCACCCCGCTTCCCGCAGCGCGTCCTGATCGCCTGCATCAAGCGCACGCTCGGCGGCACGGATCAGTGCCTTGTGATCGGTCGGCGCCGGATACCCGGAGTAGTCGGTCTGGTAGGCCTCGATCGTCGCCCAGTAGGGCGCGTCCGGCCGGAGCAGGTGCTTGACGTCCTCGGGTCCACGGCAGGTCGCCGCATACGCACCTGCCAGCGCGTCGCGCAGTGGTGTCGTCGGGCCAGCCATCAACGGGCGGACGCTCTCGCAGTAGGCAGGGCTTCCGATTTTGAAGCGCAACACAGAACGCCACGCGCCAACCCACTCTTCGGTCTGGTTGGGCGGCACGCGTTCCGCGGAGCGTTGGACTGCCGACAGCATCGCTGGATCGCCTGTCAGAAGTAGATCAACGACATGCCCGACGGGCGGCAGGGCAGGGGCGCGATCCGCCCAGGCCTGTACGCCCTCTGCGGTCGAAGGTAGTGGCGAGGAATACCGCTGCGGCAGTGACGCACGATCAATGGTGACCGCAGGCTGCGCGTGGACGTCCGTCGTTGCGGCGTCATTCGAGCACGCCGCAAGTGCGACGGCACATAGTGCAATGAGCCACCTGAAAAACACTCTGTCATCCCGCATTCGCGGCAATCTACGTTCCTGCCGTCCGTTGGGAGCGCAGCAGGCTGCTGCGGCGAACCCGGATTGGGCGGTGATGAGCGTCATCGTCGTCCTTGATCGTGTAGCGCGAGATAGGGAAAGTTAGTCTAGCCCGGCACCGGCGGGCAGCACATCCGCCTCTTGGCAGGCATGCGGAGAGCAGCGCCAGCCGACGCGTTGAGGTCATCGGTCCGCCTGAGCGCCAGCGCGCTTCAAGCGTGTTCTCGCCGCCGCTCAGTCGGGCGAGAAGTTCATCGGAATCCGCACCGCGCTGGCCACCGGCTTTCCCTCCACCACGGCCGGCTGGAAGCTCCACAGTGAGACGGCTTCAAATGCCAGCTGGTCCACGCGCGGGAAGCCACTGGATTTCTCCAGTTCCACGTCCACGCGGCCCTCGGGGCTGACCCGGACGATCAGCACCACGGTGCCCATTTCACCGGCCTCGGCCAGCGCCGGCGGATAGCGGGGCGGGAACAATGCCCGGCTGGCCGGATCGATGGTGGGTGCCGGAAGGCTCTGGGAGGCGTCGGAAGTAGCCGGTTGAGAAGGCGCGGTTCGGCTCCCTGGCGCCTGGAGTGCGGCGCGATCAAGTGGCGAGGCAGATGCGCCCGCAATAGCGCCCGCCAGCAACACGCCCACAACTACCGTGCCTACCTTGGTGTGAATCCCAAAGACGTTCATGCCATCCATGTGATGGGTGCTTCCTGTTGATCCCCTCCGGTGATGGTACATCCTGCGCCTGCGGCCTGCTGCGTCTTCGATACACTGCTTGTTCGAGGGAATTCCTTACGAAACAACAGGGTGTAGGCGGGTTGTGCCAGGTTTGGGGCGTCGCCATAGTGTGGCGTAGTGCCAAAAAGGCACATTTTGGACACTGGTGTACGATGAGCTACACATCCATCTTCGGGTCGGCTGCCATGAAGCCTACTGACACCGCTTTACTGAGCTCCGGGACGGGCGCTCTTGTCTCCGTTCGAAAGAGGGAGAAGAAGCGCGATGAAGGGCTACTGTCGAATCTGCCCACCATGACCGCCAGCCAGCTGAAGAAGGGTGGCTGGCCGGGCGTCATGGCGCAGGTGAACAAGACCGCGGCGGTGGCGGTGACCAATCATCACCGCACCGAGGCCGTGATACTTGCGGCAGACCACTATGAATCACTCGTGCAGCGGGCTGCGAAGCCGAAGTCTGCGGGTAGGGCCACAGAGTTGGGGGCAGCGTCCAAAGAGATCGCGTTGGCGCATCTGCAACGTGCGTTCGACCTGCGGCTGGCA
Source organism: Stenotrophomonas sp. PD6 (assembly GCF_049199305.1). Taxonomy (NCBI): domain Bacteria; kingdom Pseudomonadati; phylum Pseudomonadota; class Gammaproteobacteria; order Lysobacterales; family Lysobacteraceae; genus Stenotrophomonas; species Stenotrophomonas sp. PD6. Next base: position 367,455 of record NZ_JBLZQD010000003.1, on the reverse strand, counting down.
ACGCTGAAGGATGGGAAGTCACTGGATGCTGCCACCCGCAAGCGTGCGCGCCGTGGGAAGGCGAACATCGGGCCATCGCTCTGAATCATGCCGAGAATACTGGTCCTGGCGGGGGTGAACGGGGCGGGCAAGAGTTCGCTGCTTGGTGGCTACCTCAGGGAGGACGGGCTGTCCTGGTTCAACCCCGACGCGTTCACGCGCGAACTCGAGGACGCCGGATATGCGCACGATGAAGCCAACGCCAAAGCGTGGGAAGAAGGCAGGAACCGCCTGGCCCGGGCTATCGCCAACGGCGAAGATTACGCATTCGAGACCACGCTCGGCGCCAACACGATTCCTGGATTGCTTCGCGAGGCCATGGAAACCCATGAGGTCATCGTCTGGTTCTGTGGGCTCTCCAGTGTTGAACTGCACATTGAGCGGGTCGCCGATCGGGTAGCCCAAGGCGGGCATGACATCCCGGAGGACAAGATCAGGGAGCGCTTTGACCGGTCACGACAGAACCTGATCGCGCTTGCCCAAGGCCTGACCACGCTTCATGTCTACGACAACAGTGCTCCCATGAACAACGGGGTCGCCTTGCCACAATTGGTGCTGGAACTGGAGAGGGGTGTCGTCCTTTATCCCTCCAGTGTGGAAGAGCTTGGCGCAACGCCGGGCTGGGCAGTGCCCATCGTCGAACATGCTGTGCAGCTTCACCCACCCGGCTGGCTTGGCTAGGACGTTTGGGGATCCACACGCCGGCCCCGGTCGGCCGTAGAATCGCGAATCCAACGGTGAAGGATCACGACATGAATCGTATGCGGGCGGGGCGTGGCGGGTTGGCGATCACAACGGCTGCACTGGCGCTGCTGGCCGGTTGTGGCGACATGACCTTGTCCGAGCCAGGTGTGAAGGCACCCGAGGCAGAGGATGCGCACAAGCCCGTCGCTGAGCAGCCGGTTCGGACCGAGCCCGCTCCCGTGCAGGAACCTGCGCGAACCAACCCTCCACGGGAACCCGGCGCGACGCAGCCGTTCGCGTTCGAGGTGCCCGCCCGGGGCGACATTCCGCCCGCGACCTGTGCGTTCGACGGCTTCACGATGCCCGCCAACGCCAAGGTCTATGCGGCCGGTGCCTACGGCGGCAAGGAGGCCGACTTCCAGATCGACCAGAGTGGCCACCAGGCGACCACCATCCAGGTGGCGGTGCATGAACCCCACGCGCCGGTGGTGTTGTTGCTGGGCGCCTATGAGCCAACGGTATGGAGTGTGGGCTGGACGCGCGGCACCCGCATCGCCGCCGTGGTGGTGACCGGCTACCACCGGCAGCAGCTGACCGGCCTGCCTGCCAACGTGCCGCTGCTGATCAGTACCTACGACAACCGCGGGCCCTGCGGCTACGCGTACGTGGGCGGCGAGGGCTCGGCCAAGCTCAATCCGCTGGCACGTGAGGTGTTCGGGCGCGCGGTGGATGTGGCCTATCCGGCGCGTGATGGGCGCGCCGTGGTCGGCAAGCTGCCGCCGGGCGCTGCGCTGGTCACCGATGCGGCGGCAACGCCGGTGAAAGAGTTCCAGGTGAAGGACGCACCGCTGGCAGGGCAGGCGGGCATCGACGCGGCACTGCGCGACGGCACCCTGCGGCCGGCAACCCCTGCCGATTTGCGCGCATGGGAAGCTGCACGCCAGCGCAGCCAGGGCGCGCCGGATATCCCGCGCATCGAAGGCGGCGACACCGAGCGCTCATCGGGCATGCCTTACCGCAGCTACACCGTGCGCAAGGCGTTCGCGATTCCTGCCGGCCTTAACGGCGCCCACTCGGCGACGTTCTTCGTCGCGCCGGGTGTGCCCCTACCCACCGGCAACCCGGGACATTCGCAAGTGCGCCTCATCGAAGATGGGAGCTGCAGCGGCCCGACGTGCGGGATGCGATGACAATGCGACGCGCCTGTTCGCATTGGCTGGGACGTCATTCTTCCCGGATCAGACCCTTTGCGCTTTTGCTCTCTGTTCTTGCCGTCGCCGCGCCGGCCCATGCGATTCCCGGCGAGGAGTTCTGCGGCGAAGCGACCGCAGTCTATCTTCCTGAGCCCCAGGGAAAGCCGGCACCCAATATCGAGCTGGCCAACTTCCAGTTCACCAGTCCTGAAGACCGATGCGGGCGCAATCTCCCGAACGATGCGCTGATGAGGCTTCACGCGGAGATCAAGCCGCTGGCAGCGACTGCCTTTGCCGACAGCCGTGCCAGTTTTTCCGTCATGGTTCGTTACACGATCACGGCGGATAAACCGGCGACCTTCGACATGAAAGTGAGCGATGCACCCGAGAGCGAGCGGCCGCGCCTCACCCGCTTCTACACTGAAGCGGCCGCGCTGAACGACGCCCGTTCGACCAGTGGCACGGTCTATGTCGTCTTCCACTACAACATTTCCCCCCGAGCGGCCGTAGCGCGGCCGGCCAAGGGCGGGTAGGGACATCATGGAACGCGCCCGCAAACCCCTTGCCTGGCCACAGCGTTGGTTGACGTGGGGAGCAATGCTCACCCTGCTGCTGTGCTGCGCCGCGCCTGTAGTGGCGCAGACCGCACGCAAGCCTTCATCCTATGAATATCGGCCGGGCAGTGAAGACGCCCCCGTGCAGGCGACGACCGGTCCCGACTATCTGTCGCGCATCGACAGCCGTGCACAGTTCATGCAACTTGCTCGGGTCTACAACGCCGGTACGGCGCTGGAGATGCCGCACCTGATCTTCGTGATCGACCGGAAGAACGCGGCACGCATCTACTACATCAACACGCCGCGGTTCGACCTGCATGAGCAGTTCGTTCGCCGCCAGGGGCTGGTGCGTTCCCTCGACAAGGCCACGCTCAACGCGCAGTACCGCGATCCAGAGCGGCGGTTCCTGTTCGGCACCCTGAGCTGGCAGCGTGACCTGCCGGGCTATACCTACGAATTCTGGGAAGGCGACAAGCTCACCGCTCCCCTGCTGCGGCAGACTGACGAAGTGCTGCATGCCTCGTTCCGCGACCCTATCCGCTTCAAGACCAATTCCACCCAGCACGAGCAGCTGGCCGGCAGCATGAAGCTGGCCTACGTCAGCCAGGAGGCGCTGATCCGCGAGCAGCGCTTCCTGCCACTGAACACCGGCCGCGCCGAAGGGCGGATTCGGATCGTCCGGTCGGAGGCGCAGCTGCGCACTCTGACCCCGCGCGATATCCCGGTGCTGGACGAGGTGCCCATCGCGCTGGCGCCGGTAGCAGGCCTGGTAACGCAGCGCCCGTCCACGCTGCTGTCGCACGTCAACCTGCTGGCCAAGGGCTGGGGCATTCCCAACGTGTATGTGCGCGATGCGCAGAATGCGCTGCGCCAGTACGACGGGCGCTGGGTCGCGCTGGAGGTCACCAATAACGACTACCGGGTAACGCCGCTGGCTGGCCCCCCGAAGCTCCCCGCCGCCACGTCGGCTCGCCCGGTGGCACGCAACCTGCCGCGCCCGGACCTGTCGGTCGTGGCGCTCAAACCGCTGGCGGCATTGCGTGCGCGCGACAGCAGCCACTGCGGAGTAAAGGCCGCCAACCTGGGCACGCTGAAGACAGCGCTGCCCCCGGCCGCGCGCGTGCCCGACGGGTTCTGCATACCGTTCGCGCACTACCAGGCGATGACGCAGCGTCTGCATGTTCCGCAGCGCTTGCAGGAACTGCAGCGCCGCGCGGGCTTCGGCACCGACCCGAATGTGCGCCGTGACGCGCTGGCCACGCTACGCGCTGAAATCAGCAACGCCGCGCCCGATCCCGCGTTCGTGCGCGCGCTGGACACGCAGTGGCAGGGGCAGTTGAAGGGCGCCGGCGTATTCGTACGCAGCTCCTCCAATTCGGAAGATCTGCCGGGCTTCAGTGGCGCGGGTCTGTACACCACCGTGCCCAACGTGACCCGCGCCGATGCCGTGGCCAAGGCCGTGCAGACGGTATGGGCGTCGGTCTACAACTTCGAGGCGTACGAGGCACGCACGGCCGCAGGCCTGGGCCAGGATGCGGTGGCCATGGCGGTGCTGGTGCAGGTGGCCGCGCCGTCGGACAGTTCCGGGGTGATGATTACCCGCGACCCCTTCGATGCCGCCCGTCGCCACATCACCTACATTTCAGCCAAGCGGGGCCTGGGCATCCGTGTGGTGGAGGGCAAGCGCCAGGCTGAGCAGGTGATGTATTCCACCTGGTCCAAGGCGGTGCAGGTACTGAGCCGGTCGGCGGAAGACACCCAGCTGGTGACGAATGCAGGGGGTGGCGTGCGCGAAGTGCCCATCACCGGCTCGCGCCAGGTGCTGACCGATGCGCTGATCGCGCGGCTGGCCAAGGTGGGCGCAACCACCAAGCAGGCACTGGGTGGCGTGGACCAGGATATCGAGTGGGCGGTGGTGGGCGATGAGGTGCTGATACTGCAGTCCCGCCCTTATGTGGACGGGAGCGCAAAGTAGCGGGGTGCAATGGCGCTTCGGCCTCAACGCGGTGCGAGAAACCGCTGCATGCGCTCCAGTTCGTCATTCAGCGCCGTGCGGAACGTCGCGCCTTTAGGCGCGGCGCCCGAGGCATAGCCGAACGTCGATTCCAGTCGTCCGTCGCGTACCGCCAGATTGGCCCAGCCGATGACCTGGTCACCCCAGAGCATGGGCAGTGCGTAGTAGCCGAACTGGCGCTTGGCGGCGGGGGTGTAGGCCTCGAACTTGTAGGTCCAGCCCCAGAGCAGCGTGAACCGCCGGCGGTCCCAGACCACGGGGTCGAAGGGGGCGAGCAGGCGCAGCTGGTCGTCGACGGCATAGCGCCGCGAGCGCGGGTTCTCATCGGCTGGCCAGTACCACGTGGTGCCGTCGATGCGGGACGAGGCCAGGTGCTCCTGCGCCAGCCGCAACGCCGTGCGGGTGTGCGCGGCCAGGTGTGGTGCGCCATAGCCGAGCAGCCGGGCCAGGTAGGTCAGGCTGGCGGCCGGCAGGGGCGCGTACTTGCGCACCACCAGATCGATCAACGCTGCTGCGCGCAGGGCGCGTCCTGCGGGTGTCTCGTCTGCGTCCAGGTGTTCCGCCACCTCGTACACCCGCGTGCCGCTGTCGCGTCGTTTCACCCGCAGCAGACCGCGGTAATGCATGCCGTCGAGCAGGTGCGTGCTGGCGTTGCTTGAGCCGCCCCAATAGTTGGTCACGCGCCCGTGTGCGAAGTGCTGGTCTACCTCGCGCGGATGCACGCTGCCACGCTCGCGCACGAAGGCCAGCACGTCGGCCGCCTTGCGCCGCGTGGCCGCGTCCCACGCGTTTTTTGCCTGTCGCGGATGGATCAAGGCCAGGTGCGTGCGTGGCAGGAAGCCATAGTTGACCAGGTAGTCCTCGTCGATCGCCAAGCGCGCGTAGCTGCGTTCCAGATCGCCGGCGTGGTAGTCCCTGACGCGGTGGCGCAGGGTCAGGTCCTGCGCTCGCGCGGGTGCCCGGATCGGGTCGGCCTGCAGGAAGCCCAGCCGTCGGATCGCCGCCGGCAGCGTGGTCGGCGTAAACAGGGTGCGCGCCACCGCGTAGCGGCGCAGGTCATCGAGACTCACTTCATTGGCCATGGGGCAATTCAACCGGGTCGGTAGGGCCGCTGCGCCTGCCTGCGATCAACCGCGCCGCATCCTGGGAAGGCGGCAGGCCGAAGGCACGCGCGTATTCGCGGGTGAACTGGGTGGGGCTCTCATAGCCCACCTCCAGCGCGGCGGCGGTCACGCTCATGCCGTGGGCGCACAACATCTGGCGGGCCTGCAGCAGGCGCAGCTGCTTCTGGTATTGAAGCGGGCTCAGGGCGGTGGCCGCCTTGAAGTGACGATGAAACGCCGATTCGCTCATGGCGACCTGTGCGGCGAGCGCGGCGATGCGCAGTGGCTGCGCGTAGTCGCGGCGGATGCGCTGGATCGATGCACTGATGCGGGCGAGCGCGGAGTCCGGCGTGGCGAGCTGGCGCAGCATGGGTCCCTGCGGACCCTGCAGCACGCGGAACAGGATTTCGCGCTCGTAGGCGGGTGCCAGCGCCGGGATCTCGGCGGGGTGCTCCATCAGGCGCAGCATGCGCACCCAGGCGTCGATCAGCTCGGGAGTGACGGCCGCAACATTGAACGCTTCGGTCTGCGCCACCGGCTCGTTGGGTCCGGTGATGGGGGCGATGGTGTCGCCCAGCAGCGGGGAGAGGATGTCCGCGTCCAGCGTGAGGCTCACCGCCAGGTAGGGCTCACCGGTGCGGGCAGGGTGCACGGTGCCCACCGCCGGCAGGTCCACGGACATGACGAAGTACGTGGCAGGGTCGTAGTGGAGGGACTTCCCGCCCACGGTCATGGTTTTACTGCCCTGCAGGATCAGGTTGATCATGGGCTCGTAGACGGCGGCCAGCGCATGCTCGGGCACCTGGCCCTGCACCATGGCAACGCGGGGAATACCGGTCTCGGTACGGCGATTTTCGGCATGTGCCGCGAGTCGACGCAGTTCCTGCAAAGCGCTGTCCATGCCCGCATTGGACACCCACCAGCCAGGGCTGACAAGGCGGAAAGCAGGAATAGGCAGGAATCGGCGAGGATCGGGCCGGCGCTTGGAGGCTGGCGCTCCTAGCCTGTGCATCACCTCATTGCACAGGAATACCCGTATGAAACACGTACTGATCACCGGTGGCAGCCGAGGCATCGGCGCCAGCGCCGCCCTGCACTGCGCGCAGCGCGGAATGGGCGTCATCCTTACCTACAACGCGCAGCCGGACGCTGCTGCACGCGTGGTGGAGCGGATCCACGCCAAGGGTGGCAAGGCGGTTGCCCTGCAGCTGGACGTGGGCAGCAGCGGCAGCTTCGCGGCGTTCGCCACCCAGCTGAAGGACACGCTGCGGGACACCTGGGACGCGACCCGTCTGAGCGGGCTGGTGAACAACGCCGGCTTCGGGCTGTTCAACCCGATCAAGTCGGTCACTGAGGCGCAGTTCGACAGCCTCTTCAACGTCCACCTGAAGGGGCCATTCTTCCTCACGCAGGTGCTGCTTCCGCTGCTGGCTGACGGCGCAAGCATCGTCAACATCACCAGCGCCACCACGCGGGTGGCCACGGCCGGCGTGGCGCCATACGCCGCCTTCAAGGGCGGGCTGGAGGTGCTCACCCGCTACATGGCCAAGGAATTCGGCGAGCGCCGCATCCGGGTCAATGCGGTGGCACCCGGGGCAATCCGCACCGATCTGGGCGGCGGGCTCAACGACGAGTTCGAAGCCCTGCTGGCCGCGCAGACGGCGCTGGGCCGGGTAGGGGAGCCGGACGACGTGGGCCGCGTTATTGCCGGGCTGCTCGGCGACGATCAGGCCTGGGTCAATGCGCAGACCATTGAAGTAGCTGGTGGCTACAACATCTAGCGTCCTGCCCCACGCTACCGGGCGGGTACCCTCCGCGTCGATTCCGCCGCATAGTGCACTCCCCGCCAGCGAGTCCGCCCCGTGAGCACAGCCCTTCCCACGACCGTGTTCGCGCCCAGGCGCGGGAACCTGTTCTGGTTGCTGCAGACCGGTGGCTGGTTTTCGTACTTCCTGCTGAGTTTCCTGGCCGCCATGGGCGACGGCAAGCCGCTGGGGTATGGAGTGGCGTCGCTGTCGGTTGCGCTGTGTGGGTTTGCCACCACCAGCGTGTTGCGCCTTGGCTACCGCCGGCTGTGGGGCAAGCCCCTGCGGGTGATGGTGCCCGGCGCGGCGCTGATGCTGGTGGTAGCCACACTGGTGCAGATGAAGCTGCACGTGGGCATCACCTTCAGTTACTGCGACGACTGCCGCATCCACAGCCTGCTGGGCTATGTGTGGTATTTCGCATCGGCGTTCTACCTGCTGCTGTCGTGGAGTGGGCTGTACTTCGGCATCAAGCTGGCACAGCAGCTGCAGCAGCAGAAGGAAACCGCGCTGCGCGCCGCCAATGCCGCCCACGCCGCGCAGTTGCGCATGCTGCGCTACCAGCTTACCCCGCACTTCCTGTTCAACACGCTCAATGCCATTTCGACGCTGGTGATGGATGATCGGCGTGATACGGCCCACCGCATGATCTGCAGCCTGTCATCATTCCTGCGCCATTCGCTGGAGTCGGATCCGGAGCAGGCGGTAACGCTGGCGGAGGAGGTAGAGGCGCTTGAGCTCTACCTCGACATCGAGCGCCTGCGCTTTGGCGACCGGCTCAGCGTGGTGCTGGACATCGAGCCGGCGGCGGACGCGGCGCTGGTGCCCAGCTTGATCCTGCAGCCGCTGGTGGAGAACGCCATCAAGTACACGCTGGCGGCCAGCGAGGCGGGCGGCCGTATCGAGCTGGTAGCACGCCGGAGCGGCGACATGTTGGACCTCCATGTGCGCGATGACGGACCGGGCTTCGCTGCACCGACCCGCGGCCGCGGTCCCGGCGTGGGCCTGGCCAACACCCGCGAGCGCCTGCGTGTCCTCTACGGTGAGCAGCAACTGCTGGACATTGTGGCCCGGCAGCCGCGTGGTACCGACGTGCATCTGCGCCTGCCTTTCACCGCAGCGGCGGGAGGCTGAGGTGACGCGCATCCGCACGTTGATCGTGGACGATGAGCCGCTGGCACGCCGTGGCCTGCAGCTGCACCTGCAGCGCCATGCCGATATCGAGTTGGTGGGTGAGGCCGGCAGCGGTACACAGGCGACACAGGCCATTGCCGCGCTGCGCCCGCAGCTGATGTTTCTGGATGTGCAGATGCCCGGCATGGACGGTTTCGGGGTCCTTCGCGCGCTGCCGGCCACGCAGATTCCGCTCACGGTGTTCGTTACCGCCTTCGACCAGTACGCGATTGCGGCGTTCGCGGCCAGCGCATTGGACTACCTGCTCAAGCCGGTCGACGACCGCCGCCTGGACGAAGCGGTGGAGCGTGCGCGCGCACGGCTGGCCGCGCGCAAGGCCGAGGACCATTACGAGCGGCTGCTCCGGCTCATGGCCGCGACGCCCGGCGTGGACCGCCCGCAGCTGGACGCGCTGATGCTGGACGAAGTGAGCCGTACCGGCGGCACGCTGAACCTTCGCGATGGGCAACGGTTGGTCCGCATCGACCTCGATGCCATTCGCTGGGTGGATGCGGCAGGCGACTACATCTGCATCCATACCCACGACCAGACCCACGTTCTGCGCGGCACCATGCAGGAGCTGGAGGGCCGCCTGGACCCGCGCCGGTTCGCACGGGTGCACCGCTCCAGCATCGTCAATCTGGAGCGGGTGACGCAGCTGCGCCCCCACCACAACGGGGAGTACTTCCTGATGCTGGATTCGGGCCATGAGCTGAAGCTGTCGCGCAGTTACCGCGACAAGGTGCGGGTAGTGGACGGGCGGCTGCTGGCTGCGGTCTAACGCTTCATCGCAAACCGGCCACGGTTCGTCGCAAACCTGCAGACAGGCGCCCGCGGCTGTCGTTGAATGCATCGACACCCCACGACCGGAGGAACGATGCCTGCGTTTGCCTTGTTGCTTGCCGCTGCCGCCGCAGCGAACACCCCGTCCCCGTTGGATGGAGCCACGGTGGCCGCCATCGAGGCCACCTGCTTTGACTATGTGGACGGCCAGCTGGAGGCGAATCCCGAGCGGGTAGCACGGTCGCTGCATCCGGACCTGGCCAAGCGCATGGTGCTGGGGGATACGCCGGACGAACGGTTGGGCCTGCGCCGCATGAGCAGGGAAGAGCTGGTGGGGCTGACCCGGCAGGGCGCGCTGAAGACGCCGAAGGAACAGTGGAACCGCACCTGCCGCGTACTGGACGTGACCGCCAACGCGGCGTCGGTGCGGCTGGAGACGCCGTGGTTCGTGGACTACTTCCACATGGGGCGCTTCGGCGAGCGCTGGATCATCGTCAACGCACTCTGGTACAGCAAGCCCGCGCCGGCACGCACACTGCCGGTGGCGCGTGAGGAGGCGGCGCAGCTGACAGGTACAGGCTGGCTGTCGGGCACCCGCAACGACTACAACCTGAGCCTGGATGCGGCGGGGCAGCGCATGGTGTTCGCGCGCTCGGACGCCGGCTTCAAGAACAGCCGCATCTGGTACGCCCGGCGCGATGGCCAGGGCTGGAGCGAGCCGGCGCAGGTGTCGTTCTCCGATCCGCGCTACAAAGACTCGGACCCATGGCTGACGCAGGACGGCGGCACGCTGTACTTCGTCTCCAACCGCCCGGTGAGTGGTGACGTGCCGAACGCCAGCCTCGACATCTGGCGCGTCGTCGTGCGGGCCGAGGGGTTCGGTACGCCCGAACACCTTGCCGCAGTGGCATCGGACGGTGACGAGCTGGGCCCGGAGCTGCATGACGGCGCGCTGTACTTCAACAGCTCGCGCAAGGGCGGCCCCGCGCAACTCTCGCTCTACCGCGCAGCGGCCAAGGGCAACGGTTTCGATGCGCCGCAGGCGTTGCCTGCACCGTTCAACGACGGGTCCATCCAAGGCGATTTCACGCTCTCGCCCGGCGGCAAGATTGCGCTGTTCTGGAGTCGTCGCGGGGAGGTAACGGATATCGACCTGTTTGCGAGTTGCAAGGGGCCCGAGGGCTGGTCGCCGGCAGTGCGGCTGCCGGCGCCGATCAATGGCAAGGGCATGGACTTCACCCCCGCGTTCAGCGCGGATGGCCAGACGCTGTACTTCGCCAGCCTGCGCGGCGCCGAGGGGGCGGCCGATTCGAACGGCGTGTTGAACGGGCAGTCCAACCTCTACACCGTGCCAGCGCGGCTGGTGCGTGCCGCGTTGGCGCAGGAGCCCTCCTGCTGACCGTCCCGGGCTTGCGCAGCGAGCGGGTGGCGCGGCTTCCGTAGCCTGTGCTTTGATGGGGGCGCATGCAGCCGCATGTGCCCGGAGAACGCCGCCATGCCGTTGGCCCGCATTGATCTACGCAAGGGAAAGCCGGCCGAGTATCGCCGGCGTGTCGGGCAGGTGGTGTACGAGGCCATGCTCAGCGTGGGCGTACCGCCTGATGACCGGTTCCAGGTGCTCACCGAGCATGACCCCGATGGCTTGGTCTACGACCCGGGCTACCTGGGTATCGCACGTACCGACGATTTCATCTGCATCCAGGTCACCTGGAACGAGGGGCGCACGCTGGAGCAGAAGAAGGCGTTCTACCTGGCCATCGCCGATGGGCTGCACGCGGCGGTGGGTATCCGCCGCGAGGATGTGTTCATCAACCTGGTGGAAGTGAAGCGGGAGAACTGGTCGTTCGGCAATGGGCTGGCGCAGTACGCGCCCTGAAAACGGCTCAGCCCTGCGGCGCGCCAGCGAACGTCATGTCAGTCAACGAGGGCCAGTTGCCGCTTGAAGCTCGGCCACAACGCCAGCTTGTGGGTGATGCTGGTGATGGTCCGTCGCGTGTCGGTGGGATGGGGCCTGGAGGCAGTGCTGCTCTTTCCCTGCCGCCACAGGCCGAACATCACGACCTCCGCGCCTACCGGAAAGGATTGCAGCCACGCGCTATCGGCGTGGCCCACACTGACTTCGTAGAAGTCCCTGCGATCGGTCACACCGGTGTGCTGGTACTTCGGGGCGCAGTTGAGGAACACGGTGCCGGGCTGCGACGCACGGTGTGACCTGACCGTGCCGACCAACGCCATCGGCAGGTCGGTAGTGCTCGCACCCAGCCGTTCCCATGCGGCGTCGTAGCGCTCCTGCGTGTAGAAGAAATTCTCCCAATCAACCTTCTTCTTGCCCAGCCGCAAGGTCACCTGGGCCGCCAGCAGGTCGTCGCCTTCGCACATCGTCCGCAGGATGAGCAGGTCGGCGAGGGTGCGCAGGTAGCCATCGAGCGGCAGGTCCGTCTGCTGACGTTCGCCGCCGCCACGCTTCAGGGCCTGCTGCAGGAGCAACAGGCGCAGCTCATGTTTCCCCTCGCCCAGCGGCGGCAGGAAATCCGGATCGGTGCCGGCCGCCAGCACGGCCTGCAGGTGAGCGGGCGCGTTGTACCTGCAGCCTGGCTGGTGCTCGGCACCCTTGGTCAGGGCAATGTAGCCGTGCTCGGCCACGAATTTCACCGAGGCACCGCACCCCGGGCTGTCGCACAGCAGGGTGGGCAACGTCTGCTTGGCGTCATGGCGTTTCTGAAGGTCTTCGATGCGGTGCAGGGTGCCGTGGGTTCCAACGGCCCTGCGCATCTTGATTCCACGACTCATCCAGCCATCAACCCGGGAACGCCGGGAAGCGCTCGTCGGGGTGGTGCTTTTTCCATTCGGTATGCGCCACGGTGCCTTCCCAGGCCAGGAAGGACTGCGGGATGCGGCCGCGGCCCGACCAGGTTTCCTGGCTGTGCGGCAGCCAGTAACGCGGCGGGAGCTCCTGCCCAGCGGCCTTGGCCGGCTTGGCGCGTTTGACCGGGCTGGCCGCTGCCTCGCCCGCGACCAGCGCACGGATCCGGCGCTGCTGCTCGGGGCTGAAATCGGCATAGCTGGCGTTGAGCAGCACGGTGACGCGGTCATACGCCTCCTTGGTGGCGGCCCGCAGAACGGCCTGCGGGGTGGGGGAGGCGGATGATTTACGGGGCATGGGATTCCAGGGAAGGAAGAACTGACGGTGGGCACGATAGCAAATGCCTGCGTGAAGCTGTCGATGGCCGAGCGCGGCCGTCGGGTGGCTGAAGGGGGACGTGAGCCCCCCTCTTTCGAGGCATGCACGCGGGCGGCGATGGGTCCTGAATGTGGGCGACCCCATCGAACACGGGCGGTGACCAGTGCAGTTCCTGCACGCCACATTTCCAGATCGGCTGGCGGGCACCGGCGCGCTCATGCTGCGCCTGCTGTTGGCATCGATGCTGGTCTGCCCCTGGGGGCTGCGCGCGGCGTTGCCGGCCGCCGACCTGCTGGGCTGGGCCTGGCTTGCCGCGCTGCTGCTCGCCTCGGGCAGCCTGTCCCCGCTTGGAGCTGGGGTATCGCTGGTGGTGGGCAGCCTGGACCCCGGCCTCGACGGCTGGCCCTTCGCAGGCCTGGTGATCTCCCTTTCGCTGGTGGGCCCCGGGGCTTACTCGCTAGATGCGTTGCTGTTCGGTCGCCGCGTGCTGCGTCGCCCGGCAAGCCGGGGCGGCAACAACCCGAAAGAGTAGTCGTGGTCTGGACCGTTTGGGGGTGGGGGCAGGCAGCCCGTGGGGCCACCATGTCCGACAACTCCCGCGAGGTCGACGCCCGTGCAAGCCAACCCAACGGCACCCTCGGTCGAACACGTGATGGGCCCCGCTGCCCGCATGACGGTGCATGGGGCTGCGGGGAGCTCGTTGGCGGTGGCCAAGGCGATGGAGTACATCGACGCCAATCTCTGCGAGCCGTTGCAGCTCAGTGCGATCGCTGCCGTGGCGTGCATGAGCCGCTGCCACTTCGCACGCCTGTTCCGCCACCAGGTCGGGGTCAGTCCGATGGAATACCAGCGCCTGCGACGCATCGAGCGCGCCCGGCACCTGCTGCGCAAGGATGGGCGGCGCATCGGCCAGATCGCCACCGACCTGGGCTTCTACGACCAGAGCCACTTCGTGCGCTGGTTTCGCCGCACGCTGGGATGTACGCCCACCGCCTATGCACGCGCCGCACATCCGTTCGCGTGTGAGCCTGCCGACAGGGCGAGCTGAGCTTTTTTGTATGATGGCCTGAGCGCCGCCTGCGACGTCGCGTGCGCGGGGGCAAGGGGCTGACAATGACGTTCATATTCCGGGGCATCGCCTGCGCATGGCTGCTGCTCCTCAGTGGACATGCAGCCGCGCTGGATCCAGCCCGCAGTCTGGCGCAGTTCCACCACACGGCATGGACGGTGAATCAGGGCGCGCCCGGGCAGGTCACCGCGCTGGCGCAGACAGCGGATGGCTATCTCTGGCTTGGAACGGAAATCGGCCTGTATCGGTTCGACGGCGCGCGCTTCACCCGCTTCGTGCCGCCGGGGAACAACGGCTTCCCTGCGACAAGTGTTTCGACGCTCTATACCTCCGCCAGCGGCGGGCTGTGGGTGGGCTTCCGCTATGGCGGCGTGAGCCTGATCGAGGGTTCCCGGGTCCGCCACTACGGCCAGCGTGATGGCCTGCCCACCAGTACGGTGTTCCGCTTCGCGGAAGACGGTGAGGGCCGATTGTGGGCCGCCACGTTCACCGGCCCGGTGTCACTGCAGGGCCAGCATTGGGTGCGTCCCACGCCGGCCATGGCGTATCCGGGCCGCCAGGCGCGCACCCTGTTCACCGACCGCGACGGCACGCTGTGGGTGGCAACGGAACGCGGCATGGTGGTCCTGCGACGGGGCGCCCGTGCGTTCGCCAGTGTGCCGGCCAGCGTCGGGCGGGTCAGCCAGATCGCGCAGGCGCCCGATGGGGCGATCTGGGTGGCCGAGGCCGATGGCGGGGTGCGCCCGCTGCTGGAAAAAGGCGAGGCAGGTGCCTCCGCGGGGCTGCTCTTCGACCGGGACGGTGTGCTGTGGGCGACCACGCTGGGGTCGGGGCTGCTGCGCCGGTCCGCGCAGCGCGTGCCGGCGGGATTCGAGTCCTTCCGCCGTACCGACGGGCTGAGCTCCGACTACGTGCAGCCGCTGCTCGAAGACCGCGAGGGCAACCTGTGGGTGGGCAGCAGCCGCGGGCTGGATCGGTTCCGCCACGCCAACCTGATCCAGGTGGGCATGCCGGAAGGGGCGCAGGAATTCGCCATTGCCGCCGACGGCGATGCGTTGCTGGTGGGCACCCGCAACCATCCCCTGCAGCGCGTGGACCTGTCATCGCATCAAGCGCTCGGGCTGTCGTCGGCGATCACGGCCATGCACCGCGATGCCAGCGGACGCATGTGGCTCGCCGGCCCCGATGGGCTGTGGCGGAAGCAGAGCGAGCATTTAGAGAAGGTGTCCGAGCTGCCGGTTTCCGGCCGTTCGGGCGTGCAGGCCATGGCGACCACGCGGGATGGCGCGCTTTGGATGTCGTTGAATACCCCCGGCCTGCACCGTTTCGCGCAGGGGCGCTGGACGCACATAGAGAATCAGAAGGGGTTACCGCCCGGGGATTCACCGCTGGTGATGCAGGCCGACACACGCGGCCGCCTGTGGCTGGGGTTCGCACGCAATGCCGTGGCGGTCATGCAGGACGGGGTGTTCTCCACACCGTGGTCCGGTGAACCGCTGGACGTTGGCAACGTCACCGCGCTGTTTGAAGACCGGCAGGGCATGTGGATCGGCGGCGAGCGCGGCCTGGCGCAGGTGGTCGGAAACACGCTGCGCAATGTGGTGCCCGGGGTACGCGAGGACCTGCGTGGCATCAGCGGCATCGTTGCCGACGCGGCCGGTGACCTGTGGTTCAACGGCGCGCGCGGCGTGGTGCGGGTGCGCGCCGGTGACGTTGCTAAACTCTTCGGCGGGCAGGGCAGGCCGCGGTACGAGCGGTTCGATGCCCTGGATGCCTTGCCCGGCATCGCCGCACAGTTCCGGCCGTTGCCTACCGCGGCACGGACGCAGGATGGGCGACTCTGGTTCTCGACGACCAGTGGCCTGGTCGCGATTGATCCACGCAAAACGGTGCGCAATCCGGTACCGCCGCCGGTCGAGATTCTCTCGCTGGCGGTCGACGGCGCCGACGTGCCGATCCAGGCCGGCAAGGTGGACTTGCCGGCGGGCACGCGCAACCTGCGCATCCGCTTCACTGCCCTGAGTCTGTCCATTCCCGAGCGGGTGCGCTTCCGCTACATGCTCGAGGGTTTCGATTCGCACTGGTTCGAGGCATCGCCGGCACGCTCGGCCTTCTACAACGCACCGGGTTCGGGCAAGTACGTGTTCCGCGTTGCGGCGAGCAACAACGACGGGGTGTGGAACGAACAGGGTGCACAGCTGGCGATCTCGATCGCGCCGCACTACTGGGAAACCGGCTGGTTCCGCGTGCTCTGCGTTGCTGTGGTGGCAGCGGTGTTGTGGCTGCTCTACCTGGGGCGACTGCGGCAGTTGGCCGCGCGTATCCGTGCACGTCTCGATGAGCGGCATCTGGAACGCGAGCGGATTGCCCGGGACCTGCACGATACGCTGCTGCAGAGCACGCAGGGATTGATCCTGCGGTTGCATGCGTCGAGCAGGAAACTGGCACCGACCGATCCGGTGCGGATCGAACTGGAAGCGGCGATGACCATGGCCGAGCGGGTGGCGGCCGACGGCCGTGAGCGCGTGCGTGGATTACGCGGGGAGGTGGGCCATGCGCAGGAGCTGGGCACGGCGTTGATGGCGGTACTGGAGGAGTGCGACGGGATGGAGATGCCGGCGGTGCGGCTGGTGGTGGAAGGCACGCCGCGGCCGATGCAGCGTTGCGCGGGGGAAGAGGCCTACATGATCGGCCGCGAGGCGATGCTCAATGCATTCCGCCATGCGCGTGCCACCACCGTGCAGGTCTCCATCAGCTATGCCCGCCAGGCGTTCCGGCTTCGCATCCATGACGACGGGGTGGGCTTTTCGCAGGATGCCGGGGCGCCGGAAGGACACTGGGGCCTGGAAGGCATGCGCGAGCGTGCCGCGCGTACCGGTGGCAGCGTGACCATTCTCTCTGGCCGGCCGGGGCGCGGTACCGAGATCGACCTGCAGATCCCGGCCGCTTTCGCCTGGGAATCGCGTTACCGCCCAGGTGTGGCAGGGCTGCGTGATCGCCTGGGGGCGTTGTTCAGCCGCCTGCGGTCGCTGGCCGGCAGATAAAGCGCAACGGCGTACAAGCGCCGTTGCCGCGCGTCTGTTTCCATGCGGGTTGCCGCCCACGAGGAGGATGCATCGATGCCCCCACGCCAGCTGGATACGCTGACGTTCACCCGCCGCCAGGCGCTTCAGGTCGGCGCCTCGGCGCTCGCCGTGATGGCGCTGCCCAGTTTCGCCACCGCGCGCACCTCTACGCCACCACTGGAAACCACGCATATGTCCGATAACTTCGTCACCACCAAAGATGGCGTCCGCATCTTCTACAAGGACTGGGGCCCGCGCGACGCGCAGCCCATCGTCTTCCACCACGGTTGGCCGCTGTCGTCGGACGACTGGGACACCCAGATGCTGTTCTTCCTGCAGCACGGCTATCGCGTGATCGCGCATGACCGTCGCGGCCACGGTCGCTCGGCCCAGGTCAGCGACGGGCATGACATGGACCATTACGCGGCCGACGCGTCCGCCGTGGCCGAACACCTGGACCTGCGCAATGCGGTGCACATCGGCCATTCGACCGGCGGCGGTGAAGTGGCGCGCTATGTGGCCAAGTTCGGCCAGCCGCAGGGCCGCGTTGCCAAGGCGGTACTGGTCAGTGCGGTGCCGCCGCTGATGCTCAAGACCGCTTCCAACCCGGGCGGGCTGCCGATCGAGGTGTTCGATGGTATCCGTGCAGGCGTTGCGGCCAATCGCGCCCAGCTGTTCGTGGATTTCCCGACCGGCCCGTTCTATGGCTTCAACCGCCCCGGCGCGAAGATCTCCCAGGGCGTGATCCAGAACTGGTGGCGCCAGGGCATGATGGGCAGCGCGAAGGCCCACTACGAAGGCATCAAGGCGTTCTCGGAAACCGACCAGACCGACGACCTCAAGGCGATCACCGTGCCCACGCTGGTGCTGCACGGCGACGACGACCAGGTGGTGCCGATTGCCGATTCCGCCGAGCTGTCGGTGAAGCTGCTCAAGAACGGCACGCTCAAGGTATACAAGGGCTACCCGCACGGCATGCTGACCACGCACGCCGATGTGATCAACCCGGACCTGCTGGCCTTCATCAAGTCCTGATCCAAACGGCCTACGGGGACCCGGTCCCCGTAGTGCCACGCCATGCGTGGCAGCGCAATCTCAACCCGCGACGTTGGGCATCCGGAACGTAAACGCGGTCCCGGCCGCCTCACTCGACGCCACCGTCAGCGTCCCCGCATGCGAGCGCGCGATCTCCGCCGCGATATATAGCCCCAGCCCCAACCCCGGCCGCGGAAGCGACCCTTGCTCACGCGAGAACGGGCTGAAGATGCTGCCCAGCATGTCCACGGGAATATGCCCGCCATTGCGAACGGTGAGCACCAACGCCTCTGCATTGGCCTGCACCTCCAGCGCGATGGGCGCCGTGCTGTCGCCATGCTGCGCGGCATTGGTCAGCAGATTGGCAAGCAGCTGCGCGAGCCGGTTGGAATCGCACATCACGGTGCACCCCACCTGCATCCGTACGGCGATGTCCGAACGCCCGGTCGCGGTCACCACCTCGTTCACGACCTGCTGCAGTTCTGCATCCAGGTTGGCGACCGGTCGCAATGCGATGGGAATACCGCCGCCCAGGCGGCCACGGGCGAAATCCAGCACGTCGCTGACCAGCCCCTGCATGCGCGTCACGCTGGCCGTGATGTGGTCGAACATGCGCTGCTGGCGGTCCGAATGCGGCTCCATCTCCAGCGTTTCGGCAACGATGCCGATCGACTGCAGCGGATTGCGAAGGTCGTGGCCCAGCACGGCGATGAACTGATCGCGCAACTCGGCGATCTGATTGGCATCGGAAAGCGCGACGGCGGCCTGTTCAAGGCGGTCTTCGGTGTCCAGGTAATTGCCGACCAGTTCGGCCAGCAGCTCCATGGAGCGCAGGATATGTGCCTCGTCGAAATCGCCCGGCGCCGAATCGATGGCGCACAGAGTGCCGAAGAACGTCCCGTCCGGCCGGAAGATCGGCACCGACGCGTAGCTCTCGAGCCCATAGATGCGCGGCGTATGGTGCTTCGAGTAAACCGGGTGCTGGCTGGCATGCGAGAACACGACCGCCTTGGCCGACTGTCGGATCTCGTCGCAGATGGTCGTCTCCAGCACCAGCTGGCCACCGGGTACCAGGCCGAAGCCCAGGGTGTCGTAGGTCGCGCACGCGGTCCAGGTGGTCTCGGTCACGCGGGCAACCGCCGTGAACCGTGATCCGGTGATGTGGGCGACCGTTTCCAGGATGCGCGGAACGGCCTTGATCCGGCTGATCTCGGCGATATCGCGGAGCAGTGCGGGATCGGTCACGGGGGCGGTGGGGGCGGGGTCTGACATAGGGGACAAATGGTCACATGAAACGTGAGCTGCTGCCCGTTTTTTCGCGTCCTCCCCCGCCACAGATTCTCCACCGCCCCCGGTGGATCACACCTGCGCCATACCGCCATCGACGAACAGCTCGATACCGTTGATGAAGCTGGCCTGGTCCGATGCCAGGAAGGCGACTGCGCGGGCCACTTCCTGCGGTTCGCCCAGCCGTCCGAGCGGTACCTGCGCTGCAAGGTGGTCGAACAGACCCTGTCGGGCGTCGTCCGGCACCAGGTCGCCCAGGCCGGGGGTGCGGATCGGGCCGGGGCTGACCACGTTGACGCGGATGCCCCGCTCCTTCAGATCCAGTGCCCATGAGCGCGCAAAATTGCGCACCGCCGCCTTGCTCGCGCTGTACACGCTGAAGTTGGCCGTGCCCTGGATCGAGACCGTCGAGCCGGTAAGGATGACCGACGCGCCATCCACCAGCAGCGGCAGCGCCTTCTGTACGGTGAAGAGCACGCCGCGCACGTTGGTGGCGAAGATGCGGTCGAAGTGCTCTTCGGTAATCGCCCCCAGCGGCAGCATATCCCCGCCGCCGGCGTTGGCCAGCAGGATGTCCAGCTTGCCGGCCTGACGGGCGATCTGTGCGTAGACCGCGTCCAGCTCGGAGGGGCGCGAGGCGTCGGCACGGATGCCGGTCGCGCCCGGTCCGATGGACGCCACCGCCGCGTCCAGTTCGGCCTGGCGCCGGCCGGTGATGAAGACCGTGGCGCCCAGCGACGCGAGGTGCTGGGCGCTGGCCAGGCCAATGCCCGAGGTGCCGCCGGTGATGAGGGCGATCTTGCCGTTGAAGGTAGTCATGGTGCTCTCCTGCGTGGGGCAGGGGAGGATTCCCGCTGCCGATGGGAGAACGATAGGCCCATGGCATTTGTGGATAAATATCGAAAAAATACAATCACTATTCACCGGTGTGCATAATCGGGCCCATGAACCAGCTCATCGCCATCCGCGCCTTTGCCCGCGTCGTCGAGGCCGGCAGCTTCACCCGCGCCGCCGACTCGCTGGACATGCCCAACGCCACCCTGAGCAAGCTGGTGCGCGAGCTGGAGGCGCACCTGGGTGTTCGGCTGCTGCAGCGGACCACCCGCAGGGTGTCGGTCACGGCCGAAGGGCAGGCGTACTACGAGAGGGCAGGGCGCGTCCTGCGCGACCTGGAAGACATCGACGCGTCGTTCAGTGCGGCGCGGGGTACGCCGCGCGGACTGCTGCGGGTGGACGTGGGCGGCTCGACCGCGCGCGACGTGCTGGTGCCGGCATTGCCGGACTTCATGCAGCGGTACCCGGACATCCGCATCGAACTGGGCGTCTCTGATCGGGCGGTGAACCTGATTGGCGAAAACGTGGACTGTGTGATCCGCGGCGGGCCGCTGGACGACTCGTCGCTGGTGGCGCGCCATCTTGGCGATGCCGTCCTGATCACCTGCGCCAGCCCGGCGTATCTGAAGGCATATGGCCTGCCGGCGTATCCGCAGGAACTCCATAACGGGCACCGGCTCGTGAGCTATCTGCTGTCCTCCAGTGGGCGCGCCGTACCGTTCCGCTTCCGCAGCGCAGAGGGGCTGCTGGAGATCAAGCCCGAGCACCGCCTGGGCATCAATGAAAGCAATGCGCATCTGGCCGCTGCGCTTGCGGGTATGGGACTGGTGCAGACCTTCAGCTACGCTGCCGGCCCCGCGCTGCGCAGCGGTGCGCTGGTGGAGGTACTGCAGCCGTGGCGGCCGGCACCCTATCCGTTCCATGTGGTGTACCCCAACAACCGGCACGTCACCCACCGGCTCCGGGTGTTCATCGAGTGGCTGGCCGAGCGGATGCCGGGCCTGCTGGCGGATGGCGGCGCAGAGGGGCCGTCGCCACGGGTGCCTCCGGCCGCTTCATACTGACCGCTCGCCCGACCGGAAGGAGGCCATGCCATGGATGCACTGTCTTCGCGCTGGGGGAACGCGATGCGTTCCTTGCCGGCGGTCATTCTCTGGCTGGTCGTACTGCTGATATCAACCGAGTTCCTGCTCGCCGTATACGGGAAATACCACCTGATGGCGGGGCCTGCCTATGAGCGCTTCGTGGATCGCCATGGCTGGCTGTGGCTGCATCTGGCGGGGGGGGGCGTCGCGATCGCGCTGGGTCCCGCGCAGTTTCTGGCCCGGTGGTGGTATCGGCGCCCGGCACTGCATCGCCGGCTGGGATACGTCTACTTCGGCGGGGTGCTGGTGGCGAGCGCTGCGGCCGCCGGGCTGATCGCCACCACCCCGGCGCCGCTGTCGATCCGGCTTGGCTTCGCCTCCACGGCGTTGGCGTGGTTGACGACCGCCTGGTGGGCGATGCGCTCGATTCACCGGGGCCAGGTGCAGCGGCACAGGGCCTGGATGATCCGCAGCTATGCGGTCACGCTGGCTCCCGTGGTGTTCCGGCTGATGCTGCCTTTGGCCATCGCATCGGGAGTGTCGCCAAGCGCTGCGCTGATTTCCGGACTGCTCTGGTCGAGCTGGTTGATTCCGCTGGGATGTGTGCAATTATTCGGAACCCGCCTGGGGGCGCGGATCCGCTGAGCATCGGGGAAGATGCTTCGTGTGGCGCGGAATAGCACGCGCGATCGGGCTCCCATACACACCGAGGTAAGCATGGCAGACCCGTACAACAGCGCAGCACGCCCACCGACCGCACTTCGTCTTGACGATTCCATGGTGACCACTGCCTTCGAGCTGCCAGGCTTCCGGGTCGCACGCAACCTGGGCGTGGTGCGCGGCATCACCGTGCGTTCGCGTTCCATCGTGGGCAACTTCCTCGGCGGCATCCAGACCCTGTTCGGCGGCAACATCACCATCTACACCGAACTGTGCGAGCAGGCCCGCGAGGAAACCTACCGCGACATGGCCAAGCACGCGCGGATGCTGGGCGCCAACGCGATCATCGGCATGCGCTACGACGCCACCGATATCATGACCGGCCTCACCGAGGTGCTGTGCTACGGCACGGCGGTGGTGGTGGAGCCGATGCGTTGATGCTGGCGGGGTCGTGATACCTACGGCGTATCGCAGCCCCCTGCAGGCGGTATTGGCATTGTAGGCGCGTCCGCCCTGATGCTGTCCGGATGCAGACGCACGGCGATATCTCATTCGAAGGGCAGGTCGGGCTGGTTACCGGCGCGGCCGGTGGCCTGGGCCTGGCCTACAGCCGGCTGCTGGCGAAGCGTGGCGCGCGGGTGGTCATGCAGGATGTCGGGGCCGGGCTGGATGGAAACGGCCAGGACCCGCGCCGGATCGATGCGAAGGTGGCTCTGCTGCGCGGCACCGGGTTGGACGTGCACGCCGCGCACACGGCAATCGACCAGCGCGACGGTTGCCGCACGCTGGTCAACGGCATCCTGGCCCAGCACGGTCGTCTCGATTTCATCATCCACAACGCCGGTTGGGTGGAGTACCAGCAGATCGATGTGGTGGAAGAAGACCGGTTCGACCGCATGATGACCATCGCCGCCAAGGCCCCGCTGTGGCTGGCCGAGGCGGCGTGGTCGGCGATGCAGTCGCGCCACCATGGGCGCATCGTGCTCACCACCTCCGACCGCGCGCTGTACCCCGAGTATGTGCAGAAGGGGCTGGCTGCCTATGCCGCGGCGAAGATGGCGGCGGTGGGCATCGTCAACGTGCTGGCGGCTGAGGGCGCGCCACACGGCATCATGGTCAATGCGATCTCGCCGGTGGCAAAGACCCGCATGTGGGGCGTGGAAGGCGAGCCGGAGGAACTGCATCCCGATGCGGTCGCGCCCGGCGTGGCATTCCTCGCGTCGTCGGCGTGCAGCGAAGGCGGCTGGATCCTGCGGGCAAGCAATGGCCAGTTCCACGCCATGCGCAGCGTGGAAGCCGAGGACGTGGCCTATCCGCGTGACCTGCGTGCCACCGCGGCCGACAGCATCGAGGACATCGCCACGCAGTGGTCACGCATCGCGCAACCCACGGTGGAGCCGCGCCGTTAGCGGCAGGTCATACTGGCGGTGGTTCCGCTCATCCGCGCAAGCACCCACATGGTCGATCTTCGTCTTCTCCGCCAGTTCGTCGCCGTTGCCGAGGAGCTGCACTTCCATCGCGCCGCCGCCAGGTTGCACATGTCGCAGCCACCGTTGACCGCAGCGATCCGCAGGCTGGAAGACGAGATCGGCAGTGCGCTGATCGAGCGCGGCAACCGCACGCTGGGGCTCACGGCGGCCGGTACGGTACTGCTTGCCGAAGCACGGTTGCTGCTGCAGCAGGCTGACCATGCGCTGGTGTCCACCCGTGATGCCGCCGCCGGTCGCACCGGTACCGTACGACTGGGCTATGTAGGCAGCGCGCTGTACGGACGGCTGCCCGGCGTGATCCGTGCCTTCCGGCAGGCCAGCCAGGACGTGCGCCTGGAGCTGATCGAAGCCACTTCCGCGCGCCAGATCCAGATGCTGCGGGAGCAACGCCTGGACGTTGCGGTGGTGATTCCGCCGGTGTACGAGGCCGAAGGCATGCAAATGAAAGACTTCGACGGCGACCGCCTTGCGATCGCATTGCCGCTTGCGCACCCGTTGGCGCAGTCGAGCGATATCACTGTGGCCGCACTCGCCGACGCATCCTTCGTATTGTGGCCGGCGCGCGAGGGGAGGGGCTTCCACGCGCAGGTGGTGCGGCTCTGTGCCGCCGCTGGCTTTACCCCTCGCGTGGTGCAGGAAGCGCATGGCATGCACGCGGTGCTGTCGCTGGTGGCGGTGGAGGCGGGCGTGTCGATCGTGCCGGCCAGCATGCGCGGATTCCGCAGCGGGGAAATCGTCTATCGACCTCTGGAGGGCGTGGAGGCGGCGTTCGATCTTCAGCTCTGTGTGCGCGGCGGCGTCGTGCCGCCTGCGGTGGCCGCCTTCCTCGAGCAGGCGGTAGCCGGCTGATCACCGCGTCCGCTTCAGCCACGCCCTGACGACCAAGCCAATCAGGGCGGCGAACACCGCCCACGACACCATGTCGAACACCCCGTCGCCGATCAGTGCGCTGACCAGGCCCAGCACGCTGGCCGCGGCGATCCATGCCGGCGCGGTGAACGGGCTGCCCGTAGCGGCGGAAGGCTTGTTCATGCGGCACCCCCGTTCGCACCGGCACGTTCGATTTCGGTAACCCGCGCCTCGGTGCTGCCGCGCTTGAACCACAGGTACAGGCCGCTGATGAGGACCAGGATGGTCAGCAGGTCCAGCACTGCCCACAGGATCTTGAGCGGCAGGTTGCCGTAGTTGCCGAAATGCAGCGGCTGGCTGAGCAGCAGCACGGTCATGTAGGTGGGCAGCTGCGGCTGGGCCGTGAGTTCGCCGGTGACCGCGTCGATCAGCACCGGGCGGTACATGCGCTCGGTGATGGGCGTATTGCCCTGCATGAACACCCCGAAGTGGTGGTCGCCGCTGTAGCCGGTGCCGGGGAAGCTGACGAAGGCCGGGCGCATGTCCGGTTCGGCGGCGCGCGCAGTGTCCACGGCCGCCTGCAGCGAGGCCAGCGTGGTGGGGCGCGGTTGGCCGGCGTAGCGGGCGGCGAACTCGCCGAGCTGCTCGCTCTGCCATGCGGTTTCCAGCGGCTTGGCCACGGTGTTGATCACGCCGGTGATGCCCACCACCAGCGCCCAGCCCAGCGTGACCACGCCGATCACGTTGTGCAGGTCCAGCCAGGCCAGCCGACGGCTGCGGCCGGTCCGCAGCGTGCCGAAGCGCTGGCGGCGCATGAACGGGCCATACAGCACCAGGCCCGAGATGATCGCCACCGCGAACAGCAGCCCCATCGCGCCCATGAACAGCAGGCCGGGCAGGCCGAGGAACAGGTCGGTGTGCAGGCGAAGCAGGAAGTACATCACCCCTTCATTGAACTGCGGGGCGGGCACTACCTCGCCGCTGCTGGCGTGCAGCAGTGCCGTCTTCATCTGTGGCGGCGGGGTGTCGACGCGCGCCCCGGTGTTCACGTAGACCGTGTGGCCTTCCCAATCCCAGCCGACGAACAGCGGCACGTTGCCCGGGTACTGCGCCAATGCGGTGCGTACCTGGTCGTCCAGGTTGCGGTGCGGTGCGTTGTCCTGGGGATGCTCCACATGCGGTTCGGAGAGGTGGTCGATTTCCTCGGCGAAGATCAGCGGCAGGCCGGTAAGGCACAGCAGAAGCAGGAACAGGGTGCAGATCAGGCTGGTCCACTTGTGAACCAGGAACCAGGCTTTGATGGTGGTGCGTTGCATTGAATTCTCTGGCGATCAGAACCGGTACGAAATCGTGCCGGTCACGGTGCGCGGGTTGCCGGTGAAGCAGTCGCCGAAGTTGCGGCAGGGGGCGAAGTACTTCTTGTCGCTGAGGTTGGTGATGTTGAGCGCCATCGTCCAGTCCACGACCTGCACTTCAAACAAGGCGTCCACCAGCGTGTAGCTCGGCGTGCGGATGAAACCACCGTAGCCCAGCGACTGGGTGTTGCCCACGTAGCGGCCCCCCAGGCCCAGGCGCAGGCGCGCGTCGGCGTCGAGCTGGAAGCCCTTGCCCAGCCACAGCGAGGCCAGTTCCTGCGGGGTGTCGTTGAGGCGCTGGTTCACTTCCATGGCGAAGTTGCTTTTGGTCACTTCGGCCTTGTTGCGCGAATACGCGGCGGTCAGGGTGAAATCGTGCGCGAACTGGAACTGGCCCTCCAGCTCCACGCCCTTGGACTGGATTTCGCCGGTCTGGATGACGTTGAGCACGTTGTCCGGATCGTTGGTCTGGCGGTTGGTTTCGGTGATTCGGTAGGCCGCCAGGGTGACCAGCATGTTCGAGGCCGGCTGCCACTTCACGCCGCCCTCCCACTGGTCGCCCTGCATCGGCTTGAACGCGCGGCCGTACAGGTCCTGGCCGGTGACGGGCAGGAACGACTCGCTGTAGCTGATGTACGGCGACACGCCGCCGCCCACGTCACCGATCAGACCCGCGCGCCAGGTGGTGGCATTGTCGGTCTGGCTGGGCAGGCCCTCGGTCTTGCTGCGCGCATGGTCGCGGCGCGCACCCAGCACCAGCGACACACGGTCGGCCCAGCGGATCTGGTCCTGCAGGTACACGCCCAGCTGGGTGGTCTGCTGGTCGGGCAGGCGGTCCCAGCCATTGATGGTCACGCCGGTGGAGACTGGGGTGTAGATGTCGATCGGCGTCGGCGTGGCATCCAGGTTGTAGGACTTCTCGCGGTAATCGCTGTAATCCACGCCGGCCAGCAGCAGGTGCTGGAATGCACCGGTGGCGAAGTCGAACTGCACCGCGTTGTCGCTGGTCAGCGAACGCACGTCCGGGCGCACGCCGTAGGCATTGCGGTTGAGCACGCGGCGGTCGGCGTCGATGAACGGGTCGGTCGGGTTGCTGTAGGTGTCGGGATACAGCTCGCGGAATTCCGTGCTGCCATCAAGGTAGCGCACGGCCGAACGCAGGCTGATGGTGTCGTTGAAGCGGTGGTCGAACAACGCGGTGACGCTGTAGACCGTGGAATCGAGTTTGTCGAAGTCGCGGTCGCCGAGGAAGGTCGACGGGTCCAGGCGCGGCGTTCCGGGCGGCGCGCGCAGGGTGGCCGCCACCGGCAGGAACTGCTGGCTGGAAGCGGTCTTGTCGTGCTGGTAGCTGGTCAGCAGGGTGAGCGTGCTGCGCTCGCCGCGCCAGCTGATCGACGGCGCCAGATACACGCGGTCGTCGCTGATGTAGTCGGTCTGCATGCCCGAATCGCGGACCAGGCCGACCACGCGGCCGGCCAGGGTGCCGGCGTCGTTCAGCGCGCCACCCACATCGCCCTGGAACTGCTTGCGGTCGAAGGTGCCCAGCTGCACGCCTACCTCACCACCCACGTCGGTGAAGGTGGGGCGTTTGGTCATGGCATTGATGATGCCGCCGGTGGCGCCGGCACCGTACAGCACCGACGACGGGCCGCGCAGCACTTCCACGCGCTCCAGGCCGTACACCTCGGTACGCGCCATCGGGTTGAAGCCATAGCTGCGGCGCAGGCCGTCCAGGTACTGCACCGGGTCCAGCCCGCGCACGCTGCTGCCGTCGCTGCGGGTATCCAGGCCGTAGGCATCGGCGGTGACGCCGGCGCTGTAGCGAAGGGTCTCCTGCAGGTTCTGCGCACCGCGGTCGGTGAACAGGCTGTTGGTCACCACGCTGATCGCCTGCGGCGTCTGGGTGAGCGGGGTATCGGTCTTGGTCGCGGTGCTGGCGCGGTCGGCCACCACGGTCACCGCGTCCAGGGTGCGGGCGCTGCCGGCGTCCTGGGCATGGGCCACGGCCGAGGCCAGCAGGGTGGGGGCCAGCAGCAACAGGCAGGAACGGCGAGACAAGGCAGCCATGACGGGAATCCCCAGGAGCGAAGGCCGCGATTATCCGAAGCTGAGGATGCGAACGCAAATGAATCTCAGCTGCGACCGGGTGATGCTTTCATCCTGCTGCCACATCCCCTGCACGGCCCCTACGCGTGCCGGGCCATAACGTAGACCGTCCCCACGCCAGATCCGGAGACGCCCCATGAATACCCTGCAGACAGCCGCCAGAGCCATGCGCAACGGGCTGGAAGAAGTGGCGGCATTGCTGGTGGGTGAGCGTGCGGAAGACCTGCGCCGCGACGACAGCGCGGCCCCCGGTGTGGGCATCCCGATGCCGCGCCGCGCGCCGCTGAAGCGCCCGCTGCTGCACGGCCGCAAGGGCATGGCGCCCTGGCAGAAGGTCTCCGGCGGGCGCCGCTGAACAGGCGAGGTTGAAGGGTTTCCCAGCGTCGCAACCCAACCTGAACAGGCAGACATGCTGCACACGCGCGGTTGTGGCTAACTAGCGCCCCAACCAACCGACGGAACGATGCGTGAAGACAGCAGGACGATGGGCGCTGGCAGGCGTGATGCTGGTGGCGGCGCTGTGGGTGGCGGGCATGCTCGCCTATCAGCTACCGGGGCCGGGTTGGGTGCGAGGCGTGCTCATGGCCGTCTGGGCGGGTTTCGCGTTGACCACGGCGGTGGCGGTCGGTCGCGCGCGCGTCGGTCGTTGGCCGGGCGCGGTGTTCCTGCTCGCACTGGTGGCCACCGGTGTGTGGTGGCTGCTGCTGACGCCGCGCCAGGACCGGGTCTGGGCCGACGACGTGGCCCAGCGGCTGAAGGTGGTGAGCTTCGATGGCCAGCACGTGGTGCTCGACAACGTGCGCAACTTCACCTGGCGCACCGATGACGACCACGACGCGCGCTGGCAGCGCCGCGGATACGACTTGGACCAGCTGCGTTCGGCCGACCTGATCCTGTCGTACTGGATGGGGCCGACGATCGCCCACACGCTGGTGTCGTTCGGTTTCGCCGACGGGCGCCAGCTGGTGTTCTCGCTGGAGATCCGCAAGGAGCGCGGCGAATCGTTCTCGGCACTGGGCGGGTTCTTTCGCAAGTTCGAGATGACCCTGGTGGCGGCCGAGGAAACCGACATCGTGCGGGTGCGCAGCAACGTGCGCGGCGAGGACGTCTATATCTACCGGTTGCAGGGCATGACCGGCGAGCAGCTCAAGGGCCTGTTCGTGTCCTACCTGGGGGAGGCGCGCAAACTGGACGCCGCGCCGGCGTTCTACAACACGCTCACCAGCAACTGCACCACCATCGTTTACGAACTGGCCAAGCAGATCGCGCCGGGCCTGCCGTTGGATTACCGGCTGCTGGCATCGGGCTATTTCGCCGAATACGCGCGCGACCTCGGCGTGCTCACGCCGGGCGTGGACTTCGCCACGCTCAAGGCGCGCGGGCGCATCACCGACCGTGCGCGCGCGGCCGGCGACGACCCGCGCTTCTCACAACTTATCCGCCAAGGCGTGCCCGGCGTGGATGCCGAGGTGCAGCCATGAGCCGGTTCCTGCGCCGTGGGATGCCCCTGCTGGCCGTGCTGCTGTCGCTGCTGCTCTCGAGCGGCTGCGCGATGGTCACCATGAAGCAGGTCAAGCCCACCGACTACCTGGCCAGCAAGCGCGGTGACGTGCTCACCTCCGGAAAGTTCAGCATGGCCTCGCAGGAGACGCTGAGCGTGATCGGGCTGGATGTGGCGCTGTGCGAGAAGGATATTGCCGCCTGCGAGAAGACCCTGAAGGAGACCCGCGACCTGCCCGAGGAGCAGCGCCTCTCGACGCTGTCCGAGCTGTGGGTGAAGAACGCGCTGGCGCTGACGCCCAAGCCGAAGGACCGCGACAAGACGCCGATGTCCGACGCAGCGCTGGACGCCTGGCTGGAGGCGGCGCGGTATGCGTATGCCTACCTGTTCTTCAGCGGGCGCACGCCGTCGGAGCGGGCCTTCGAGGACCGCCAGACCCAGGTGCGCGACTACTACAACTACGCGGCCGAACAGACCGCCACGGTGGTGTTCAAGCGCAGCCGCGAAAGCGCGCTGGAAGGCGAGGACTACAACGCGGCGGTGGCCGGCGAGCGCTGGACGCTGACCTCGGACTTCGACGCGCTGCGCCTGACCAGCATCCCCAGCACCATGGTCTCGGCCTCCTCGGTGAGTTTCGCCGGCCTGCGCAGCACCTACCGGCGCGATGGCTTCGGCGCCGAGCTGGTGGTGGTGATGGACCCACCGAAACTGATCGCGCCGGTGGACGGCGAGAAGGCGGTGATCCCGCAGTACAGCGAGATGTCGGCGATCAATGCCACCGCGCTGCTGCGCTTCAAGGGCGACACCCTGCAGCAGGTGTTGGACACCACCCAGGTGTTGTTCGATGTGTATTCGCCCGAGTCCACCGAACGCGTGGACCTGCATGGCGAGAAAGTGCCGTTGGCGGGCAACTTCACGGCGGCCTACGGCATGTGGCTGGCGCAGTCGGGCTTTGCCACGCAGTCGCTGCGCACGTTGTTCGGGCTGAGCCAGGGCATTGCCGAGCCGCACATGTACCTGATGCAGCCGTGGGACCCGAACCGTCGCATCATCTTCATGCTGCACGGCCTGGGCAGCAGCCCGGAGGCGTGGGTGAACGTGGCCAACGAGATCCTGGGCGACCCGGAGCTGCGTCGGCACTTCCAGGTCTGGCAGGTCTATTACCCGACCAACGCGCCGATTGCGCTGAACCGCTACGAGATCGACCAGGCGTTCGACAACACGCTGAAGCATTTCGATCCGAAGGGCACGTCGCCGGCATCGAAGGACATGGTGTTCATCGGCCACAGCATGGGCGGGGTACTGGCGCGCCTGTTGGTGACCAGTTCCGGCGACACGCTGTGGGACCAACTGCTGGCCAACTATGACCTCAAGGGCGAACGCCTGAAGCGGGTGGAAGCCAAGTTGGGGCCGCTGCTGCATTTCGATGCGGAGCCGAACGTGGAGCGTGCGATCTTCATCGCCGCCCCGCACAAGGGCACCGACATCGCGGGCAACCGGGTGGGGCGCTTCATCGGCCGCCTGGTGCGCCTGCCGATCACCCTCCTCGGCAAGTTCGAGGATGTGTTCCAGACCCTGCAGCAGTCCGAAGTGCAGTCGGCGCAGGCGACCAAGCTGCAGATTCCCAACAGCATCGACAACCTCAAGGCCAGCGATCCGTTCGTGAAGGCCTCCAGCGCACTGCCGATCATGCCGGGGCTGAAGTACCACTCCATCATCGCCCAGCGCAAACCGGGCGTGCCGCTGGAGCAGTCCGACGACGGGCTGGTGCCGTATTGGAGCGCGCACCTGCCGGGGGCGGTATCGGAGAAGGTGATCATCTCCGGGCACAGCGTGCAGGAAACCCCGCAGGCGGTGCTGGAGATTCGGCGGATCCTCAGGGAGGATCTGGAGGAAGTCACGCCTTGATCACCGAGCAGAATCGGCCCCTCGCAGCCACCCATGGGGTGGCTCTGCAGGCGGCGCATCCGAAACACGCGGCGTATCCATACGCCGACCCTCCGTAGAGCCACCCCATGGGTGGCTGCGAGGGGCCGGAACAGCATCGCGCCGTCAAACCCGCCGTGCCACCACAACGCTTGCGGCGGCCAACAGCAGCATGATCGCGAAGATCAGCAGATAGCCCAGCGTCACATCGGTGCTGAGCAGCAGCGCGAACAACGAACCGGACACCGCCAGCGTGGTGGCCACGCCCAAGGCTTCACTGAGCTGCAGCGCCGAGGTGTTCGCGCCCTGCTGGGCAGGCGGCGACAACGACAGCGTCAGCAACGAGAGGCTGGGGTAGATCAGCCCCATGCCCAGCCCGGTCAACGTCCAGCCGGCCAGCGCAAGCCACAGCGGCACGCCCGGCTGGAGCGTCAGCGAGGTGGCGATGATGCCGCCGCACATCAGCAGCGCGCCCACATGCAGCAGTTGCCGCCGCGACCAGCCGTGGCGCTGGTGGCCTTGGAACCAGGAGCCGCTGAACCAGCCCAGCGCACCCATGCTCAACGCCACGCCCGCCAGCAGGGGACTGAGCCCGCGTTCGCGCTGCAGCAGCAGCGGCAGGAACGCCTCGCAGCCGAAGAACGCCGAGGCGGCGATGCCGCGCAGGGCAATTACGCTGGGCAGCCCGCGGCGAAGGCGCAGCGTGCCGGGCGGCAGCAGCCGCCAGCTGCACACGGCCAGCAGTGCGAGCGCGGGCACCAGCAGCGCCGCGGCGTGCCAGCCGACCTGCTGGCCGCCGACGTACAACAGCAGGGCGCCGAGCGAGGCGCCCACGGCCCAGCGCACTACGTGCGTCGCCGGTGCTGGTGTGGTGTCCAACGCGCGGACGTCGCGCAGGGCGGGACGCAACAGCAAGGCCGCGGGGATCGCCAGCAGCGGCACCGCCAAGAAGACCCATCGCCAACCGACGTGCTGCACGATCAGCCCGCTGATCGCCGGGCCGACCAGCGAGGGCACCACCCAGCCGGCGGAAAACGCGGCGAAAACGCGCGGACGCATCGGCTCGGGGTAGGTGCGACCCACCAGCACATACAGCGCCACCGAAATCGCGCCGGCGCCGAGGCCCTGCAGCAGGCGGCCGAGCACCAGCACGGACATGTGCTGGGCCAACCCCGCCAGCAGCAGCCCGGCGATGAAGCAGACCAGCCCCAGCCACAGTGGCCGCGCCGGCCCCTGCTGGTCGCTCCAGCGCCCGGCCAGGGTCATGCCGATGACGCTGGTGGCAAGGGTGCCGCCGAACGCGAGCGCGTACAGCCGCAGGCCGTTGAGGTCATGGGCGACGGTGGGCATCGCGGCGGCCACGGCCAGCGCTTCGAACGCGTGCAGTGACACCAGCGCCACCATGCCGATCGTGGTGGCGCGGTACGCCGGGGACAGGATCGACGGTGGTGCATCGGGCGCGACGGTGGGCACGGCGGGGGCGGCAACATCGGAAGACATGCGGATTCCAGGCAACGAAGGATGCGCGTCGCTTGCAGTGCGCGGCGCGGTCCCGCACGATGCGACCTTAACCATGGTTGAGGTCAAGCGTGATCGCGCAGGAGCTGAGTGTAGGCGAGGTGTCGCGCCGCAGCGGGGTGGCGGTGTCGGCGTTGCATTTCTACGAGCGCAAGGGCTTGATCCGCAGCCTGCGCACGGCGGGCAACCAGCGCCGCTTCAACCGCGAGGTGCTGCGCCGGTTGGCGGTGATCCGCGTGGCCCAGCGCGTGGGCATGCCGCTGGAGGCGGTCGCGCAAGCCTTCGCGGCGCTGCCGCAGGACAAGACACCCACACGCGCCGAGTGGGCGAAGATGTCGGCGCTGTGGCGCGCCGAACTGGACCAGCGCATCGAGCAGCTGTTGCTGCTGCGCGACCAGCTGACCGACTGCATCGGCTGCGGCTGCCTGTCGTTGAAGCGCTGCCGGCTGGCCAACCCGGGCGACGCGCTGGGCGAGCAGGGCGATGGGCCGCAACGTTGGGGGTGACGCACCGCGCTCAGCCACGCATGGCGTGGCTCTACCGCGCGATGATTCATCGCATCACGGCGTAGAGCCACGCCCTGCGTGGCTGAGCGCGGTGCCGGGTTACGCCACGGCGTAGAGACACGCCATGCGTGTCCCCGCGTTACCGCATCACCACACGGCAATGACCTGCCCGCTCTGCACCCCCTCCACGCTGCGCTGATACGCCAACGACGCCCGATGCGCGCTCACCGGCTCGAACCCCGGAAAATACGCGCCGTAATCGTCCATCGATTCAACCAGCACGTTTGGGCTCACCACGTTGATGCGCAGCCCGCGCGGCAGCAGGTCGCACGCGGCGGCGCGCACGAAGCCTTCCAGTGCGGCGTTGACGGCCGTCGCATTGGCGCCATCGCGGATCGGCTGCGCGCTGACGATGCCGCTGGTCAGCGTGATCGAGCCCCCCACGCTGAGGTGGTGCTGCGCGGCCAGCGCCAAACGGACCTGCCCCAGCAGTTTGTCCTGCAGGCCCAGGTTGAACTGCGCCGGCTGCATGTCGGCCAGCGGCCCGAAGTGCAGGCGGCCGGTCGTGGCGACCACCGCGTCCACCGTGCCAACCTGCTCGAACAGCGCACGCACGCTGGCATCGTCGGTCAGGTCCACCTGCACATCGCCGCCGTGGCGACCGGCGCGGACAATCTGGTGGTGGGCACCCAGCGTTGCTGCGACCGCCTGGCCAAGCGTTCCGCTGGCGCCTACGAGAAGGATCTTCATGCCGCTCACTCCAGAAAGGGGGGGGGAATGTCGCCAGTCTGCGCCGCCCACGCAGGTTTGGTAACCGGGGTATGCTTTGCAGATTGCAAACCCTGAGTTATGAATGGATACGCTGCGCTGCATGCAGGCCTTCGTGGCCGTGGTCGACCGGGGCAGCCTGAGCGCTGCCGCCCAGCAGTTGGGCGTGTCACCGGTGATGGTGGGCAAGTACCTGCAGCAACTGGAAGCGCACCTGGGCGTGCGGCTCCTGCAGCGCAATACCCGCCGGCAGAGCCTGACTGACGCCGGGCGCAACTATCTGGCCGGCTGCCGCAGCGTGCTTGAGCAGGTGCAGCAGGCCGAGGCCAGCGTGGAAGGCCTGCAGGCGCAGCCGCAGGGCGTGCTGCGGATCAGCGCCCCGGTCACCTGGGGCAGCTGCGTGCTGGCGCCGCTGGTGGCCGATTACCTGGCTGCCTTCCCGCAGGTGAGCGTGGAACTGGACCTGAGCAACCGGCGCGTGGATCTGATCGAGGAGCAGTTCGACGCGGTGGTGCGGATGGGCCAGCTGGGCTCGGCCGAGTGGGTGGCGCGGCCGTTGCCGCCGTATGCCATGCAGATATGTGGTGCGCCTTCATACCTGCGGCGCCGCGGCATTCCACTGCATCCGTCGGACCTGCACGCGCATGATTGCCTTACCCACCTGGCCTGGCGCGGGGGTCACGGCTGGCGGCTGCGCGGGCATCCGGACCAGGACTGGTCGGCGCATTCGCGGCTGCTGTGCAATGACGGCGACGGGTTGCGGCGGGCGGCGCTGGCTGGGGCGGGGCTGATCCTGCAGCCGGCCGTTCTATTGGCGGACGATATCGCCGCCGGGCGGCTGCAGCCCGTGCTGGGCGATTACCTTCCCGAGCCGCGGCCGTTGCACCTGGTGTATCTGGCGGATCGGCGTCCACGGCCCAAGCTGGCCAGTTTTGTCGCGTTTTTGTTGGACGCGCTGGCGCCCGGTTGATAAGACAGCCACGCAGGGCGACGCGTCCCGTAGAGCCACGCCATGCGTGGCTGTGCGACCAACCCACACCGTTCGATCAATCGTTCGCCGCCGACAACGCCTGCCCACGCCGGGTCGCCGCGTCGATCGCACGCGCGACGATCGCCTCGAAATCCTCCCCTTGGAAACTCTCGATCGCCGCCTGCGTAGTGCCGTTCGGCGAGGTCACGCGGCGGCGCAGTTCGGCCGGCGCCTCGCCGGATTCGTCCAGCATGCGGCTGGCGCCGAGCAGGGTCTGTACCACCAGCGTGCGCGCCGCATCGGCCGGGAGCCCCTGGGCGATGCCGGCCGCTTCCATCGCTTCGGCCAGCAGGAACACGTAGGCCGGGCCGCTGCCGGAGACCGCGGTCACCGCGTCCATGCGCCCCTCGTCGTCGATCCACACGGTGCGCCCGGCGCTGGACAGCACCTGGTCGGCCTGCGCGCGCTGTGCATCGCTGACGCCCGCCGTCGCGAACAGGCCGGTGACGCCCGCGCCCAGCAGCGCCGGGGTGTTGGGCATCGCACGCACCACTGCCGCGTTGCCGCCCAGCCAGCGCTCCAGTTGCGGGCTGGTAATGCCTGCGGCGATGGACACCACCAGCGGGCGCTTGGCCTGCGCGATGTCGGCCAGCGCCGCGCACACGTCGCGCAGCACCTGCGGCTTCACCGCCAGCACCCACACGTCGCCCTGCGCGGCGGCCTCGCTCGCGCTGGCATAGGTCTTCACCCCGAAGTCCGCGGTGAGCTGCGCGCGCAGGTCGGCGACCGGCTCGGCCACATGGATCTGGGTGGGGGCGGTGCCCTGGCGGACCAGACCGGCGATGAGGCTGCGGGCCATGTTGCCGCCGCCGATGAAGGTGATGGATGCAGCGGTCATTCGATTTCCTCGGTCGTGAGTCAGCGGGGCAGAGCCCCGCTCTACGGATGGGGCGTGGAACAGGTGGTCATGCGCGTGCGCCGAACAGGGCGGTGCCGACGCGGACCATCGTCGCGCCATGGGCAACAGCCTCGGCGTAGTCGCTGCTCATGCCCATGGACAAGGTGTCGACCTGCGGGTGCTCGGCGGCGAGCGCCAGGAACAAGGCCTGCATGCGTTCGAAGGCCTGCGCGCGGCGCTCCACCTGCGGCCACGGGGCGGGGATCGCCATCAGCCCGCGCAGGCACAGCCGGGGTTCGGCGGCGATGGCGGCAGCCAGCGCCGGCACCGCGTCCGGCAGGCAGCCGTGCTTGCTGTCTTCATCGTCGATATTGACCTGCACCAGCACATTCAGTGGCGCCAGGCTGGCCGGCCGGTGCGCAGCCAGCGCGGCCACCAGCTTGGGGCGGTCCACGCTCTGCACCCAGTCGAAGCGCTGCGCGGCCAGCTCGGCCTTGTTGGACTGCAGGTGGCCGATCAGGTGCCATTCCAGCCCCAGTGCCGCCAACGCGTCGATCTTGGCGACCGCCTCCTGCACGTAGTTCTCGCCGAACGCGCGCTGGCCCTGCGCCGCCAGCGCCGCCACCGCCTCGGCCGGTTGGGTCTTGGATACCGCCAGCAGGCGGGGGTCTGGCCGCCCGGCGGCGGTGGCCGCGTTGTGCAGGTTCAGCAGCAGGGCAGGCAGGGGCAGGGCAGTCACGGGTGGGTACTCAAGGGGCAGCCGTACAAAGGGCAGCTTTGGAAAGAGGATTTTCAGGTGGATCAGGGAGGCTATACTGCCGCTCGGGGAAAGATCCTTCCAGTCGCAGCAGTCTATGGGGAGTAGCAGCGTATGGATATCGCCGAGCTGTTGGCGTTTTCCGTGAAGAACAAAGCGTCGGACCTTCATCTGTCGGCAGGCCTGCCGCCGATGATCCGCGTGGACGGCGATGTCCGTCGCATCAATATTCCGGCCTTGGACCACAAGCAGGTGCACGCGCTTGTCTACGACATCATGTCGGACAAGCAGCGCCGCGATTACGAGGAATTCCTCGAGGTCGACTTCTCGTTCGAGATTCCGAGCCTGGCGCGCTTCCGCGTCAACGCGTTCAACCAGAACCGCGGCGCCGGTGCGGTGTTCCGTACCATTCCGTCCGAGGTGCTGACCCTGGAAGACCTGGCGGTGCCGCCGATCTTCCGCGAGCTGATCGACCAGCCGCAGGGCCTGATCCTGGTGACCGGCCCGACCGGTTCGGGCAAGTCGACCACGCTGGCGGCGATGATCGACCACATCAACAAGAACGAATACGGCCACATCCTCACCGTCGAGGATCCGATCGAATTCGTGCACACCTCGCAGAAGTGCCTGATCAACCAGCGCGAAGTGCACCGCGACACGCACGGCTTCAACGAAGCCCTGCGCTCGGCGCTGCGTGAAGATCCGGACATCATCCTGGTGGGCGAACTTCGCGACCTGGAAACCATCCGCCTGGCGCTGACTGCCGCGGAAACCGGCCACCTGGTGTTCGGCACCCTGCATACCAGCTCGGCGGCCAAGACCATCGACCGCATCATCGACGTGTTCCCCGCCGGTGAAAAGCCGATGGTGCGCTCGATGCTGTCCGAATCGCTGCGTGCGGTCATCTCGCAGGCGCTATTGAAGAAGGTCGGCGGCGGGCGTACCGCTGCGTGGGAAATCATGGTGGGCACCCCGGCCATCCGCAACCTGATCCGCGAGGACAAGGTGGCGCAGATGTATTCGGCGATCCAGACCGGCCAGCAGATGGGCATGATGACCCTGGACCAGCACCTGCAGGACCTGGTCAAGCGCAGCCTGATCACGCGCAACCAGGCCAAGGAATACGCCAAGGACAAGCGTATCTTCGAATAACGGTAGCGCCGGGCGCTGCCCGGCGCGACAGATTCGGTAGTGCCGGGCTCCGCCCGGCCCTCGGCAAAGGTCTCCGGAGCACACCGCAATGAACACCACCAGCACCACCATCGACTTCACCTCGTTCCTCAAGCTGATGGCGCACCAGAAGGCCTCGGACCTGTTCATCACCGCGGGCATGCCGCCGGCGATCAAGGTCAACGGCAAGATCTCGCCGATCACCCAGACCCCGCTGACGCCGCAGCAGAGCCGCGACATGGTGCTGAACGTGATGACGCCGGCCCAGCGCGAGGAATTCGAAAAGACCCACGAGTGCAACTTCGCCATCGGCCTGTCCGGCGTGGGCCGGTTCCGCGTGAGCTGCTTCTACCAGCGCAACCAGGTGGGCATGGTGCTGCGCCGGATCGAAACGCGCATTCCCACCGTGGAAGAGCTCAGCCTGCCGCCGATCATCAAGACGCTGGCGATGACCAAGCGCGGCATCATCCTGTTCGTGGGCGCGACCGGTACCGGCAAGTCGACCTCGCTGGCCGCGATGATCGGGTACCGCAACCTCAATTCGACCGGCCACATCATCACCATCGAAGACCCGATCGAATTCGTGCACAAGCACGAAGGCTGCATCATCACCCAGCGTGAGGTCGGCATCGACACCGACAGCTGGGACGCCGCGCTGAAGAACACCCTGCGCCAGGCGCCGGACGTGATCATGATCGGCGAAGTGCGTACCCGCGAAGGCATGGACCACGCCATCGCGTTCGCCGAAACCGGCCATCTGGTGCTGTGTACCCTGCACGCCAACAATGCCAACCAGGCGATGGACCGCATCATCAACTTCTTCCCGGAAGACCGCCGCAACCAGTTGCTGATGGATCTGTCGCTGAACCTGAAGGGCGTGGTGGCACAGCAGCTGGTGCCCTCGCCGGACGGCAAGTCGCGCAAGGTGGCGATGGAGATCATGCTGGGCACGCCGCTGGTGCAGGACTACATCCGCGACGGCGAGATCCACAAGCTGAAGGAGGTGATGAAGGAGTCGGTGCAGCTGGGCATGCGCACCTTCGACCAGAGCCTGTTCGAGCTGTACCAGGCCGGCGAGATCAGCTACGAAGACGCGCTGCGCTACGCCGACTCGCAGAACGAAGTGCGCCTGCGCATCAAGCTGTCGCAGGGCGGCGACGCCCGCACGCTGTCGCAGGGCCTGGATGGGGTGGAGATCTCCGAAGTCCGCTGAGGGCGCGGGGACGGAAAAGGGGCGCGTACGGTGCAATGCCGGCGCGCCCTTGTTGTAGGTGGTGCTTCAAGGGGCCGGCACCGCGCCGGTAGCACTGCAACTGAAGAGAATGCACATGGAACTGCATGATCCTTACCGCGCGCCTGCGCGTTCTGCTACGTCGCCGGGGCCGTCGATGCCGGTGGACATGTCGGGCATTGCGTTCGGCAGCGATGACACCGTCTCCAGCGCGGCCACGATTGCGGCCGGCTATACCTCCTCGATCATCGCCGCCAGGTGGCTGGCCACGATCATTGATTCCGTTCTACTGCTGGCAGTCTTGTTCATACCCGCGGTGGCGCTGGACAAGTCCGTCGGCGAGATCGTCATCTGGGTATCGTTGGCGTTGATCGCGGCGTACTTCCCGGTGATGGAAACCCGGTTCGGTGGCTCGCTGGGGAAGCTGGCGACCGCAACCCGGGTGGTGAACATCCGCGGTGAGCGGCCCAACTGGTGGCAGGCGATCGTGCGTACCCTGCTGCGCCTGATCGAGGTGAATCCGTTCCTGTTGGGCGCGATTCCGGCGGGCCTGATTGCGCTGTGCTCATCGAACCGCCAGCGCCTGGGCGACATGCTGGCCGGCACCTACGTGCTGCGCCGCGCGGATATCGGCCGCATCCGCAAGACGGGAACGGCGCGGGTCGCCGAGCCGGTGTGGTCGCAGGCCAGCGCGCCGGTACCGGTGCCGCCCCCGCTGCCGCCGTCGCCGTCAGTGCCCGGGTCCGACGACACGCGCTGGGCGAGGCCCTGATCGGGCAGGGGTAACTGCATTGATTCGATGGGATTGATGAATTTTGTTCATTACCCACAGCGCGCGGCGCTATGCAATCGGCGCCAACGGCGGGCGTATCGTGGCGGGGTCGCATCGGGCAGTCGCCCGGTGCCGCCCCATCCATGACCCGGCTCCCGCCGGAAGGAGCACCACATGCAGACACGAATCCTTGGCAACAGCGGCCTGCGCGTTTCCGCGCTTGGGCTGGGCTGCATGGGCCTGAGCCACGCCTACGGCACCGCCCCTGATGTGAGCGATGGCATCGCCCTGCTGCACGCGGCGGTGGAGCGCGGGGTGACCTTCTTCGACACCGCCGAGGTCTACGGCCCGTTCCGCAACGAGGAACTGCTGGGGCAGGCCTTGGCGCCGTACCGCGATCAGCTGGTCATTGCCACCAAGTTCGGCTTCAAGGGCGGCAAGACGGATACCGGCCTGGACAGCCGCCCCGAGAATATCCGTGCCGTGTGCGAGGCCAGCCTGCGGCGGCTGAAGACCGACCGCATCGACCTGTTCTATCAGCACCGGGTGGACCCGAACGTGCCGATCGAAGAGGTGGCCGGTACCGTCAAGGAGCTGATCGCCGAGGGCAAGGTCAAGCATTTCGGCCTGTCCGAAGCCGGCGAAGACAGTATCCGCCGCGCCCATGCGGTGCAGCCGGTGGCGGCCCTGCAGAGCGAATACTCCCTGTGGTGGCGCGAGCCGGAGCAGAGCGTGCTGCCGGTACTGGAGGAGCTGGGCATCGGCTTCGTGCCATTCAGCCCGCTGGGCCGCGGCTTCCTGACCGGCGCGATTACTGCCGACACCGAGTTTGCCGCCACTGACTTCCGCAGCACCCTGCCGCGCTTCGCGGTGGAGGCACGCCGCGCCAATCAGGCATTGGTGGAGGCCATCGGCACGATCGCCAGCGCCCGCCAGGCGACCCCGGCCCAGGTCGCACTGGCCTGGCTGCTCTCGCGCAAGCCGTGGATCGTGCCGATTCCCGGTACCACCAAGCTGCATCGCCTGGAGGAAAACCTGGGCGCGGTGGACCTGGTGCTGGGCGATGCCGACCTGCAGCAGATCGCGGCGGCGCTGGACGGCATCGCCATCGTGGGCGACCGCTACAACGCCGAGCGGCAGAAGCAGGTCACCCGCTGAGGCGGAGGGCGGGCACGGATGTCGATTCGGTGCCCGCCCCAACGTCGTAATGACTGAACCCACCCAGAGGAACAGGTCATGAGCGACACCACTCCCGTCAAAGGCCCTGCGTCGTACTTCCCCTCAATCGAGAAGACCTATGGGCAGCCTGTAGGTCATTGGTTGGCTCTATTGGCCACCCAGGGCGGTCTCACCCACATGGCGCTGGTGAGCTTCCTCAAGCAACAGCACGGTCTGGGGCATGGGCACGCCAACGCGCTGGTGGCACACCACATGAAGGACCGGGCGGGCTGAACACGGCAATCGTTGCAGGATGAATCAATTTCACCTGCAACTGTCACGCCGATCGTGTCTAATACCGCTCCCCACGTGTCTGGCCCCACCCCCCATGTCCCTTGAATCCCATGGCCCCGCGCCGTGCGACGACGCCGACGGCCATCTGGTCACCGCCGGTCCGCTGACCCCTCCACCGGACAGCGCCGGCACCGTGGCCGACGAAAAAGCGCTGCGCCACTCGGTTGCCGAAGACGTGCAGGGCATGATCCTGGCCACCCTGGTGGCCTCGCTGGGCCTGGCGATCTTCGCCAAGGGCGGGCTGATGATCGGCGGCATGGCCGGGCTCGCCTTCCTGGCGCATTACGCGTTTGGCTGGAACTTCGGCCTGGTGTTCGTGCTGGTCAACCTGCCGTTCTACTGGGTGGCGGTGCGGCGCATGGGCTGGGAATTCACCCTGAAGACCTTTGCCGCCGTGACCGCCTGCGGGCTGCTCACGGATCTGCTGCCGCGCTGGGCCGACTTCGCGCACATGAGCTCGCTGTACTCGGCGCTGGTCGGTGGCGCGCTGGCGGGGCTGGGCATCCTGTTCTACATCCGCCACCGCGCCAGTCTGGGTGGCATCGGCATTCTGGCGGTGTACCTGCAGCGGACCCGCGGCTGGAGTGCCGGCAAGGTGCAGATGTCGTTCGACACCCTGCTGATGGGCGTGGCGTTCTTCGTGCTCTCGCCGGACAAGGTGATGTATTCGGCCATCGGCGCGGTGGTGCTCAGCCTGGTGCTGATGTTTAATCACCGGCCGGGGCGTTACATGGGGGTGTGAGGCCCGCCTTCAGCGCCGTGTTACCGTCCACGGCGGTTTGATTTTCGCCAGGCGCTTGTAGACCGGGCAATCGGTTGCATGCGCCCCCGGCAGATAGCCCAGGCTCATCAGGAATTCGCCGGTGATCTCGCCGCCGGTGAAGCGGAAGGTCTTCTTGAACAGCTTCACCCACTCGGCCTTGTCGCGCGGGTGGTGCGCATCCAGCCAGCCCGCGAAGCTGCCATGGCTCGCCCGCAACTGCTGGATGACCTGCGCGTTGTGGATCGCCGCGTGCACCTTGAGCCGGTTGCGGATGATGCCGGCGTCATTGAGCAGGCGTTCCACATCCCGCTCGCCGTAGGCGGCCACGGTGTCCACGTCGAACTGGTCATAGGCGGCGCGGAAGCCCGCGCGCTTCTTCAGGATGGTCTCCCAACTGAGTCCGGCCTGGTTGATTTCCAGCACCAGCCGCTCGAACAGCTCCGGCTCCTCGCGTTGCGGGAAACCGTATTCGTGGTCGTGGTAGTGCCCATGGACCGGATGGCCGGGGGCGATGAGGCAGTAGCCGCTCATGGCTGCTCCTTGCGGGCGGGTTCGTCGACATTCTGCGCGCTGCCACCGGGAAGCGCGATGCGGGGCCAGCGCGAACGGGAGAGTTCGATATGGCCGGCGAGCAGTGCCTCCCTGCTGGCCTGGGCGTCATCCCCGTCACGGCTGCGGTAGAACGTCAGCGTTCCGGCATCCTGCCAGAGGCCATTTTCGCGGGTATGCAGGCTGCAACTCGGCGCCATGCGCTCGGGTACCCTGCACAGCAGCATGTCATCCACGCCGTCTTCGTCCAGGTCGCGACGCAGGGCCACGCACTTCGCGCCCAGCTCAAGGCATTCCGCCGTGTGGAGCTTGCGGTCCAGCAGCGCCTGCCACCAGTCTGCGTCCGGTGCCGGCAGGCTGCCGGGCACGCTGACCTGGCGACGCAGAGCGCCGAGGTCGCGGATGCCGTCGTCGATGTCATCGAGGTCGTTGCCGCTCCAGCGCGCTTCCTGCGCCAGCACCGCGCTCACAACCTTCGTCGCACGCGCATCGCTGCTGACGCGTGGGTCGCGCTGCAGGTCGCGCAGTGCCTCCACGCCGCGCCGCCCCAGTTCGAAGCGCAGGGCCAGGACGTCCTTGGTACTGATGGCGGGTGCCGTCGCCTGCAGTCGCTCCATCTGGCTGGCCACGCTGATGCGCACGCCATCCAGCACGGGCGAATTGGCCACCAAGGCTGCGCCCAGCACCGTCCAGCACATCCAGCGGTTGACCCTTTCAACCGGCTGCAGCCAACGACCGCGCCGACGCAATACCGCCTGTGCATACCCCAGCGCGTAGCCGCAGACCAGCAGCACCACCAGCACGCCCCAGAAGCGTTCCAGGGTCCAGCCGTACTGCACGATGCGCAGGCCGAGTGCGTACAGCGCAAGCCCGGCGTACAACGGCAAGGCCAGCAGGCTGGCATCCACCAGGCGGCGCAGCCAGAGCGGATAGGGCGCCCGCTCGCTGTCGTGCTGGTACACCGCGTTGACGAAGGCTACCAGCAGCAGC
This sequence comes from Stenotrophomonas sp. PD6, assembly GCF_049199305.1. Lineage (NCBI taxonomy): Bacteria > Pseudomonadati > Pseudomonadota > Gammaproteobacteria > Lysobacterales > Lysobacteraceae > Stenotrophomonas > Stenotrophomonas sp. PD6. Next base: position 324,257 of record NZ_JBLZQD010000003.1, on the reverse strand, counting down.
GAGACGGTCAACAACAGGGCCGTGGCTGAACGCGTGCGCCACAGCGCGTCCAGCCCGGTGAAGGGCAGGCTGAGCACGAACAGCACGGCAATGAAGGACAGCAGCGGCAGCAGGCCACGGCAGATGGCGAACAGCACCTGCCGTGTCACCTGGATGGCCCGGTGCTGGGTGCGGCCGATCAGCACGCCGAAGCCGAACAGCGAGCCGGTGGCCAGCGCGATGAAGGCATCTTCGCGGAACAGATCACGGAAGAAGCGCACGTCCACCAGTTGGAACAGCGCCGACCACAGCCACAGCAGCAGCCAGGTCAGGCCGGTGAAGGCCACGGCCAGCGCCAGGGTCAGCCCGTTCTGCCAGGCGCGTTCGAACAACGCGTCGTAGCTGGCGCGCCAATGGCCGTGCTGCAGCCGGAACTGCCACCACGGCAGGGTGACGAACACTGCGACGGCCATGCTGATCGAGAAGGGCCACAGCAGCACCGCATCGTTCAGCCCGGTGGCACCGCCGCCCAGGTTCCAGCCGATCCAGGTCGCCAATGCCAGGACCACGGCCGAGCCCACTACCGCGTGCAGCCACAGCCGGCGATCGCGCAGCTCCACCAGCGTCAGCGCCACGGCAGTGGGAATGGTCAGCACCCAGCTGTACCAGCAGTAGCGCCCGCAGATGTGGTTGAACGGCCAGCTGTCGGCGGCTTCCTGCGCGGTGTACAGCATCAGGCCCTGCAGCAGCGCGATCAGCACGATGGTGCTGCGCGAGGCCAGGGGGAGGGGCGGGTGGTGATTCATCATGCGCATCCTTGCTTGGGTGCGGGCATCGTAGCCGAGGGCTCACGCCCGTGCCGATGCCCAGCGGTTAGAATGTGCCCATGTCCGAGCTGTCCACTTCCCTTGCCCATCACCTGCTGGTCGCGCTGCCGTCGCTGACCGATCCCACGTTCGCACGCAGCGTGGCGCTGGTCTGTCAGCACGACGCCAGCGGTGCCATGGGTGTACTGGTCAACCAGCCGTCGGAATACACCCTGGGCGATGTATTGGCCCAGATGGAGATCCAGGCCGACGACCCTGAACTGCGGGACCAGGTCGTGCTCAACGGCGGCCCGGTGCACCCGGAGCGCGGCTTTGTGATCCATGACGATGAACGCAGCTGGGAGTCCAGCATGCAGGTCGGTGAGGGGGTGTTCCTGACCACCTCGCGCGACATCCTGGAGGCCATGGCGCGTGGCGAGGGCCCGCGCAATGCGCTGGTCACGCTGGGCTGCGCCGGATGGAGCGAGGGGCAACTGGAAAACGAGATCGCCGAGAACAGCTGGCTGACCGTGCCGGCCGATGCCGACCTGCTGTTCGCCACGCCGCTGGAACAGCGCTGGCAGGGGGCGGCCTCGCGCATCGGCGTGGATCTGTTCCGCCTGACCGATTACAGCGGCAATGTCTGAGCCGGCCGCGCCCCTGCCCGTCAATGCCCATCCCGGCGGCATACGTCGCGACGGCACGGTGCTGGGCTTCGATGTCGGCTCGCGCCGGATCGGCGTGGCGATCGGCAGCTCGTTCGGGACCCATGCGCGCGCCATCGCCGTCGTCGACGTGCACAGCGCGGGTCCGGACTGGGCGGCGGTCGAGCGCCTCATCAAGGAATGGCGTCCGGACGGCCTGGTGGTGGGCGACCCGCTCACCCTGGACGGCCAGGACCAGCCGAACCGCAAGCGTGCGCAGGGCTTTGCCCGCCAGCTGCGGGAACGTTTCAAACTGCCGGTGGTGCTGATCGACGAGCGCTCCAGCTCGGTCGAGGCGGCACGCCGGTTCGCGGTCGAACGCGCCGAAGGCCGCAAGCGACGCCGCGACGCCGCGACCCTGGATGCGGTGGCCGCGGCGGTGATCATCGAGCGCTGGTTGTCCTCGCCCGACGACGCCACTCCCGTTTCCTGACGCACAGACCTTGCCCATGACTGCCTCGCAACTCGATTCCGACGGACGCCTGCGCCACCTGCTGACCCTGGAAGGTCTGCCCCGCGAAACCCTGCTGGCGCTGCTCGACCGTGCCGGCCAGATCCGCGATGCCGCGGTCGGCCGGGTCGGCAACAAGCGCCATGTGCTGGGCGGTTCGGCGGTGTGCACGCTGTTCTTCGAGCCGTCCACCCGCACCCGCAGCTCGTTCCAGCTGGCCGCACAGCGGCTGGGCGCGGACGTGCTGAACTTCGATGCGTCCACCTCCTCCGCGCGCAAGGGCGAAACGGCGTGCGACACGCTGAAGAATCTCGAGGCGATGGGCGTGCGCGGCTTTGTGGTGCGTCACCCCGACGATGGGGCGGTAGCCGAGCTGGCTGCCGTGGCGGGCGAGGGCACGGCGCTGATCAATGCCGGCGATGGCCGCAGCGCGCACCCGACCCAGGGCCTGCTCGACATGCTCACCCTGCGCCAGGCCAAGGGCAGTGATTTTTCGAAGATGAAGGTGGTGATCGTCGGCGACGTGAAGCACTCGCGCGTGGCCCGCACCGACCTGCATGCGCTGCGCACGCTGGGCGTGGGCGAGATCCGCGTGTGTGGCCCGCAGTCGCTGCTGCCGGACGACGAGACGCTGAAGGGCTGCGTCGTGGGCCATGATTTCGACGCGATGCTGGAAGGCGTCGATGCGCTGATGATGCTGCGCCTGCAGCGCGAGCGCATGGAAGAGGGGCTGGTGCCCTCGATCGAGCAGTATCACGCCCAGTACGGGCTCAATGCCGAGCGCCTCAAGCGTGCCGGTCAGGATGCGGCGGTGCTGCACCCGGGCCCGATCAACCGCGGCGTGGAAGTCACCGACGAGGTGGCGGACGGCCCGCAGTCGTGGGTGCTACGCCAGGTCGCCAACGGCGTGGCCGTGCGCATGGCGGTGCTGGAAACTCTGTTGGGCTGATCCGCCGGGGTATCGACCAACGGTCGATACCTACCGGTAGGGGACGACCGTTGGTCGTCCCGCCCCATCACCGCCTCTGCGCGAACAACCACGCCCACATCGCCGGGTCCGCGTACGTGGCGTCCCACGCGTTGTGGTTGCCTTGCGGGTATTCGGTGTAACGCACGTCCGCCGCGCCGGCATGGTCAAACGCCGCCTTGAGCCGGCGGTCGTCCTCCGGCAGCACCACATCATCCTGCGCGCCATGGAACATCCAGATCGGCGTGGTGTTCAAGCGCGCCGCGATGGCGGCATACGGATCGGCTTCCGCCGCCACCGATTCCACGAACAACGATGCACGCACCGCGTGAGGTGCCAGCACCGCGCCGCACACCGGCACGATGGCGGCGAAGCGGGTGGGGTTGTCCAGCGCGATGTTCCAGCTGCCATAGCCCCCCATCGACATGCCGGTCAGGTACTGCCGCGCGGGATCGGCGCCAAATTCGGCCATCGTCGCGTCCAGCGCGGCCAATGCAATGCGGTTGTTGATCCCCGACCACTCCTCGTCCTTCGGCGCCTGCGGCAATACCACCAGCGCCGGGAAGTCGCGTGCATGCTCTCGCAGGTGCGGCCCCAACCCGGCATGGGTCTGGCGTTTGCCGTCGCTGCCACGCTCGCCCGAGCCGTGCAGGAACAGCACCACCGGCAGCGTCCCACGCTGCGCCTGGGCGTCGCGCGGCACGAACACCTGGTACCGCGACTCGCGTCCCTCCACGGTCACGCTGCGCGCCACGAAGTGCCCCGTATCGGGGGCAGGCGTCGAGGCACATCCGCTCAAGGCGAGCATGCCAACCACCCACACCCACCATGCCGCGCGCTGTCGTGCCATTGTCCGTCCCCGACTGGAATCGTTTTCAGTCTAGGCCGCTGCGCGACGCGGGGCATCTTGCAGTGCATCAGTCCGAGCGGGGGGCCGAGGCCAGGATGGCCAGGTGTTCGATCGCCTCGGGGTGGCCCTCGGCGGCTGCGGCCTGCATCTGCGCCAGGCTGGGGTGGAGCACCAGCAGGATCGGGTTCTCGCACTGCGGGCAGTCGAACTCGGCCTCGTCTTCGTGCAGTTCCATGCTCATCTGGCACGAGGTGCCCTGCCATTCGCAGGCGGGGCAGGTATGCACCTGCTCGCGCCAGCCGGCGATGAAGTAGTTGTCGAGGGTCAGCGCCATGTCGTGGTTACCGGGTCAGTGCAGCAGGATCAGGGTGGCAAGGCCGAGGAAGCTGAAGAAGCCGATGACATCGGTGACCGCCGTGACCACCACCGTGCCGGCCACGGCGGGGTCGATGTTCATGCGCTTGAGCATCAGCGGCAGCAGCACGCCGGCCAACGCGGCCGCGCAGAAGTTGATGATCAGGGCCAGGGCGATGACCAGCGAAAGCAGGTAACTTCGGAACCAGATGAAGGCGATGATGCCCACCACCGTGCCGATCATCGTTCCGTTGATCAACGCCACCCGCGATTCCTTCCACAGCAGGATGCGCGCGTTGCTCTGGCCCACCTGGCCCAGCGCGATACCGCGCACCATCAGGGTCAGCACCTGCACGGCGGCGTTGCCGCCTACGCCTGCCACGATGGGCATCAGCACCGCCAGGGCGACCACCTTCTGCAGGGTCAGTTCGAACTGGCCGATCACGGTGGCGGCCAGGAACGCGGTGCACAGGTTGATGCCCAGCCACACCACGCGACCGCGCACGGCGCGCTTGATCGGCGAAAACAGATCTTCTTCCTCGTCCAGACCGGCGGCGCCCAGCGCCTGGTGCTCGGCCTGCGAACGGATGATGTCGACCACGTCATCGATGGTGATGCGGCCGAGCAGGATGTTGTTGTCGTCCACCACGGGCGCGGAGACCCAGTCATGGTCGGAGAACTGCCGGGCCACTTCGTCGGCGTTCTCGCCCACGTCGATGGCCGGTTGCTCATCATCGATCAGCCGGTTGATCGGGGTGTTGTCTTCGTGCGTCACCAGCGACGCCAGCGACAGCCGGCCCAGGTACTGGTGGCGGCGGCTGACCACGAACAGGTGGTCGGTGTGGTCGGGCAGTTCGCCGCGCAGGCGCAGGTAGCGCAGCACCACGTCGACGTTGACGTCGGCGCGCACGGTCACCACGTCCGGGTTCATCAGGCGGCCGGCGGTGTCTTCCGGGTAGGACAACACCTGCTCGAGCCGTTCGCGGTTCTCGCGGTCCATCGACTTGAGCACTTCGTCGATGACCGTGTCCGGCAGGTCTTCGACCAGGTCGGCAAGGTCATCGATGTCCAGGTCTTCGACCGCGGCGATGATTTCGTCCGGGTCCATGTCGGCCAGCAGGCTTTCGCGCACTTCCTCGCCGACGTGGACCAGCACCTCACCGTCGTCTTCCGGGTCGACCAGCCCCCACACCACTTCGCGCTTGCCCGGCGGCAGCGATTCGAGCAGGTTGCCGATCTCGGCCGGCGCCAGCGTGTTGACCAGCCGGCGCACGGGACCCAGCCGTCCGCTGTCCAGTGCATCGGACAACAGTCGCAACTGGCGCGCCGTCTTGTCGTGGCGTACGGCTTCGGCCATGCACAGCTCCCGCGGCAAAAAGAAAAAAGGCCGCTATCCCGGACAGGATGCGGCAGAGGGGGTGGTCACCGCGTCATTATCGCTTGGATGGATGACAAGCAGGTAGGTCGTATGACCTATCGCTTCGGGGGCGATTTCAAGGGTATGACCGGGAGAGCCTCGAAGCAGTGCAGCGCGCTGGCAAGAAAAGCTGTGCCCCCGGGAACATATGCATCGGTTTTCACGAGCCGACCACTCACCCGGACCCGCAAGGGGGGGCGATTACGGTATGCCTGCATGCCGAACGCAGCGGTGAGGAAGGCCTCCACCGCGGGATCCTTCTGAAGTCCGTCCGTGAAGTCCATCCAGATACCCGAGCCAAAGCCCGCCTTGCATTCATGGAGCGACAGGCCGTGTCGTGTGCCCGCGTAGCAGCCCGCGACTACCACCTGCTTCCCCAAGGGCGCATTCTTGATGAGCGCGGCGACGGGCATATCAGAGGGTTCATCTGGACAGGTGGCGCCAAACGCCGGGGCCCCGGCGAGAACAAGTAGCGACGTCGCTACCGACGCAATCAGGGGGTGCATTTGCCGATCTCGCAGGTGGTGTTCACGCTTTTGCGCGCTTCATCGTTGATAGTCGTGTTATCGCGCCCTGTCTCAACTTCCCAGAGACCCCAAGGCGAGCGGACACCCAGCGATTGGTGATAGGCGGCTTCGCCTGAGATTGCACTGGGCTGCTGGACCCTAGCTATGATTATCGATCCAGCGCTCGATGCCGCGCCGGTCGCGTGCGGCCAGCAGCTTCGGCGCGGCCGACTGCAGTGCGGACAGGTCGCTGTCGCGCACCGCGCGGCGCACTTCCAGCAGCGTGCCCGGGTGGAGGCTGAACTCGGTCAGGCCGAGCGCCAACAGCAGGCGGGTCATGCGCGGGTCGCCGGCGATTTCACCGCACACCGCCACTGGTACGTTGTACTCGCGGCCGGTGCGCAGGATGTGTGCCAGCAGGCGCAGCACCGCCGGGTGCAGCGGCGAATACAGCTCGCCCACCGCCTCGTTGTTGCGGTCGGCGGCGAGCAGGTACTGGACCAGGTCGTTGGTGCCGATCGACAGGAAGTCGACCAGGTCGATGAAGCTCTCCAGCGCGATCGCCGCGGCCGGCACTTCGATCATCGCCCCGAACGGGATGTTCTCGGCGACCTCGTGGCCCTCGGCGCGCAGCAATTCGGCCTGTTTGTTCAAGCGCCGGCGCACGGCCAGGAGCTCTTCGCGGGTGCTCACCATCGGCAGCAGGATGCGCAGCTTGCCGTACGCCGAGGCGCGCAGGATCGCGCGCAGCTGGGTGTCGGCCACCTTCGGGCGCGCCAGCGACAGGCGCACGCCACGCAGGCCCAGCGCCGGATTTTCTTCGTTGCTCAGGGTGAGCCCGGTGCGGTCGGCCTTGTCCGCGCCCAGGTCGAGGGTGCGGATGGTCACCGGCCGTCCGCTCATGCCGAGCGCAGCGTCGCGGTAGGTTTCGAACTGTTCCTGCTCGTCGGGCAGTTCGTCGCGCTGCAGGAACAGGAACTCGGTGCGGTACAGGCCCAGCCCGTGCGCGCCCAGTGCATGCGCCTCGGTGACGTCCTCGCGCGATTCGGCGTTGGCCAGCAGCGCGATGTCGACGTTGTCGCGGGTGCGGCTGGGCTTGCTGCGCAGCCGGCCCAGCTCGCGCTGCTCACGGGCCTGGTCGCGCAGCCGCGCGCGGTAATCGCGCAGGTCCGGCGGCAGCGGGTTGACGGTGATCTGGCCGGTGCTGCCGTCGATGCCCAGTACGTCGCCGTCGGCGATCTTCTGCAGCAGGTTGGGAACGTTGACGATCAGCGGCAGGTGCAGGCTGCGCGCCAGGATCGCGCTGTGCGACAGCGCGCTGCCGGCAGCGGTGACGATGCCGACCACGCCATGGGCCTGCAGCTGGGCCAGTTCGGACGGCGCGATGTTGTCGCAGACCAGGATTTCCCCGGCCAGCCCCTTCACGTCCGGCGGGCGCTTCTGCAGGAAGGCGTGGATGCGCCCGATCACATGGTCCAGGTCGTCCATGCGGCTCTTCAGGTAGGCATCGTCCATGCCATCGAAGACCTTGGCCAGGCGGTCGCGCTGCAGGCGCAGCGCGTAGCCGGCGCTGTAGGGGCCGCTGCGGATCAGCTCATCCAGGCCGAACAGCAGTTCCGGGTCGTCCAGCAGCAGCGCATGCAGGTCGAGGAATTCGCCCACTTCCTGGTTCAGCGCGCCGTGCAGGCGCAGGCGCAGGTCGTGCATTTCCGCGCGGGCCGCGTCCACGGCCTCGTGCAGCCGTTGCAGCTCGGCCTCGATCTTGGCCGGGGGAATCCGTTGTTCGGCCACGTCCAGGGCATGCGGCAGGCGCACCCGGGCGCGGCCGAGGGCGTTGCCACGCGAGGCGCCGTGGCCGGACAGCAGCAGGGCACCCGACGCGGTTCGTGCCGGTGCGCTGCTGCCCGATCGAGGCGCCCCCGGCATGCTCAGCTGTCCTCGTCGAAGCGTCGCTCGAACAGGGCCACCACGGCGTCCATGGCGGCGGCTTCGTCTTCGCCATTCAGGCGCACCGTAACCGCAGTGCCCTGGCCGGCGGCCAGCAGCATCACGCCCATGATGCTCTTGGCGTTGACCTCGCGGCCACGCGCGATCAAGGTCACGTCGCTCTTGTAGGCGGACAGCAGCTGCACCAGCTTTGCAGTGGCGCGGGCATGCAGGCCCAGGCGGTTGGATACGGTGAGTTCACGTTCAAGCATCGTCGACAATCGCTCCATTGCGAGTGCCCGCCGCCGCAGTGGCGGGCAGTTGATCCAGTCCCTGTTCCGGATAATTCATCACTCGCAACAACATCGGCAGGCTCAGCGCCGAGACCCGGCGTGCCGGGGTGCCCAGGCGGGCCAGCTGCGCTGCCAGATTGCTCGGGCTGGCGCCATACAGATCGGTCAGGATCAGCACGCCCTCACCGCTGTCGACCCGCCGCAGGGCGGCGGAGGCGAGCGGAAGCAGGGCATCCATGTCTGCGTCGAACGGTACTTCGAAAGCTTCGGTCTTCAGCGGCAGGTGCCGCAGCAGCCGGGTCGCCACGTCCAGCAGGGACGTGCCGACGCCGGGATGAGTTACTAGGAGAATGCCACAGGTCATTGCCGAACGTTAACATCCCAACATGAATTGGGGATACACCACGGTAGCAACGCACCGTTGGTCCGTTGACCGCATCCGCTGGCCTAATCCAGTTCGCGGTGGAACGTGGCCACTTCCGGCCAGCCCTGGTCGCGCGCGTGCCGGGCCAGACGCTCGGCCAGGTATACCGAGCGGTGCTTGCCGCCGGTGCAGCCGAAGGCCACGGTGACGTAGCTGCGGGTGTCGTTGCCGAGCCGTGGCAGCCAGGTGTCCAGGAAGTCGACCAGCTGGGCAACATAGCGCTGCACGTCCGGCTGGGCATCCAGATACTCGCGCACGCCGGCCTCGCGACCCGACATCGGCCGCAGTTCCGGGTCCCAGTGCGGGTTGGGCAGCACGCGCGCGTCGAACACGAAGTCGGCCTCGGCCGGCACGCCGCGCTTGTACGCGAACGATTCGAACAGCAGCGACAGCTTGTTGCCGTGGCTGAGCGCGAACTCGGTCACCACCTTGCGGCGCAGCTGGTGCACGTTGAGCGTGGTGGTGTCGATCACCGCATCGGCGGCACGGCGCAGCGGGGCGGTCAGCTCGCGCTCGCGGGCGATCGCCTCGGGCAGCGACAGCCCCAGCTGGCTCAGCGGGTGGCGGCGGCGGGTGTCGGCGTAGCGCTTGAGCAGGGCTTCGTCGGTGGCATCGAAGAACAGCAGCTGCGCGTCCAGTCCGGCTGCCTTGGCATCCTCGCGCCAGTGTGAGAGCTGGCTGAGGTCGCTCTGGCCGCGTACGTCGATGCCCACGGCCAGGCGGCGCGGGGCGTCGGCATCGTGGCCGGCCAGCAGGCTGCGCACGAAGTCCGGCAGCAGGTTGATCGGCAGGTTGTCCGAACAGTAGTAGTCCAGGTCCTCGAAGGTCTTCAGGGCGACTGTCTTGCCGGAGCCGGACAGGCCGCTGACGATGATCAGGGTGGCGGCGGTCGGTGCGGGGGCAGGGGTGTTCATGGGGTACGGCGTTCCAGCAGGTTGCTGTGGCGGGCAATGAACATCGCCGCCGGGTCGATGCCCTTGGTGCGCAGGATGTGCAGCCGGGTGGCCGCCTCGGTCAGCACCGACAGGTTGCGGCCGGGCATGACCGGCAGGGTGATCAGCGGCACGTCGAGGTCCAGCACGTGGCGGGTGCCGGAGTCGCCGGTGAGGCGTTCGTAGCCGTGTGGGGTGGGTTCGGTCATGGGCTTGGTCAGGTGCACGATGAGCCGAAGGTACTTGTTCTTCTTTACCGCCGTGTCACCAAACATCTCGCGCACGTTGAGCACGCCCAGCCCGCGCACTTCCAGCAGGTCCTGCAGCAGTTCCGGGCAGGTGCCGTCGAGCACGTCCGGGGCGATCTGGGTGAATTCGGGGGCGTCGTCGGCCACCAGGCGATGGCCACGGCTGAGCAGTTCCAGTGCCAGCTCACTCTTGCCCGACCCGGCCTCGCCGGTGATCAGCACGCCGATGGAGTAGATCTCCATGAACACACCATGCAGGATCACCCGCGGCGCGAGCGTGCGGGCCAGGTGGTAGGACAGGTGGTTGAGCAGTTCGTGGCCGCGCTTGGGCGAGATCCACAGCGGCGTCTGCGATTCGTCCGCCGCGGCGCGCAGGTCTTCCGGGCAGGGCTGGTTGCGGGTGATCACCAGCGCCAGCGGGTGCGACAGCATGATCCGTTCGATGGTTTCCCAGCGCTGGCGCGAATCCAGCGAGTCCAGCCAGGACAGCTCCTCGGTGCCCAGGATCTGCACCTTGTTCGGGTAGATCGCATTCAGGTACCCGGCCAGCGACGGGCGCCGCGACACGGTGTTGCCGGCTTCCAGCTCGCGGCGCTCGCCCTTCTGGCCGGCGACCCAGCGCAGGCCGAGCCGGTCGCGTTGCTGTTCGAACAGTTCACGCGCGGTGATGCTGGTATTCATGCGGCGCTCGCCGGCGGGGGGAATTCGATCACCTGGCGCAGTGCCGCGCCGTCGCGCGCTTCGCGCAGCGCCTGGCGGATGGCCGGCTCGGAAAACAGCTCGGCCAGCTCGGACAGCAGCATCAGGTGTTGATGGGTGTAGTGGCTGGGCACGGCGATGGCGAACACCAGGTCCACCGGTTCGTCGCCGCCGAAGTCCACCGGCGTCTCCAGCCGCAGCAGGGCGCCGCGGGGGCGTTCGAGCAGCGGGGCGCGGCCGTGGGGGATGGCGATGCCGTGGCCGATGGCGGTACTGCCCAGGGTCTCGCGCTCGCACAGGTTCTGGTAGAGCAGTTCGGCATTGGCTTCGCGGCAGGCCAGCAGCCGGGCGGCCGCCTTGAGCACACTGTCGCGATCGGCGGCCGGCAGCACCTGGGTGCGCACGGCCGCCAGTAGATCAGTCAAAGGCATGGAAAGGGGGGAGCGGGGGCGTCAGGCGCCATTGTCACCCAAGGGAGCCGGAACCGGGGCGTGCAGGTGCTTTTTCTCCTTGTGCTTGATCACCAGCTGGTCGAGCTTGTCAGCCAGGATGTCGATGGCGGCATACATGGTCTGGCCGTCGGCCTTGGCATGGAGCGCTTTTCCGGCGAGGGTCACGTCGGCGTCCACGTGATGCTGGGTCTTGTCCAGCTTGAGCGTCACCCGGATCTGGCAGTGCTGGTCGAAATGCTTGCCGACCTTGCCGACCTTCTCCTGCACATAGTTCTGCAGGGCCGGGGTGATTTCCACGTTGTTGCCATACGTCTGAATTTCCATCGGTGCTTCTCCTCTTCGGATGTGCCAATGAACCTTCCCGCCCGGCGCGGTGGAGCGTCAGGCGATGCGTACTCGTTCGTGCGAGGCGGAAATGTTCATGGCCTCACGATACTTCGCCACGGTGCGTCGCGCCACCGGTATTCCCGAGGTCTTGAGCAGGTCAGCCAGCTTGGCGTCAGAAAGCGGCTTGCGCGGGTTCTCGTCGTCGATCAGGCGCCGGATCATGGCCTGGATGGCGGTGCTGGAGGCCTCGCCGCCGCTGTCGGTATCGATCCCCGAGGCGAAGAAGGCGCGCAGCGCCAGCGTGCCACGCGGGGTGCGCACGTACTTGCGGGCAATGGCCCGGGAAATGGTCGATTCGTGCAGGCCCAGCTCGCCCGCCACCTCGCGCAGGGTGAGCGGGCGCAGGGCCTGCTCGCCGAACTCCAGGAAGGCGGCCTGCTGCTGCAGCAGGCAGCGCATGACCCGCAGCAGGGTCTCGCCGCGTGCCTCCAGGCCCTTGAGCAGCCAGCGGGCCTCCTGCAGGTGCGCACGCAGGTAGCCGGCGTCGCTTTCGCCACAGCGGCGGATCATCTGCTCGTAGCCGCGGTGAATCACGACCCGGGGGCCGGCATGCCCGGCGAGGGCGGCGCGCCAGGTGCCGTTCTGGCGCCAGACCACGCAATCGGGCACCACATAGCTGTCGTGGGCCAGTTCGCCGATCTGGGAGCCCGGGCGCGGGTCCAGCGTGCGCAGCAGCTGCACGGCTGTTTCCACGTCGGCCACCGGCTCGCGCAGCTCATGGGCCAGGCCGTTCACGCCGCTGCGTGGCAGGCGCTCCAGCGGGCCGTCGGCGATGCGACGGGCCAATGCCAGGCCCGGGGTCTCCGGGTCCAGTACGTCCAGCTGCAGCTGCAGGCATTCGCCCAGGCTGCGCGCGCCCACGCCGATTGGGTCGAAGCGCTGGATCTGGTGGAGCACGGTGAGGATGTCGGCTTCATCGGCATGAATGGCCGGAAGCAGGGTCTCGGCGATGGCCGACAGCGGTTCCCGCAGGTAGCCATCGTCTTCGAACGCGTCGATCAGGGCCGCGCCGATGTTGCGGTCGCGGGTGGACAGGTGCGAGAGGTGCAACTGCCACAGCAGGTGGTCGGCCAGGCTCTCGGTCTCGGCCACGCGCTCGGCGGCCGTGCCGTTGTCGTCATCATCGAACGAGCCGCCGCTGCTGCCGCTGCTCCAGTCGCCTTCGCCGGGTGCCCAGTCATCGGCACCGGTTGGCGGGGCATCGCTGTCGCCGCCGTTGTCGCGTTCGGCCACTTCTGGCGGACGCTCATCGGCGCCCGGCGCGGCATCCAGGGTGGGTTCGGCGTTCTCGGCCCAGTCCAGCAGTGGATTGGTTTCCACGGCTTCGGCGATTTCCAGCTCCAGCTCGGCGCTGGACATCTGCAACAGCTTGATGGCCTGACGCAGCTGCGGCGTCATGACCAGTTGTTGTCCCAGCGATGTCTGCAGCCGTGCTTTCATGCCTGTGCCGAACGGAGGGAAGGCGCTGCAGCGGCCGGCGGTCAGAGCTTGAAGGTCTCTCCAAGGTACACGCGGCGGACGTCTGCGTTTTCCAGGATTGCGTCTGGTGCCCCCTGCGCCAGCACGCTGCCTTCGTTGAGGATATACGCGCGGTCGCAGATTCCCAAGGTTTCGCGCACATTGTGGTCGGTGATCAGCACGCCGATGCCACGCTGCTTGAGGTGGGTGACGATGCGCTGGATCTCGCCGACCGAGATCGGGTCGACGCCGGCGAAGGGTTCATCGAGCAGGATCAGGCGCGGCTTGGCGGCCAGCGCACGGGCGATTTCGCAGCGGCGGCGCTCGCCGCCGGACAGGCTGGCGCCCATCTGGCCCGCCACATGATTGAGCTGCAATTCGTCCAGCAGCGAATTCAGCTCCTTCTCGCGGCCGGCCTTGTCCAGGTCGTCGCGCAGCTCCAGCACCAGGCTGATGTTGTCGGCCACGGTCAGCTTGCGGAATACCGACGGTTCCTGCGGCAGGTAGCCCACGCCCTGCTTGGCGCGGGTGTACATCGGGTCGGCGGTGATGTCCTTGCCGTCCAGCACGATGCTGCCGGCGTCGGCATCGACCAGGCCCACGATCATATAGAAGCAGGTGGTCTTGCCGGCGCCGTTGGGGCCCAGCAGGCCCACCACTTCACCGGCGTCCAGGGTCAGGCCGAATTCCTTGACCACTTCGCGCTGCTTGTAGCGCTTGCGCAGACCTTTGGCGACGAGCATTACTTCTTGCTCCCGGCGGTGGGGACGGTGGTCTTGGTGGCCGGCGCGGCGGCCGCCGGGGCGGCACCCTTGTTCTTGGGCGGAATGACGGTGCGCACGCGCTGGCCATCGCCGCCGCTGTTCATCTGGCCGGTGGCGGTGTTGTAGGTCATGGTGCCGCCCGAGTTGGTGCCCTGGGCGCTCTTCACCGTGTAATTGCCGGTGAGCACGATGATTTCCTTCTTGATGTCGTAGTCGATCTTGTCGGCCTGGGCTTCCATCCAGGTGCCGTCGTCGAGCTGCTGCTTCATCTTGGCCTGCTTGCCGGTGAATACGGCACGCACGGCTTCGCCACCCTTCATGTGGATATCGGCCTGGGCCGAACGCAGGTCGAGCGTGCCCTGGGTGATGACCACGCCGCCGGACAGCGTGGTGACGCCGTCACCGACCAGCGAACCGGCCTGCGCGCCTGCGTCGATGGTCATTTCCTGATTGCGGTCGGAGGTCTTCGCCTGCACGGCGACGGCGGGAGCCATCAGGCTCAGGGCGAGTGCGGCGGCGTAGAGGATCTTCATGACGTGGGGCTTTCCTGCCAGCGGGGGAACGGCCAGTGCCGTCGTTGGAATAGGGGGGGCGGATCATTGACGGGGGGTGTAGCGGCTCTTGACCTGACTCAGGAACTGGTACGTCTTGTCGCTGGAATTCAGCGCGAAGCCGACCCCCGACTGCACCATGCCCGGTCGGGTCATCGTCACCAACACGTCGGAGGTGGCCCGGTTTTCCTTCGGGAACACATCCAGCTGCTCGGTACGGAAGGTGGTGGGCGGAATGCTCGGCACGCGCGGGCTGTCGCCGTTGACGTTGCCGGTCAGCCGCAGCTTGTCGCCGCTGGCGCTCACCCAGCCCGTGTCACTGCGCAGCTCCCAGTGGTTGCCGTCGCGGTCGGGCAGCAGGAACAGCGGGGTCTGGATGGTCATGGTCTCGTCGCTGCGGGTGCGTTCCAGCAGCGGGGCGCGCAGGGTGGTCGATTCGCGGCCCTGCTCGTCCAGCGCGATGATCTGGAAATCGTGCAGCACGTAGTCCTTGCTGGCATCGTCGCCCACGGCGACAGGCGCCTTGTGGCGATCGCGCAGCAGTGCCCAGCCGCTGAGCAATGCGGCCACCAGCAGCAGCCCACCCAGTGCGCTGCGCCAGCTCATGCGCCAAACCTCGCCAGCACCGCGTCCACGTGGCCCTGCGCGGCCAGCAGCACGTCGCACAGTTCACGCGCGGCGCCGCGGCCACCATCGGCGCGGGTCTGCCAGTGCACGCGCTCGGCGATCCACGGGTGCGCGTTGGCCGGCGCCACCGCCAGCCCGACCGCGCACAGCGGCGCCAGGTCGGGCAGGTCGTCGCCCATGAACGCCACCTGGTCCAGGCCGATCCCGTGCTGCTCACACAGGGCGCGCACGCTGGCGAGCTTGTCGCCGACCGCGATCTGGGTGTCGATGCCCAGGTCCGCGCCCCGCTTCTGTGCCGACAGGCTGTTGCGCGCGGTGATCAGCACCGGGTGGATGCCATGCTGTTGCAGCAGTTTCAGGCCGAGTCCGTCCTGCACGTAATACGCCTTGCTCTCGTTGCCGTCCCGGTCGTAGTAGAGCCGACCATCGGTGAGCGTGCCGTCCACGTCGAAGCAGGCCAGCCGGATGCGGCCGGCGACGGCATGCAGGTGGGACGGGAAACCGGGCAGCGGGGAGTAGGGCATCAGGAGCGGTAGTCGGCTGAATGGAGGAGGGTCACTGTGGTTTAAACCACCCGGGCCCGCAACAGGTCATGAATGTTGAGGGCGCCGACCGCGCGGCCCTCGCCATCGACCACGATCAGGCCGTTGATTTTCTGGGTTTCCATCACCCGCGCGGCCTCCACGGCCAGCTGGTCGGCACCGATGGTGCGCGGCTGGCGGGTCATCACATCGACGATCCGCGCGCTGCGCACGTCCAGGTCGCTGTCCAGCGCGCGGCGCAGGTCGCCGTCGGTGAACAGGCCGACCAGGCGCTGCCCGGCGTCCACCACGGCGGTCATGCCCAGGCGCTTGCGGCTCATTTCCACCAGCGCCTCGCTGAGGCTGGCGTCTTCGCCCACCTGGGGCAGCTCGTCGCCGCTGTGCATCACATCGGTGATGTGCAGCAGCAGGCGGCGGCCGAGGCTGCCGGCCGGGTGCGAGCGGGCAAAGTCGTCGGCGGTGAAGCCGCGTGCGTCCAGCAGGGCCACGGCCAGCGCGTCGCCCATCGCCAGCGAGGCGGTGGTGCTGGAGGTGGGGGCCAGGGCCAGCGGGCAGGCCTCGGCCGGCACGCTCACGTCCAGGTGCACGTCGGCGGCCTGGGCCAGGGTGGAGCCTGGGCGGCCGGTCATGGCGATCAGCCGGTTGCCCTGGCGCTTGAACACCGGCAGCAGCATCAGCACCTCGTCCGATTCACCGGAGTAGGACAGCGCCAGCACCACGTCGGCCTCGGTGATCATGCCCAGGTCGCCGTGCCCGGCCTCGCCGGGGTGCACGAAGAACGCCGGGGTACCGGTAGAGGCCAGCGTGGCGGCGATCTTGCGCGCCACATGGCCGGACTTGCCCATGCCGGTGGCCACCACCCGGCCCTGGCTTTCCAGCACCAGCTGGCAGGCCCGGCTGAAGTCGGCGCCCAGGCGTTCGGCGACCGCCGCCAGCGCGTCGCGCTCGATCTCGAACACGCGGCGGCCACTGGCGACCAGCGCTGCGGGGTCGGCGGGTTGGGGGGGCAGGGGCGATACAGCCATGCGGGCGCCACGCGGAAGAGTAGAATGAGCGCTCATTTTATTAGGAAAGCCCGTTGGACGCCGAGACCATCCGCAATCTGATCGAAACCGGCCTGCCGGGCGCCCGCGCGGACGTGCAGGGCGATGACGGCGTGCATTTCGAGGCCACCGTGGTCTGTGACGCCTTTGCCGGCAAGCTGCCGCTGGCGCGCCACCGCATGGTGTATGCCACGCTGGGCGAGCTGATGGGCGGGGCGATTCATGCGCTGGCCCTGAAGACCGTTACCGCCGCCGAAGCCAATCGGTAAGCCGACCAACGGTCGGCTTCTACCTGACACCTTTTTCTCCTTATATCCCGGACTCCATGGCCAAGATCGTAGTGACCGGCGGCAAGCCGCTGCACGGTGAAGTGAACATTTCCGGCGCCAAGAACGCCGTCCTCCCCATCCTGTGTGCGACCCTGCTGGCCGATGCGCCGGTGGAAATCACCAATGTGCCGCACCTGCACGACGTGGTGACCACGGTGAAGCTGCTCAGCGAGCTGGGCGCCAAGGTCACCATCGACCAGGGCACCCTGTCGCGCGGCAGCGCGATCGTGGTCGATCCGCGCCCGGTCAACCAGCACGTGGCCCCGTATGAGCTGGTGCGCACGATGCGCGCCTCGATCCTGGTGCTGGGCCCGCTGCTGGCCCGCTTCGGCGCGGCGGAAGTGTCGCTGCCCGGCGGCTGCGCGATCGGCTCGCGCCCGGTTGACCAGCACATCAAGGGCCTGCAGGCCCTCGGTGCGGAGATCGTGGTGGAGAACGGCTTCATCAAGGCCCACGCCAAGCGCCTGAAGGGCGCGCACTTCACCTTCGACATGGTCAGCGTGACCGGCACCGAGAACGTGCTGATGGCCGCCGTGCTGGCCGAAGGCACCACCGTGCTGGACAACGCGGCGATGGAGCCGGAAGTCACCGACCTGGCGCACTGCCTGATCGCACTGGGCGCGAAGATCGAAGGCCTGGGCACCGCCCGCCTGGTGATCGAGGGCGTCGAACGCCTGTCCGGTGGCCGCCATGAAGTGCTGCCCGACCGCATCGAAACCGGCACCTTCCTGGTGGCCGCGGCGATGACCGGTGGCAAGGTCACGGTCAACCGCGCGCGCCCGAACACCATGGACGCGGTGCTGTCCAAGCTGGTCGAGGCCGGCGCGAAGATCGAGACCACCGAGGACAGCATCACCCTGGACATGCAGGGCAAGCGCCCGCGTGCGGTCAACCTGACCACCGCGCCGTACCCGGCGTTCCCCACCGACATGCAGGCGCAGTTCATGGCGCTCAACTGCGTGGCCGATGGCGTGGGCGTGATCAATGAAACGATCTTTGAAAACCGCTTCATGCACGTCAACGAACTGCTGCGCCTCGGCGCGGACATCCAGGTGGAAGGCCACACGGCGATCGTGCGTGGCGCCGAACAGCTCAGCGGTGCCCCGGTGATGGCGACCGACCTGCGTGCATCGGCGTCGCTGATCCTGGCCGGGCTGATGGCCGATGGCGATACCACCATCGACCGCATCTATCACCTCGACCGCGGTTACGAGAACATCGAAGAGAAGCTGTCGTCGCTGGGCGCCACCATCCGGCGCGTCGCGGCATGATCCTGCGCGGGCAGTTCACCCGCCGCCGCAAGGCGCTGCTGATCCTGGTGCTGGTGGTGCTGGGCTGGCTGGGCTACGCCTGGTATGCCGGCATCGCCATCACCCAGGGCCTGGAGCAGCAGGACATGGACTGGAATGGCGACGGCACGGTCAGCCGCACCGAGGTGCTGGAGTCGTTCTACGCCGTGGGCGTGACCAAGACCGAGGAAGGCAACCGCCATTGCAGCGCGTTCTACTGGCGCAAGACCGGCGAGCAGATCCGCGTGGACTGCAAGACGGTGTTCCAGGCGGAAACGCCCGCGAAATAAAAAAGCGCCCGCAGATGCGGGCGTTTTTTTGCGTACCGACCGTTGGTCGGTATACGCGGATCAATTGAACGACTTGATCGTCAGGTCCAGTGCGTCCTTGCCGCCGTCGCGCTGCAGCAGCCGCGCCGGCACCGGGAACTCCTTCACCACCCAGGCGATGAGTTCCTTGTTGCCGTCCACCCGCGACACCTTGGTGGCGTCATACGACTTGCCGGCGACGGTGACCTTTTCCTGCCCCACCACCTTGTACGTCATCGACTTGACCCGGCCTTCGTCGACCATGCGATAGGTCAGCGGCTTGCCGGCGACCACGTCGCGGGCGATGGCAAGGTTGATCAACAGTGCGTCCATGTCACCGGCCTTCAGGGCAACGGGGCCCGCGCGGTCCGGCTTGATGTCGCCCTTCCAGGTCGCCTGCTTCTTGTCCCAGTCGTACGTGGCCTGCACGTTGCGCTTCTTCACCAGCAATATCGAGCGGTCCTCGCTGCTTAGCGGGCGCAGGCGGCCGTTCACTTCGTCGAACACCGTGTTCTGGCTCAGGTTGGCCAACTGATTCTGCACGTTCAGGCTGTAGCGCCAGGTGTTGTTGCCGGCGCTGGCCACGGTCATCACTCCATTGGCCTGCATGCCCATGTAGCTGGCCTGGTAGTCGGCCTTGAACGGCTGCACGGCCATCGCCGGCAGGCTGATGACGGCCAGGGCGCCAGCGGCGATCCAGGACAGCGGGCGGTTCAGAATGGTCATGCTCAAACTCCTTGGTATTCGATCAGGCGCAGGTCGATCCGATCTTCGCCGTCTTCACGTTGCAGGAGGCGCACCGGGGTAGGCACCCCGTTGGCGATCCAGAGGATGGTTTCGTCGTTGCCGCCGTTGGTCCGGTAGACCCGCAGCGCGTTGTAGGACAGCTCGCCGACCTGGACGTTCTCGGTGTCCGGCGCGGCCTGGTAGGTGTGCTGGCGTACCCGGCCGACGTCGACATAACGGTACTGCAACTGTGCACCCGGCCGCGCGTCGCGCATGATGGCCAGATTGATCAGCAGCGCGCTCAGGTCGCCCGGCTGCAGCGGAATGGGTTGCGTGCGCTCTTTCTTCAGGTCGCCCAGCCACTGTGCGGTGCCGGCCTTCCAGTCGTAGGTGCCGGTGACCTTCTTGCCCAGGAACAGGCCCTTGCGCACCGTGGCCTGGCTCAGCGGCACATAGGTGGTGCCCTGCTTCTCGAACACCGTGCTCTGTTCCAGGTTCAGGCCCAGCACGCTGGCGAAGCCGCGGCGCCCCACCACCTGCATGTCCACGCGCCACTGGTCACCACCGGTGTGGGTGACACGCATGGTCGCATCGCCGGCTTCCTTGCCCTTGTAGAAGGCCTGGTAGGTGGCGGTGAACGGCTCCAGCGGTGGCGCATCCCACACCGCCGGGGGCGGCAGCACGGGCAGTTCCGGCGGCGGCGGTTCCTGCGCGTGCGCCAGGGCAACGGTGCACAGCAGGGACGCAATCAGCAGCACAGGCTTGGACAGGGTCGTTTTCATGCGCGCGCAGCAACGGGGGAGGAGGGAGGATGCCAGCGTCCGGGTCAGCGGCGCGTGTGCGTCCGGCTATCGGTGCAGCTCTCCGGCGCAATCTAGGCGCAGCGGACTGAACAGGGGGTGGCCGTCGGCCTGCAGCTGTCCGTCGCGTTCAGCCACGCGACCGGCCACCAGCCACTGCAGGCTGGCGATCAGCAACGGGTGTTCCACCGCCAGCACCCGCTGGGCCAGCTGTTCGGCAGTGTCGCCGGGCAGTACCGGCACCCGGGCCTGCGCCAGCACCGTGCCGGCGTCCAGTTCGGGGACCACGAAGTGCACGCTGGCGCCGGCCTCGGCGTCGCCGGCCTCCAGCGCCCGGGCGTGGGTGTGCAGGCCCTTGTACAGCGGCAGCAGCGAGGGGTGGATGTTCACCAGCCGGCCGCTGAAGCGCTGCACGAAGGCCTCGCCCAGGATGCGCATGTAGCCGGCGCAGACCACCCAGTCCGGTGCGAACCCGGCCAGGGCATCGCCCAGCGCGGTGTCGAACGCGGTGCGGTCGGCGAAATCCCTGGGCGACCGCGCCCAGCGCCGGTCCGGCGCGACCTTGAGCAGCGCCGAGGCCTCGGGCTTGTCCGACAGCACCGCCACCACCTCGGCGTCGAGCGTGCCGGCGGCGATCGCATCGACGATGGCCTGCAGGTTGCTGCCACGGCCGGAGGCCAGCACCGCGATACGGCTGCGAGCGTTCACTTCGATGCTCCACGTTTCAACAGGGGCCAGGTGACAAGCGCGCCGACGGTGGCCAGCAGCATGTCCGCGTGGGCATCCCACATATCGCCCTGCTGTCCGTTGTACGACTCGGCCGCCTCGGGCGACAGCAGCAGCGCAATGCCCCACTCGAACCATTCATACACCAGGCTCGACGCCATGATGGTCAGCAGCGCCAGCGCGAACGCCTGGCCAACCCCCAGGCGCGGCCAGGCGTGTCGCGCCAGCTGCAGCAGGGCAGGCGTGAAGCAGGCGCCGTAGAGGAAATGGATGAGCCGGTCGAAATGATTGCGCTGCCAGCCAAAGGCGGCATTCGGCGACCAGTGCACCGCGGCCTGCAGCCAGGCGTCATACGGGACGTTGGAATACAGCCAGCGCGCGGCAATGCAGTGGATGGCGATGAAGCCGCAGATGGCGGCGAACGCGCCGCCGCCCAGCGGCCAGCGCCGGTCGACCCACCACAGCGCGGCCAGGCCGACCACCGTCAGCGAGCTGTGCAGCCCCTGTTCCACCGGCCACAGCGGGTGGATCCAGGTGGCGGCAAACACCACCAGCACGGTGGCAAAGCTGGCGTTCTTCGCAACCCCCACGCGGCCGGCGGTCATGCAATGACCGTGCTGTCCGGTGGCAGGAAGCTGGCCTGCACTTCCGGGCGCAGCAGGGCCCACAGCGCGTAGGCGCCCAGTGCGATGCCCAGGGCACCGGCCAGGCAGGCCAGGCCGGCGGCAACCATGCACAGGCGGTGCTGTTGGCGGGCGGCGAGCCGCCGCGCGGCAATGATGCTCAGCGTGCCCAGGGCGGCGTAGACCAGCGCGGCCAGGCCCAGCAGCACCAGCAGCAGCACCGGGGCGGTATCCGGGTTGGCGCTCTTGCTCTCACTGACATAGCCGGCCACGGCGGCCAGCAGCAACAGCGGGGCGATGAGCAGTTCTACTGCGCCCAGCACATAGAACAGGATCTTGAGCGAATGCAGGTGCGAAGCGACCTGGATCTGCGTCCAGCGGCCCGGCGTGGGCAGCGGTGGGGGCGTGGTGGACATGGAAGCCTCAGGGCAGGGTAGAGGAAGGCGCGTCGAACGCGGCCTTCACCGCCGGGCGCAGCAGCACGATCAGGGTGAATACGCCCAGCACCGTTCCCAGCGGCATCAGCATGCACGACAGCGCGGCCACCACCAGGCACAGCGTGTGGCGGCGGCGGCGCGCCAGGCAGCGTCCGGCATAGGCCATGAACCCGGCCAACGACAGTCCGCACAGGATCAGGACCGAGCCGATCACGATGAAGATCCAGCCGAACAGCTGGGTCTCACCGGGCGACGCCGGTCCGCCGTTGCTGTTGATGGGCATCGCGCCGGTCAGCGAGGCGATGCCAATGCCTACATGTATCAGCGGAAACAGCGAGAACAGCCCGGTCAGGCCGGCCACGACGTAATGGAAGATCGACAGCAGCCGGAGCTGCGAGGCGTCTTCGGCAGACAGCGTCGAGGGTGCGTCGGGGAGCGGTGCGTCCATGCCGTTCTCCTGGTCGATCAGCCGATCCGGACGCGTTCGGCGCCATCGGCCGGGGTGACCTTGCCGATGGTCCACTGCGCCAGGCCCTGGGCCTCGACGGCGGCAGACACGCTGGCTACCTGGTCCGGGGCGACGATCAGCACGAAGCCGATGCCGCAGTTGAAGGTGCGCCACATCTCGCTGTCGGCCACCGCGCCTTCGCGCTGCAGCCACTGGAACACCGGCGGCAGCGTCCAGGAGGAGGCGTCGATGTCCAGGCCGAGGCCCTCGGGCACCACGCGGATGATGTTCTCGGTCAGGCCGCCACCGGTGATGTGGGCCATGCCGTGGATCGCCGCGCCGTGGGTCTTGAGCAGCGCCAGGATCGGCTTGACGTACAGGCGGGTCGGCGCCATCAGCGCGTCGACCAGCTTGACCCCGCCGTCCAGCTCCAGCTCGGCCGGGCGGCCGGCGCGGTCGTAGATGCGGCGCACCAGCGAGTAGCCGTTGGAGTGCGGGCCGGAGGAGGCGATGCCGATCAGCACGTCGCCATTGGCCACGCTGGCGCCGTCCTTCAGTTCGCTCTTCTCCACGCCGGCCACGGTGAAGCCGGCCAGGTCGTACTCGCCCGGGGCGTACATGTCGGGCATTTCAGCGGTCTCGCCGCCGATCAGCGCGCAGCCGGCCTCGGTGCAGCCGTTGGCGATGCCGCCCACGACCGCCGCCGCGGTGTCGATGTCAAGCTTGCCGGTGGCGAAGTAGTCCAGGAAGAACAGCGGCTCGGCACCCTGCACCAGCACGTCGTTCACGCACATGGCGACCAGATCGATGCCGATCGTGTCGTGCCGGCCCAGCTGTTGTGCCAGCTTCAGCTTGGTGCCAACGCCGTCCGTGCCCGACACCAGCACCGGCTCGCGGTACTTGCTGGACAGGTCGAAGAGGGCGCCGAACCCCCCCAGGCCGCCCATCACCTCCGGCCGGAAGCTGCGCTTTACCAGCGGCTTGATGCGCTCGACCAGTTCATTGCCCGCGTCGATGTCGACGCCGGCGTCGCGGTAGGTCAGGGGGGAGGGGTTGGACGGGGAATTGGTCACGGGCGTCGGCGCTGCGCTGGGGTGAAAGCGGGATTTTAACAGGCCACGTTGGCGCGCAGGCCCTATTCGGGCAACAATTCCCCCCGGATACGCTCAATGGAAGTCCTGATGCGCCGCAGCCTCTTTGTAATGATGTTCCTCGCGCTGTGCCTGCCGGTGGCCACGATGGCCCAGAGCGGCCTGCGTACCGAAGGCGACGTGGCCACGGCCAGCGGGGCCTACGAGGCCGAAGTGCCGGTCAACAGCCAGAGCGATTCCGATCGCGGCGGCGCCATGGCGCGCGCGCTGGGCAACGTGCTGGCCAAGCTGTCCGGCGACCGCAGCGTGATGACCCGCCCGGGGGTGATGCAGGCCCTGCGCGATGCCAAGAACTACGTGGCCAGCTATGACTACCGCCAGGACCAGAGCACCTCGGCCAGCGGCGCCCCCAGCTACCGCACCATGCTGGTGGCCCGGTTCCGCCAGGACGACGTGGACGGGTTGATCTCGGCCCTGGGCCTGCCGCTGTGGCCGCAGCCGCGGCCCAAGCCGGTGATCTGGCTGGCCATCGATGACGGCAGTGGCCCGCGCCTGGTCACGGTGGCGCAGGCCAATGCGGCCCGCCCGTTGCTGAACCGCGCCGTCGAGCGCGGCTACAAGCTGGGCCTGCCCACCGGCAGCGCCGCCGAACAGGCCCTGGTCGGGGCGATCTGGCGCCAGGACACCGCGGCAGTGGCCCGCGCCTCGTCGCGCTATGCCCCGCCGATGCAGCTGGTGGGCAAGCTGTACCGCGACAAGAGCGGCGGCTGGGTGGCTGACTGGGTGTTCGTGGACGGCGGCAAGGAGCTGAACAAGTGGACCGTCAAGGACACCGACGCGCGCCGTGCGATGTCCAGCGGCGCCGACGGCGCCGCCGATGCGCTGGTGCGCCGTTACGCCAAGGCCGGTGCGGCCACCGGGGCGGCCGGCACCTACACCATCGCCGTGACCGGGCTGGACAGCGCCGAGGACTACATGCGCCTGGCTGCAGGGCTGCGTGAGAACCCGGTGGTGCGCAACATCACCCCGCTGCGCGCCTCGGGCAACCGCCTGGAGCTCTCGCTGGAAATGACCGCCGGCCTGGCCGGGCTGAACCGCATGCTGGGCGACAACGGCGTGATCGTGCCGCTGGCACCGCTGCCGGTGCCGATCGACGAAGACGCCACCGGCAGCACCCCGCCGCCGCCTGCCAGCAACGAGTACCGCCTGCGATGATCCTCACCCCGGAAGCCGAAATCGCGCAGTTCCTGCGCCGCGTCAAATACATCCTGCTGGCCCTGGCGATCGGTTGGGTGGTGTGGCTGCTGGCCCCGATCCTGACCCCGTTCGTGCTGGCGCTGGCGCTGGCCTGGCTGGGCGACCCGCTGGTGGACCGGATCGAGGCCACCGGCCGCTCGCGCAACACCGGTGTGGTGCTGGTCTTCGTGGCGATGGTGCTGGTGATCACCGCCGCGCTGCTGATCCTGGTGCCGATGATCGAGCGCCAGATTTCGACCCTGATCGCGGCCATTCCGCAGGCCCAGCAATGGCTGATGCAGAACGCCATTCCGTGGTTCGAGCAGAAGACCGGCATGGAAATCATGCCGTGGCTGGAGCCGGACCGCCTGATCGACTGGGTGCGCAGCCACTGGGAACAGGCGGGCGGCTTCGCCAAGACCTTCTTCGGCTACGTCTCGCGTTCGGGCTTTGCGATGGTGACCTGGGTGGTCAACATCCTGCTGCTGCCGATCCTGGCGTTCTACTTCCTGCGCGACTGGGACAAGCTGGTTGAACGCGTGGCCTCGACCATCCCGCGCAACCACGTGGGCACCATCACCAAGCTGGCGCGTGAGTCCAACGAGGTGCTGGGCGCGTTCATCCGTGGCCAGTTCCTGGTCATGGTGGCGCTGGGCCTGATCTATGCGATCGGGCTGTCGCTGGTGGGCCTGAAGCTGGGTCTGTTGATCGGCTTGATTGCCGGGCTGATCAGCTTCATTCCGTACCTGGGCGCCACCACCGGCATCGTCATGGCCGTGTTGGCCGCGCTGGTGCAGGCGCAGGGCTTCGACCTGAAGCTGCTGATCCTGGTCGGCGTAGTGTTCACCGTGGGCCAGCTGCTGGAAAGCTACGTGCTGACCCCGCGCATCGTCGGCGACAAGATCGGCCTGCACCCGGTGGCGGTGATCTTCGCGGTGATGGCCGGTGGCCAGCTGTTCGGCTTCCTGGGCATGCTGCTGGCGCTGCCGGTGGCGGCGGTGAGCAACGTGCTGCTGCGCTATGCGCACCTGCGCTACCGCGAGAGCGAGCTGTATGCCGGTGAGCCGACCGCGATCGTGCTCGATTCGTACATCGACAAGCCGACCCTGATCGTCGATACCTCCAAGGGTCCGGATCTGAAGTGAGCGTCGTTCCGCAGCTGCCGCTCGCCCTGCGCTACCCGCAGGACGAGCGACTGGAGACCTTCATCGGTGCACCCGACGGTGCGCTGGCGCAGCTGCGCGCGATCGCCGTGGGCGCGGATCAGCACTGGGTGTACCTGGAGGGGGCGGCCGGCACCGGCAAGACCCACCAGGCGCTGGCGATGTGTTCGCTGGCCGAACAGGCCGGCCGCCAGCCGACCTACCTGCCGCTGAAGGCGGTGGTGGGCCGCACCCGCGCCGCGCTGGAATCGCTGGAAGGCCGCGACCTGGTCGCTCTGGATGGACTGGATGCAGTGGCCGGGCAGCGCGACGACGAAGTGGCGCTGTTCGATTTCCACAACCGCGCGCGCAGTGCCGGCGTCACCTTGTTGTATACCGCGCAACACGCGCCGGACCAGCTGGGCCTGGTGCTGCCTGACCTGCGTTCGCGCCTGCAGCAGTGCGTGCGCGTGGTGCTGCAGCCGCTGGACGATGAAGGCCGCGCGGCGGTGCTGCGCGAGCGTGCGGCGCGGCGCGGGTTGTCGATCGACGAGCCGGCCATTGAATGGCTGCTCACCCGCACCGGGCGCGAACTGGGCAGTCTGGTGAGTCTGCTGGATTGGCTGGACCGCGAATCGCTCGCCGCGCAGCGGCGCATCACCGTGCCGTTCTTGAGGCAGGTGGTGGAAGAGGGTTCGCACCGGTTGTAGAGCCACGCCATGCGTGGCTGCTCTTCCTGTCGGCACCGTGCAGCCACGCAGGGCGTGGCTCTACGTCAGGGTTGCATCCAGATCTGCCAGCCGCTGCGGCGTGCCTACGTCGGTCCAGCATCCTTGATGATGCTGCCCGGTGACCCGGCCGTTCGCCATGGCGTGGCGCATCAGCGGGGCGAGGCCGAACTGCGGCGGGTTCGCTGCGGCGCCGTCGGTGTCGCCGATCACGGCGCGCCATCCGTCGAGAATCGCGGGCCGGTACACGCCCACACCGGCATAGGTCAGGCGCGGCGCATCGCCTGCATCGCTGACCGTGCCGTCCCCGCGCAGGATGAAATCCCCGCGTGGATGCTGCGCCGGGTTGTCTACCAGCACCAGGTGCGCATCGCCCTGCGGTTGTGGGGGCAACGTGGCGAAGTCCACGTCCGTCCACACATCGCCATTGACCACCAGGAACGGCGCATCGCCCAGTACCGGCAGCGCATTGAGGATGCCGCCGCCGGTTTCCAGCGGCACTGCACCTTCATCGATGAAGTGCAGGCGCACGCCCCAGCGGCTGCCATCACCCAGCGCGGGCGCGAACTGATCACCCAGCCACGAGGTGTTGATCACCACGTCGCGGAAGCCCGCCGCGGCCAGCCGCTCAAGATGCCACACGATGAGCGGCTTGCCACCGGCCACCAGCAGCGGCTTGGGCGTGGTGAGCGTGAGCGGACGCATGCGTTCGCCCTTGCCGGCACTGAATATGATCGCCTTCATGCGCGGCTCGATACCGGCAGCGCCAGCGCGGCCATCGCCGGCTTGATCCGCTCCTGTAGCAGCGTGTTCAAGCCCGCCAGCTCCGGATGGCGCGGCAATACTTCATCCAGGTAGCGGATGAAGCGCGGCGCATCGTCGAAATAATGGCCCTTGCCGTCGCGGTCGCGCAGGCGCACGAACAGACCCAGGATCTTCAGGTGGCGCTGCACGCCCATCCAGTCGGCATCGCGCAGGAACTGCGGCCACGGCCGCACCGGCAGCCCGGCCGCCTGCGCCTGCGCGTGGTAGCGCGCCAGCCAGGCATCCACGCGTTCCAGTGGCCAGCTCAGGAAGGCGTCCTTGAACAGGCTCACCGGGTCGTAGGCGATCGGTCCACGCACCAGGTCCTGGAAATCCAGCACGGCCGGGCCGCCGTCGACCGGCATCAGATTGCGTGGCATGAAGTCGCGGTGGGTGAGCACCTGCGGCTGCTGCAGCGCGTTGTCCATCAGGCGGCGATGCGCCAGCTGCAGCTCCTCGAGCTCGCCGCAGTCCAGCTGCAGGCCCAGGTGGCGCTGAAGGAACCACTCGTCGAACAGGCCGGCGTCACGCTGCAGCAGCGCCTCGCCGAACGACCCCATGCCCTCGGGCACCGGGATCGACTGCAGGCGGATGAGCTGTGCGAACGCCGCATCCATCCACGCATCGGCGTTGTCGTCGTCGATGTGCCGCGCCAGCGTTGGGCCGCCCAGGTCTTCCAGCAACAGGAAGCCCTGTTCCTCGTCGCGGGCCAGCACACGCGGCACGCGTACGCCGTTGGGTTCCAGCAGGTCATGCATGCGCAGCCACGGGCGCACGTCTTCCAGCCCGGGCGGCGAGTCCATCACGATGTGGCTGCCGCGCGCGCTGGTGGCGCGCCAGTAGCTGCGGAAACCGGCATCGACCGAGGCGCGGTCCAGGTGCAGGTCGGGGTCGCCCAGTGCGGCGACGGTCCACTGCCGGCGTTGGTCGGCGCGCAGCGGGTCGGAAGCAGGATCGTTCATGGACAGGTACGTCGAAGCGGCGCCGGGTGGCGCGCGTGGAAGGGAAGGACGGAGAGGATGATCAGCGTTTGCTGCTGAAGAGCCGCAGCACGGCCAGCACGGCGATCGCGCCGAGGGTGGCGCCGATGAAGCCGGCCGGTTCACCGCGCGAATACCAGCCCATGTACTGGCCGAACCAGCCGGCCACCAGGGCACCGACGATGCCGAGCACGATGGTCAGCAGGCAGCCCATGCGGTTGTTGCCGGGCATGAAGAAACGCCCGAACAGGCCGACGATGAAGCCGACCAGGATGATGTAGAGCCAGCTGGAGCTGCCGAACAGACCGTCCATCGCATGATTCCTGCAGGAGATGGACGCAGCCTATCAAAAGGCTGCGTCCCTCCGCGTGCACCCTACTGCCGCGCGTTGCCCGGCAGCCACGTAGCGCCGGGCTCTGCCCGGCAACCGGGTTCAGCAGCAGCCATGCCCGCCGTGGCGGGTGCCGCTGTCGGCCGCCACCGGCGAACCGCTGGTCTCGCCACGCAGGCTGGCTGCGTAGTGCTCGCTGATCACCTTGGACACGCAGGCGGTCACCCGCTTGCCCATCGGGATGTGCAGGAACTCGTTCGGGCCGTGTGCGTTGGAGTGCGGGCCGAGCACGCCGGTGATCATGAACTGCGCGCCCGGGAATTTCTCGCCCAGCATGCCCATGAACGGGATCGAGCCGCCTTCGCCCATGTACATCGCCGGCTTGCCGAAGAAGGTCTGGCTGGCATCGTCGATCGCCTGGGTCAGCCACGGCGCCATGTCCGGTGCGTTCCAGCCCGACGAGGCCTTTTCCAGGTCCAGCTTCACTTCCGCGCCATTCGGCGGGTCGCGCAGCAGTGCTTCCTTGAGCAGCTCGCCGCAGGCCTTGCCGTCGGCGGTCGGGGGCAGGCGCAGCGACAGCTTCACTGCGGTGTACGGACGCAGCACATTGCCGGCCGACGCCAGCGGCGGCATGCCATCCACACCGGTCACCGACAGCGCCGGGCGCCAGGTGCGGTTGAGCACCAGCTCGGTCAGGTCGTCGTTCATCGGCTTCAGGCCGTCGACCATCGGGAACTTCTCGAAGATCTCGGTATCGACCACCTCGGCAGCGCGCTTGGCCTGCACCTGGCGTTCTTCCGGGATCTGCACGTGCATGCCGTCGATCAGGATGCGGCCGGTGTTCTCGTCCTCGATGCGCGACAGCAGCTGGCGCAGCAGGCGGAAGCTGGACGGCACCACGCCGGAGGCATCACCCGAGTGCACGCCTTCGTTGAGCACCTTCACCGAGAAGTTGCCGCCGGTCAGGCCGCGCAGCGAGGTGGTGCACCACAGCTGGTCGTAGTTGGCGCAGCCCGAATCCAGGCACACCACCAGCGACGGCTTGCCGATGCGGTCGGCCAGGTGGTCCACGTACGCCGGCAGGTCGTAGCTGCCCGATTCCTCACAGGCCTCGATCAGCACCACGCAACGGGCGTGCGGCAGGTTCTGTTCCTGCAGCGCCAGCACGGCGGCCAGCGAGCCGAAGATGGCGTAGCCGTCATCGGCGCCGCCGCGGCCGTACAGCTTGTCGTCGCGCAGCACCGGCAGCCACGGGCCCAGGTCGGCGTCCCAACCGGTCATTTCCGGCTGCTTGTCCAGGTGCCCGTACAGCAGCACGGTATCGTCGCCGGTCTCGGCGCCGGTAGCGGGAATTTCCAGCAGGAGCAGCGGCGTGCGGCCTTCCAGGCGCACCACCTCCACCGTCAGGCCGGGCAGCTTCTGTGCCTTGGCCCAGGTTTCCATCAGGGTGACGGCCTGTTCCATGTACCCGTTGGCGACCCAATCTGCGTCGAACATCGGCGATTTGTTGGGAATACGGATGTATTCGACCAGTTGCGGGACGATTTCGTTGTCCCACTTTTCGTTGACGAATTGGCCGAGTTTGGCGCTGTCCATCTGCAACTCCGAAGGCATTGATCTGATCCCGACATTCTACGCCTGCGCGCAGGGTAGGTATTTCCCTACATCACGTCAGGTATTTGGCTGGCTGTGTGAAGACGATGTGGACGATAGGCTATGTGTATGTGGCGAGGGACACTGACTGCTCCGACGGGATGCCGGCAGGAGTCGGTTCCGGGTCACAGGGAGCTGCACGGTGGGGCCTTGGATTTCGTGGAAGGCGCTTGCGCTGGGACTGCTGTTGACCGGAGCCGCTTTGGCGGCA
Source organism: Stenotrophomonas sp. PD6 (assembly GCF_049199305.1). Classification (NCBI taxonomy): domain Bacteria; kingdom Pseudomonadati; phylum Pseudomonadota; class Gammaproteobacteria; order Lysobacterales; family Lysobacteraceae; genus Stenotrophomonas; species Stenotrophomonas sp. PD6. The sequence continues at coordinate 294,015 of NZ_JBLZQD010000003.1, read as the reverse complement.
GACCGCATCAACATCAATACGGCAGATGCGTCGACGCTGCAGCAGGGATTGACGAACGTGGGGCCGCACAAGGCCCAGGCGATCGTCGCGTACCGGCGACAACACGGACCTTTCCTCCGGGTCGAGGACCTGGCACGGGTGAAGGGGATAGGGACAGCAACGGTCGAACGGAATCGACGACGGATGACGGTGGGGGCCAGGACGGCACCCGCGGCGGAACCGCCCAGGAGGGCAGTTCCGGCACCCGTACCAAGGCGCTGACCAACAGGATGGGTCGCGACCGGCATGACGCCGGTCATGGCGGACAGGCACGACGCCTGCTCGCAGCGACAGCCGCACGGAGGCGGCACGCAGGGACGCGGCGCGGAAGGAATGGCGCGGATCCGCCAGGACGGTGGCATCCAGACCCGGGAAGGGGAGGGATGGCGGAAAGATATACGGCCGAGTGCAGGGAGCATGGCCGGCACCCACACTGGGCAGGACGCACAGGGGGAAGGCGGGAAGCCGACACGGATGTGATGATTGCCCGGTCTGCACAGGGATGTGTGACCGGGCAATTTTGTTTTTTGGGGTTGGATTTCCGGATGTTGGCGCCGGTGGGTTTCAGCTCCGGTGGGTTTAAACGTCGGTGGGTTGGCCGTTGCCGCGGTGATGCGGTGGTGGATGCTTGTGCCGCGCTGCGCGCGGTTGCCACGCAACAGAATCATGCCCCTAACGAGGCGGATGTTCCCCGGCGCGTGGCGACGCGTTCATCGGTATGGCGCACGTCTGTCATGGGGCGCGGCGTGGCACTACGAATTTCTACGTGCGCAGGACGATGGCGTTTTTCCATATCGTGCATCATGCGTAGCGACACGCCATGCGTGTCCTCGACCCACCCGAAGGAAGGCCACATGCTCACGCGCCGCACGCTGCTCACACTCGGACTTGCGTCCCTGTTGGCCACGGCTGTATTTCCTGTACTCGCCGCCAGCCCGCCTGCGCCCGCAGCAACCCAGGCGCAGCCCGGCCCCACCGACCTCAAGCCCGGCCAGTTCCTCTGGCATCCGGAAATCTCTCCTGCCGGCCCGATCGTGCTGGTGGTCAGCCTGGACGAGCAGCGCGCCTACGTGTACCGCAACGGCATCGCCATCGGCCTGAGCACGATCAGCTCGGGCAAGGCCGGGCATGAAACCCCGACCGGTGTGTTCACCATCCTGCAGAAGGACAAGGACCACAAGTCCAACCTCTACAACAGCGCGCCCATGCCCTACATGCAGCGCCTGACCTGGGACGGCATCGCGCTGCACGGTGGCAACCTGCCCGGGCACCCGGCCTCGCACGGTTGCGTGCGGCTGCCGCAGGCCTTCGCGCAGAAGCTGTTCGGCGAAACCAAACGCGGCGACACCGTGGTGGTGGCCGATGCCAAGTCCGCACCGATGACGCTGGCCTACCCGGCGGTGCTGGCCCCGGTGAACAGCACCGGCAAGGCGCTGCTCGAAACCACCGACGCACCGGACCATTACTGGAACGACAGCGCCGCACCCGCCGGCCAGGTCGGCATCCTGGTCAGCCTGCACGACCAGCGCCTGTACGTGCTGCGCGATGGCGTGCTGATCGGCGAATCGCGCCTGGAAGCCAAGGCGCTGCCGGCGTTCGAGGGCACCACGTTGTTCGTGATGCAGGACGGCTACTCGGATGCCGCCAGCCCGCTGGACGCCAGCCAGAAGCTGCACAAGTGGACCGCCTACCCGCTGCTCGGCCAGAGCGCGGGCAACGCCAGCCCCGACCTGCTGGCCACGCCCAGCCTGCCCTTGGCCTTGCCGCCCAGCTTCGCCACGCAGTTGTACAAGGCGCTGGTGCCGGGCACCACCCTGCTGGTGACCAGCCTGCCGGCGGTGCGCCCGGTGGCGGATGAACAGAATCTGCAGCCGGTGTTGGAATCCGACGCGGGTGGGTCCACCTTGTAAAGATGGCCCCCGCCGGTACCGTGTAGATGCGCTTGCTTTCCCTTGCCCCCGTTGTCCTGTGCGGGCTTGTGCTGACCGCACAGGCCGGCACCGCCCACGCGGCACCCGCGCCGGCACCGCGCGCGCTGCCGCCGGCGCAGCTGGCCGACATGCTCGCGCGCGCCGCGCCCAATGCGGACCGCAAGGTGTTGCAGCTGGCAGCGCGGGCCATGACCTGCGCGTTGCGGCGGCCCGAACTGGGCATCGACCCGGGCCGGTTGAGCGTCATCGACTATTCGCGTCCGTCCACCGAGCAGCGCATGTGGGTGTTCGACCTGACGCGCCAGAAACTGCTGTTCGAGGAGTGGGTGGCGCACGGCCGCAACAGCGGCGGCAACCAGACCGAACGCTTCTCCAACCGCGATGGCAGCTTCATGTCCAGCCTGGGCGCGTTCACCGCCAAGGAAACCTACATGGGCGGCAATGGCTATTCGCTGCGCCTGGAGGGGCTGGAGCCGGGCTTCAACGACAACGCGCGCGACCGCGCCATCGTCATCCACGGTGCGCCGTACGTGAACCCCACCATCGCGCGCTTGCAGGGGCGGCTCGGCCGCAGCCTGGGCTGCCCGGCGGTGCGCCTCACCGTGGCGCGGCCGTTGATCGACAGCCTGCGCGACGGTGCGCTGGTGTTTGCCTATTATCCGGACAAGGAGTGGCTGGAACGCTCGCAGCTGCTCGGCCCGAACTGCGGTGGCAGCACCGGCTGAGGCACAATGGCGGCATGTCAGAGACCACTGCCCTGAGCGCTGCCACCCGCGTCATTCCGAGTTTCGAGTACCGCCGCGAACGCTGGCGCAACGGCCTGGGCTGGACCCGCGAGATCCTGCGCGTGCCCGACACCGACGCGTGGCAGGTGCGGCTGTCGATTGCCGAGATCGAACAGGACGCGGCGTTTTCTTCCTTCCCCGGCATCGAACGCGAGCTGGTGCTGCTGCGTGGCGAAGGCCTGCGCCTGCGCTTCGCCGACGGCGCGGTGCACACGCTGCTGCCGCCGCACGATCGCCTGCGCTTTGCGGGCGAGGCGGAGGTGCATGGCGAGCTGGTGGATGGCGTGACCCACGACTTCAACCTGATGTGGCGGCGCGATGCGATCGAGGCCGAGCTGTTGCACCGGCCACTGGTGGGCAGCATGTTCTTCTTCACCGAACCCGGTACGGCGTGGGCGATCCATCTGCTCGCCGGGCAGGCCGAATTCGAAGGCGAGCCCGATCTACCGCCGCTGCAGCAGGGCGATACCGCGTGGCTGGCTGCAGGGCCGCGCAGACGTTTCGCGCTGCGTGGCGGTGGCGAGTTGCTCGCCATTCGTTTGAGCGGGAGTGACGCCTGATAGAACCGACTGGGTCGTGCAATCAATACACGTCGCGGCGGTAGCGGCCTGCCACGATCAACGCCTCTTTGCCTTCGCGGCCCAGCGCCTGCTCGATCACCGCATCCACGGCCGGGGCCATGCCCTGCAGGCTGCCGCAGACGAGCATCGTGGCGCCCTCGCGCACCCACTGGCGCAGCGTGTCCAGCTCCGCGCGCAGGCGGTCCTGCACGTAGCGGTGCTCTCCGCCGTCGCGGCTGAACACCGTGTCCAGCCGCGCGATCATGCCGTCGCGCTGCCAGCGCTGCAGGTCGTCGCCGAAATGGAAATCGTGCGCGGCGGTGCGCTCGCCGAACAGCAGCCAGTTGCGGCGCGCACCCGCATCGACCCGTGCGCGCAGGTGCGCGCGCAGCCCGGCGATGCCGGTGCCGTTGCCGATCAGGACCAAGGGCACGTCGTGCGCGGGCGCGTGGAAATTGGGGTTGCTGCGGAAGCGCAGGTCGATGCGCCCACCCAGCGCCGCGTGATCGCAGAGCCAGCCGCTGCCCAGGCCCGGGGTGCCGTCCGGGCGCAGCAGGCGGCGCAGCAACAGCAGCACCTGGCCTTCGCCCGGCATGCTGGCAATGGAGTATTCGCGGTGCGGCAACGGCTTGAGCGTGGCAACCAATGCCGCATCGTCGGCCGGTACCGAATCGGGCAACACCGGCAGGTGCGAACGGGCCAGGTAAGCGCGCAGCGGCTGCCCGTTGATGAGCGCGCCGCCGTCGCGCGCGTGCGCGGCCAACCACGCCTCGACATCGGCCGGGCCGTGCTGCGGTCCGATCTCCACCACGTCGCCGGCCTGCCACGCGGGCAGCACGCCGTCGGCCGGCACCAGGCCCACCCGCCACGTTGCGGCGCCGGGGCTGCCTGCGTTTTCCAACTGGCGCTCGTGCAGCTGCCAATGCGCGTACTGCGCCGGCGTCCAGTCGGGCAGGTCGGTCGCGCCGCCACCGAGCTGGCCCAGCAACTGCTGCCAGTGGCGCAGGGCGGCCGGGTCGGCGTTGTCCACCTCCACCGTGTCGAACAGCGGGTGTGCGCCGTGCTGGCGCAGCCACGCATCGAGCTGGTGGCCGAACGCGCAGAAGTGGCCGTAGCTGCGATCGCCCAGCGCCAGCACGCCGTAGTGCAGGTCCGGCAGCGCCAGGTCCTGCGGCATCACCCGGCGCAGGAAGGGCAGGGCATGGTCGGGGGCGTCGCCCTCGCCGGTGGTGCTGGCGATCAGCAGCATGCGGCGGGTCTGCAGCAGCAGCGGCGCATCCAACTCGTGCAGCCCGCGCACGCGTACCGCCACGCCGGCAGCGCGCAACACCTCGGCGCTGCGCTCGCAGAGCTGCTGGGCGAAGCCGGTCTGGCTGGCCCAGGCCAGCAGCAGCGGCGCCGCCTCGCCCTCGGGCGCGGCGTCATCGCGGCGGCGGCCGCGCCACCACAGCAGTGCGCAGAACGCGGCATAGGCCGCCAGGCTGCCGGCCGCCCAGCGCCACTGCGAGGCGAGTGGCGCGCTTTGCCACCACGGTTCCTGCAGGTGCAGCCGCAGCAGCAGCCAGCCCAGCACTGCCAGCAGCAGCATCACCAGCACGTTGCCGAGCACGGCGCGCGAGGGGCGGGCGCTCATGCGGCCGCCTGCTGCGCCAGCAGCTGTTCGAACGCGGGGCTCAGGTGTTCCTCGATGCCACGCGCGCTGCGGGTGATGAAGCGCGCGGCAAGGCCGTTCGTCGTGGCGAACTCCAACCCGGTCTCTGCGCCCATCACGGTCAGCGCGGTGGCCCAGCCATCGGCGTGCATGGCGTCGCGCGCCACCACCGTCACCGCGGCGGCGGCCCGGCTTACCGGTGCGCCCACGCGCGGGTCCAGGGTGTGGCTGTAGTGCGTGCCGTCATGCATGTACTGGTGCCAGCGGTCGCCGGAGGTGGCCACGGCCAGGTCGTCCAGCGCCAGCACGCGGGGTGGGTATGACAGCTCGGCCTCTTCCTCGGGACCGGCTTCGACCAGCACGCGCCACGGCTGCCCGTCTGGCTTGCGGCCGTAGCCGTGCAGTTCGCCGCCCACTTCCACCAGCGCTGCCGCGACGTCGTGCTCGCGAAGCCAGCGGTGGATCAGATCCACCGCAAAGCCCTTGGCGATGGCCGACAGATCCAGTTCCAGGCCACCGGGTTGCAGCAACGTGTTGTTGTGCCACTGCAGTCGCCGCCACCCGCAGCGTGCGCGCGTGGCGGCAAGCAGGTCAGGGTCGGGCACGTGCTGGGCATGCGCGTGGGCGCCAAAGCCCCACAGCGCTACCAGCGGACCCACGGTGGGATCGAATGCGCCGTCGCTGCGACGTGCGATATCCAGCGCACCCTCGACGACCTCGGCGAACAGTGCCGGCAGCGGCAGCGAGGTGCCGGCCGCTGCGCGGTTGAATTCGGAAATGTTGCTGCCTGCCTCCCAGGTACTCATCTGCGCCACCACGGCATCCAGCTGCGCCTGGATGCCCGCATGCAGCGGGTGCAGGTCGCGGCCAACGGGCGCGGTCAGCTTGACCTGCCAGGTGGTGCCCATGGTGTGGCCACCGAGGCTGGCTATGTCGAGAACGGGAGCGGTCATCAGGTCCAACATTGAAGAACGTAGCGCCGGGCTCTGCCCGGCAAAAACGGGAAACCGGGCGTTGCCCGCAGAACGTAGTGCCGGGCTCTGCCCGCAGAACGTAGTGCCGGGCTCTGCCCGGCAACGCAATCCCTACAGCGCCTGCCAGGTAAAGCCTTCGCCGCGCCGGTAATAGACGCGCGTTGCCTTTCCGTACAGCGTGCTGGCGTCTACCAGCCCGAAGTAACGGCCGTCGGCGCTGTTACCGCGATGGTCGCCGAGCATCAGCACCTTGCCCGTAGGCACGGTCAGCCCGGTGATGTCCGGGCCGCCGCCCTGCGCCAGGTCGAGCCGAGCCAGGATGCGCCCGAAGTCTTCCACCTCGCCCAGACCCGCCTGCGCCAGCGGCTGGCCGTTGATGCTGAGGTGCCCATCGAACAGGTCCACCCGGTCGCCGCCGACCGCGGCAACGCGCTTGATCAGGCGGGTGCCGTCCTGCGGGGAATCGAACACCGCCACTTCCCCGCGCTGCGGCGTGCCGGTGTGCAGCAGTTCCACCGAGGTGAACGGCAGGCGCAGGCCATAGGCGCGCATGTCCACGACCACGCGGTCGCCCGGTTCCAGGGTGGGCTGCATGGAGCCGCTGGGCACCTGGTAGTGGTTGGCCAGGCTGTCGCGCGCGGCGGCGAGCAGGCCGAGCATGACCAGCAGCGGCAGGGCTTCCTTCTTCAGCCAGTGGAGCAGGCGGTTGGATTGGGGTTCGGCGGCGGCAGTGGTCATGTGGCGATCCTTGCGGGTGTGAGTGGGGTCTGACCGGTGGTGTGCGCCCCGAGTTCCCATAGCGACGAGCGACGTTGGCAACGGCGTTGCCGCTGCCTGCGTCACCTACCGCTGCGAAAAGCTACGCATTGTTTACGCGTCTCCGGCATGCGGGTCATCGCCACTTTATGCCCTCCACGCGCATCGTGGCGACACCGCGCCCCCGGGCGCTTTGTCGAGGTGTTCCATGACCATCCTGTTGCTCCGGCAGCCGTCGCCGGACCCGCTGCCGGTGCCGGCCCAGCTGGCCGGCCACGCCGTGCACTGCCAGGACTGCGCCACGTTGCCGGCGCTGCTGCAGTGCCTGCGCCAGGCCCGGGAGAGTCAGCCGGCGTGGGTGCTGATCGAGACCGCCGCCGCCGAACCGGCACAGTGGGCCGCGCACGGCCGCGCGCTGTGTGCGGCGCTGGAGGCGTTGCCGTCGCCGTATATCGAGATGGCGGCCAACGACGACGACGGCCTGGACGCGCACCTGCACCCGCAGCACGCGCCCGTGGCGCGGGTGGTATGCAGCAGTGGTCGCGAGGACGCCTGCCGGCTGTCGCTGGCGATCGCCGCACGCCGGTTGCTGACCGTGGAAGGGAGTGCCTGAGCCATGTCGATCTTCATCATTCGTGGCCCGGAAGCGAGCGGGCCGTTGATCCGTACCGCGCAGCCGTTGCCGGCACCGGTGCTGAAGGCGCTGGTGCACCGCGCGATCGATGCGGGCACCACGGTGGCGATTCGCGCGTGTGGTTCGGAACAGGAACTGCTGGATGCGCTGCGCGTGGCGGATCACAGCCGCGGCGAGGTGACGCTGCTGGACCCCGGCGCATGCGTGGGCAGCCCGCGGCTGCAGCGGTTGCTGCCGCATCTGCACAACGTGTACGTGGAAGTACATGACGATGACAGCAGCGCGCCCGAAGCGTGCCTGCCGGCCGATGTCGGCCATCGCATCGGCGTGGCACACGGGTACTGCGCGCAGAGTTACATGCATGCGTTGGAGATCGCGCTCGATCACCTCGGTTGCAGCGAGGTGGGGTGCCGCGTGGGCACGTAGGGCCGGACACACGAACGGCAGGGTTTCCCCTGCCGTTCGTTTTCAGCTCGGCCACGTACCAACTAACAGTTGGTACCTACCGTGATCCCTACGGGATCACTTCAAACCGCGATTGACCAGCAGCGGTTCCACCGACGGATCCTTGCCGCGGAATTCGCGGTACAGGTCGGCCAGCTCCACGCTGTTGCCGCGCGAGAGGATCTTGTCGCGGAACACCTGGCCGTTTTCAGCGGTCAGGCCACCGTGCTCCTTGAACCACTCGAACGAATCGTGGTCCAGCACTTCGGCCCAGAAGTAGGCGTAGTAACCAGCCGAATAGCCGCCGCCCCAGATGTGGTCGAAGTAGGTGGTGCGGTAGCGCGGCGGTACCTGCGGCAGGTCGACCTTGAACTTCTTCAGCGCGGCCGCTTCAAACGGTGCCACGTCCTGCAGCTTGGCGTCGGCCGGCTGGGTGTGCCAGGCCAGGTCGAGCAGTGCGGCCGACAGGTACTCGGTGGTCGCGTAGCCCTGGTTGAAGGTACGCGCCTTGAGGATCTTGTCGACCAGCGCCTGCGGCATCGGCTCGCCGGTCTTGTAGTTCTTGGCGTAGTTGGCGAAGACCTTCGGGTCCAGCGCCCAATGCTCGTTGAACTGCGAGGGGAACTCGACGAAATCGCGCGAGGTGCTGGTGCCGGCAATGGACGGGTACTTCACGTTCGAGAACATGCCGTGCAGCGCATGGCCGAACTCATGGAACATGGTGGTGACGTCGTCGAAGCTCAGCAGCGCCGGCTGGCCAGCAGCGGGCTTGGTGAAGTTGCAGACGTTGTAGACCACCGGCTTGTCGCCGGTCAGGCCGTTCTGCTCGACGAACACGTCCATCCATGCGCCACCGGACTTGCTGTCGCGCTTGAAGTAATCGGTGTAGAACAGCGCCAGCGAGGTGCCGTCCTTGTCGAACACTTCATACACCTTCATGTCCGGGTGGTAGGTCGGAATGTCGGTGCGCGGCTTGAAGGTGATGCCATACAGCTGGGTAGCGGCGTAGAAGACGCCGTTCTGCAGCACGTTGTCGAGTTCGAAGTACGGCTTGATCTGCGACTCGTCCAGGTCGTACTGCGCCTTGCGCACCTGTTCGGCGTAGAAGTCCCAATCGGACGCGGCCAGCTGGAAGCCGCCCTTCTGAGCGTCGATCACCTTCTGCATCTCGGCGATCTCGCCGCGCGCCTTGTTGGTGGCGGCCGGCACGGTGTCGGTCAGCAGCTTGAGCGCGGCGGCCGGGGTCTTGGCCATCTGGTCGGCCAGGCTGTAGGCGGCGTAGTTCTCGAAGCCGAGCAGCTTGGCCTTCTGCGCACGCAGCTGGGCCAGGCGCTGTACGGTTTCGCGGGTGTCGTTGGCATCGCCGCGCTCGGCGCGGGTTTCGGAGGCCTTGAGCACGGCGGCGCGCTGCTCACGGTTGCTCAGCGAGCCCAGCACCGGCTGCTGCGTGGTGTTCTGCAGCGGCAGCAGGAACTTGCCTTCCAGGTTGCGCGCCTTGGCGTCGGAGGCGGCGGTGTTGATCTCCTCCTCGCTCAGGCCGGCCAGCTTGGCCTTGTCGTCCACTACCACGGCGGCAGCGGCGGTGGCGGCCACCAGGCGGGTGTGGAACTGGGTGGCCAGCGTGGTTTCTTCCACGTTGAGCTTGCGCAGGCTGGCCTTGTCGGCGTCGTTCAACTGCGCACCGGCGCGCACGAATTCCTGGTAATCACGCTCGACCAGGCGCGTCTGCACCGGGTCCAGGCCCAGCGAGGCGCGCTGGTCGTAGATGCTCTTGATGCGCGCGAACAGCTTCGGGTCCAGGCTGATTTCGTCCTGGTGCTCGGCCAGCTTCGGGGCGACTTCTTCCTGGATCTTCTGGCGCGCTTCGTTGGTGTCGGCCTGGACCAGGCCGAAGAACACGCGCGACACCCGGGTCAGGGTCTCGCCGCTGCGCTCGAGCGCTTCGATGGTGTTGTCGAACGTGGCCGGTTCGGGGTTGTCGGCGATCTTGCGCACTTCGGCCAGGTGCTGCTTCATGCCTTCGTTGAAGGCCGGCAGGTAGTCACTGTCCTTGATGCGGTCGAACGGCGGCGCCTGGAACGGCAGCGTGCTGGCGCTCAACAGGGGGTTGGTGGACGCGTCGGCCGGCTGCTGCGCGGCGGGGGTCTGGGTGTCGGACACGGGGGTGGACTCCTTGCCGGAACAGGCCGCCAGCGCAAGGCTGATGGCGGCGGCCAAGATAACGGTACGCGACATGAAACGGGCTCCTGGAATGAGGTGAGGCGGCGAAAGCCGCAGCCGATCACCCTACTCCCATTGCCCGCGCCCGGCATGTGCCGGACGTGGCGCCTGGCCTTGCCTCAGATGGTGCCGCGGTTCTTGCCGTGCCAGGGTTTGTAGTACTCGCGGATGGCGGCCATGTCGGCCACGTCGTCGCCGGTGGAATAGAACAGCGGGCCAATGCCAATGGTCTTTTCCGGGTAGTGGAAGTAACAGGCCAGCACCGGCACGTCGGCCATGCGGGCGATCTTCAGGAACCCGGCCTTCCAGTGGGTCACCGCCTTGCGGGTGCCCTCCGGGGTGATGGCGTACCAGAGGCGGTCGGAGTTGCGCAGCAGGCTCACCGCCTGCTCCACCGTGCCCTGCGGCGAGCTGCGGTCCAGCGGGATGACCCCCAGGGTGCGCAGCAGCGGCGACAGCGGCCACCAGAACAGCGAGGCCTTGCCCAGCACCTTCACCTGCATGCCCAGCGCGATCTTGGCCGCCATGCCCCAGAAGCCGTCCCAGTTGGACGAATGCGGGGCGACGATGAAGACCAGCTTGGGCACGTCCGGGAAGGTGCCGGTGACCTTCCAGCCGCCCAGGCGCAGGGTGCAGCGTGCCAGCCAGCGCAGGAAACGGTTGGGTTTGACCTGCGGCATGTTGGGCGGCACGGGCGGCAGCAGCGGACTACGGTTGTTCAAGCAATCACTCCCAATTGCGTGTGGTGCGGCCGCGCTTGATCTGCGCGCGGCCTTTCTTTTCATCCAGCCGGCGCAGCTTGGAGCCATACGAGGGCTTGGTGGCCACACGCGGCTTGGGCACGCTGAGGCTGGCCTGGATGAAGGCGGCCAGGCGGTCGCGCGCGTCTTCGCGGTTGCGGTCCTGGGTGCGGAAACGTTGGGCATCGATGACCAGCACGCCCTCGCCGGTCATGCGGCGGTCGCGCCGCGCCAGCAGGCGGGTACGCAGCGGCTCGGGCAGCGAGGGCGAGCCGGCCACGTCGAACCGCAGTTCGACGGCGCTGGACACCTTGTTGACGTTCTGCCCGCCGGCACCGCTGGCGCGCACGAACCGTTCGACGATCTCCGTGTCCGGAATCGCCAGATGCGCGTTGATGGTGACAGGCCCATTTCCCATGGGCGGCATTGTAAAGGCAGGACCGCCGCCTGAGGTGACCGCAATGTTCACCAATGACGTCGATAAGGCGCATAAAAGCCGGGTACGGGCCGGAACCGTCGGGACGGGAGCAGGTCTTTGAAGGTGCGCACGGCTGCTTGACCGTATCAACGGTATGCTCGGCGTTCCACGCAACGCAGGATGCACCTCCATGATTTCGACCCGTTCGCCGGCCCGCCGTGGCCTGATCCGCCTGGCCCTGACCCTCGCGCTGGGCGTGGCCGCCATTGCCCCGACCCTGGCCGCGCCGCCGTCGGACGCGGACATCAACCGCCTGCTGGCCGCGTCGCGCGCGCAGAGCATGCTCGACACCATGTTGCCGCAGATGGAGGCGATGCAGCGCCAGCAGTTCCAGCAGATGGCCGAGCAGCGCCAGCTGGACGACACCCGCAAGGCGCAGCTGCAGCGCATTGAACAGCGCAGCAGCGAGACCATCCGCAAGGCGTTGTCCTGGCAGCAGCTGCGGCCGATGTACGTGGACCTCTACAAGAAGACCTTCAGCAAGGAAGACGTGCTGGCGATGGCCGAGTTCTACGAGAGTTCGGCCGGGCAGAGCCTGCTCGACAAGACCCCGGCGCTGATGCAGAACGTGATGGTGGCGATCCAGGAAAAGCTGCAGCCGCTGTTCGTGGACCTGCAGAAGGACCTGGAGGCGATCGTGAATGAAGAAACCCCGCCGGCGGCCGCGCCCGCGAAGAAATAACGTAGCGCCGGGCTCTGCCCGGCGTTCGTCATCACCACCCAAACAAATCCATCGCCTTGCGGAACTCACCCTCTGCCGGCGCGCTCACATCCATCGGCGTGCCATCCGGATGCGGGAAACGCAGGCGCTCGGCGTGCAGCAGCATGCGGTGGATGCCCTGCATGCGGAAGCTGCGGTTGTGGCGGCCATCGCCATGGCTGGTGTCGCCGATCAGGTGATGCGACAGATGCTTGAGGTGCCGGCGGATCTGGCGGAAGCGCCCGGTCTGCGGCTGGCAGCGCAGCAGCGCGTAGCGCGAGGTGGCGAATTCGCCCACCGGTACCGCGATCTCACCCACGGCCACGCGCTGGAAATGAGTGATGGCCGGCTTCTTGACCGGCTTGCCGGGGCCACCATCCAGATCATGGTCGACAGTGAACGCTTCTTCCGCCGGCCAGCCACGACAGATGGCCAGGTAGTCCTTGATCACCTCGCCGCCCATCAGCGCCTTGCCCAGCACGCTGGCACTCTCGCGGTCGAAGGCCAGCAGCAGGCAGCCACTGGTGGCGCGGTCCAACCGGTGGACCAGAAAGATCGGCTTGCCCAGCTGCTCGCGCAGCCGGTCGGCAAGGAAATCATCTTCACCACGCGCCAGCTTGCTGTCGTGGACCATCAGCCCGGCCGGCTTGTTCACCACCGCCAGCCGCTCGTCCACGTGCAACAACTGCAACGGCGGCAGCGCCACCGGCGCCTCGACGTGAGCGTCGGCGGACACGTCAATATCACTCACCGGCGCCACCACGCACTGCCCAGCGAGAACAGGCCCGCCGCGCCGCTCACCCAGCTCCATACCGGCGCATCGCCGAAGTACCAACCGCCCGGCTGCATGCCATACAGCACCGCCGCGACGATCAGCAGGCCCACGCCGGCGATGGCGGCCACCGCACGCTTCTGCAGCTTCTGCAGATTGGCGTTGAGCGCCACCAGGTCCTGCGAGCGCATCGACAGTTCGTGCCCGCCTTCCACCTGCTGGCGCAGCCAGGCATGCACCAGGCGCGGCATGTCGGGGGTGTGGGTCATGATTTCCGGCAGGCGCTTGCGCAGTTCCTTCAACACCCGGCGCGGGCTGTAGCGCTCGCGCAGGATGCGTTCCAGCACCGGACGCGCCACGGCCCAGATATCCAGCTGCGGGTCCAGCTGGCGGCCGACGCCTTCGATGTTGAGCAGGGTCTTCTGCAGCAGGATCAGCTGCGGCTGCAGCGTCAACTCGTAGCGCTGGGCCACGCGGAACAGCTTGATCAGCACTTCGGCCAGCGAGATCTGCGACAGCGGGCGGGTGAAGTACGGCTCGCACACCGAACGCGCGGCCGCTTCGAGTTCATCGATGCGCACGTTGTTCGGCATCCAGCCCGCTTCGACATGGAGCTCGGCCATGCGCCGGTAGTCCTTGTTGAAGATGGCCATGAAGTTCTCGGCCAGGTAGTACTGATCTTCTTCGGACAGCTGGCCCATGATGCCGAAATCCAGCGCGATGAAGCGCGGGTTGTCGCGGCGTGCCGGATCGGTGTCGACCCAGATGTTGCCGGCGTGCGCGTCGGCGTGGAAGAAGTTGTCGCGGAACACCTGCGTGTAGAACACGCGCACGCCCTTGGCCGCCAGCGCCTTGCGGTCGATGCCGGCCTTGTCCAATGCGGCGATGTCGTCCGACGGAATGCCCCACACCCGCTCAAGCGTCAGCGCGCGTTCGGCGGTATGGCTCCAGATCACTTCGGGCACATACAGGTCGTCCGAATCCACCCAGTTGCGGCGCAGCACGCTGGCATTGGCGCCTTCGCGCTGCAGGTCGAGTTCGGCGGCCAGGGTGTTTTCCACCTCGGCCACCACTTCGCGCGGGCGGATCTTGTCGGCGCGCGGATGGGTGCGTTCGACCAGCGCGGCGGCCGATTTCAGCAGCGCGATATCGGCATCGATCTGTTTCTCGATGTCCGGGCGCAGCACTTTGACCACGACCTGGCGGCCGTCGGCCAGCGTGGCCGCATGCACCTGGGCGATCGAGGCCGAGGCCAGCGGTTCCAGGTCGAAGCTGGCGAACGCCTCGCTGACCGGGCGGCCCAGCGCGGCTTCGACGATGCGCTGCGCGGTGGCGCCGTCGAACGGCTTGACCCGGTCCTGCAGCAGGGTGAGTTCGTTGGCGATGTCGGCCGGGATCAGGTCGCGGCGGGTGGAGAGGATCTGGCCGAACTTGACGAAGATCGGGCCCAGGTCCTGCAGCGCCAGGCGCAGGCGGGCGCCGCGCGACTGTGCGGCGATGTCCGCCGAGGCGCGCGGCACGAACGGCTTGGCCAGGCGCAGCCAGCCTTCCAGCGGCGTGCCTTCCAGCAGGTCGTCCAGGCGGTAACGCAGGATCACACGACCGATGCGGGTGGCACGGAACATGGCCTTCATGCGCGCACCTGCGCCAGGCGCTGCACCCGGGCGGCCATGCGTTCGACGTCGTCGCGGATCACGTCCACGTCGTCATGAAAGGCATCCAGTTCAGCTCGGGCTACCACGTCGCGCGACTCCTCGGTGACAAAATCAGCGGCGCTGTGCGCCAGGTCGGACGCGCCACGGCGCGCATGCTGCAGGGCCGAGCGCAGGGCGTTGGCGATCTGTACGCCCAGCACCTCGCCGAACACCCGCACGAACGGCTGCTGCCAGTCCGGGTCGAACCGCGTGGCCAGCTGTTGCAGGCGGCGCGCCAGTTCGGCGTCGCCGGACACCTTCACCCGCCCCGCCGGTGCGTCGCCACCGCGGCGCGCATTGGCCAGGAACGGCAGCTGTGCCAGCACCCCACCCAGCGTGCTGCGCACGGCCAGGTCCGGCTCCTGCTGCGGGTCCACGGGCCCCACGGTGAGGCGTTCGCCCTCCACGCCAATGCGCATGGCCAGGGACGGCGATTCGAGGGTCAGGGCGATGTGGCGGCCATCCAGCGCGACCAGCGCGCGGCGGGTATCGGGGTCCAGCGCCAGGGTGCGGTTGAGCGCGAGCTGCAGCGCATTGCCGGCCAGGGGCTTGAGGGAGGAGAGCAGGGAGCGGGGCATGGCGACATTCTACCGCGCTGCCCGGTAGAGCCACGCCATGCGTGGCTGACGCACCGTCGGCAGTTCCAGCCACGCATGGCGTGGCTCTACGGGAGAAATCCTTTCATGATGGGCATCCTCACACGCATGGCAGGAGCGACAGCAGGCATGGGCAAGATCCGGGTAGGCATCATTTTCGGTGGCCGTTCGGCCGAACACGAGGTCTCGCTGCAATCGGCGAAGAACATCCTGGATGCGCTGGACAAGGAGCGTTTCGAGGTCACGTTGATCGGCATCGACAAGCAGGGCCAGTGGCACGTGAGCGACCCGGACCGGTTCCTGCTGCATGCCGCCGACCCCTCGCGCATCGCGCTGAACCGCTCCGGTCAGGGTGTGGCGGTGCTGCCCGGCGCCGAGCGGCAGCAGCTGGTGCCGGCCACCCCGGCCGCCGCGCTGGCCCAGATCGACGTGGTGTTCCCGATCGTGCACGGCACGCTGGGCGAAGACGGCTCGCTGCAGGGGCTGCTGCGCATGGCCAACCTGCCCTTCGTAGGCTCCGGCGTGCTGGGCTCGGCGGTGGCGATGGACAAGGAGGTGGCCAAGCGGCTGCTGCGTGACGCCGGGCTGGCCGTGGCCCCCTTCGCCTGCTTCACCCGGAGCACGGCCGGCGCGGCCGACTACAACGCGTTGACCGCGCAGCTGGGCACGCCGCTGTTCGTCAAACCGGCCAACCAGGGCTCGTCGGTGGGCGTGAGCAAGGTTCGTACGGCGGCGGAATTCCAGGCTGCGCTGGCACTGGCGTTGGACTACGACCACAAGGCACTGGTGGAGTCGGCCATCGACGGCCGCGAGATCGAATGCGCGGTGCTCGGCAACGCATCGCCCGAGGCCAGCGTATGTGGCGAAGTGGTGGTGCACGACGAGTTCTACTCGTATGACACCAAGTACATCAGCGAGAACGGTGCGGACGTGGTGGTCCCCGCCGACATCAGCGACGCCGACCAGCAGCGCATCCGGGACATCGCAGTGCGCGCCTACCAGGCGCTGGACTGCGCGGGGCTGGCACGGGTGGACGTGTTCCTGACACGTGACGGCAAGGTGGTCATCAACGAGATCAACACCCTGCCAGGTTTCACCCGGATCAGCATGTATCCCAAGCTCTGGGCGGCCAGTGGGCTGGATTACACCGCGCTGATCAGCCGGCTGCTGGAGTTGGCGCTGGAGCGGCACGCCAGCGAACGGGCGTTGCGCAGTTCGATCACCGGCCCCTGACGCAACAACGGCCTGGCGCTCTTGCGAACGCCAGGCCGTTGGAGGCTGCGCTGGGTCATGGTTGCCCGGAGAGAAGGGGCGCGCATGACCCTGCGCACTAACCCCGCTTGCGGAACATCGACACCACGGCCAGGATCAGGAAGACCACGAACAGGATCCAGGCAATGTTGCTGGCAGCGCCGGCGATGCCGGAGAAGCCGAGCACCGCCGCAATGATGGCGATGACAAAAAAGATTACGGCGTAGTGCAGCATGTCGATCCTCGCGTAGTGCGTGCCGGATTGGCGTGCTGCCATCTTCACCAACGCCCGGTGTTCAGGAAGTGATGGATTTCTCGACGTGCGATGAAGCCTTCAGCCTCGTGAGTCCCTCGTCAATGCTCACCTGCGGCACATAGCCGAAGTCGCGGCGGGCCGGTTCCATGCTGTACCAGTGCGGCGTGCACAGCTGCTCGGCGAGGAAGCGGGTCATTGGCGGTTCGCCACGCAGGCGCAGCAGCGGCCACAGACGTTCGGCCACCGCACCGATGCGGTAGGCGGTCTTGAAGCTGATCGACTTGTGCACGGCCGGTGCACCCACGGCGGCGAGCAGCTTGTTGAGCAGCTCGCGCATCGGCAGCGGTTCACCGTTGGAAATGAAGTAGGCCTTGCCCGCACACGCCGCGCCCGGCGCCAAGTGTTCGAAGGCAAGGAAATGCGCCAGCGCGGCGTTGTCGATGTAGGTGGTATCGACCAGGTTGGTGCCGTCGCCGACGAAGCGCAGCCGCCCCGCGCGGGCACGTTCGGCCAGGCGCGGCACCAGCTGCTGGTCGCCCGGGCCCCAGATCAACCGCGGACGCAGTGCGACGGTGGCCAGGGTGGCATCGTTGGCGGCCAGCACGCGCTGCTCGGCGATGGTCTTGGTGGCCGCATACGGCGCCTGGAAGTTCTCGCCGTACGGCACTTCGTCGGCACCCAGCCCCTCCACCGGATGGGTGGCGCGGTGGGTAACGCTCGGCGTGGAGGTGTACACCAGTGTGCGCACGCCGTGGGTGCGGCAGGCGGCGATGACGTTGTCGGTGCCGACCACGTTGGCCTGGTGGTAGCTGTCATAGCTGCCCCATGCACCGGCCTTGGCGCCGTTGTGGAAGACCGCATCGACGCCGGCCACGGCGTGGCGCACCGCGTCGGCGTCGGCGAGATCGCCGCGGATCTGGCCCACGCCCAGCGCGGCCAGCGGCGGGTAGTCGCCCCGGTTGAAACTCAGCACCTCATGCCCGCGTTCGACCAGGCCACGGCACAGCGCCTGGCCAAGGAAACCACCACCACCGGTGACAAGGATCTTCATGCGGGTTGTTCCATTCGGGTTGCGGCCCAGACCGCGAGCTTCTCGCGGCCGATCTTGGCGTTGTGGCGGATGTCGACCGGGAAGCCCGGGTGCAGCAGGAAGCGTTCGATGCGCAGCGTGCCGGCATGCGCGGCGGCTTCGTCGCGCAGCCGCTGCTGCAGTGCCGGCGAATCGGCCGCGCCCGGTTGCAGTTCATAGCAGAGCACCGGCAGCTGCGCACCGGCCGCCCCCACCCCGACCAGCGCGGTGCGGGCGATGCCTTCCAGCGCGTTGAACACGGGCTCCACCTGCTCGGTGTACAGCGGGCCGTGCGCGGTTTCCAGGCGCTGGGTCTTGCGCCCGCAGAACCACAGCCGGCCGTCGGCGTCGAAGTAGCCGACATCGCCCATGCGGTGCACCACGCGGGTGCTGCCATCGGCCAGGGTCTCGGCGATCTTGGCCGCGGCAGTGGCCTGCGGGCGGTTGAAGTAGCTGTCGGTGGCGGTCGGGCCGGCCACGGTGATCTCGCCGACCACACCGTTGGCGACCTCGCGCGCCTGCGACCAGTCCGGCAGCGGCGCGTCGTCGATGGCGATGATGCGCACCTGGTTGGGCGGCACCACGCGGCCCACGCAGGTGCCGGCTCCGCCCTCGGTGGCCGCGCGCGTGCTCTCCAGCTCGCGGCCTTCGATCACCGCCACCGGCAGGCATTCGGTGGCGCCGTACGGAGTCCAGAACTGGGCGTCGTCGGGCAGCAGGCGGCGGATGCGCGCCACCACGTCCGGTGGCACCGGCGCGCCGGCCGAGGTCACCCGGCGCACGCCGGGCAGCGGCTGGCCATGGTCGGCCAGCACCCGCATCAGCGCGGGCGAGCCGAACAGCTGGGTGACCCCGAAGCGGGCGATGGCGTCGTGCAGCTTGCGCGGGTCGGCCTTGGCCGGGCGGGTCGGGTCCATGTCCGGAATGACCGAGGTCAGGCCCAGCGCCGGATCGAACAGGGCAAACGGTGGGAAGGTGGGCAGGTCGATGCCGCCGGCCTCCATGCCGAAGGCGGCGCGCAGCAGGTCGACCTGGCCGACGAAATGGCGATGGCGGTAGACCACGCCCTTGGGCACGCCGGTGGAGCCGCTGGTGAACAGAATGGCGGCCACATCCTCGCCATCGGTGGCGGCCATCGGCTGCGGGTTGCGCGCGCCGTCGGCCTCCAGCCGGGCCAGGGTGGTGCCACCCCAGCCCCAGCGCCGCCCCACGGTGACCAGCGTCTTCGCCGCCGGGCACCAGCGCAGCACCAGCCGCGCGACGTGGGCCAGGCCGATGCCGATGAAGGCCTGCGGCTGGGCCTCGCCCAGGCACTGCTTCAGCGCGCGCTTGTCGATGCCCGGGTCCACCAGCACCGGCACCGCGCCGTTCTTGAACAGCGCGAACATGAGCAGGAAGAACTCCGGGGAGGGCCGCACCATCACCACCGCGCGCACGCCCCGACCGATGCCGTAGGCGGCCAGGCCGGCGGCCATGGCGTCGCTGCGGGCGTCCAGGGTGCGGTAATCCAGGGTCACGTCATAGCGCGCCATGCCGTCCGGGCCCAGCCGGCCGGGGCAGCGGATGGCGATCTGGTCGGGGCGTTCGCGGGCCAGTTCGGGCAGACGCGCGGCGATGTTGATCGGGCTGTTCATCCGTTCATTGTCGCCGCTGCAGAAAAATCTTGCGCGGCGGGCGTAGCCGTGGAAAATTCGCGCCTCGCCCTTCCACCCCCTGCCGCCCGAGGCGGCATGCCCATGTCCCATCCCTGCATGACCTGCGGTGCCTGCTGCACCCAATACCGCGTGGCCTTCCACTGGATGGAATCGGACGAGGTCACCCCCGGCGGGGTCCCGCACCAGCTGACCGAGCCGCTCGACCCACACCGCCTGTGCATGCGCGGTACCCATTCCAAGCCGGTGCGCTGCGTGGCGCTGGATGCGGAGATCGGCGTGTATTCACGCTGCAGCATCCACCCCAACCGCCCCAGCGTGTGCCGCGAGGTGGACGCGTCGTGGGAGTTTGGCAAGGCCAGCCCGCAGTGCGACAAGGCGCGGGCGATCCACGGGCTGCCGGCGTTGAGCCTGGCCGATTGGCGGTGGCGCGACGGCGCCGACAATGATGACGATCATCCGGACGACAACGGCAACAGCCCATCACCGCAGGCGCCGATCGCGGCGTGATGGCCGCGCGTGACGACCGTTGGTCGTTACCCCGTCAGATCGGATTCGAATCCAGGAACGCCCGGATCTCTGGCACCAGCACTTCCTGCTTGTCTTCCAGCACGTAATGCCCGGCATCCTCGAACGCGTGCACCTGGGCCTGCGGCAGCGCCGCCTGGAAGCCCTTCAGGAAGTGGTGGTCGAACACGAAGTCGCGCAGGCCCCAGCCGATGAAGGCCGGGCGGTCGGCGAACGACGGCAGCGCCTGGCCGGCGCGTTCCAGCAGCGACCAGGCCTTGTCGGCCGGGCTCAGCGGAATGTCCTGCATGAAGCGGATGGTGCTGATCCGGTTGGCATAGCTGTTGTACGGCGACACGTAGGCGCGGCGCACATCCGCCGGCATCTTCCGCTCCACGCCCAGCCACGAGGCGCCGGACGAGAACGCGTTGAAGGTGCGGATGATCCACTCGCCGATCTTCCAGTGGCGGCCCAGCGCGATCTGCCACGGCATCTGCTTGGCGGCCGGCATCGGGAAGGCGGCGGTGTTGAGCACCACCAGGCGCTTGACCTGCGCGTGGTGCGACAGCGCCCAGCCGAAGCCGATCATGCCGCCCCAGTCGTGCACGGCCAGGGTCACCGGGCCGGTGATGCCCAGGTGCGCCAGCAGCGCATCCAGGTCGTCCACGCGCGACTGCAGGGTGTATTCGTAGTGCGCGTCATCGGGCTTGTCCGACAGGCCCATGCCGATATGGTCGGGCACGATGCAGCGGTAACGGTCCGACAACCCGGCCACCAGGGTGCGCCAGTAATAGCTCCACGACGGATTGCCGTGGACCATCACCACCACCTCGCCATCGCGCGGGCCTTCGTCGAGGTAGCTCATCGACAGGCCCGGGCGGACCTCGAAGCGCTGGGGATGGGCGGGGTAACCGGGAAGCTTGGGCATTGAATCGCACCTGTGAAAAGGGCCGGTAGAACCGGCCCTCGACTATTGAAATAACCCGCAACCGGGGCTGCGGTGGCCGGTTACCAGACCACTTCGGCCATGGAGCAGTTCAGGCCCGAACCGATGCCGAGCAGGGCAATGCGGTCGCCCTTCTTCAGCCGGCCCAGTTCCTTGAGCTTGCTCAGCACGATCGGCACCGAGGCCGGGCCGATGTTGCCGTGCTCGCCGAAGATGGTCATCACCTTCTTCGGGTCGATGCCGAAGTTCTTGATGAAGGCGGCGGTGTGCGGCTGGCTGACCTGATGGATGACGAACTGGTCCAGTTCCTCCACCGCCCAGCCCAGTGCTTCGCGGGCGGCCAGGAAGGTCTTCTGCGCCAGCTTGATGCCTTCGATCAGCAGCATGCGGGTGTCGGTGACCATGCGGTCCAGGTTGCCCCGGCACAGCTGGTTCCACTCGGTGGCCGAGCGGGTCACGCCACCGCGGTAACGCGGCGCGTCGGGCACCAGCTCGGTGCGGGCCATGACCATGGCCGCGGCGCCGCAGCCCAGGGTCAGGGCGGCCATCTCGTTGCGGAAGTCGTCGGCGGTCACGCCCGGCAGGGCCATGCGCTCGAGGGTCTTCTCGTAGACGAGGTTGGCGGTTTCGCCATCGACGATGAGGGCATAGTCGATCTCACCGCGTTCCAGCATGCGGGCGGCGATGTCCATGCCGTTGATGAAGGCCAGGCAGGCATTGGCGACGTCGAAGGTCATGCACTGGTCGCTGACGCCCAGGTTGCCCGAGACGATGCTGGCCGTGGACGGCTCCAGGTAGTCCCGGCTGACCGAGGTGTTGACCAGCAGGCCGATCTTGTCGGCGCCGATGCCGGCGTCTTCCAGGGCCTTGCGGGCCGCCAGCGTGGCGGCGTCGGACGCGAGCATGTCCGCGTCCCAAAGACGACGGGCATGGATGCCGGCGATGTCGCCGAGCACGTCGGTACGGATGCCCAGGCGATCCAGCGTCGGCTGCAGACGTTCGTTGATTTCCTTGGACGTCAGCGTATGCGGCGCGTCGATGTGCGCCAGGCCGGCGATCGATACATTCTTGAAGAGCATCAGTTAGCGCCAAGGCTCAGGCAAAGGGGGCGCTATTGTAAGCCCCACGGCCATTCACCGCACCTTTACGGATTCAGCTTCAGGCGTATGGTCGCCGGGAGCGGTGAAGGGTTCAGCGCGGGGGGCACTGGAAGGCGATGAAACGCTGGCTGCCTTCGGCCGGCTGGCCCACGGCCTGGACCGCATTGGCGCTGGCGCTGTGGGCCTCGTTGCGGGCCAGGGTCTCCAGCTCTTCCTGCACGCGCAGGGGGTTGCGGTTGTAGAGGCCGACCTTGCTCTTGACCGACACCACCACCTCGCCCTTGTTCACGCAGCCCGACGCGACCGGCCCGGCCGGCAGCACCTGCACGGCCTTGCCCTGCGGTTCGATCGGCACCCAGGTGCAGGCGGTGGCGCTGAGGGTCAGGGCGGAAAGCAGCAGAAGGCGCATGGTGGGGATGCTCGTGAAGGTCATGAGGGGGATTCTGCCTGAACGGGCTGAATCGCGGGTGCACAGGTTCCCGAGGGCCGGCCAACGGCCGGCGCTACCGTCAGGCCTTCATGACCCCGGAACGGAGAGCGGCCGGGCAGAGCCCGGCGCTACGGTGGGTGGCCGGGCGGCGCCCGGCTGCATTATTTAGCCGGCTTGCCGTCCGCATCGATCACGGTGACCTCGCCCAGGTTCAGCGCGCGCACCGGTGCTTCGGTCTGCTTGAGGTCGCCCACCACCACCCAGGTCAGGGTCTTCGGGTCCAGCGTGGCGGCCGCCTGCTGGACCTGCGCCGGGGTCAGTGCCTCGATCTCGGCCTTGCGCTTGAACACGTAATCGTCCGGGCGCTGGTAGCGCACGATGCTGCTGATGGTGCCCAGCACGGCGTTGGCGGTCTCGTAGGCGCCCGGCAGGCTCAGGTTCTGGATGTTGCGGATGCGGGTGACCTCGGCCGGGGTGACCGCTTCGGCACCAGAGGCGAAGTCGGCGATCTCCTTCTGCATCTCCTTCATCGCTTCGCCGGTCTTGTCGATCTGCACCGGCGCGACCGCCATCCACGGGCGCTGGCCCAGGGTGCTGCTGGCCATGGTGCGGGCACCGTAGGACCAGTGCTTCTCCTCACGCAGGTTCATGTTGAGGCGCGAGGTGAAGTCGCCGCCCAGCACGCCGTTGGCGATGTCGAAGCGGGTGGCACCCGGATCCATGGTGGACGGCACGACCTGGCCGGCGAACAGATTGGCCTGCACGGCACCGGGCTGGTCGATCAGGTACACGCGGGCCTTGGCCGGGCGTGCGACGTCGACCGGTGCCTTGACCTGCGGCGCGGCGGTGGTGCTCTTCCAGTCGCCGAACTGGCGCTCCAGCAGCGGCACGATTTCCTTCAGGGTGGTGTCGCCCACCACGATCAGGGTGCCCTGCTCCGGGCGCAGCCAGTCACGGTGGAAGTCCACCAGGTCCGCACGGGTCAGCGACGCGATGTCGGCTTCCTTGCCGCTGCCGGTGAACGGAATGGCGTAGGGATGGCCCGCGCCGTACAGCAGGGTGGGCAGCACGCGCATTGCCGCGGCGTTGGGGTTGACCTTCTCCTGCTGGATGCCGGCGATCCAGGTCGCCTTGACCCGGTCGATCTCGGTCTGGTCGAAGCGCGGCTGGCGCAGCATGTCCGCATACAGCGCCAGCGACGGCGCCAGGTTTTCCTTCAGCGCGGACAGATACACGCTGGTGCTGTCCAGCGTGGCCGAGGCGCCCAGGGTGGCGCCCAGCGCGTCGGCAGCGTCGGCGAACGGCAGCGCGCCCAGCTTGCCGGCGCCTTCGCCCATGAGGTCCATGGTGAAGTTGGCGGTGCCGGACTTGCGGCCCTGGTCGGCGGTGAAGCCACCCGGGAATTCATAGCTGAACTGCACCACCGGAATGTCGTGGCGTTCGGCCAGGATGACCTGGGTGCCGTTCTTCAGCGTGGCGCGGTGCAGCTGCGGGAACTTCAGGTCCGGGAAGGTCTTGGTCTGCGGTACGCCGGCACTGCGGTCGACCACGGTCGGGCCGGTGCTGAACTTCGGGTCCACGGCCGGCACGGTGAAGGGCTTGGGGCTGGCCGACGGCAGTTCCGGCAGCGCCACGCGGGCGCCCGGCTCCACTACGAGGGTGTGGTCGCCCACGCCCAGCCACTTGGCGCCCACGGCGCGCACGTCGGCGGCGGTGGACGCATCGATGGTGGCCAGCGAACGGCGGAAGCAGCCGGGGTCGCCCTCGAACACGGTGCATTCGGCCAGCGCGTCAGCCTTGCCGCCGAAGCCGCCGATGCGCTCGATGCCACGAATGAAGCCGGCACGGAACGCGGTCTTGCCACGGCTCAGCTCGTCGGCGGTGGGGCCGTCCTTGACCAGGCGGCGCACTTCCTCGTCGATGATCGCCTCGACCTTGGCCGGGTCCACACCTTGCTTCACGGTGGCCATGATCACGAAGTTGGAGCCCAGCTGCGAGCTGTAGGCACCGGCACTGATGTTGTCCACCAGTTTGTCCTGGTGCAGCAGGCGCTGGTCCAGGCGCGAGGACTTGGCCCCACCCAGTACCTGCGCGAACAGCTGCAGCTGGTCCAGGTCGGTGGTGCCGGTCTGGGCGACGTTCCAGGCGCGGTAGATGCGTGCCTGCGGCACTTTGTCGGTCATGGTTTCGCGCGTGGACTTCTCGCGCTTGGCCACGTCGACCTTGGGCTGGGCCATGCTCGGGCCGGCCGGGATGTCGCCGAAGTAGCGGGCGACCTTTTCCTTGGCGGTGGCCACGTCGATGTCACCGGCCAGCACCAGCACCGCATTGTTCGGGCCGTACCAGGTGCGGAACCAGTTCTTGACGTCCTCCAGCGAGGCCGCGTTGAGGTCGTTCATCGAGCCGATCACGCTGTGGTGATACGGGTGGCCCTCTGGGTACATGGAGCGGGTGAGCTTGTCCCACACCTGGCCATAGGGCTGGTTCTCACCCTGGCGCTTTTCGTTCTGCACCACGCCGCGCTGTTCGTCGAGCGCGGCCTGGTCGATCGCGCCGAGCAGGTGGCCCATGCGGTCGGACTCCATCCACAGCGCCATGTCCAGCGCGGTGGTGGGCACGTTTTCAAAGTAGTTGGTGCGGTCGGTGTTGGTGGTGCCGTTCTGGCCGGTCACACCCACCTGCTTGAAGGGTTCGAAATACTCACCGGCGTGGTTCTCGCTGCCCTGGAACATGAGGTGTTCGAACAGGTGCGCGAAGCCGGTGCGGCCGGCCGGTTCGTCCTTGCTGCCCACGTGGTACCAGATGTTCACCGCCACGATCGGCGCCTTGCGGTCGGTGTGCACCACCACGCGCAGGCCGTTGGGGAGAGTGAACTCCTCGAAGGGAATGTCGACCTTGGCCACCTGGGCCGGCTTGGCCATGACCGGTGCCGGGGCAAGGGTGCCCAGCGCGGCGGAGAGCGCTACAGCCAGCAGCGCAGCACGCGGTCGAAGTTGGACGGTCATTCCGGTTCCTTGGTCATGAAAGTGAAGGCAGATGCTAGCCCGTGACCCCGGGGAATGGCATCCGCCAACAGTCATTGCTGGTGTAGGGGAACTTTCCGGGCCCTTCGCAACCCGTCGGCGGCGGCATGGCCGCCGGCTGAACCGGCCTGCGGACGGTTGCCCGTGGATGGATCGGACAGGTGTCCGGACACCGGACACTCCTGAAAACGCAAAAAACCCTTGTAAATCAATGGATAAAAGTTGGCACGCGACCTGCTTGGTACTGGGTGTGAAAGGAAGACGATCAAACGCAACATGACTGATCGCTGAACAGAAACCGAAATCTGCACATTCCGCTTGCATCCCCAGATTCGGTGTACTACCTTACTACCACACCACCGCTCACCAACACTAAACAGGCCCCGTCATGAACACCAAGACCATCGCAATCGCCATCGCCCTCGCCGCCGGCTCCGCGTTTGTTTCGAACGTGCATGCCGCTTCCACCATCACCACCCTGGACACCGTGCAGGTCCGTCCGTCGGCCGACCAGATCGCCCAGGCCAACGTCGAACGCACCAGCAGCATCCCCACCCTGGCCCTGGTGGAAGTCCGCCCGACCGCCGGCCAGATCGCCGAGTACCGCGCCGAACTGGCCAACAGCCAGCGCGTCACCACCCTGGCCGCCGTCGAAGTCCGCCCGACCGCCGAACAGCGCGACGCCCTGGCTGCCGAGCAGAACGCCCGCGGCACGGACTACATGGGTGCCCTGGCCTCGGCCGCCGGCACGCTGGCCCGCGACGTGATCATCAACCTGCCGACCCTGCAGGTGCGCCCGTCGCCGAACGACCTGCAGGCGCTGGCCCTGATTCGTTGAGAGCGGCTGAGGAGTAACGACTGACAGTCGTACCTACCGTCGTTACCTACCATCATTCGGCGCAGTTACACTGCTTGAATGACCGCCACGCCCACGTTCCATGTTGTGTTGTTCCAGCCGGAGATTCCTCCGAATACCGGCAATGTGATCCGCCTCTGCGCCAATACCGGCGCGCGACTGCACCTGATCGAGCCGCTCGGTTTTGACCTGAGCGACAAGCAGCTCAAGCGCGCCGGCCTGGATTACCACGAATACGCACGGCTGCAGGTGCATCCAGATCTGGACACCGCCCTGCAGGTGATTGCTCCCAAGCGCCTGTTCGCCCTGAGTACTCGCGGCAGCGTGCGCTATGACACCCAGCAGTTCGAAGACGGCGATGCCTTCCTGTTCGGCCCGGAAACCCGCGGCCTGCCCCAGGACGTGCTCGACGCGCTGCCGCACGGCCGCCGCCTGCGCCTGCCGATGCAGCCGGACAACCGCAGCCTCAACCTGTCCAACACCGTCGCCGTGGTGATGTACGAGGCCTGGCGCCAATCGGGTTTTGCCGGCGGCGCCTGACGTCAGAACGCGTTGATGCCGGTCAGCTCCCGCCCGATCACGAGCTGGTGCACGGTCTCGGTACCCTCATAGGTGATCACCGATTCCAGGTTGAGCGCATGCCGGATCGCCACGTGTTCGGTGGTGATGCCGGCGCCGCCCAGCAGGTCGCGGCATTCGCGGGCGATGTCGATCGCCATGCGGCAGTTGTTCCACTTGGCCAGGCTGACCTGCTGCGGCTGCAGCTGGCCCGCATCCTTCAGCCGCCCCAGCTGCAGTGACAGCAGCTGCGCGGTGGTGATGCGCCGGGCCATGTCGGCCAGCTTGATCTGCGCACTCTGCGTAGCAGCCACCGGGCGCCCGAACAGCACCCGCTCCTTGGTGTAGTTCAGCGCCTCGTCCAGGCAGGCCACGGCCGCGCCGATCGGACCCCAGCTGATCCCGTAGCGGGCCTGGTTGAGGCAGCCCAGCGGCCCCTTCAGGCCCTGCACGTTGGGCAGGCGGTTGCGCTCGGGCACGCGTACGTTGTCGAAGAACAGCGCGCCGGTCAGCGAAGCGCGCAGGCTCATCTTGTGCTTGATCTCCTGGGTGGTGAACCCCGGCATGCCCTTCTCCAGCACGAAGCCCTGGATGCCGTCTTCGGTGTGCGCCCAGACGATGGCGATGTCGGCCACCGGCCCGCTGGTGATCCACATCTTGCTGCCGTTGACCACCCAATCGCCGCCGTCGCGGACCGCGCGCGTCTTCATCGCCGCCGGGTCCGAACCGCCGTGCGCCTCGGTCAGGCCGAAGCAGCCGATCACCCGGCCGGCCGCCATGTCGGGCAGCCAGCGCTGGCGCTGCTCCTCGTTGCCGTAGGCGAAGATGGGGTACATGCACAGCGAGCTCTGCACCGACACGAAGCTGCGCAGGCCCGAATCGCCACGCTCCAGCTCCTGGCAGATCAACCCGTAGCTGACCGCGTTGAGCCCACCGCCACCGTACTGCTCGGGCAGGCTGGAGCCGAGCAGCCCCAATTCGGCGATCTCGGGAATCAGCTCGTCCGGGAACCGGCCCTGGTCGAAGGCATCGCCGATGATCGGCAGCACGCGTTCGTCGGTGAAACGCGCCACCGTAGCCTGCACTGCACGTTCCTCTTCGGTAAGCAGCGAGCGGACATCGAACAGATCGTACGGATTGAGGGCCATGGGCAGGAACATCGCGGGGCGGCAGCAGGGCCCCCATTGTGATGCCTGGCGCGGAAGGCGGCCAAGGTCCGGCGCAGCAGGACGTTGCCCGGTCTGCGCCTTGATGCTCGACTGCCAAGCCACGCACGGCGTGGCGCTACGCGTGGTCCTTCCCAGTACGGTGACGCTCCACGCTGGATTGATGCGCCGCACCATAACGCCGCCAACGTCGGCGATCTAGGCGTAAACGCCCGGTGCCGGTACCCTGATGGCTTGATCCAGCCGTTGCGCAGTGCCCCGTCGCGCGCGATTCCCAGGCAACCGCCGCCCGCTTTGACCGGGACGGCACTACCCACGAGTTACGCATCACCATGAGCGAAGAGACCACTGCCCTGCCCCCGCGTGAAGCCATGGAATTCGACGTGGTCATCGTCGGCGCCGGCCCCGCAGGCCTTGCCACCGCGATCCGCCTGCGCCAGCGCGCCATCGAGGCCGGCCAGGAACTGTCGGTGTGCGTGCTGGAGAAGGGCTCCGAGCCGGGCGCCCATATCCTGTCCGGCGCGATCATGGACACCCGCGCGCTGACCGAACTGTTCCCGGACTGGGCCGAGCGCGGCGCGCCGCTGAAGCAGAAGGTCACCCGCGACGAATTCCTGTTCCTCAGCCCCGAGGGCGCGCGCAGCACGCCGCATGCGCTGCTGCCGGAGTGCTTCCACAACGAAGGCAACTACATCATCAGCCTGGGCGAGGTCACCCGCTGGCTGGCGCAGCAGGCCGAGGCGCTGGAAGTGTCCATCTTCCCCGGCTTTGCCGCCGCCGAAGTGCTGTATGACGACGCCGGCGCGGTGATGGGCGTGGCCACCGGCGACATGGGCATCCGCAAGGACGGTTCGCACGGGCCGAACTTCGAGCGCGGCATGGAACTGCATGCCAAGTACACGATCTTCGCCGAAGGTTCGCGTGGCCACCTCGGCCGCCAGCTGATCGCGCGTTACCAGCTGGATGCGGGCAAGGACCCGCAGGCCTACGGGATCGGCATCAAGGAACTGTGGCAGATCGACCCCGCCAAACATGAGCCGGGCCTGGTGGTGCACACCGCCGGCTGGCCGCTGGACAGCGACACCTACGGTGGCTCGTTCCTGTACCACGCCGACGGCGGCAAGGTGGCGGTGGGCTTCGTGGTCGGTCTGGATTACCGCAACCCGTGGATGAGCCCGTTCGAGGAGTTCCAGCGCTTCAAGACCCACCCGTCGATCCGCAAGCACCTCGAAGGTGGCAAGCGCATCGCATACGGCGCGCGTGCGATCACCGCCGGTGGTTTGCTGTCGCTGCCCAAGACCGTGTTCCCCGGCGGTGCACTGGTCGGTTGCGAGGCCGGTTACCTCAACGCCAGCCGCATCAAGGGCAGCCACGCCGCGATCAAGACCGGCATGCTGGCCGCCGATGCCGCCTTCGATGCGCTGGCCGCAGGCCGCCAGCGCGATGAACTCAGTGCCTACCCGGCCGCGTTCGACAGCAGCTGGCTGCACGACGAACTGAAGCAGTCCAAGAACTTCAAGCAGTGGTTCAAGAAGGGCCGCACCGTCGCCACGCTGATGACGGGCATCGAACAGTGGCTGCTGCCCAAGCTGGGCATCCGCAACCCGCCGTGGACGCTGCGCCACAGCAAGGCCGACCACGAGTGCCTGGAACCGGCCGCGCAGCACACGAAGATCGTGTACCCCAAGCCGGACAACGTGCTCACCTTCGACCGCCTCAGCTCGGTATTCCTGAGCAGCACCAACCACGAAGAAGACCAGCCCAGCCACCTGACGCTGAAGGATGCCAGCGTGCCGGTGCGGATCAATCTGGCCGAATATGCGGGTCCGGAAGCGCGCTACTGCCCGGCCGGCGTGTACGAATTCGTGGGCACCGAAGGCCACGAGCAGCTGCAGATCAATGCGCAGAACTGCGTGCACTGCAAGACCTGCGACATCAAGGACCCCACCCAGAACATCGTGTGGGTGACCCCGCAGGGCGGCGGCGGCCCGAACTACCCCGCCATGTGAGGCGCGGCGCCTGCGGCCTCGCGGGCGCAGGCGCACAGGCGTAGAGCCACGCCATGCGTGGCTGCGCGGGAATGATCGGCACCGGATGCAGCCACGCATGGCGTGGCTCTACCCATCCAGCGAATCCAGATAACCCTGCAACGCGTGCTCGAACGCGGTGATGTCGGGCGCGCTCGCCGCCGTGCCCTCCGTCTGGATCTGCTGCATCAGCACGCGCGCCTGCGCGGCCAGCGCTTCGGCGCCCAGCGTGCCCAGGCCGCCGACGATGCGATGCAGGACCTCCACCGCCGTATTGCTGTCGCCCTGCTCGCGCGCCTCCAGCCCACGGCGCAGGTCCTCCGTGGTGGCCTGGCGCATGCTGTCGATGAGTACTCCGGCCACGTGCTCGGAACCGAACCGGCGCACGATCGCCGCGCGTGTCGGCGCGACCGCCGGCACGCCGGCATCCACGCTGGGGGCGACGGCCAACGGGTCATCGTCCGCATCGTCCGACGGCAACCAGCGGCGTAGTGCCTGGCGCAGCGTGGCCAGGGCCACCGGCTTGGCCAGCAGGTCGTCCATGCCGGCCTCGCGGCAGCGCTGGCGGTCTTCGGCCAGCGCGCTGGCCGTGAGCGCCAGCACCGGCAGCCGTTTCCCGCTGCCGCGTTCGCTCTCACGGATACGCCGCGTCAACGTGTAGCCGTCCATCACCGGCATGCGGCAGTCGGTGATGACCAGGTCGAACGTCGACGCCTGCAGCAGCGCCAGCGCGGCCTCGCCATCCACCGCCAGCTCATGCTGCAGCCCCAGCTGCTGCAGCCGCCAGCGCATCAGCGCCTGGTTGGTGGGATGGTCTTCCACCACCAGCACGCGGCGGCGCGCCTGCCCGGGTGGCAGCGGTGCCACCTCGGTGCCGGGCCGCTGCTCGTCCTGTTCGGCCTCTTCGCCCGGTACCCGCGGCAGGGTCAGCAGCACCGACACGCGCGTGCCTTCGCCCGGCACGCTGTGCATGTCCAGCCGGCCCCGCATCAGCCCAACCAGCCGCTGGCAGATGCTCAGGCCGAGCCCGGTGCCGCCGTAGTGGCGGGTGATCGCCACGTCGGCCTGCGCGAACGGCTTGAACAGGCGCTCGCGCTGCTCGGGCGAAATACCGATGCCGGTATCGGTGACGGTCAGGCGCAGGGTCTGCGCCACCTCGTCGTCGCGGTCCACGCCCAAGGTGATGCCGACCGCGCCGCTGTTGGTGAACTTGATGGCGTTGCTGAGCAGGTTGAACACGATCTGGCGCAGGCGCATGCCGTCGACCAGATGCTGCGGGGCCACGGCCGGTTCGACATCCAGGCTCAGCGCCAGGCCCTTGCTCGACGCCTGCGGCGAGAGCAGCTGCTGCACGTTGTCGAGCAGGCTGCGCAGCGCCACCGGCTGTGGCTCCAGCGGCAGGGCGCCGGCTTCGATGCGCGAGTAGTCCAGGATGTCATCGAGGATCTGCCGCAGCATCTGCGCCGAGTCTTCGATGACGCCGATGATGCGCCGCTGCTCACCGTCCAGGCCGGTATGCGACAAGGCCTCCACCATGCCCAGCACGCCGCTCATCGGCGTTCGGATCTCGTGGCTCATGGTGGCCAAAAAATTCGACTTCGCGGCGGTGGCGCGCTCGGCATCGGACTTGGCCGCATCCAGCGCATCGGCCTGCGCGCGCGCCTCGGTCACATCCACCCAGTAGCCGCTCCACATCACCGCACCGTCGGCGGCGGCATACGGCAGCGCGCGCGACCGCACCCAGCGCACCACGCCATGCGGGCTGGTGCGGAATTCCATGTCCAGTGCCGAGAAGTCGCGGGCCGCCTTCGCCATCGCGCGGCTCACAGTGTCGCGGTCGCGGGGATCGATCTGCTCGGCCAGCCGGGTCTGGTCGGCCATCACCTCCGACGCGCTGACCCCGAACATGGTCTGCAGGTCGCCGGTGATGTACGGGAAGGTGATGCGGCCATCGCTGTCGCGTCTGGCCTGGTAGACGATCGCCGGCAGGTTGTCGGTGACTTCCACCAGGCGCTGCTCCAGGCGTCGTCGCATGCCGACCTCGCGGCGCAGCCGCCAATACCCCCAGCCATGCACCACGATGCCGGTGAGCAGCACCAGCGACAGCGGCACCGCCCAGCGCGCGACCGAGCGCCAGTCCAGCCCGCTGCGGTATTCGGCCAGCAGCCAGTCGCCGCGGATCGCCGCCTGCTCGCGCGGGGTGATGTTGGCCAGCACGCGGTCGAAGGTGGTGGCCAATGGGGCGTACTGGCGCTTCACGGCCAGCGACAACTGGTCATTGAACCCCGCCGGCGCGGCGACATGCAGCTTGGCCGGGTACAGCTCGCGCACGACCCGGTCGACCATCGCCAGGTTGCCCACATAGGCGTCGGCATCGCCATTGGCCAGGCGCGCCAGGGCCTGCTCGACCCCGCGCGCAGGCACGATGCGTGCGCGCGGCGCGTACTGCAGCACGTAGCCGCGCAGGCGCTCGGGGTCGGAGAGCAGGATGCTGCGCCCGTCCAGATCGCCCAGGCCCAGCACCGAGCGGCTGTTGCTGGGGGTGACGATGACATTGGGCACGCTGACGAAGGGCTGGCTGAACACCCAGTCATCGCCCACGTAATGCGCGTCATTGGGCATGCCCATCACCACGTCGACATCGCCGCGGCGCATCTGCTCGCGCACCTCGAACCAGTCATGCGCCGGCACGCGGGTGAGCTGGGCGCCGACCATGCGCAGTTGACGCAGGTAATCCCCGGCCACGCCACTGGGCTCTCCCGCCGCATCGATGAACGACAGCGGCGCGCCGTTGGGCGCGTACCCCATGCGTAGCGGCGTTGCCAGCACGCGGCGTTCGGCCTCGCTCAGGATCAGGCGCGACTGCGCCGACCACTGCAGCGGTGGCAGCCAGCGTCGGTACACGGCCTGGCGCTGCGCCGTGGTGAGCGTGGACAGCGCGCTGTCCAGCGCTTCGGCCAGCGGCTGGCGCGCATTGGGGACGCCAAAGTGCAGCCGTTCCGGCGGCAGATCGCTGGGGCGCATCAGGGCGATGTCGTTCATGCGCTCCTGGCGGATGAGCGTACTGGCCACGTGGGCGTTGCCGATATAGATGTCGGCTTTGTCCTCGGCCACCATCGCCAACGCCGCACGGGTATCGGCCGCCATGACCTGGCGGGCGCCTGGAAACCGTGCACGCACCTGCCCGCTGGTCAGGAATTCCTGCTCGGTGACCACGCGCAACCC
Source organism: Stenotrophomonas sp. PD6 (assembly GCF_049199305.1). Classification (NCBI taxonomy): domain Bacteria; kingdom Pseudomonadati; phylum Pseudomonadota; class Gammaproteobacteria; order Lysobacterales; family Lysobacteraceae; genus Stenotrophomonas; species Stenotrophomonas sp. PD6. The sequence continues at coordinate 260,975 of NZ_JBLZQD010000003.1, read as the reverse complement.
GACCAGATCGGGGTCGGCCGACGCGCGGCTGTCGCCCTCCCGCGCGACCAGGGCCAGCGGCGCATCGGCATAGGCGCCGGTGTACACCATGCAGCGCGTACGGTCCGGCGTGAGCGTGATGTTCATCACCACATCGACCTCGCCCCGGCACGCCGCATCGAGCACATCGGCCCAATCGCGATACATGCGGACCTTGACCTGAACGCCAAGTTGGCGCGTAAGCAGCATCAAATAGTCGTAACCGAGCCCATCCGGACGACCGTTGTGCATGAATTCAAAGGGTGGCCAGCCGCTGTCGTACAGGCCCAGTATGATGGTAGGGTTCCGCTCGATCCACTCGGCCTGGCGCGGCGACAACGAGGGCGCTGGCGCAGGCGACGCGATGGCCGAGGTGACCAACGCGATCACCAGCCCCAGCGCGACCAGCCAGCGGACAACGGAGGTACGCATGCTGTCTGATCTCCCAGGAATGAACCGCCCACCGCAGCGCCCCCTCAAGGGCCGCTGCCTTACAGGCAATACTAGTCCATGACCCTGCGCATAATCATCGCCGACGACCATCCTGTGGTCCTCATTGGCACCAAAAACGTGATCGAAACCAGCGGCGTGGGCCAGGTGGTGGCTCAAGCAAGCAGCGCCGACGCGTTGTTCGAGGCATTGCGCGATCACCCGTGTGATGTACTGGTGACGGACTACTCGATGCCGATACCGGGTAGCCAGCAGGCTGACGGTTTTCCCATGGTTGGCATGATCCGGCGACGTTTTCCGGACCTTCCGGTGCTGATGCTCAGCGTCTCCAACAACCTGGCGATCCTGCGCATGGTGGTCTCCACCGGCGTGCTGGGGCTGGTGGACAAGGCCTCGTCGATGGATGAGCTGCCGCTGGCGATCCAAACCGTTTACCGCGGGCAGCCGTACATCAGCCGCACATTGAAGGCCCGCATTGACGCGATCGGCACGCAGGGGGTGGACGAGGACCGAGCCCGTCAACTGTCGCCACGCGAAGTGGAGGTACTGCGCCTGCTCAGCAGCGGCCTGAAGGTGAAAGAGATCGCCCTGCACCTGCACAAGAGCGTCAGCACCATCAGCAGGCAGAAGGGCGATGCGATGCTCAAGCTGGGCCTCAAGGGCGATGCGGAACTGTTCGACTACCTGCGCGACGGCCATCTTTGAACGACCACCGCGTACAAGGCCTCGATAACGACGAGGTGACCGCAGACTGGCCGGCCATCGGTGACGGTGAGCTGGCCTGGCTGCGCGAACACCACGCCGCGCTGGACGGCGACTGCCGGCTGCTGTGGCACAGCCCGCGGCCGTTCTCCGCTGCGGCGCTGGTCGACTGCGGGGGGCGGCGCTGCTTCGTCAAACGCCATGCCGTGCAGGTGCGCCCGGCGCGCGTGCTCGAGGAGGAGCACCGCTTCATGGCGCATCTGGCCGGCGCAGGCCTGCCGGTCGTGCAGGTGTTGCCCGCCCGCTCGGGCACCACCGCGCTCGAACACGACGGCTGGACCTACGAGGTCCATGCAGAAGGCGCGGGAGAGGATCTGTACCGCAACTACCCGTCGTGGACGCCGCTTGCCCATGCCGCGCAGGCGCACACGGCCGGCGCGATGCTGGCCCGGCTGCACCGTGCCGCCGCCGACTACCACGCGCCGCAGCGCGGCACCCACCTGCTGGTGGCGCGCGACGACCTGATCCGCGCCGCCGACCCGGTGGCGGCACTGCGCCAGCAACTGGCCGAACGCCCCGGCCTGGCCGCCTACCTGTCGCGCCAGCCGTGGGAACAGGACCTGCAGCGCGCGGTACTGCCCTGGCAGCGCGCGCTGGCCGGGCGCCTGCAGGCGGAGCCGGTGCTGTGGGGCCATAACGACTGGCACGCATCCAACCTGCTGTGGAGCGGCCACGGCCCGGACGCCAGCATCGCCACCATCTTCGACTTCGGCCTGGCCTCGCCGGCCAGCGCGCTGTTCGATCTGGCCACGGCCATCGAACGCAACGCCATCGCCTGGCTGGCGGATGACGCGGACGGCCCGGTCGCCCACCCGGACATCGCCCTGGCCCTGCTCGCCGGCTACCGCCAGGAGCGGCCCCTGTCGGCGGCGCAGGTGCACCTGCTGGCCGATCTGCTGCCGGTGGTCCACCTGGACTTCGCGCTGTCGGAAGTGGAGTACTTCCAAGGGGTTACCGGCTCGAGCGCCAATGCCGACGTGGCCTACCACACCTTCCTGCTGGGCCATGCGGACTGGTTCGCCGGGCCGCGCGGGCGCGCCCTGCTGGGCGGCCTGCACGCCGCCGCCTGACATCCAGGCTCGCAACGGCCGCCGTTTGGTGGAAAAATGACCGCTGAAGCGGGGGTGCCTGGCGTTGCCAGGCTGAGAGAGTCCCTTGGAACCTGATCCGGTTTGCACCGGCGTAGGGAGCTTTGAGCAGCGAGCGCACCGACCTGGTGCGCGCGTGCGCCTTCGCTTCGTCTCCTTTGGCTGATGACGACTCGAATGAACCGCTGCTACCGCCTCACGCTCCTGACCGCCGCCCTCTGCGCCGCGCTGCCGCTGCATGCCAGTGAGGCCGATGCCGGCACGGGCGAGCGTTCGCCTACCGACCTGGCCGGTGTCCGCGTGCAGGCACGCAAGCCCGCCGCGGCCCTTCCGCCGTCCAGCAGCTTTGGCAGCGCCGACTGGAAGAACACGCCGGCTTCGGTGAACGTGCTCGACGCCGCCGTGCTCGACCGCCTGCAGGTACGCACGCTGTCGGAACTGGCCCGCCACGATGCGTCGCTGGGCGACAGCTACGCGCCGGTCGGCTATTACCAGAACATCGCCATTCGCGGCTTCGCGCTGGACCCGGCCACCGGCTACCGCTTCAACGGTCTGTCCATCGCCGGCGAACAGCGGCTGGCGCTGGAGAACGTGCAGCAGGTGGAGATACTCAAGGGCGAGGCCGGCCTGGCCGCGGGCGTGATGGCGCCGGGCGGCATCATCAACTACGTGGGCAAGCGCCCCATCGACATCACCACCGTCACCCTGGCCACCGATTCGGAAGGCTCGCGCTACGCCGCGGTGGACGTGGGCCGCTGGCTCACGCCGCGCTTCGGGTTGCGCTTCAATGCCGCCTGGGATGACAGCGCGTCCTACATCGACCATGCCGACGGCCGCCGCAATTTCTACTCGCTGGCCGCCGACTGGCTGATCGGCGAGCACGGCAAGCTGGAAGTGGACGCCAACTACCAGACCAGCGCGCAGCGCTCGGCCTCGGGTTACCAGTTGCTGGGGGGCAGCGCACTGCCGCGCGGCGTGGACCGCAGCCGCATGCTCGGCCACCAGCCGTGGCAGCAGCCGGTGGGCATCGACAGCACCAACATCACCGCGCTGCATACCTACGATTTCAGCCCGGACTGGCAGTCGCGCGTGTCAGTCGGCCACAGCCGCTCGGTGATCGACGACAACGTCGCCTTCGCCTACGGCTGCTACTACGCCGCCGCCTGCGCCGATGGCAGCACGCCGGGCAATTACTTCGCACCGGATGGCGACTACGACATCTACGATTACCGCAGCCCCGATGACACGCGCCGCAATGACGAGCTGCGCGCCGAGCTGCGCGGGCACTTCGCCACTGGCGCGCTCACGCACGAACTGTCGGTCGGGCTGAGCGCGTTCCATCGCACGGTGGACAAGCACCAGAACGTCAACGAGTACGTCGGCACCGCCAACATCGACGATGCGCAGGTGCCGGTGTTCGATCCCTCGCCGCTGCAGCCGGGTCCGTCGGCACGCCGCCTGGACAGCTGGCAGCGTGCACTCTTCGCGCTGGACCGGATCAGCATCGGCGACGACTGGCAGTGGCTGGCCGGCGGCCGCTACGTGCGCCTGGACGAGCGCGCCTACGACAAGCGCGGCACCCCGGAACGGCACAGCCGCATGTCGCAGTTCCTGCCGCAGACAGCGTTGGTGTGGAAGGCCACCGACCAGCTCAATGTCTACGCCAGCTACGTTGAAGGACTGTCGCTGGGCCAGGAAGCGCCGTTCTGGACCTCCAACGGCAGCGCCTTCCTGCCCGCCATGCAGTCGCGCCAGCGCGAGGTGGGCGTCAAGTACGCGGCCACCGACGGGCTGATGCTGGGCGCGGCCGTGTTCCGCACCCGCCAACCGTTCCAGTACGCCAAGCCGGATGACAGCGAGGCCGGCTTCACCTTCGTGCAGGAAGGCACCCAGACCCACACCGGGCTGGAGCTGAGCGGCAACGGGCAGCTCACAGAGCGCTTGGCGCTGACCGCCAGCGCCAGCGTGCTGCAGGCGCGCGCACGCGATGCCGGCACGGCGTACTACGACGGCCAGCAGCTGGTGAACGTGCCCAAGGTGCGCGCCGCCGTGCACGTGGACTACGCCCTGCCCTTCGCGCCCGGCCTGGACGTGAGCGGCGGCTGGCGCTACGCCTCCTCCAATGCGGCGACGGTGGATGGCAGCGTGAAGGCACCGGCGTATTCGGTGTTCGATGCGGGCCTGCGCTTCCGGCACGCGCTGCGCGAGCATCCGGTGACCTGGACGCTCGCGGTGGACAACGTGTTCGACCGCTTCTACTGGCGTGATACCGGCAGCAGCTACGGCGATTACTACCTGTTCGCCGGTGCACCGCGCCAGGCGCGCCTGTCGGTGACGGTCGGGCTATGAACCCGGCCGTGCTCGAATGGTCGGCGGTGGTGGCCAGCCTGCTCGGGGTCTGGCTGATGGCGCGCCGGCGCATGCTGGCCTGGCCGGTGGGCCTGGTGGCGGTGGGGCTGTACGCGGTGGTGTTCATCGAGGCCAGGCTGTACTCGGACACGCTGCTGCAGGTCGCCTTCGGCGGCTTCCTGCTGTACGGCTGGCTCAGCTGGCACCGCCACGCCGAACAGGACGGCGCCATCGTGATCGCGCCGCTGCCGCGCAGGACGCTGCTGCGTGACCTCGCGGTGGGCATCGTGTTCGGCATCGCACTGGGCGCGGCCATGCACACCTGGACCAACGCCGCGCTGCCGTGGCTGGACGCGATGCTGGCGGCGTTGAGCCTGGTGGCGCAGTGGTGGCAGGCCCGGCGCCATGTCGCCACGTGGTGGCTGTGGATCGTGGTCGACGTGGTCTACGTGGCCATGTATCTGGTCAAGTCACTGGACGTGACCGCCGGGCTGTACCTGGTGTTCGTCGGCATGGCGGTGATGGGGCTGCGGGCATGGACGGCGGCCAGCCATGCAGAGGCTGCACTCAAACCGCGTTAGCCTGCGCGCATGAACCAGACCCCTGAACTGCTGCGCCGCCTGCTGCGGGCCAAGGACCGGATGGACCGCGCCCCGCACGAGGCGTGGCCGATCGCACGGCTGGCCGAAGTCAGCGCGGTCTCCGAGGCCTACTTCGCGCGGCAGTTCCGCCAGGCGTTCGGCCTGCCACCGCACCGTTACCTGCTCACCCGGCGGATCGAACGTGCGGTGGCGCTGTGCCGCGACACCGAGCTGCCCATCACCGAGATCGCGCTGCAGACCGGCTGGAGCAGCCTGGGCACGTTCGGGCGGATCTTCCGCGACATCACCGGGCAGAGCCCGGGCGAGCTGCGCGCCAGCCTGGCGCCGGGGTCCTCCGCACAGGCCCCGGAGTGCATCGCGCGCGCGGCGGGCCGCCCGGACCTCAAGACCTCAGTTTCGGAGAAGCGGCAGCGGTCGGGTCGGGAGTAAAAAGGACGCTCACACAGCGGAGGTCATATGAACCAGGGCATTGAAGTAGTGGGTCTATACGTGCGCGACCAGCAGGAAGCGCTCGATTTCTACGTGGGCAAGCTCGGCTTCGTCGTGCACAGCGACGTGGGCAACGGTGACTACCGCTGGCTGACCGTGCAGCACCCGCAGCAACCGGGCTTCCAGTTGGGCCTGTTCCGCCCGGGCCCGCCGGTGCACGACGCGGCGACCGCGCAGGCGCTGAATGCACTGGTGGCCAAGGGGGCGATGCCGCCGCTGGTGCTCACCGTGGACGACTGCCGCGCCACCCATGAACGGCTGAGCGCGGCGGGCGTGGAATTCATGCAGGAACCGGTGGAACGCTATGGCACGGTGGACGCTGGCTTCCGCGACCCCTCCGGCAATGGCTGGAAGCTGATCGAACGCGCCGCCGCGGCGGTCGCGTAGTTCCTCAGTCCAGCAGGAAGCGCATCGCCCCGGTGCCCAGCGCCGGGTCCGTACTGCCCGGCCGGCCATCTTCAATGCGCCCGGCAAGGCGCTGCATCAGGCCGGGTTGCAGGACCTCCAGGTCGTACCAGCCTGCCGTGGGCGCGGCGTTCCAGCGGATCTCCAGCGCCTGCCCCGGCGCCAGCTGCAGCTCCCGCTCCGGCATGCGGCCTGCGTAGACGGCGGCGCGCAGCGTGACCGCCTGCGCGGTGCCCGTGGTGTTGTTCAACTGGAGCTTCAGCTGCTCGCCCTCTCCGCTCACCGACGCCCGCACCGGTGCACCGGCGTTGGCCTCGCCACGGAACTGGCGGTGGAAGCCATTCGGCCCCAGCAGCCACAGGTCGTAGCCTTCCCCGGCGTGTATCGGCCACTGGTCCTGCAGGGGCGCGCTGGGCGCGACGGTGTAGCGGCGCGGAATCGCCTCCAGGCGCAGGCGGTCGTAGACATGCAATACCGCCGCCGCGCCTTCGCAACCCAGCGTCAGCTGCACGGTGGTGGTGTCGGCACCCAGCGCGATCTCCGCCTGTGGGCGGTACGGCAACGCGCGCGCCGGGCGCACGCCCGGTTCCTGCTGGGCGGGCACAAGGTCCACCGGCAGTTGCGGCACCGTGCGCCCGGGCAACGCGGCGGCACGTGCGGCCACCGCCGCCGTTGCGGGCAGCGAGGCGAGGAACGGGCGCGCATCGGACGCGGTGAAGTCGAAGGCACCGGTGAGGTCACCGCACACGGCGCGCCGCCACGGCGAGAGTTCGGGGGCGGCCACGCCGAAGCGGCGTTCGATCAGGCGGATCACCGAGGTGTGGTCATACACCTGCGAATCCACCCAGCCGCCGCGGCTCCAGGGCGAAATCACGTACAGCGGCACGCGCGGGCCGAGTCCGTACGGGCGGCCGCGCAGGTCGAGCGGGTCGGCGGTCTCGTTGCCCGGCGACGGATGCTGGTGATACTCGCCGTCGGTGGATACCGCCGACGCGCCGGCCCAGCCACCGGGAGCGTCGGCGTCGGCCGAGGGCGGTGCCGGCGGCGGTACGTGATCGAAGAACCCATCGTTCTCGTCGAACATCAGCAGCAACGCGGTGCGGCTCCAGACCTCCGGGTCGGCGGTCAGCGCGTCCAGCACGCGTGCGGTATAGGCCGCGCCCTGTGCGGGACTGGACGGCCCGGGATGTTCGCTGCCGGCGGCGTCGGCAATGATGAAGCTCACCTGCGGCAGCTGCCCCTTCAACACGTCTTCGCGCAGCTGCGCCAGGCCGCGCGTACTGACGCCGCGCTCGCGCAGAGCGGCGTCATGGCCCGGGGCGCCGCGCCATGCCTGCCGGAACGATTCGAAGCCGGCCAGTGGGTTGTCGGTGAAGTTGTCGGCCATGTCCTGGTAGATCCGCCAGTCGATGCCTGCGCGCTGCAGGCGCTCGACATAGGTGGTCCAGGTGTAGGAATCCGGGTTGCCGCCCAGCTCCGGGAAGTTGTCGTGCGAATTGGCCACGGCCGGGCCGCCGCCGCGCGCGTGCGGATCGTTGTGCCCGGTCCACAGGAACAGCCGGTTCGGGTTGGTGCCCGCCTGCATCGCGCAGTGGTAGGCATCGCATACGGTGAAGGCCTCGGCCAGCGCGAACTGGAACGGCATGTCATCGCGGCAGAAGTAGCCCATCGCGTGGTCCTGCTTGGCCGCCGGCCAGTGCGCCATGCGCCCGTGGTCCCACGCACGCTGCGCGTCTGGCCAGGTGTGCGGCGTGCCTTCCACGCGCATGTAGCCGAAGTGCGCGGCGGTATCCAGCGGGAACGGCGCGATGCCGTGGGTGCCGGCGGCGTTCGGCTGCAGCCACACGTTGCGGCGTGGCTGGCCGGCCGCCAGCGGCGCGGCCGGCACCACGAAGCGGTCGCCGAAGCCGCGCACGCCGGGCAGCGTGCCGAAGTAGTGGTCGAAGGAGCGGTTCTCCTGCATGAACACCACGATGTGCTGCACGTCCTCCAGGCTGCGGCTGCGCGCGTACGGCGCGATCGCCGCCGCGCGCGCGATGCTTGGCATCAGCGCCGCCAGGCCACCGGCCAGCCCGGCCTGCAGCAACCGGCGGCGGCCGCTGTCGGTCACGGGCGGGCGCGCTGGGCTCACAGGTCGACCCGGACCGAGAAGCCCACGGTGCGCGGTGCACCGATGAACGCCGAGTCGCTGCCATCCACGCCGGCCAGGTAGCGGCGGTCGGTGAGGTTGCTGACCACGAAGCTGGCGCCCACGCCCTTCAGCTTCGGCGACAGGCTCTGCAGGTCGAAGCCGATGTTGGCGTTGAACACCGTGGCCGAGGGCAGGCGGTTGTCGTTGGCCGCATCCAGGTAACGCTCGCCCAGGTAACGCCCGGACAGGCCGAAGTTCCAGGTGTCGCCCTGCCAATCGGCAGAGACCACCAGCACGTGCTTGGGCTGGCCGATCACCTGCGCGCCATCGACGATGCCCAGCTCGGTGTCGCGCGCCACGTTGCCGCTGCCCAGGTACTTGGAGCGGTTGTAGGTGTAGGCACCGTTGATGCGCCAGCCGTTGTCCCAGCCATAGCCGAGCGCGGCTTCCAGGCCGGTGCTTTCCACGCCACCAAAGTTCTCGTAGACGCCATCGGTCTCGTCCAGGTAGTCGATGCCATCGGCCAGCCGCGCGGGCAGGTAGACGATGCGGTTGTCGAACTTGATGTTGTACAGGGTCAGCGAGCCGGTCAAGGGCCAGCGGCTCACGCGCAGGCCGAGCTCGATGTTGTCGGCCGTCTCCGGTTCCACCCGCGAGAAGCGCTGTGCATCGGTTTCACCCAGCACGCCGGACGGGATGGCCGCGAAGTTCTGCGAGAAGCCGCCGAACAGCTCCAGCCCTTCCACGGGCGTCGTCCAGGTGCCGCCGGCGGAAATCAGCGGATCGGACTTCGAATCGGAGCGCACGTTCTCGGCACTGCCGATCACGCGGTTGCGCTTCTGGTCGACGAAGAACTGCTTGACGCCCAGGCGGGCACTGAACGGACCGAAGCGCGCCACGTCCTCGACGTAATACATCTGCTCGTCGGTCTTGTAGCGGTCTTCGAACTGCACCCAGTACGGCTGGTGGTCGAAGCTGATGTCGGTGCCGACGTTGAGCAGGCGGTGCCAGTCGCGGCGCACGCTGCGGTCGAACTGCTCCAGCCAGACGCCGGCGCGCACGGTGTTGTCCACGCTGCCCAGGGTCTGCTTCCACTCCATGTCGGCGGTGAAGCCGGCGCGGTCGTTGTCGTAGTGCGAATGGCGGTAGGACTGCACACCCTGTACGCCGGGCGCGTAGCAGTTGGGGTCGTACTCGGCGGTGAAACCGGCACGCGGCACGCAGCCGGCACGCATCTGCGCGGCGCTGCCGTCGGGATTGACGAAGTAGAACTGGCCCAGCGCGCTGCCGCCGTACACGGTGCTGCCGCCGAGGTACTCCGATTCCGGCGCGCCCGCGCCATCGTTGCGCGCCTGTACCAGGTAGGGCGGCAGCCAGTCGCCACGACCTTCCATCTTGTGCGCGTAGCCGGTAAGCGAGAGCTTCAAGCCGTTGCCGCTGTCGAACGCGCCGCGCAGGTAGCCGAAGGTGTTCTCGCGCAGCGCACGCGAGCCGGAACGGAAATTCTGGTCCAGGTACGGAACGCCGGTGAGCGTGCCGGTCAGGCCGTCGCGGTCGGGGTTGATGGCGAAGGCTTCGGGGGTGACGCTGGTGTATTCGGGTTCGTCGGCGTCGTTGTACGAGGCGTAGCCGCTCAGCGTCCAGCGGTCCAGTTCGGTGATGAACTTGGCGGCGAGATGGTCGTTGCTGACATGGCCGCTGCCGTCGATCCAGTCGTTGACGCGCGACGACGAGGCACTGACCCACGCGCGGGTGTTGCCGCCGAGCAGGCCGGTGTCGTAGCGCACGTAGTACTTGCGGGCGTCGTTGTCGCCGCCACCGGCGACCATGCGCAGGCGCTGTTCCTGCAGCGGGTCGCTGGTGAGGAAGTTCAGCGTGCCACCGAGTGCTTCGTTGGAGCGCGAGGAGATATCCGCGGTGCCCTGGCTGACTTCGATGGTCTCCAGGTCCAGCGTATCGATGTAGCGGTTGGCCAGCGAGCCGCCGCCGTAGCCGGAGCCGCCGTTGGGCAGGCCATCGATGGTGGTGCCGATCTGTTGGGTGTCGCGGTTGGTGACGAAGCCGCGCATGCTGATCTGCGTGCCCCACACCGAGGAGCCGGTGGCGTCGGCTTCGCTCACCACCACGCCCGGCAGTTCGTTGAGGGCGTTGTTGACGCTGCTCAGGATCTGCTGGCGGTTGAGCGTTTCCTGGCTGACGGTGGTCTTGGCGAAGCTCGTGGCCTGGCCGATGACCTGCACCTGGTCCAGCGTGCGTGCGTCATCGGCGGGTGCCGGTTCGGCGGCCATGGCCTGCACGGAAGCGGTGAGCATGAGGGCAAGCAGGGAGACGCGGGGATAACGGCCAGCAATGGGCATGGGTCATGGGCGCGGCAGTGGGGTCGGCCGGCAGTATTGGCAGCGGGGGTTACGTGGCCATGACATGAAATGCGCGATATCGCGATAGTGCGACGGCGCGCACGACGGGGTTTTCCGTCATGCGCGCCGTCGTTTCCCTCAATGTGCGCCGTGCGTGGAGCGACGACGGAACTTGCGCGACATCCACTCGCCCAGATCGTCCATCACGGTAAACGCCGCCGGAATCACGATCAGGCTGAGCAGCGTGGAGGTGATCAGGCCGCCGATCACGGCAATCGCCATCGGGGCGCGGAAGCTGGAATCACCGGCGAAACCCAACGCGATCGGCATCATGCCGGCGCCCATCGCCAGCGTGGTCATGACGATCGGCTGCGCGCGCTTGCGGCACGCATCGATCAACGCATCGTGCTGGCTCATGCCGTGTTCGTCTTCGGCCATCACCGCGTAGTCCACCAGCAGGATGGAGTTCTTGGTGGCGATGCCGATCAGCATCAGCAAGCCGATCAATGCCGGCAGCGAGAGCATGTTCTGGGTGATCAGCAGCGCGCCGAACGCGCCACCCGCACACAGCGGCACCGCCGCCAGGATGGTGACCGGCATCAATGCGTGGTTGAACAGCAGCAGCAACACCATGTAGATGCAGATCAGGCCGGCGGCCATCGCCAGCATGAAGCCGATGAACAGCTCCACGAATACTTCGGCATCGCCGGTATTGAGGAAGGTCACGCCCGGTGGCAGCTGTTTGACGCTGGGCAGGGCCTGCACTTCGGTCATCACATCGCCCAGCGGGCGACCATTGAGTTCGGCGGTCAGGGTCACATTGCGCTGGCGCTGGTAGCGCGAGATCTGCGAAGGCCCACTGCCCTGGCGGATTTCGGCCACGGCCGCGAGCGGCACCGGACCATCGCGCCCTGGCACGCGCAGCTGCCCGATCAGCGCCGGGTTGGCCAGCGTGGCCTCGGCGAAGCCGACGCGTATCGGCACCTGGCGGTCCGGCAGGTTGAGCTTGGCCAGACGCTGTTCGTAGTCGCCGGCCGTGGCGATGCGCGCCGCTTCGGCGATGTCCTGGGTGGCGACGCCGAGATCGGCCGCACGCGCGGCGTTGGGCACGATCTGCAGTTCCGGGCGCAGCAGCGAGGCGGTCGAGGTCACGCTGCCCAGCCCCTGGATGCCGCGCAGGTCGCGCTCCAGTGCGGTGGAGGCTTCCTGCAGGCGCTGCGGGTCGTCGCCGGACAGCACCAGCTGCAGCAGGTTGCCCGGCTCGGAGCTGACATAGCTCACGCGCACGCCGGGCAGGTTGGCCAGGCGCTCGCGCGCGTCGCGCTCCAGCGCACGCTGGTCACGGTCGCGGTCATCGGCCAGGCCCCAGTCGAGCACCAGCGTGGCCTTGCGCGCTTCGCCTACGCCGGTCGCGCTCGGATCGCCGAGGTCGAGCACCGCACCCACGGCGGTGTAGACCTGCTTCAGTTCGGGCATGTCCTTGAGCAGCGCGCGGGCGCGTTCGGCAACGGCCACGGTTTCCTGCAGGCGCGTGCCCGGCGGCAGTTCCAGGTTGAGGTTGCTGCGGCCCAGATCCGACTGCGGGATGAAGGTGGCCGGGATGAACGGCACCAGCGCCAGCGAGGCCACGAACAGGCCGGTCGCCAGCCACAGCGTGCGCCCACGGTGGCGCAGCGCGGCGTCCACCCAGCCCAGGTACCACGTCATCAGCTTCGATTCGGGCTTCTCTTCGCCATGCGGCTTGAGCAGGTAAGCCGCCATCATCGGGGTGAGCAGGCGCGCCACCAGCAGCGAGAACAGCACGGCGGTGGCGGCGGTCCAGCCGAACTCGCGGAAGAACTTGCCGGCGATGCCGGGCATGAAGGCCACCGGCACGAACACCGCTGCCAGCGTCAGCGACGTGGCGATCACCGCGTTGCCGATCTCGCCGGCGGCTTCGCGCGCGGCCTCCAGTGGCGGCTTGCCCATGCGCAGGTGGCGCACGATGTTCTCGATCTCCACGATCGCATCGTCGACCAGGATGCCGACCACCACCGACAGCGCCAGCAGCGTGATCATGTTCAGCGTGAAGCCGAAGAAGTACATGACCGCGAAAGTGGGGATGATCGACAGCGGCAGCGCCAGCGCGGACACCCACGTGGCGCGCCAGTCGCGCAGGAACAGCCACACCACCAGCAGCGCCAGCAGCGCGCCCTCGTAGAGCATCGTCATCGACGAGTCGTAGGACCGGTGGGTCTCGTCGATGGCGGTGGTGACCAGCCGGAAGTCGATGCCCGGGTGCGCGGCCTTGAGCTGGTCGAGTGCGCTGTGCACACCGGCTTCGACCTTCACTTCGCTGGAGCCGCGCGTACGCGACATCGAGAACGCCACCACCGTCTTGCCATCCAGCAGCGCCGCCTCGGTCGGGTCGGCGGCGGCGTCGGTCACGGTGGCCAACGTGGACAGCCGCACGGCGCGGCCATCCGGCAGCGCGATGGAGTAGTCACGCAGCGCCTGCGCATCGCCGACGGTGCCGAGCGTGCGGATGGTCTGCTGGGCGCCTTCGATCTCGGCCTTGCCGCCGGCACGTTCCACCTGGATGCGCGCGAGCTGCTGCGACACGTCACCGGCGGTGATGCCCATCGCGATCAGCGCGTTGGGGTCCAGGTCCACGCGCACCTGGCGCTGCACGCCGCCCACGCGGGTGACCCGCGCCACACCGGGCACTCCGTACATCGCGCGCGAGACGTCGCGGTCGACGAACCAGCTGGCCTCGTCCGGCGTCATGTGCGGCGCGACCAGGGCGTAGGTCATCAGCGAGCCGCCGATGTCCACCTTGGAGATCACCGGTTCCTGGATGTCCTGCGGCAGGTCGGTGCGGATGCGGGTGACCGCGTCGCGGGTGTCGTCCAGCGCGGTGGCCAGGTCGGCCTCCAGCTGGAATTCGATGGTGGTGGTGCTGACGCCTTCGCTGACCGAGGAGATCACGCGCTTGACGTTGTTCACCGTGGCCACCGAATCTTCCACCTTGCGGGTGACCTCGGCCTCCAGCTGGCTGGGCGAGGCGCCCGGCTGGGTGACGGTCACGGTGGTCATCGGGAAGGCGATGTCGGGGAAGCGGGCCACGGGCAGCTGGTGGAAGCCCCACAGGCCGGCCACACACAGCACGAAGAAGATCAGCAGCGCGGGCAACGGGCGCTTGATCGCCCAGGCGGAGATATTCATTTGGCGCTCGCCTTGGCATCGGCCACCACGCGCACGCGGTCGCCTTCACCCAGGAAGCCGGCGCCTTCCACCACCACGCGGTCGCCGGCCTTGAGGCCTTCGAGGATCGCGGTGCGGCCCTGCACGGCCTGGCCGGTGCGTACGCGCAGGCGCGCGGCCTGCTGCTTGTCGTTCACGGTGAACACATAGCTGTGGCCGTCGCGCTGCACGATGGCGGCGGTCGGGATGGTCAGCACCTCGCCCTGGCCGGTGACGATGCGGCCTTCGACATACACGCCCGGCTTGAGCGTGCCCGGGTCGGGCAGGTCGGCGTAGATCGTGCCGGTGCGGGTCTGGGCGTCCACGCCCGGGGTGACCGCACGGATGCGGCCGCTGACCACCGCGTCGGCGTAGGGCAGTTCCACGGTGTTGCCCACGGCCACGCCGGTCAGCTGGTCTTCGGGCAGTTCGGCGCGCCATTCCAGGCGGCCGTCGCGAATCAGGCGCAGCAGTTCGGTGCCGGCCGATACCACCTGGCCGGGCTGGACCAGGCGCTTGGAGATCAGGCCGTCGGCGGGCGCGCGCAGGTCGGCGAAGTCGCGGCGCAACTTGGCCGCATCGCGCGCGGCACGCGCGGTGGCGGTCTGCGCCTCGGCGTTGATGCGGGCGGCGCGCAGCTCGTCCAGGCTGCTTTCGCTGATCAGCTTCTCGGCCGCCAGCTTGGCGCTGCGCTCGTAGTTCAGGCGTGCCAGTTCCTGCGAGGCCTGCGCCTGCTTGAGCGAGGCATCGGCCTGCGCCAGTTCACTGTCCAGGGTGCGGTGGTCCAGCTGCAGCAGCACCTGGCCCTGCTTGACCCACTGGCCCACGTCCACCGGCAGCGCGGTGACGCGCTGGCCGCTGATTTCCACGCCGAGCTGCATTTCCTCATAGGCCGTCACCGGGCCTGAGACCAGCACGGTGCGCGCCATCTGCTGTTGCTGGGCGACGGCCAACGAGACCGGCAGCGCCGAGGTGGCGGCGGCGTCGGCCGCCTTGTCGTCTTTGCCGCCGCATGCCGAGAGCAGCGCGAGGGTGAGCAGGAGCAGCGAGCTGCGGAGAAGGGGTGCACGCATGGATGAGCTTCCGTGTCGGAACAGCGGGAACAAGGGAAAATGAAAACGAATCAGGGCGCGCGGGCCAGGCGCAGTTCAATCCCGTCGAGCATCAGCCCGAGGCCCTGCTCGAAGCGGGTGTCGAAATCGACTTCGCTCCAGACGTCACGGGCCTGCCAGCAATGGGGGAAACGCTGCTCGGCCAGCGCCATGAAGGCCTCGCCAAGCGCCTCCATGCTGCCGTCGCCAGGCCACGACTGTTCTTCGATGACGAAGCCCATCGCGTAGTACACCAGGTCCATCGATGTGGTCGCGGCGAAGCGCACCGAGGCACCGGCACCAACCAGCGCGGCGATGCTCGCCTCGCCCACCCGCAGCACGTTCTCGGTAGCCAGGAACGTGCCGGCATACACGCGCGCGCCATCGCGACGGGCCTTGAACGCCACCCGGAACTCGCGCGCGATCTGCAGCATCGTCTGCCGCCAGGCCTGGCCCTCGGGAATGTGGCGGGCCACCTCCACGATCATGGCGTCGGCCATGGCATCCACCAGCGCCTGCTTGCTCTTGAAGTGCCAGTACAGCGACGGCGCGCGGATGCCCAGCGTGCAGGCCACCTTGCGCAGGGTCACCCCCTCCATGCCGGCCTCGTCGAGGATCTTGAAGGCGGCACCGACGATGTTGTCCCGGGCGATAGGCTGACGCACTGGGGGGCTTCTACCTAACGTTGTTAGGGGGCGAATCTAACAGTGTTAGGTAGACTCCTGCAAGTAGAGCCACGCCATGCGTGGCTGGGCTTCGTTCGGCACCGCTAAGCCACGCATGGCGTGGCTCTACCGCGCCGTAGACCACGCCGATATGCTGCGTCCATCGACCTGCCGGACGCGTGGCATACTCCGCCAGCGCTGCATCCTGCTCTGGCTGCAAGGCGCGCCCCCTTTCCCCCCACTGGCCTGGCATTCATGCACTGGCTTCCGGTTCGTCCTGCTCCTGCGCACGTCACGAACCGGCACGCTGGCGCTGCGTGGCGGCGGCTGTTCTGCTGCGTGTTGGCCACGGTGTGTGCGCTGTCTTCGGCCCACGCGCTGGCACCGGACCGCGCCCTTTCCCAGCTCCGCCATGACCGCTGGACGCCCAACGAGGGCGCGCCCGCGCAGGTGTTCTCCATTGCCCAGACGCCCGACGGATTGCTCTGGCTGGGCTCGCGGCAGGGGCTGTACCGCTTCGATGGCGTGCGCTTCGAGCGCATCACCACGGCCGGCGGCGCACCGTTGATCGATGACGATGTGCTGAGTTTGAAGACGGACCCCGACGGCTCGCTGTGGGTGGGTTACTTCAACGGCGGCATGAGCCGGGTCGGCGGGCCGCGACCGGGCCAGTACGCCTACCAGCGCGACGATGTGCCGCTGGGCTCGGTACTGGGCTTCGCGCGCGACGCAGGCAGACGGTTGTGGGCGATCACGCCGGTCGCGCTGGTCTGGCTCGATCCCACCAGCGATACCTGGACGCCTGCGCAGGACATGGGCTTCGATCCGACGTGGCGGCCGGAGCGGATCCACGCCGACCGCCAGGGCGGGCTGTGGGTGGCGTACTCGGAGAACCACGGCTTCGGCATTGCCTACCTTCCCCCGAAGGCATCGCGTTTCCAGGCCTACCCCAAGCCTGTGCAGATTCCCTACTTCGACGAGGCAGCAGACGGCACGCTGTGGGCGGCCGACTACTGGGGCGTACGCCCGCTGGCACGTGCCGATGCCGATTCCCGCAACGCGCGTGCCACCGTGAGCTGGCTGGATCCTGCGTTCAAGGGTGCCGGGTTGCGCTTCGACCGCGATGGCGGCATGTGGCTGAGCACGTCCGGCGGCATCGCGCGGGTGCGGGATGCGAAGGCGCTGCGCGCGCCAGGCGGCGGCGTGGTGCCGCCGCACCCGGAGTACTTCGGCCCTGCCCAGGGGCTCACTTCCGAGGTGGTCTGGACGATCTTCGAAGATCGCGAAGGCAACCTCTGGACCGGTACCGCCAACGGGCTGGACCGCTTCCGCGACAACGCCCTTGCCCCGATCGCGCTGCCGCGCCGCGACCAGTCCTTCGCCATGGCGGTGGGAGGCGACGGCCGCCTGCTGGTCGGCAATGCCGACCGCGGCCCGATGTGGGTGACGCCCGATCCCGGCCAGCCCAGCGGTGCCCGCATCGACGAGCTTGGCGGCGCGGACATGGAAGGCGTAACTGCACTGCACCGCGATGCCGCCGGCACGATGTGGGTGGGGGGTGCACGCGGCACGTTGTCGCGGCTGGGCGCCAACGGGCTGGAGCACGTTGCGCTGCCACCGGAACTGGAAGGCGACGGCATGATCGGCATGATCGGCAGCGACCGTGCCGGCGGGCTGTGGGTCAGCCGGCTCAACGGCGGCCTGCTGCGCTTGTACAAGGGCCAGTGGGAGATGCAGAACGCGAAGTACGGCGTGCAGCCGGGCGTGACCCCGCGTGCGCTGGCCGAAGATGCGCAGGGGCGTATCTGGACGGACGCCGGGCAGACCATCGGCGTGTTCGAGAACGGTCACCGCCGCGACTTCAAGCAGGATGGCCCGGACATTGGCCGCATCGGCGTGCTGCGCGCCCACGGCGAGGAACTGTGGGCCGGCGCGGCACAGGGCGTGTCGATGCGCGCCAACAACGCCTTCCACCGGCTGCTGGGCAACGGCGGCGAACGCTTCGAGCATACGACGGGCATCCTGCTGCGGCCCGACGGCGAGCTGTGGCTGGGCGGGCGTGGCGGCCTGACCCGGGTGCCTGCTGCGGAAATGCGGCAGTGGCGTTCCAACCCGACCCACCCGGTGGCCTTCGAACGCTTCGGTGTCCTCGATGGCCTGCGCGGGACGACCGAAAAGACCGGGGGGGTGTCGTCGGTGCAGAGCGATGCGCAGGGATGCATCTGGTTCGCCACGGATCGTGGCGTGCACTGGATCGACCCGAATCACATCACCCGCAACCCCGCCAATGCCCCGCCCGCGCCTTCGCTGCTTGGCGTGCAGGTGGACGACACCGCCCTGCCGCTGTCACCGCACCTGCGCCTGCCCGCCGGCAGCCGCGACCTGCGCGTGGATTACACCGCACCGGCACTGCGCATCCCGGAGCGGGTGCGGTTCCGCTACCGGCTCGACGGGGTGGACGAGGACTGGCGCGAGGCCGGCACGCGCCGCCAGGCGCTGTACAGCCGCCTGGCACCGGGTGCGTACCGGTTCCGGCTGATCGCCAGCGACGACACCGGCAGGTGGTCGCCGCAGGAGGCGTCGTTCAACGTCACCGTACTGCCCGCCTTCTGGCAGACCACGTGGTTTGCGCTGACCGTGCTGGCGCTGGTGGCGGTGCTGATCTGGCTGTTCGTGCGCTGGCGCGTCGCGGTGGCGCGCCAGCGCGTGCAGCGCGTGTACCGGGCGCGGGTGGGCGAACGCGAGCGCATCGCGCGCGACCTGCACGACACCCTGCTGCAATCCGTGCAGGCGCTGATGCTGCGCATTGAATCCTCTCGCCGTCGACTGGCATCGGGCGATTCCGCCGCCGCCGATGCCGGCCTGGTGCATGCGCTGGCCGAGGCGGAGTCCAGCCTGGTCGAAGGACGCGACCACATCCGTGCACTGCGCCGCGACGAGGCTGCCGCCGATGAACTCGAGCCGGCGCTGCGCGACCTGCCCACGCTGCTGGAGCTGCCTGCACAGACCAATTACGCCGTCCACGTGCAGGGTCGCCCACGGCGCTGGCGACAGCCCGAACTCGGCGAGGTGTACCGGATCGTGCGCGAGGCGGTGGCCAACGCCACTCGCCATGCCGGCGCCTCACGCATCGACGTGCGCGTCAGCTATGCGCTGCTGCACACCACGATCGAGATCGAGGACGATGGCTGCGGCATCCGGGACGAGGTGCTGGCGCGCGGCGGCAGTGACGGGCATTGGGGCCTGCGTGGCATGCGCGAACGCGCCGCGCTGTGCGGTGGCACGCTGTCGGTGGAGGCGGTGCCGGCCGGTGGCACCCGGGTGCGGGTGCGCCTGCCGCGCTGGCGGGTGGCACACGCGCGCGATGCCGCCTGACCCGCAGGGCAGGCCGCTGCACGCGGGACGCTTGCGTTGGGCGGCGCCACGATGCACGGTGCTCTCCTCACCGGGATCCCGCCCATGACCCTCCGCATCCTGACCATCGATGACCATCCCCTGATCCGCCAGGGCATCGCCTCCATGCTGGAGCTGGAGCCTGGCCTGGAACTGGTCGGCGAAGCGGCCGATGCGCAAAGCGGCATCGAACAATTCCGCCGGCTGCTGCCGGACATCGCCCTGGTCGACCTGCAGATGCCCGGAGTGGATGGGATCGAGCTGACCCGACGCCTGCGCGCGGAGTTTCCGCAGGCCCGCGTGGTCATCCTCACCACCTACCGCGGCGACGCCAATGCGCGCGACGCGCTGGCGGCCGGCGCCTGCGGCTACCTGCTCAAGAGTTCCCTGCGCCGCGAGCTGGTGGATGCGCTGCATCGCGTAGCCCAGGGCAAGCGCTGCCTGTCGGCGGAGATCTCGGAAGAGATCGCCCAGCACCTCGGCGAGGAACCGCTGACCGCGCGCGAGCAGTCCATCCTGGCCGCGCTGGCCCAGGGCTGGGAGAACAAGCGCATCGCCAATGACCTGGGTATTTCCTCGGAAACGGTCAAATCCCACCTGGCGCGGATCTTCGAAAAGATCGGCGCACGCACGCGTACCGAGGCGATCCACATTGCCCTGCGCCGCGGGCTGGTACGGCTGGACGACTAGCGTTTCATCATCGGCAGCGGGCGAAGCGGATGGCGAAGCCCATGCCGCAGCGAGAACTGCACCAGGCGCAGGTGGAAACCCAGTCGCGGGAATCGCGCCACGGTCCGGCTGAAGTCATCCGGATGCAGGTCGAAGCGAAGCAGTCCCAGCGATACATCGATCCAGTCGGCGCACCGGAACGCCTCGATGCGGCGGTCCTGCTCCGGCGGCACGCGCGACACGCGGTGGTGCTCGCTGATCATCGCCAGCACCACCGGCACCAGCTCGGGCCGATCCTGCTCGATCAGGTAGTGCCGGGCCAACGCCTGGGAGGGCGCGAGGTAATCAAAGGTGCCGGCGGTCCATATCCCCAGATCATGGAACGCAACGGCCACTGACAAGGCGTACAGATCGTGCACGGTGCCGGGCAGCAGGCACCAGTGGAAATTGGCCACACGGTAGGTGTGGTTGCGGTAGGGATGGAAGTCCCGGCCCAGCACCTCGGCATGGGTGTCCAGGATGTCATCCAGCACCGCCAGGCGGTCGAGCATGGGGTTCTCCGGGTACACGGCGCGGCACCGTGCCGGGGCAAGCATAGCGCCGGCACCCGGGCATGGCCGGCGCCTCCCGGGGTATCCGTACCTCCCCCATGTGGGGGCATCGACGCGCGCCCGAACGCCCGATGCCCCGCGTACCCCCGCGTGTGAGCCTGTCTTCCTTCCCTCCGCCACGAGGAACCGCCATGAACGCCGTCCCCCCCACCGCCCTGCATGACGTGCCCGCCGACGTTCATGCAACTGGACCTTCGCACACCGAAGAATTCATCCGCGGCGGCGAACGCGAGCTGTTCATCCGTAATCGAGCGGCACCTCAGGTGACGGCGATGCCTTTCACCAGCCGCGACGCGAGACGCTCGTGCTTGAGCTGCGCCAGCCACCAGTCGAGCGCGCGCCCCTGGTGATCACCGCGCCACGCCACGTACAGCAGGTTGGGTTCGCGCGGATCGGCCATGCGCTTTTCCACCAGCGCGCCGCTGGCGAGCAACCCCGCCACGCGTTCGCGCGGCAACCAGCCCACACCAAGCCCCTCGCACTGCGCGCGGATCTTGGCCTGCATGCTTGGCACCGCCAGCGAAGGCTGGCCGCCGAGTACGCCGTAGCCGCGTACGTCGACTCTCCGGGAGGTATCGGCCACCACCACCGCGCGATGCTGCAGCACCGTTGAGGCATCCACCGGTTCGGCGGCCTTGGCCAACGGATGATGCGGCGCCACCGCGAACACCCATTCCATCACCCCCAGTTCGAACCAGCGCAGGCCCGGGATCACCGGCGGCTCATTGGTGGCCCCAACGACCACGTCCGCGCGCCCGTCGCGCAGCGCGTCCCAGGTGCCGGTGAGGACTTCGTGGGTAATGCGCAGCGTGACCCCGGAAGCAAGCGTATCGAAGGCCTGGATCACCGGCAGCAGCGTGTCGAACTCCAGTATTTCGTCGGTGACGATCCACAGGCGGTCTTCCCAGCCGCCGGCCACCTGCTTGACCCGGCGGGTAAGCCGGGACACGTCGAGCATCAGCCGCGCCGCTTCCTGCGCGAGCAGATGGCCGGCGGGCGTGAGTTGCAGGCGGTAGCGGCGGCGGTCGAACAGCAGGGCGTCGAAGCGGGCCTCCAGCTGGCGAGCGGCGTGCGAGACGGTCGAGGGCGCCTTGCCCAGCCGGGCGGCGGCGCGCGACAGGCTGCCGCTCTCGCGGATTGCCTCCAGCAGGGCCAGTTCGTCGGCAGACAACATGTTCGATCCCTTCGAACGAGTTCGTCGTGATTGTGGCACGGAAACATCAGGACGCCCGCGCAACATGGGCTCACGGCATAACGCCCCCGTCGAAGGAGATCCGCATGAACCGTTTCAACAGCAAAACCGTCCTCGTCACCGGCGGCAGCAGCGGCATCGGCCTGGCCGCCGCCAAGGCGTTCGCCGCCGAGGGCGCCCGCGTGGTCATCACCGGCCGCGACGCGGCCGCGCTCGACCAGGCCAAGGCGGCCGTGGGCGCCAACGCCCTGGCGGTGGTGAATGACGCAGGTGACATCGCCGCCGCCCGCGCCCTGGCCGACACCCTGGCCACCCACGACGTGCGCCTGGACGCGGTCTTCATCAACGCGGGAGCCGCGAAGTTCGCCGCCTACCCGGACGTGGACGAGGCGTTGTGGGACCAGATCTTCAACACCAACATCAAGGGGCCGTATTTCCAGCTGCAGGCCCTGCTGCCGCTGCTCAACCCGGGCGCGTCGGTGGTCATCAACGGTTCGATCAACGCCCGCATCGGCATGCCCAACACCTCGGTGTATGCAGCCAGCAAGGCGGCAGTGATCTCGCTGGCCAAGACGCTCTCGGCCGAGCTGCTGCCGCGCGGCGTGCGCGTCAACGTGCTCAGCCCGGGCCCGGTCTCCACCCCGATCTACACCAAGCTCGGGCTGGATGCGGCTGCGCTGGATGCCACCGCCGCACAGATCCAGAGCCAGATTCCGCTCGGCCGCTTCGGCACGCCGGAAGAAATCGCCGCGACCGTGCTGCACCTGTCATCGCCCGAATCGGCCTACATCGTCGGCACCGAGATCATCGCCGACGGTGGCATGAGCCAGCTCTAACGCCGCCCCTTTCCCAGGAGATCGTCATGAAACTGTTCCCGCGTTCCTTCCGCCGTGCCGCCACCGCGCTGCTGATGATGATGGCCGTGCATGCCACCGCGCAGGCGGCCGACACGGCCGCCATCCAGAGCCACAATGCCACCGTCAACGGCGTCACCCTGCACTACCTGCAGGCCGGGCAAGGCGACGCATCGCCGGTGGTGCTGCTGCACGGCTATGCCGAAACCAGCCACATGTGGCGCCCGTTGATGCCACAGCTGGCCGGACAGCATGTGGTGATCGCGCCGGACCTTCGCGGTGCCGGCCAGTCTTCGAAGCCGGACGGTGGCTACGACAAGAAGACGATGGCCCAGGACATCCACGCGCTGGTGAAGTCGCTGGGTTACCCCAAGGTCAAGATCGTTGGCCACGACATCGGGCTGATGGTGGCCTACGCCTATGCGGCCCAGTATCCGGATGAGGTGGATAGCATCGTGCTGATGGATGCATTCCTGCCCGGCGTGGGCGACTGGACCCATGTGTGGCTGCTGCGCGATCTGTGGCACTTCCACTTCTACGGCGAAACACCGCTGAAGCTGGTCGACGGCCGCGAGCGCATTTACTTCGAGCACTTCTGGAACGACTTCGCCGCCGACCGCAACCACTCGATTCCGGAGGCCGACCGCAAGTTCTACGCGTCCGAATATGCGCGTCCCGGCGGCATGCGCGCGGGCTTTGAGTACTTCAGGAACTTCGAGCAGGACGCCAAAGATTTCGCCGGATTCGCCAAGACTCCGCTGCACATGCCGATGCTGGTGCTCTCCGGCGAAAAGGCCGGCGGCCAGTTCCTGATCGACCAGGCCAAGCTGGTGGATACCAACGTGGAAGGCGTGATCGTCAAGGGCTCGGGCCACTGGCTGATGGAAGAGGCGCCGGCGCAGACGATGCCGGCGCTGGTGGCATTCCTCAACAAGTGATATTGAACAGCGAACCTCGTCAACGCTGGGCCTGATCGGTGGCCGGCAGCACCAAGGGCCGCTCCGACCACATGAGGTGCTCACAGCGCCCCTTGGCGGCGCGGCACATGAAGACCCACGTCGTGTCGTTCTGGTGCAGCCACCACACCGAGACGTCCTTGCGCCGCTGCGCGTCGCGTACTTCGGAAGCCGCATGATCCGGAATCCGGGCGGGAACGCCCGGCTTCAGCCGCCGGAACAGCTGGGGAGCTTCAGCCGGCGCGAATGAGAATTCGCCGTGGGACGTGTTGAGATCGAGGTTGTTGACCGTAACGATATCCACGGTCGAAGGAGGCAGTACTTCCGGCAGCCAACCCCGACCGAACAGTTCGTCCGCCTGCGCATCGGCAAGCGTCTTGTAGCGGCTGGTCACAACATCCAGGCCGCAGCCGGTAGCGAGAAGCACCGCCACCATTGTCATGATGTATGTCGCTCGCCGAGATGCCCTTGCGAACCGCACTCTCAGGATGTCCGCCCGGCTATACGAGGTTGCCATCCTCGCAGAGGCGTCGCGTTCGCAGCAGATGGGTTCTTCCATGACGACGGGGCGCTTCCTTGTTCAATGTCCATGGCACGCCGGTTGGCGCGTCATCTTCCTTTGCGACGTCCATCCTACGACAGCGATCGTCTGCCGCTGGAAGCAGTTTCCTGGGCGGCGCAAGTTCCCTGAACGCCCGCTTCATTCATGTACCGCTCAGTTCAATATTCAGGGTTGATTAGAGCGCCTAACGGATAATTTACATCTGTCGACCGCCCCTCTCTCCCCTCCCCAGGGGGCGGCCGGCGAAACCAAAAACAATAAAGGTGTGTTCCCGATGATGAAGACCTCCCTGCTTGCTCTGGGCCTGTTTGCCGCTCTGCCGTTCGCTGCTTCGGCCGCCGATGGCCTGTCGTACAACTACGTTGAAGGCGGCTACGTGAACACCGATGCCAAGGGTGGCGACGCTGACGGTTGGGCCGCCAAGGGCTCGGTCGCCGTGGCGCCGAACTTCCACATCTTTGGCGATTACAACTCCCAGGAAACCAAGCGCGGCAACGCAGACGTTGACCAGTGGCGCGTGGGCGTCGGCTACAACTACGGCATCGCGCCGACCACCGACCTGGTGGCCCGCGTCGCGTACCAGAAGTTCGACCCGAAGCACGGCCTGGACTTCAACGGCTACTCGACCGAAGTGGGCGTGCGCACTGCGTTCACCCCGATGATCGAAGGCTACGCGCTGGCCGGCTACGAGGACTTCAGCAAGAAGCACGGCATCAACCCGGACGGCGAGTTCTACGGCCGCGTCGGCGCCCAGGCCAAGTTCACCCCGAACTGGGGCCTGAGCGGCGAAGTGAAGCTGGCCAAGGCAGGCGACAAGGAATGGTTCGTCGGCCCGCGCTACACCTGGTAAGGCGATAGCTGCACGGTACGTTGTTGGATGGCGTGATCTCTCTCTCCCTCACGCCATGAAGCCCGGCTTAGTAGGCCGGGCTTCACTTATCTGGCGCTCACCTCGTCGGTGTGCCACGTAACAACCCAGCGAAGGCTGGGTTTTTGCGTTCAAAAAAAACCCCGGCATTGCCGGGGTTTTTCGTCATCACTTGAACAGCGTGTCCGGGTATTCCGGCTTCTGCTCGCGCGCCAGCAGCGCGCGCAGGCCTTCTTCCGGCGTCTGTTCGCCGTGCAGCACGGCGCGGACGCGGTCGGAGATGGGCAGGTCGATGCCATGGCGGCGTGCCTGGCGCATGACTTCATCGGCGGTCTGCACCGATTCGACCACCTGGCCAATCTCACGCACGGCATCCTGCAGGCTTTGCCCACGCCCCAGCGCCAGGCCGAGGCGACGGTTGCGCGAGAGGTCGCCGGTGCAGGTCAGCACCAGATCGCCCAGGCCCGCCAGGCCCATCAGGGTTTCCGGCTTGGCACCGATCGCAGCGGCAAGCCGCAGCATCTCGTTGAGGCCACGGGTGATCAGGCCGGCACGGGCGTTGAGGCCCAACTGCATGCCATCGGCGACGCCGGTGGCTACGGCCAGCACGTTCTTCATCGCACCGCCGAGTTCGGCGCCGACCATGTCATCGCCGGTATAGGCGCGGAAGGCCGGGCCATGCATCGCTTCGGCCACCTGCTGGGCGAAGTCGGCGTCGTCGCCGTGCACGGTAATCGCGGTGGGCAGGCCCAGCGTGACTTCCTTGGCGAACGACGGACCGGTCACCACCGCCAGCGGCACATCCGGCCCGAGGACCTCGCGTGCTACTTCGTGCAGGAAACGACCCGAGCCGGGCTCGAAGCCCTTGGTGGCCCAGGCCACGCCGGCATCGGCCGGGCGCAGCGGTGCCAATGCACGCACGGTTTCACCGAAGGCATGCGAGGGCACCACGACCAGGATCCAGCGCGCGTCCTTGACGGCAGCGGCCAGATCGGTGGTGGCACGCAGCGATTCCGGCAACGGAATGCCCGGCAGGTAGCGGGTGTTCTCGTGACGCTGGTCGATGGCGTCGACCATCGCCGCGTCGCGGCCCCACAGCACGGTCTGCTGACCGTGCCGCGCAAGCAGGCTCGCCAGGGCCGTGCCCCAGGAGCCGGCGCCGAGAACGGCGATCTTGTCTGCGTTGTTGCTCATCGTTGCGACAGCAGCGCCGATCAGGCGTTGCCGGCCGGCTCGGAATCAGCAAGCGAGGTTTCGCCCTGTTCCTGGCGCTGGCGCAGGGTTTCGGCGTACAGGCCTTCGAAGTTGATCGGCTGCAGGAAGAACGGCGGGAAGCCACCAGCCTGGATCAGCTCGCTCACCAGCGAACGCACGTACGGGAAGAGGATGTTCGGGCACTGGGTGCCCAGCAGCACGTCGATGGACTGCGGGTCCAGGCCGACCAGACCGAACACGCCGGCCTGCTGCACTTCTGCCACATAGGCGGTCTTGTCGCCGGCCTTGCAGGTCAGGGTGACGGCCAGCACGACTTCAAACGCGCTCTCGCCCAGGCGCTGCACGCGCTGGTTGAGGTTGAGCTGCAGCTCGGGCTGCACGGCTTCGTTGAACACGGCCGGAGCGTTCGGCGATTCGAAGGAAACGTCCTTGACGTAGATCTTCTCGACGGTGAACGCGGGACCAGTGGCGGCGTCGGCCGGCGCGATGGCGCCGTTGGTGTTCTCTTCGGACATTTCCTGTTGCTCCAGAATGAATGCAATGAATGCTGTAAAAATCGATTGTTACATGCCCTGCGATGGGGGCGTGTGGCGGCGCGCACAAGGCGTGCCACGCAATCGGGGCAAAATCAGTTGCGGCCCTTGACCAGCGGCAACTCGGCCTGCTGCCAGGCCGGAATGCCGCCGTCGAGCACGCTGACCTGCTCGAAACCGGCCTTCTTCAACGCCTTGGCGGCGGTTTCCGAGGCGGTACCGGTGCGGCAGACCAGCACGACCGGGCTCTGCTTGGCGTTGACCACCAGCTTGTGCTCGGGACCGAACTGGGCCGGCTGCACATTGCGGCTGCCGGCGATGTGACCCTTTTCGAAGTCGCTGCTGGACGACAGATCGACCACGACCGCGCCGCCCGCATTCATCAGCTGGGTCAGCTCGGCCGGCTTCAGGGACTTGTAGCCACGCAGCAGGCGGCGCACTTCGGTGACGATGATGGCTACGGTCAGGCCCACGAAGGCCATCGACAACATCGGGTTTCGGCCGGCAAAAGCCAGCAACTCTTCGTAATTCACTTGGATCACGGGTCGATAAGCGGGCGCCGATTGTCGCACATGCAGGCGAACCGGCGTCCAGCGGGGCGGTGAGGGCTCAGTTCTGGTCCTGCCAGAGGTCCGGCAGACCGCTGGCCTGCAGCCAGCGCTTGCCTTCGGCATCCCAGCGCCAGATTTCGTTGACCCGCACCGTGCGCTCGGCCTGGGTGTTGTTGTTGATCACGCGCACTTCGGCGCTGCGACCGACGCGGCCGCCGGGCATCGGCACGTTTTCGCCGGCACGGTAGCTGGAGATCTTCACCTGCTCGAAGCGGCGCAGCTCCAGGTCGGTCAGCGGGTGCGCCTTGGTGTACTCCGGGTCCAGGTACGGCAGCGCGTCTTCGGCGGTGCCCCAGCGCATGGTGGAGTCGTACTTGATCTGGACTTCCTCCAGCTCCCGGCGCTGCTTCTTGGTCAACTTCTCGGCCGCCACGGCCGCCACGCTGGTCAGCGCAAGCAGGCTCAGCAGCAGGATCTGGAAGGTACGGCGCATGCGAATTCCCCAATTGGCAAGGCGCCCATCCTACCGCCTTGCGAAGGCAACGAAGCGCCCGGTCAGTTCAGCCGCCGGCCTGCCGCCCTCGCCCGGCTGGCGGGCCACCACTTCGATGCGGGCCTTGCCGCGCTGGGCGAACGTGGCCAGGAAGACGGCCCAGTCGGCCTCGTCGGCGGCCTGGGCCTGGGCGTGCAGGTCCTCGTAGACCGGGGCCAGGTAGCGCACATGGCTGTCGGCCACGTAAACGTCGGCCTCGAAGCCGGCGAGACGAAGCCGCAGGGTGACCAGCGCCCAGCCGGACAGGGTGAGCGCCGAGGCCAGGCTGCCGCCGAAGGCATTGCCCTTGTCGTTGACATTGGCGGCCAGCGGCGCGCGCAGGTGCAACACGCCGTCGGCATGGGTATCCACGCGGATCTGCATGGCGGCCACCGGCGGCATGCGCTCAAGAACCTGCTGGAGCGCGGCCAGGTGCGCGGGCATCGAATCGGAATCGGACATCGGTACGGCGACGTTGCATCGAAGGCCTCGCATAATGCCCGCAATGAACCGCCCCGCACATGTGCCGGAATGGACCCTGCTGTCGCTGCGCCCGCGCGGCCAGCATGCCGCGCTGCGGCGTGCGGCCCGGCCGCTGGGCGCCCAGGTGCTGGCGTTGTCGCCCTGGGCGCTGGTGGCGCGCGACGATGCCGCTACCCGCGCCGCGCTGGCGCAGGCACTTGGCGCCGACCGGGTGGTATTCAGCAGCCCGGCGGCGGTGAATGCCGCCGCGCGCCTGCTACCGCTGGCGATGCCGCGCGGCGGCCGCTGGCTGGCGGTGGGCGCGGGCACAGCGGCGGCGCTGCAGCGGCATGGCATTACCGGGGTGCTGGCGCCCACCCGGATGGACAGCGAAGGCCTGCTCGACCTGCCCGAGCTGGCGGATCTGCAGGGGCTGCGTGCGGCCCTGGTCACCGCCCCGGGCGGCCGCGGCATCATCGCGGCCACGCTGCAGGCGCGCGGCGCACAGCTGGAGCGGGTGGACGTGTACCGCCGGGTGGCGCTCCCGCTGCCGCCCCGCCAACTGCAGCGGCTGCGCCGGCGTGCAGCGCCGTGGGTGCTGGCCCTGAGCAGCGCCGAGGCCCTTTCGCTGCTGCTGGCGCAGCTGCCAGCCGACCTGCTGGCGCGTCTCCAAAGCGCCCACGTGGTGGCCGCCAGCGCGCGCCTGGCCACGCTTGCGGCCGAGGCGGGCTTCGCCCACGTGACGCTGGCCGAGGGGCCGCTGCCGCTGCAGCTGGTCCAGGCCGCACACGCCGCTATCACCACCGCCGCAACTTCCTGAACAGGGGTCGCTTACGGCCTTGCAGGGCCTGCGGGCGAGGAGCGATGCTGTGCACCTGATCGATCGCCAGCTCGTGAATGCACCGGCGCGATCGACAAGGATGCCTGCATGAACGACGTAGTTCCGCCCCCGCCCCACCGACCGCTGCGCTGGATCGTGCCGCTTGCCGCGCTTGCGGTGATCGTGGGCGGCGCCGGTTGGGGCTGGAGCCTGTGGCAGGCCGAGCAGGCGCGCACGGCGCAGCGCGAGTCCGACGCCAATGTACTGGTGCAGGGTCTGGCCGGCAGCGTGGAAACGCTGCGCCGCGACCAGCGCTCCACCGCGCAGCGGGTGCAGGATGCCGCCGCCACCAACCGGGTGCTGCGCGATGAAATGCTGGGCCTGAGCCAGCGCAACGCGCTGCTGGAGGAAAACCTGGCCCGGCTGGCCGACAGCACCCGCCACAACGCCCAGGCGCTGCAACTGGAAGAGGCCGAGCTGCTGCTCAGCCAGGCCGGGCAGCGGCTGGCATTTGCCGACGACGTGGAGGGCGCCAAGCGGCTGTACGCGCTGGCCGCCGCCGCGCTGGAAGAGGTGCAGGGCACCGAATTCCTCAACCTGCGCCAGGCATTGATGCAGGAGCGCAACGCAGTGGATGCGCTCGGCCCGGGCGTGCGCGCCGGGATCAACCAGCGCCTGGGCGCGTTCGCGCACGCGCTGCTCGCATTGCCGGAACAGGTTGCTCCCGCACCGGGCACGGCCGCGCCGCCCTGGTGGCACCAGGTGCTGGCCCCGTTCGTGACCATCACCCCGACCGCCGCGCAGGGCCCGCTCACGCGTGCCGAGCGCACCGCCGCGTGGGATTCACTCCAGTTGGAGCTCACCCTGGCGCGCGCCGCCGTCGAGCGGGGCGACCAGGCCGGGTTCGAACAGGCGCTGGATCGCGTGGCGCTCTGGCTGCCGCGGCTGTGGCCGGATTCACCCGCCCTGCGCGAGCGTCGTGCTGAACTGCAGCAGTTGCGCACCCAAGTGCTACGCCCCCCGCTGCCCGAACTGGGCAGCACCCTGCAGCAACTGCGCGCCATGCGCGACGGGAGTTAAATGATGAAGCCGATTCAATCCGTGGTGGTGCTGCTGCTGGCCGTGGCGCTGGGCGTGATCGCCGCGCAGTGGCTGGGCGCCGATTCGCTGCGCCAGTACGGCGAGGTGATCTACCGCGCCGGTGGCAACGACTACCATTCCACCGTGCCGCAGGTGGCCTTGATGACGCTGGTGGGCGTACTGGTGCTGTGGCTGCTGTGGAGCCTGGTCGCATCGCCGTTCCGGGCCTGGGGCCGCTACCGCCGCAAGCAGGGCCGCGCCCGCCTGATCGAAGGCCTGCAGGCGCATGAGTACGGCCACTGGCAGCGCGCGGAAAAGCTGCTGGGCACGGCCGCCGAGGATGACGAAGTAAGCGCTGTTGCCTATGTCACCGCCGTGCGCAGCGCGCAGGCACGTGGAGACCAGGGCGCGGTGGACCAGTACCTGCAACGCCTGGCCGCTGCGGATGCCACTTCGCACGCGCTGCTGCAGGCCGAACGCCTGCTGCAGCAGGAGCGCCCGGTGGACGCGATCAACGCGCTGGACGCGCCCGGCATCCAGCCGCTGCCGCCGCGCGGCCTGTGGCTGCGTACCGAGGCCCTGGCGCGCGCCGAACGTGCCCACGAGGCCTACGGGCAGCTAGGTGCGTTGCGCAAGCAGAAGGTACTGCCCGATGACGCGGTCGCCGAACTGGAGGTTCGCCTGGCCGCGCAGTCGCTGCTTGAGGCGGCCGACGTGAATGCACTGGCCGCGCAGTGGGAAGCCACGCCCAAGGCGCTGCGCAGCGACCCGGACGTGGTGTCGGCCTACGCGTTGCGTGCGGCCGCGCTGGACTGGGACGAACCGGCGCTGCTCGCGCTGGAGCAGGCGCTGGACACGCGCTGGGACGAATCGCTGGTGACGCTGTACGGGCAGATGCCGGTGGAAAAGCTGGCCACGCGCCATGCCAACCTGCAGCGCTGGCTGGGCCAGCAGCCGTCCAGCCCCGCGCTGTTGCTGGCACTGGGCCGGATCGCGGTCCGCCAGGGCGAACACGTGCAGGCCGAAGACTACCTGCACCGTGCGATTGCCGCCGGCGCGGGCCCGGAAGCGTGGGAAGCACTTGGCGAGGTATTCGTCGCGCGCGGCGAACCCGCCCTGGCCGCGCAGTGCTACACCAATGCGCTGCGCCGGCAGCGTGGCGAAGACAGCACTGCGCTGGCGCATGCCACCGCACCGGTGGCACCGTTGGCAGCCGTAGTCCCGGAACGCGCCACGGTCGAGGAACAATCATTGATGATCGAACCCGCTGTGATCCGCGATGAACGCGACGAATTCGGCAACCCGATTCGATAACGCCGCGCCGATGGGCACGTAAGAGCACAAAAAAAGGCCGCCCTTTGGGGCGGCCTTTTTTGTCCGCAATGCGAACGCCTCAGCGTTCGACAATCGCCACCACGCCCATGCCGCCGGCGGTGCAGACCGACACCAGCGCACGACCACCGCCGCGTTCGGCCAGCTGCTTGGCGGCCGTGGCGATCACGCGCGCACCGGTGGCGGCGAACGGATGGCCGGTGGCCAGCGAGGAGCCCAGCGGGTTGATCTTGGCCGGGTCGATGCGGCCCAGCGGCGCCTCCAGGCCCAGGCGGTTGCGGCAGTAGTCTTCGCTTTCCCACGCGCGCAGCGTGCACAGCACCTGCGCGGCGAAGGCTTCATGGATCTCGTAGATGTCGAAATCCTGCAGGGTCAGGCCGTTGCGCTTGAGCATTTCCGGCACCGCGATGGTGGGCGCCATCAGCAGGCCTTCGCCGTGCACGAAATCGACGGCGGCCACCTGCGAGTCGCGCAGGTAGGCCAGCGGCTCGTGGCCGTGCGCGCGCGCCCATTCCTCGCTGGCCAGCAGCACCGCCGAGGCACCGTCGGTGAGCGGGGTGGAATTGGCGGCGGTCAGGGTGCCGCGACCGGACACCTTGTCGAACGCGGGCTTGAGCGTGGCCAGCTTTTCCAGCGAGGTGTCGGCGCGCAGGATGTTGTCACGCTCCACGCCGCGGAACGGCGCGATCAGGTCGGTGAAGAACCCGCGCTCATAGGCGGCGGCCAGCTTCTTGTGCGACGACACCGCCCACTCGTCCTGCGAGTCGCGCGAGATGTTCCACTCCTTGGCCATGTCCTCGCAGTGGTCGCCCATGCTCTTGCCGGTACGCGGCTCGGCCACGCCCGGGAATTCCGGCTTGAGCTCGCCCAGCTTGAAGCCGCGCACGATGGCCTTGATCTTGTCGCCGGTGGTCTTGGCGCGATTGGCCGCCAGCAGGCGCGCGCGCAGCTTCTTGCCGTACACGATCGGCACGTCGGAGGTGGTGTCCGAACCGCCGCCGATGCCCGATTCGATCTGGCCCAGCGCGATCTTGTTGGCCACCGCGATGATGGTATCCAGCGAGGTGCCGCAGGCGCGCTGCATGGTGATGCCCGGCGTCAGCGGCGACAGCCCCGACGACAGCGTGGCTTCGCGGCCGAGGTTCCAGTCGCTGGAATGCTTGATCACCGCGCCCATGGCGACTTCGCCCAGCTGTTGGCCGTGCAGGCCGAAGCGTTCGACCAGCGCGCCGAGCGTGCGCACCGACATGCCGAGGTTGCCGACGTCCGAATAGGCCGTGTTCTGGCGGCAGAACGGGATGCGGACGCCACCGAGGATGGCGACGGGACGAGCGTTGGGCATGGAGATACCTGGCATGGGAAGGGTGTCTGCAACATGGCCTGCACGAATGAGCAGGCATAATGGGGGCAAGTGTAGCTGCCGCCCTGTGATGGGCCAACCGTGATCCCATGAGCAAACCCGACCCCGGCATGAATGCCCTTGGCGTACTGGCATTGGAATTGGCCGGTGGAGACGCCCCGCGCCACGCGGCCCTGTCGTCCCAACAGGCCGGTGAACTGGCCGACCGCGTCGGCCGTGACCTGGCCAAACTCGTCCCCGGCGTGAGCGGGCTGGACTTCGTGTTCGCCGGCGCCCATTTCGACCCCGCCGAAGTACTGCGCCCGGGCTGGCCGATCCACCGCCGCCTGGAGGAACTGCAGATGCGCGCGCCCGGCCGCAACGAAGGCCCGCGCCTGCTGGCGTTCGGCGCCGGCGCCGACGGCGAAGTGCCGCTGCCCTTCCAGGCCGATGCCAGCCTCACCGGTGGTGGCCTGCGGGTGGTACCGTTCCTGCTCACCGGCACCGAGGTGGCCGCGACGGCTGCGGTCGCCGAGGCACTGGAAGAGGTGCTGCTGGCCCAGGGCATGGCCCAGGCCGATACCGCCCTGCAGGCGCAGAACGCCTTCGGTGCGCAGATCGAACACGCGCGCTATTTCACGGTGAACGACCTCGCCGCGATGATGTCGATGCAGTACGACAACCAGGGCCTGGCCGCGCTGTGGCCGCTGATCGAGACGGCACTGATGGCGCCGCAGACCGAACAGTGGCTGGACGCCGCGCCGGAGCCGCTGCTTCGATACGCTGACGGCGAAGTGCGTATGGCCCTGTTCGATCCGGCCGGCTGGTGCAATTTCTACAGCCACGGCACGGGCGACTGCGACCGCCTGCAGGGTATCTACGACCAATACCTGATGCGCCAGCGCCAGATGGCCGCCGTGCTGGAGGCGCACGGCCTGCCGGTGCTATTCGTGCATTGCGAAGCCGGGCAGGATGCGCGGGAATTGTTGACGCGCTGATCGACGGTCGCGCAGCCACCCATGGGGTGGCTCTACCGATGAATGAAAAACGCCGGCGATGCCGGCGTTTTTCATTCCGGTGGGTGCCGCCACACCGTGGCCACCCACCGTAGTGCCACCCCATGGGTGGCTACCCCTCGGCAGATCAGGGCGCGGCCTTGATCACCGCGCAAGCCAGACGCGCACCGGCATTGCCGGTCGGCTGGGTCTTGTAGTCATCCGGGTCGGCGTGGACGATCAGGCCACGACCGATGATGTCGTTGTCGTTGCCTTCGCCGATGTTGACGTTGGTGGAGACGGCGGCATCGACCACGGCATTGCCCTGGGCATCGGCGGTGATGTTCGGCATGTCGCCACCGTGGTGCGGGGTGGTGGCCACGTTGCCGTGGTCTTCCTTGCTCGGGTTGAAGTGGCCGCCGGCGCTGTCGCCGTTCGGCGCACTGCAGTCGCCCTTCTCATGGATGTGGAAGCCGTGCTCGCTGTTGGGCTTGAGGCCGCTGATCTCGCCCTTCACGTGCACCTTGCCGTCGACGACGCTGAAGGTGACGTTGCCCTTGACGGCATTGCCCTGGGTGGGCGCCAGCTCGGCGGTGGCGGTGTGGTTGGCGTGGGCCTCGCTGGTCATGGCCGGCGGCGCTTCGGTGGTGCGCGCGGTTTCGGCGATGGGCGGGGTGGCGGTGGCGGCATCGGCGGGGGCGTCGGCCGGCTTGTTGCAGGCGGTGAGGCCGAGGGTGGCGATCGCCGCGAACAGGGCGGTATGGATCAGGCGCATGTGGATCTCCTTACGGGTAGCGATGGAAGAAGCGACGTCGGTGGGCCGCGCGTTCAGCGCGGGACCCGGATGACGCCGCAGGCGATTCGGGCGCCGGCATTGCCTGCCGGCTGGCTGCGGTAATCGTCGGCGTTGGCGTGCACGACCAGCGCGCGGCCGACGATATCGGTGGCCGCACCGCCGCCGAGGGTGACGCCGGGAAGGCGCACATCGACGTTGACGCGGCCCTGTGCATCGGCGCGCAGGTTGTCCATGTCACCGGCATGATGCGCACCGGCGCCGTTGCGGCCGTGCGGCTGGTTGGCCGGGTTGAAATGCGGGCCGGCGCTGCTCGCATCGACGGCACTGCAATCGCCGCGCTCATGCACATGGAAGGCGGCGGTCTGCATCGGCTGCAGGCCCCCGATGGTGCCGGTGATATGCACGCCGCGTGCATCGGGCACCAGCGCCAGCCGGCCGCTGACGATACTGGCCGAGGCGGGCGCCAGCGCGGCGTCGGCCAGCTTGGCGGTGCTCACCACCGGCACAGCGGGCGCCGGCGCGGTGCGCTGCTCGGGCGCGGTACCGCAGGCGGAAAGCACCAGCAGCGCGGGGATCAGCAGGGCGAGTTGGGAACGACGCATCGGAAACTCCATGTCTGCAAACTAACGTCAGGGTCGTCCACGAACCATGAAATGCGCCGCCACGCGGCGCCAACGGGTCCATGAACGGGGATTCATCCGCCGCGTCGGCGCCCCGCGCCGAGCTTGCGGGTCAGGGTATTGCGGCCCATGCCCAGGCGCGCGGCGGCTTCGGCGCGGCGCCCGTGGGTGATCTGCAACGCGGCTTCCAGCAGTGCCTGGTCGACGCGCTCGCGCACCTGCGCGTGCAGCCCTTCGGCGCCTTCGGCCAAACGCTGCCGCGCCCAGGTCGAGAGCAGGGTTTCCCACTGCCCGGGATCGCCATGCGCGCGCGTGCGCGAGCCGGCGCCACGATGCAGCGCGCTGTCCACGTCGGCCACGCCGATGGTGTCCGACGCGGCCAGCGCCGCCATGCGCCAGCACACGTTCTCCAGTTCGCGCACGTTGCCCGGCCAGTCGTGCTCGCGCAGTGCCTGCAGCGCCGCGGCGGTCAGCCGCTTGGGCGGCGTGTCGAGCTTGCGCGCGGCGGCGGCCAGGAAGGTGTCGGCCAGCTGGGCAACGTCGTCGCGGCGTTCGCGCAGCGGCGGCAGGCGCAGGCGCACCACGTCCAAGCGGTGCAGCAGGTCGGCGCGGAAGCGCCCCTGCGCCACCAGCGTTTCCAGGTCCTGGTGGGTGGCGGCGATCACCCGCACATCGACACGGATCAGCTCGCGGCCACCGACGCGGAAGAACTCGCCCTCGGCCAGCACGCGTAGCAGCCGGGTCTGCAGCGGCAGCGGCATGTCGCCGATCTCATCGAGGAACAGCGTGCCGCCGTTGGCCTGTTCGAAGCGACCCACATGCCGGCGCTGCGCCCCGGTGAAGGCACCCGCTTCGTGGCCGAAGAGCTCGCTTTCCAGCAGTTCAGACGGAATGGCCGCGGTGTTCAACGCCACGAACGGGCCCTGCGCGCGAGGCGATTCGTGGTGCAGCGCGTGCGCGACCAGTTCCTTGCCGGTGCCGGTTTCACCGTTGATGAGCACCGACAACGGCGCCTGCGCCAGGCGGCCGATGGCGCGGAACAGCGCCCGCATCGCGGGGGTATCACCGACCAGTTGCGGGCGCTGGTCGGGCGCGGCCGGCTCCGCCACCGCGCTGCGTTCGGCCACGGCCGTGTCCGGCGCGGGCAAAACGCGCTGCGCCAGCGCCACGGCATCGTCCAGATCGAACGGCTTGGACAGGAATTCCTGCGCACCGCCCCGGAACGCGCCGGCGGTGCTGGCGACATCGGTATAGGCCGACATCACGATCACCGGCAGCTGCGGGTGCGCGGCCTTGAGCTTGTCCAGCAACACCAGCCCGTCGTCGCCGGGCATGCGTACATCGGTGAACAGCAGGTCCGGCGGCGGTTGTTCGGCCAGCATGGCCAGCGCGGCCGCCGCACCATCGAAGCCCTCCACCGCGTAACCGGCATCGCGCAGCGCCGTGCACAGCACGAAACGCACGGCGCGGTCGTCATCCACCACCCATACGCGCTGGGACGTGGCCTGGCTGTCATCCGCCATGCGCGGTCTCCTCGGTGGCGGGGGTGCCTTGCCCGATCGGCAGCTGCACGGTGAATACGGTGTGGCCCGGCCGCGAGCGGTAGGTCAGCGTGCCGCGGTGTTCGCGCGCTACCTGCTGGGCCAGTGCCAGGCCCAGCCCGGTGCCTTCGGCGCGGCCGCTGACCAGCGGCAGGAACAGGTGCTCGGCCAGCGCCTCGGGCACGCCGCGGCCGTCGTCGGCAATTTCCAGGCGCAGCGCCATCGGCTGCAGCTGGTCGCCGATGCGTATGCCGTGTTCGACCCGGGTGCGCAGGGTGACGGTGCCGGCGCCGGCCTGGATCGCATTCCGCACCAGGTTCCACACCGCCTGGGTGAGGCGGTCGGCGTCGCCGTCAAATTCGGGAATGCTGGGGTCGTAGTCGCGCTGCAGCCGCACGGCCCAGCCGCCCTCGCTTTCGGCCAAGCGCAGCACGCGCTCCAGCGAGGCGTGGATGTTGAGCGGCGCATGCGGTGCGGCCGGTGCCGGCGACAGCAGCTGCTCCAGCAACCCGTTCAGCCGTTCGATTTCGGACCCGATCAGCTCGATCAGCTCGCGCTCTTCCGGGTCGCGCTGCAGGCTGCGCCGGGCCAGCAGCTGGGCGGCCCCCTTCAAACCGGCCAGCGGGTTGCGCAGCTCATGGGCCAGACCCTTGAGGGCCGCGCTCAGCGCACTGGGTAGCGCCTGGGTGGGGTCCATGCCGGGAAACTCGTCCACCGGGTGGGCTTCCAGCAGCCAGCCGTCTTCCTCGTGGCGGCTCAGCCAGCCCTCGGCGAAGCGGGGGGCCTCGCCGGGCAGGGCCAGCGCCAGCCGGTGCAGGCGCAGCGTGTCGCGTTCACCGCGTGCCAGGAAATGCGCCAGCGCCTCGCCCTGCACCTCCAATGACGCCAGCGGCTGGCCCAGCAGGCGCCGCACGCTCACGCCCAGCCACCGCGCGAAGGCGGGGTTGCAGCCGGCGACGCGGCCTTCGGCATCGGCCCAGGCGACCGGGGTGCCAAGGACATCGAGGGACGGAGACGGTGGAGCGGCAGTCATTGCACCAATGTAGTGCAAAAGTGGGGCGGTTGCTCAGTCCAGCAGATCGTGCGCGGCCGTGTCTGCAGCCGCTCCCGTTGTCGCTGCGATCTACAGGGACCGATAGGTCGCGGGCAGCCGATTTGCTGCCTGGCAATGGCGTCAGGCCGTTTTCGCTCAGTCCACAAACACCCGTGACCAGTCATCGCGCACGCTTACCAGCGGCCAGCCGCGCTCCTTCGCCAGCGCCACCGACTTCTGCGCGCCGGAGGTGTACGGAATGTCGCGCTCGTCATCGTCATGCGTGACCAGCAGCGCCAGCGACGCACCCTTGCCCTGGGTGGCGAACTGCAGCATCTGGATATCGCCGTTGGAATTGCCGGCGGCGAAGATCGGGCGCGCGCCGATGCGGCTCCAGATCCTGACCACCTTGTTGGGGCCGTCATCGAACACCTCCAGCCTGGAGGTGTGGAACAGCTTGCCGACGCCGTCTTCTTCGCGGTACTCCAAGGCAACCGTGGTACCCACCACGCGCTCCGGCGGAATGCCATAGAGCTCGGCGGTGATCGGCCGCATGAAGTCGCGCCCGCCGCCGGACACGATGTAGTTGGTGAACTGATTGGCCTCCAGGTAGTGCAGCAGTTCGCGCATCGGCGCGTACGCCGTCTTGAGATAGGGTCGCTTCAGCACTGGGTTCTGCGCGCTGCGCAGGAAGTGTTCGGCTCGTTCTGCGAACGCGCCGACCTCGTCATCCACATAGGCCGACAGCAGTCCCGCCGCCATCTGCTTGAGCGCGGTGTCATCGCCTTCGTAGTGTTGGGTGATGACACCACCCAGCCATGCCTGGTCCTTGTCGTGCACGGCTTTCCACGGCTGCTTCTCGCATAGCGCGGGATCTGCGGCGGCCTGTTCGGCGATGCGGCGGAGGAGGAAGTCGGCCTGGATGGGCATCGGCTTTTCGCACCACAGGCAGCCGTCGTTGTCGAACACCGCGATCCTGGCGGCGGGCGGCACGTAGTCGGTGCCGCCCTCCTGGGTGACCCTCGCTACGAAGGCGATGATCGCCTGGCGCGTCGCGCCGTGATTCCAACTCTTCAGCAGACCTTCCTGCATGACCCCGTCTCCGTGCGTACAGATTCACCGGAAATGCTATTCCGATCATGCAGTTGGCACCTGCGCAGAACCACTGCCCGCATCGCGGTAGTTCTACTGGACGTGCGGCATTGCACCAATGCGGGCCAGCAAATATCGAGGCCCGGTGGCCTGCATCCGTTTCGCAGGACGCCCCGTACCTTTCCATGTCCTCACCCTGAGGGCCGAAGAATCCAGGAGATATTCCATGCGCACCATTCTTCACCGCGTCACCGCGATCGCCAGTTTCGCCGTGCTGTCCTCCGCCGCCTCATTCAGCTACGCCGCCGATACCGTCATGGTCGGCGGGGCAGCCATGTACCCGACCAAGACCATCGTCGAGAACGCCCTCAACTCCAAGGACCACACCACGTTGGTGGCCGCCGTAAAGGCCGCCGGCCTAGTGGACACGCTCAACAGCAAGGGTCCCTTCACCGTCTTTGCGCCGACCAACGCCGCCTTCGCCAAGCTGCCTGCCGGCACCGTCGATACCCTGATCAAGCCTGAGCACAAGGCCGATCTGACCAAGATCCTGACGTACCACGTGGTGCCCGGCACCTACACGTCGCAGAAGCTGATGGCCGACGCGAAGGCGCATGGGGGAATGACCACGCTGAAGACCGTTCAGGGCGAACCGCTGACCATCAAGCTGCATGACGGCAAGCTGTGGGTCGTGGATGCCAAGGGCGGAAAGGCCGGCGTCTCCATTGCCGACGTGACGCAGTCCAATGGCGTGATCCATGTGATCGATACGGTTCTCATGCCGAAGTAAACGCGCAGGGCTGGCGGGCATCCAACGATGCCCGCCAAGGCGCGGTAGAGCCACGCCCTGCGTGGCTGTGCGGCGCCGAACGAAACGCAGCCACGCACGGCGTGGCTCTACGTCCGGTGCCTGCAGGAGGTGCCGCGCAGCGCCACGGCCGCTGTTTGCGCGTGACCGGCACGAGAAAAACGAGTGCCAGGCAAGCCGCGATCACGGCGACCCCCATGCGAATGTTGGCCGCCTGCAGCGACGGCTGCGCCAACTGCAGGAATGCAACGTAGGCCGCCACGGGAACGCCGGATCTTGGCACCGGCATTGATGCGGTCAGCCGTGCTGCCAGCGGGTAATCAACCTCCGGCAGGTGCCACCGGCAACGCGGCGCCCTTTGGCCAGAGCAACCAGATATTGCCCTTCTGTTTCATGTCGCCGGCCAGCTTGCCGGCGGCATCGCCGGTGCCCCAGAACAGGTCGGCCCGGACTTCGCCGGCGATGGCGCCGCCGGTGTCCTGCGCGGCGACCGGGCGCACCACCGGCGTGCCGTCCGGGCGGGTGGTCGACAGCCACAGCAGGCTGCCCAGCGGCACCACAGTGCGGTCCACCGCGACGCTGTAGCCCGCCGTCAGCGGCACGTTCAATGAGCCGCGCGGGCCGTTGCCGTCGTCCGGCCCCTTGCTGAAGAACACATAGCTGGGGTTGCTGGCCAGCAGTTCCGGAATGCGCGCCGGGTGCGCGTTGGCCCAGGTGCGGATGGCGTCCATGGTGACGTCTTCTTTCTTCAGTTCACCCTGCTCCACCAGCCAGCGGCCGATGGGGCGATACGGGTGGCCGTTCTGGTCGGCGTAGGCGATGCGCAGCTGGCGGCCATCGTCCAGGCGGATGCGACCGGAGCCCTGGATCTGCAGGAACTGCAGGTCCATGGGGTGGGTCAGCCACGCCAGCACCGGTGCGTTGGCGCCCTTGGCGTTGATGGTGGCGGCGTCGTCGTAGGGCCTGAGCACGCGGCCCTGCACACGGCCGCGCAGGCGCTTGCCCTTGAGTTCGGGGTAGAGGTCGTCGAGCTGCACGCTGACCATGTCGGTGGGTACGCCGTACACCGGCACCGATGCCGCAGGCGTGCGGGTCAGGCTGCCGGGGTAGACCGGTTCGTAATAGCCGGTGATGAGACCGTCGGCGCGGTTGCCGCCGGCACGCAGTGCGTAGACGTCGAGGCGGTCCTGCAGGAACTGGCGGATGTCGGCCGGTGTTGCAGCGACGTTGGCGGCGGCGGCGCAGGTGGACGCCCAGGTGGTGTCGGTCTTGAGGCGTGTGCAGGCGCTGCGCCAGGCGGCGAAGCCTGCCTGGAGGTCGGTGTCGGCCACGGCGGGGAGTGCCTTCCAATCGGCCCTGGCGTAGGTGTTGGTCGCGGTTCTGGTTACGGTGGGCGGTGCATCCGGCTTCGGGGTGCTGATGCTGCAGGCGGTGAGGAGGGACAGGCCCAGGAGGGTCAAGGCGGGGTGCTTGAATGCGGCGGGGATGCGCTTGGCCGTCATGGAGGCTCTTCTGGGGTGGTGTCGACTGTTGATTGTAGGTGGCGGTTGCTGAAGCAGCGGACTAACAGTCCGCTCTACCCCGTCGCATGTAGGCCGGTCGTGCGTGCCGTCGCATGGGGGCCAGCCCGTGTACGGCGTCGCATGTGGGACAGCCGTGCGTGCGGTCGGCATCCTCCGTGGTCGCAGCGGCCTGGCTGCGTCCGCTCAGCGCGTCTGTTGCAGCAGCGAGTGCAGGATGCGGGCGTCTTCGGCGTCGAGCTGCGGCGGCAGGTCGTCGCGGCCGCGGAAGCGGCGGTGGAACGCGCCTGCCGCCGCCGCGCGATCGTCGAGCGGGTAGCCGAAAGCCTGGAGTGCGAGCCAGGGATCGAAGCCTGCGGGGGCCGGGCCATCGCTGGCGCGCGGCCATACGCCGAAGCCGGCCTCTGCCAGCTGCTGCCAAGGGAAGTAGCGGCTGGGGTCCTGCTTCCGGGCCGGCGCCAGGTCGGCGTGGGCGATGATCTGGGTGCGCGGAATGTTCAGGCGCGCGCACAGGTCGTCGAGCAGGCGGACCAGGGCGGCGATCTGGTCGGGCGCGAACGGGCTGTTGCCGTCGTTGTCGATCTCGATGCCGATTGAGGCGGAGTTGAGATCGGTGATCGTGCCCCAGCGGCCGCCGCCGGCATGCCAGGCGCGGCGGTTGTCGGCCACCAGCTGGTAGATGTGGCCATCCGAACCGACCAGGTAATGCGAGCTGACCTTACCGCCGCTGTTGGCGGTTCGCAGGGTGTGCAGGCTCTGCTGCACGTTGTCCTGGTCGGTGTGGTGCAACACGATGATGACCGGGCTGCGCGCGTTGTGGTTCGGCGACGGCACCCAGGTCGCGAGCGGGCTGCGCACGTCGGTGCTGGCGCAGGCGGCGAGCAGGACGGTGGCGAGCAGCATGAGCGGAAGGCGGAATCGGCGCATGGCTCGATTGTGGCCGATTGGGGTGCGGGGCGCGAATGCAGGAAAAAGGCCGGTGTTCCTTTCGGGACACCGGCCAAGATGACGTCTCTCTCTCTCGTTTCTTGTTTCTTCGGTTGCCGGGCAGAGCCCGGCGCTACCGGGTGGATCATTGTTTGATTAGTTGCCGACCAACAGTCGGCACTACACAGTCGGCACTACCGATTGCTTGGCCGTCAGGCCTCGTAGGCCGATTCG
Source organism: Stenotrophomonas sp. PD6 (assembly GCF_049199305.1). Taxonomy (NCBI): domain Bacteria; kingdom Pseudomonadati; phylum Pseudomonadota; class Gammaproteobacteria; order Lysobacterales; family Lysobacteraceae; genus Stenotrophomonas; species Stenotrophomonas sp. PD6. The sequence continues at coordinate 218,811 of NZ_JBLZQD010000003.1, read as the reverse complement.
CCATGCGAGGTTACATCCAGGCCGGTGCGCTCGGCTTCCTCGGTCACGCGCAGGCCGAAGACCAGGCGCACCACCAGCAGGATCGCTACGGTGACGACGGCACACCAGACGATGGTGAAGCCCACGCTGACCAGCTGCACCCACACCTGGTGGCCGATGTCGAGGTCGGCCTTGGTGCCGCCCAGCGACTGCGCACTGAACACGCCGGTGAGCAGCGCGCCGACGATACCGCCCACGCCATGCACGCCGAACACGTCGGCGGTGTCATCGACCTTGAGCAGGCGCTTGAGACCGGTGACGCCCCACACGCAGACCACGCCGGTGACCAGGCCGATCACGATGGCGCCCAGCGGACCCACGGTGCCGCAGGCCGGGGTGATGCCGACCAGGCCCGCAACCGCGCCCGAGGCGGCACCCAGCGCGGACGGCTTGCCCTTGCTGACCGCTTCCACCAGGGTCCAGCCCAGTACCGCAGCGGCGGTGGCGAGGATGGTGTTGATGAAGGCCAGCGAGGCCACGGTGTCGGCGGCGGCGGCGGAACCGGCGTTGAAGCCGAACCAACCCACCCACAGCAGCATCGCGCCGATGTACGTGAACGGCACGTTGTGCGGCTTGAGCGCGGTCTGGCCGTAGCCGATGCGCTTGCCGACGAAGTACGCGGCCACCAGGCCGGCGACACCCGCGTTGATGTGCACCACGGTGCCACCGGCGAAGTCGATCGCACCCATCGCGCCCAGGTAACCGCCGCCCCACACGATGTGCGCCATCGGGATGTAGCTCAGGGTGAACCACAGCGCCGAGAACAGCAGCACGGCCTTGAACTTGATGCGCTCGGCGAACGCACCGACGATCAGCGCGGTGGTGATGCCGGCGAAGGTGGACTGGAAGGCGACGAACAGGTAATCGGGCAGGCCCTTGATCGGGGTGTTGCCAACCGAGTCGGGGGCGAAGCCCTTGAGGAAGGCGAACTGGGTGAACGAGCCGAAGAACTGGTTGCCTTCGCTGAACACCGCGCTGTAGCCATAGGCCACCCACAGCATCAGCACCAGCGAGAACACCACCAGGATCTGGCTGAGGATGGACAACACGTTCTTGGAGCGGACCAGGCCGCCGTAGAACAACGCCAGGCCCGGCACGACCATCAGCAGGACCAGCAGGGTGGAGGTCAGCATCCAGGCCACGTCGCCGTGGTCGAAGCTGGGCGCCGCGGCGGCGGCAGGTTCAGCGGCCGCGGCGGGCGCGGCGTCGGGGGTGGGCAGCGGTTCGACGGCCACGCTTTCGGTCGGTGCCGGGCTTACCTGGGCCTGGGCATGTGCGGTGCCAGAGAAGGCGCCAACGGCCAGCGCGCTGATGAGCATCATCAGGCACACGGCATGGAACCGGGCTTGCCACCCGGTGAACAAGGAAGTCTTCATTGTGGGCTCCGAGTGAGAGTTAGAGCGCGTCCGCGCCGATTTCGCCGGTGCGGATGCGCACGACCTGTTCGACCGCGGTGACGAAAATCTTGCCGTCGCCGATCTTGCCGGTGCCGGCCGCGTTCTGGATGGCTTCGACCACGGCGTCCAGGCGGTCGTCGGTGACCACGGTTTCAATCTTGATCTTCGGCAGGAAGTCCACGACGTACTCCGCGCCGCGGTACAACTCGGTGTGACCCTTCTGGCGACCGAAACCCTTGACCTCGGTCACGGTGATGCCCGACACGCCCGCATCGGAGAGGGCCTCGCGGACCTCGTCGAGCTTGAACGGCCGGATGATGGCGGAGATCAGTTTCATGCGCATATCCCGATGGTGGATGGAACCGGCCTGCAATCGCAGGCCGATGTCAGGTCAACCGACGACCACTTGCACATGGCCGCCGGTCGTTGCGCCGGACGTTGCATGGACCACGCCGGTGCCGACGCCCGTGAGGGCGACGCCAGCGGTGACGCGGGAGGGAGGAAGGCCCATGCTGCGCGTCCGGTCTCTCTTGCCCCTGGTGTTGCAAATTGCCTTGCGTTTCGGCTCCCCAGCCGTCGCGCATTGGTGAAGCGGTGGCGATGACGAAGGTGGGAGGGAAGTCCTTCGGCATCGCCACCTGTTGCTCAGTTGGCGTAGTACATCTGGTATTCGAGCGGGTGCGTGGCGGCGCGGAAGCGGGTCACTTCCTGCATCTTCAGCGCGATGTAACCGTCGATGAAGTCGTCGCTCATCACGCCACCGGCCTTGAGGAACTCGCGGTCCTTGTCCAGCGCTTCCAGGGCCTGGTCGAGCGAGGAGCAGACCTGCGGGATCAGCTTCTCTTCTTCCGGCGGCAGGTCGTACAGATCCTTGTCGCTCGGTGCGCCCGGGTCGATCTGGTTCTTGATGCCGTCCAGGCCGGCCATCATCAGCACGGTGAAGGTCAGGTAGCCGGACTGGATCGGATCGGGGAAGCGCATTTCAATGCGGCGCGCCTTCGGGTTGGACACCCACGGAATGCGGCACGACGCAGAGCGGTTGCGGGCCGAGTAGGCCAGCATGACCGGGGCTTCGAAGCCCGGGACCAGGCGCTTGTAGCTGTTGGTGCCGGAGTTGGCGAAGGCGTTGATGGCCTTGGCGTGCTTGAAGATGCCGCCGATGTACCACAGCGCCATCTGGCTCAGGCCGCCGTAGCCGTCACCGGAGAACAGGTTGGTGCCGCCCTTGGACAGCGACTGGTGCACGTGCATGCCGCTGCCGTTGTCGCCGACGATCGGCTTGGGCATGAAGGTGGCGGTCTTGCCGTTGCGGTGGGCCACGTTCTTGATGACGTGCTTCATGCGCAGCAGTTCGTCGGCCTTCTGCACCAGGGTGCTGAACTTGGTGCCGATTTCGCACTGGCCGGCAGTGGCCACTTCGTGGTGCTGCACTTCGACTTCGATGCCGACCTGTTCCAGCGTCTTGCACATTTCAGCGCGCAGGTCGTGCAGCGAATCGGTCGGCGGAACCGGGAAGTAGCCACCCTTCACTGCCGGACGGTAGCCGCTGTTGGCGCCGTCGTACTTGTCGCCGGTGCTCCAGGCCGCTTCTTCGGAATCGATCTTGAAGAAGGTGTGGCCCATGTCGTTGGAGAAACGGACCGAATCAAAGATGAAGAACTCCGGCTCCGGGCCGAAGAACGCCTGCTCGGCGATGCCGGAGGACTTCAGGTAGGCCTCGGCGCGCTTGGCGATGCCGCGCGGGCAGCGGCCGTACGGCTGCATGGTGGCCGGGTCGAGGATGTCGCAGCTGATGACCAGGGTCGGGTCGGCGTAGAACGGGTCCACGTACGCGCTGGACGGGTCCGGCAGCAGCACCATGTCCGATTCGTTGATGCCTTTCCAGCCGGCGATGGAACTGCCGTCGAACATCTTGCCTTCTTCGAACAGGGCCGGCTCGATGATGCTGGCCGGGAAGGTCACGTGCTGTTCGATACCGCGCATGTCGACGAAACGCAGGTCGATGAACTCGATCTGGTTGTCCTTGATCAGCTTCTCAACGTTTTCCACGGACATCGGTGAAACCTCAGATGGGTGATTGCCTGTGTAGGTAGAGCAATCCCCGTGCCAACTTTCTTTGGCGCACAAGTGATTGATTTCACACGGCGTGCACCCGGATGGGCGCTGAACGCAGCGCACCATTGCGGTGCAATGACCGCACCGTGCACACATTTGGTGCGCCATCCGATGTTTTATGCTTGTGCAGCCGGGCAGAGCCCGGCGCTACAAAATTTGTCGGGCAGAGCCCGGCGCTACCGAAGTTGCCGGGCAACGTCCCGGCGTTACCCCGTTTTCATTCAAAGAGCCTTTGCCCGCCGATGTCCGACCTGCTCTCCGCCCTGTTGTTGGGCATCCTTGAAGGCGTTACCGAATTCCTCCCGATTTCCAGCACCGGCCACCTGCTGATCGCCCAGCACTGGCTGGGCGCGCGCTCGGACTTCTTCAACATCGTGATCCAGGCCGGCGCGATCCTGGCCATCACGCTGGTGTTCCGCCAGCGGCTGTGGACGCTGGCCACGGGCCTGCAGGACCGTGCCAACCGCGATTACGTGCTGAAGCTGGGCACCGCGTTCCTGGTCACCGCGATCGTGGGCCTGCCGGTGCGGCTGGCCGGCTGGGAGCTGCCCGAAACGGTCACCCCGGTGGCCTGGGCGCTGATCATCGGTGGCATCTGGATGCTGCTGGTGGAGGCGCGTACCGCCCGCCTGCCCGACCGCGACGAGGTGACCTGGAAGGTGGCCGTGCTGGTCGGCCTGGCGCAGGTGGTGGCCGGCGTGTTTCCCGGCACCTCGCGCTCGGCCGCGGCGATCTTCATCGCCATGCTGTTCGGCCTGAGCCGGCGCGCGGCGGCAACTGAATTCGTATTCCTGGTGGGTATTCCCACCATGTTCGCCGCCAGTGGCTACGCGTTCCTGGAACTGGCCAAGGACGGCAAGCTGGCCAGCGAGAACTGGACCGACGTCGGCGTGGCGTTCGTTGCCGCGGTCATCACCGGCTTCGTCGTAGTGAAGTGGCTGCTGGGCTATATCAAGGCCCACCGCTTCACCGCCTTCGCGTTCTACCGGATCGCACTCGGCGCGGGCCTGCTGCTGTTCCTGCCTGCCGGCAACTGAACAGCGCCGCGCCGCCGCAACCCCACCCGGGGTGCTCCAACGTTCTTCCCCGGGTTCCCAAGGAGATGTCCATGAAAACCACCCGCACCCTGATGCTGATCCTGCCGCTGGCCCTGATGGCCGCCTGCAGCAACCCGTCCACCCCGGCACCTGCCGGCACCGGCCGCGATGAGCTGGCCCCGGCCCCGACCGCTGCGGCGGACCAGAAGGCCGTCGCACAGCTGGACGCGCAGCGCCTGCAGGGCAACCACTGGCTGCTCGACAGCGCTACCGACAGCGCCGGCAAGCGCATCGATGCGCTGTTCGCACGCGCCGACAAGCCGGTCACGCTGGACTTCACCGACGGCCGCCTCGCCGTCAGCAATACCTGCAACCGCATGGGCGGGGGCTACACGCTGGCCGATAACACGCTGACGGTTTCGCCGATGGCCTCGACCATGATGGCCTGCACCGACAAGGCGCTGATGGCGCTGGACCAGGCCGTCGGCTCGCGCCTGGAAGGTGCACTGAAGACCGAGCTGGGCGGCGAAGGCCAGCTCACCCTGCGCACCGCCAGCGGTGATGTGCTGGTGTTCACCCCGCAGCCGACCGCCGAGACCCGCTTCGGTGGGCCGGGCGAGACGATCTTCATCGAGGTGGCCGCACAGACCAAGCCGTGCCCGCACCCGATGATCCGCGACAAGCAGTGCCTGCAGACCCGCGAGATCCACTTCGACGACAAGGGCATCAAGCAGGGCACGCCGGGCGCGTTCGAGAACTTCTACGACGTGATCGAGGGCTACACGCACGAAGCCGGCACGCGCAACGTGCTGCGGGTGAAGCGCTTCAACGTGGCCAATCCGCCGGCCGATGCGTCGTCGAAGGCGTATGTGCTGGATATGGTCGTGGAGTCTGCGATCGAGAAATAACCGGCATCGCGTGTGCCGGCCAACGGTATGCCCGCCGTCCTGGCGGGCCCCCTGCGGGCCGTCGCTGCGCGACGTTGAGAACGGCTCCTGCCGTTCTCTTCGGCACGCGTTTCGCTTACGCCAACGCCGGATTCAGCGTGTAGGTGCCATGCAGCGCCGCTTCGGCCAGCACATGGCCGTGCATGGCCTTGTGCACGTCGGCGGCGGTGAACGGGGTGGGCAGGTCGAGCGTGGCCACGTCCAGCGCGAACAGGCGGAAGAAATACCGGTGCACGCGCTCGTCGTTGAACGGCGGGTACGGGCCGTCATAGCCCAGGTACTGGCCGGCCATGTCCGGGTTGCCGGCGAACCAGCCGGTGAAGTCGTTCAGGCCCTGGCGCGCGCCGGCCGGGCCGGCCGGTTGCGGCTTGCCCTTCACGGTGAAGCCATTGCTGCAGCTGCCTTCAGCGATCTCGCGCAGGTCGGCCGGAATATCGGCCATGGCCCAATGCACGAAGTCGGCCCGTGGCTGGTCGCGCGGCACGCTGCGGTCGTGGCGGCCGACCGTCTCGGGCACGGTCGGCACATCCGGGTCGACGCACAGCAGCGCAAAGGAACGGGTGCCCTCGGGCACCTCGCTCCACGCCAGCGGCGGGTTGCGGTTGGCGGCAAACCCGTTGGCATCGCCGGCGGCGAAGGTGGCGGGAATCGGCGCGCCGTTGCGCAGGCCGGTACTGGTCAGTTTCATCGCACCGCTCTCCTTATGCTTCCGGGTAGCCAAGCCGCACCGCGACCGGGGTGAGTTGGGCGAATGCGCCAGCCAGGAGGCCGCTGTACTGGCGCCAGTAACCGGCCGGGAAGCGTGCCGGGCCCAGTGTCTGCGCGGGCGGGAAGCTCACCCCGAACAGACGGCCCAGGTGCTCGGCCATCGCTGCCGGGTCGTTGCCGATCTCGTCGATGCGCACCAGCGCGTGCGGGTACAGGTCCTGCTCGTGCAGCGTGGCAACCTGGGTCAGCGCGCGCGCCAGCCATTCGGCCGCTTCATTGACCGAGGTCACTGCGAACGGCGCCGGCGCGCAGTGGGCGAGCCATTCCAGCAACATGTCGCGCGGGTCGCGCAGCACCAGCAGCAGGCGGCCTTCCGGCAATTGCGGGCGCAGCGCCCACAGCAGCGCGTTGTCCCACCACAGCAGCCAGTCGATCACATTGGCATCGGCCAGGCCACGCGCCGGCAGCTGATAGCGCCATTGCGCGATCAGCGCCTCGGGGGTGAGCTTGCCGGTCGAGAGGTCCTGCAGCGCGTGGTAGCTCTGGAAGGCGTCATTGGGCGGATTGGCGCCGAAGCGGTCGCCACGCAGCACCTGGCTGGCGGCGGCAATGGCGGCGATCACGCGCTCGACGCCCGAACCGGGGGCGCCCCACACGAACATGGGGCGCGCGCTGCTGCCTGCAGCCACCTCGCCCAGCTCCGGCCAGCTCAATGGCGCCTTGGCCTGCGGCGGCAGCGGCAGGCGCGTGGGCGCTTCGCTGGCATGCAGGCTGGTCCAGGTGGCCAGTGCAGCGTCGTGCTGCGCGGCCCGGTCCTGCACCGAACCCAGCCACGCGCGCAGGCCCGGCTGTGCCTCGGCCGGGGACTGCGCCACCAGCTGTTCCACTTGCGCTACGGCGGCGGCGGGGTCGCGCGCCAGCAGCGCATCCACCAGGCGCGTTTCGCCACTGGCCCGGCCCGGCTCCAGCGCGATGATGCGGCGCGCGACGGCCTCGGCCGCGTCGGGTTCGTCGGCCATGTCGTGCACGCGCATACGCGTTTCCAGCGCGGCCATGTGGCCTGGCATGGCGTCGATCCAACGGTCGGCAACGGCTGCGGCATCCGTACCGCCGACCGGGTCGATCGACAGCCGCGCCAGCCACAGGTTGTGTTCCTGCGGGTGGTTGGCCAGGGCGGCATCCAGGGTCTCGCGGGCCTGCGCTTCGCGGCCCAGGCGCTGCCAGGCCATCAACAGCAGCTGCAGGGTCTGGCGATCGGCCGGCCACTGCTCCAGTACCGGCAGCAGGTGGTCGAGCGCCTGCAGCGGCTCGCCGCTCTGCAGCGCCAGCTCACCGGCCAGGCGGCGCATGGCGGGGGTATCGGTTTCCGGCTGGGCCAGCACCTGGTTCAACGTGGCCGCGGCGCTTTCGGTGTTGCCCTGGCGCAACGCCAGCTGGACCAGCAGCCCCTGCAGCGAGGTGATGCCGGGATTCAGTTCGAGCACACGGCGGAAGGCCTGCTCGGCGAAGGCCAGCATGTCCTTGGCCAGGTAGGCAAAGCCCAGCGTGTACAGGATGCGCGAGTCGTTGGGCAGCGCCTGGCTGGCCGCCGACAGCATGGCCAGCGCGCGGTCGGCATCGTTGCGGCGCAGGGCGATCATGCCCTGCAGCGCCACCACTTCGGGATTGTCCTGGTCGACCCGGGCGGCGATGCGGGTGATCCGCTCGGCCTCGTCCACGTCGTTGCGCGACAGCGCCAGGTGGGCCTGCATCAGGTAGGCCGACAGTTCATTGGGGTTGAGCGTGGCGGTGCGGTCCAGCGCCGTGTTGGCCGCCTCGAACTGGCGCAGCGCCAACAGCAGGCCGGCGTGCTGCAGGTGCAGGTCCGCGTTGTCCGGCGCCAGCGCCAGGCCACGCTGCAGGCTTTCCAGCGCGTCGTCGTGCTGGCCCTGCTGCTGCAGGGCCAGGGCCAGCCAGCGGTGCGCCTGCGGCTGCTCCGGCTCGGCCTGGACCCATTCGCGCGCCAGTTGGGCGGCTTCTTCCACTGCGTTGCGGCGCAGGGCCTGGATGATCTTGTCTTGCATGACGGTCCGGCTTGGGGTCAAACCCCGATTGTAGAACACCCGCAGCGGCACGCCGGGGCTGCCGTCAGCGCAGCGCTTCCAGGCTCAGCCGCTGGGCCACCCAGCGCTCGGAAAAGCCATCGCCCCGCCAGTTTTCCAGGAACCCGCAGTGGCCGCCCCACGGCGCGATCTCCAGCCGGGCGTGGGCGGGCAGGCGCCAGCCGTTGAAGGTGGCATAGGGAATGACGGGGTCGTCCTGGGCCATCAGGATGTCGGCGGGCACTTCCAGGCCGGCCAGGCGGTCGCCGGCGATGGAATAGCCGTCGAAGTAGGCCTGCAGCGTGCCGAATTCGGTGTGGTGTTCCACCAGCCAGGCGGTCAGCGCGCGGATGTCGAGCTTCAGCACGCGGTCGTCCCAGTCGCTCAGCTCGGGGAACAGGTCGCGCTTGCGGCGCAGTGAACCGGCCCACTTGCGGCGGAAGTACCAATCGTACATCGCCGGGCCGTTTTCAATGTTTTCCATGGTGATGGCCGGGTCCAGCACCGGGCAGACCGAGGCCACCCGGCGCAGCGGCACGCCGGCCGATGGCGCGCGCAGCGCCAGGCGCAGCACGAAGTTGCCGCCCAGCGAATAGCCGGCGGCCACCAGCGGCAGCTGCGGCCACCGCCGGGCGATATCGCCGGCAGCCTGCACCACTTCGTCGATACGGTTGGAATGGAAGATGCCGGGATTGAGGTGGTGGGTGTTGCCGTGGTCGCGGAAGTTCAGGCGTACCACGTCATAGCCCGCCTCGAGCATGCGTGCGGCGGTCATGCGCATGTAGCTGGATTCGGAACTGCCTTCCCAGCCGTGCAGCAACAGCGCCATGCCCACCGGTTCACGGCCTTCGATGCGGCTGTGCCAGCCCTGCAGGCGCACGCCGTCGCCGCCGTCCAGGATCACTTCGTCGGTCAGCGCGCCAGTGGCCGCCAGCAGCACCAGGCCACGCTGCATGCGCATGCGGCTGGAACTGAGCATCGACTGCAGGTGCGGATTGCGCAGCCAACGCGGTGGGCGATAGTCGGCAGCGGTCAACATGGGCGCGAGCCTGCACCCGGACGCAACGCTGGCGCGTGAAGGGGCGCCACGGCGCTACTCGGCAGCCATCGCCGCCACGATGCGCGCACGCGAGGTTTCGGCGATGCGGCGGCGGCCTTCCAGGTCCTGGGTACCGATGGGCGCGAGGAAATGCACCTCGGCCCGGCGTGCCGGCTCACCCAGCAGGCGCAGGAAATTGGCGAAGAAGCTCTCGTTCGGGCCGAAAGCGACAATAGTCTGCGCGTCGCCGTGCAGGCCGTAGCGCAACGCGACCGGCTGCACCGGCACCTGGGTCTCGACGGCGGCCTGGAAGATGCGCGCATGGAACGGGCCCACTTCGCGGCCGCCGCGGGTGCGGCCTTCCGGGAACACGCCCACGGCCTTGCCTTCCTGCAGGCGCACGACCATTTCCTGCATGACCCCGCCCAGCGACTCGGTGCTGCCGCGCTGGTGGAAGATGGTCTGCCCGCGTGCGGCCAGCCAACCCACCACCGGCCAGCCGGCGATTTCGCGCTTGGCCACGAAGCCCATCATGCGCTGGCTGTGCAGCACGGAAATATCGACCCAGCTGACATGGTTGGCCACGAACAGCACGGCGCCCGGCAGCGGCGTGCCGATGCGCTGCAGCCGGAAGCCGAAGATCCACATCAAGCCGGCCGACCAGGCATTCACCGCGGCATGCTCGAACGTCCGCTCGCCCACGCGCAGGGGGCCCCACGGCGGCAGCATGGCAATCAGCAGCAGGGGCAGGAACAGCAACAGGTGGACCAGCAGCAGCGGTACGCGGTACAGATAACGGCACACACGCGCCACGCCGCCACGTGAGGCCGAAGTGGGGGAAGTCATCCGCGAACGATACCCGAGCGCCGCGGGGTCTGCCAGCTGATCCCGGACAAAATGATGACAACCGGCGGCCAGTCGCCGCAGGCGGTCAAGCCGGTGCCCGGCTGCGGCACAGCCGCCCCGGTCTCACCGGCGCGACCGGCGCAACACAGCATCCGCATGGTGGGCCGCTCAGGCCGGGCGTGCGGCGGGCACCACGGCCAGGGTCAGGCGCGACGTACACACCAGCTTGCCGGCCTCGTCCTCGATCCGGATGTCCCAGACGTGGGTGCTGCGGCCCACGTGCACCGCACGCGCCGTGCCGGTGACCGTGCCCGCGCGCTGGGCGCGGATGTGGTTGGCGTTGATCTCCAGGCCCACGCAGACCTGTTCGCGGGTATCCACGCACAGGTTGCCGGCGCTGCTGCCCAGGGTCTCGGCCAGCACCACGGAGGCGCCGCCGTGCAGGATGCCGTATGGCTGACGGGTACGCGCATCGACCGGCATGGTCGCGCTCACCCAGTCATCGCCGGCGGCAGTGAAGACGATGCCGAGGTGCTCGATCAACGTGTTGCGGCTGAGCGTGTTGAGCGACTCGATCGAGACCGGCTCGCGAAATACCAGGGACATGACGCATCTCCGTACGACGGTAGGGGATTACAGGATCGGCACCAGGCCGGCGCCGAAGGCGGTGAGCATGCGCACCAGCAGCCACTTGGGGCCCACGTTGACTTCGGGGAAGTCGCCCACGGCGATGTAGCAGGTGTGGAAACGCGCGTCCTGCCGTTGCAGTGGCTCGGGGCAATCCGGGCCGGGCTGGAACTCGTAATCGGTGGCGTAGCGCCACGGCCAGAAGTCGAGGACGGGCAGCGCCTCGGAGGCCTTGCCGACGCTGTAGTTCAGGCCCGACAGCACCGGCGGCTTGGTACGCGGCGCCACGGTCCAGGAATTCTTGGGGTGGATGTCGCGCAGGATGCTCTGCGCCAGGGCTTCGGCGAACACCGGGTCGTCGATGATCACCGCGCCTTCGGTGTTGTAGTTCTCGCTGCGTGGGTCGAAGTTGTGGGTGCCGACCACGCCGATGCGGCGGTCCACCACCAGCGACTTGGCGTGCAGCCCCATGCGCGCGCCGCTACGGGTCACCGGCAGCGGCTTGTTGACCGCCTTTGTGCCCAGGAACGAGGGGCGGGTTTCGGCACGCAGCACGCGGCGCTCCACCGCGCTGCCGTCGTTGAGGCGGCGCGCCGCCGGGCCGGGGGTCGGCTGGCGGCGGGCGGTGTCGGCAACGCGATCGGACTCGTCCTCAGCCGTTGCCGGGGTGGGCGCGGGCTGGACCGCCACGCCGTCACTGCGGCGGTTGCTCTTGCCGCTGCCGCCACGCGCGTTGCTGCCGGCGGCGCTGCCACCGAGCAGGCTGCTCCGCTTGCCGTCGCCGGCGGGGGCTTCACCCAGCGGTGCCGGTAGCAGGTTGCGGTAGTCGACCGGTGCGTCGAGCGGGAACGGCTTGTATTCGTAGATGTTGAAGCCCAGCTCGCGCAGGTTGCGGCGCTTGTACTTGTAGGAGAGCGCGTAGACGATCGGGTTGTCGGTGGCGGCCAGGCTGTTGGTGGACACTACGATGCGCGGTGGATTCTCGCGTTTGCGCAGTTCCTCGAACAGCTTGCGCGCCGGCTTGGACAGCACCAGGTACGGGGTCTGCAGCAGCACTTCGGACTGCGCGCCGGAAATCAGCGCGTCCAGCTGCGGCTCGGTTACGTGCTGACCATTGGCAGGCTGGCTGGCGCGTTCACGGCGGTGCTTGCGTGGCAGGTCGGCCACGTAACGCACCGACGCCACCGGCAGTGCGGTGTCGACGAAGGTGCGGCGTACGTATTCCGCATCGGTGGCTTCTTCGATGACCTGTTCCACCCGCTGCGGGCGGCGGTAATCGGCCGGTGGCATCGCCGGAGCGCCCTGTTTGAGCAGGATGAGACCCACGTCGTTCAGGCGCTCGGCCGGCACGCTGCGTGGCGCATGCCAGAACGCATCGAAATTGGCGGCCATGCCACGTGCGACGGGGCCGGCGACCACCACGTCACGGTCGCGGAAGTTGTATTCGCTGTCCCAGTCGTAATAGTCGTCCTGGTAGTTGCGGCCGCCCACCACGCCAAGCGCGTCGTCGATCACCAGCAGCTTGTTGTGCATGCGCTGGTTGAAGCGCCGGAAGCAGCACAGCACGCTGCCTGCGTAGTCGGCATAGTTCAGCCGCGCCTTGCCGAAGGTCGGGTTGTACACGCGCAACTCGAAGTTCTGGTGGCTGCTGGCCAGCGCGCCCAGGATCTGCAGGTCCGAAATGGCCGACAACTGGTCGATCAGCACGCGCACCTTGACCCCGCGCCGTGCCGCGGCCAGCAGTTCGTCCAGCACCAGGCGCGCGCTGTCGTCCTTGTCGAAGATGTAGGTCTGCAGGTCGATGCTGCGGGTGGCACTGCGGATCAGGTTGACCCGGGCCACCAGGGCGACCTCACCTTCATCCACCAGGGTGGCGTAGTGGCGCGGCGCCGCCTGCGTGGATTCGCTGAAGGCATGCCCGCCCAGCGCGCGCAGCGGCGAGTCGAGCGCACAACGGTCGGGCTTGTCGCAATCAACGACTTGAGAGCGCGCCTGCGCGGCAATGCCGGACGCACGGTCACGCTCCGCGTTGGACAGCGACGCACAGCCACTGCCCAGCAACAGCGTTGCCAGTACCACTACCCGCAGGAGTGGATTCACGGTTTAGGCGCCTCGGTCAGGCGCGCTCGCAATACGAAGGTCACTCGATCACTCAATGCTAGCTGCCAGCTGTCCATCCCATACCGGCCACGCTGCACGGTACCGCGGCTGACGACGTCGCAATCATACCCGGCCCGGGGGCAGGCCGCCGGTTCCACCTGCAGCGTCTCGGGATGGGACACCCCGCGCAGGATCAGCCGCCCCTGGATGCCGCCGCCCTTTTCGACCAGCTCGGGGTGGTAGGGAATCGAATCGAACTCCACCACGGGGTAGCGCCCGGCGTCGAAGAACTCCTCGCCGCGCATCCAGCCGGTGTAGCGGTCCTTGCCGGGAATCTCCACGTAACCGGTGAACATGCGCAGATGGACCTGATGGCGCCCGTCGGGCAGGACGTCGATGCGCCCCTCAAAGCGCGGGAAAACGCCTTCGATGCGCTGGCCCAGACGGGTACGTATCTCGAAGCCGAACCGCGAGCGCGCGGTATCCAGCTCCAGTACCTGCTTGGGCGTGGCACGGACCGGGGGCAGCGCCGACACCGGGGGTTCGGCATGCACCACCCCCGCCGCCAGCCCGAGCAGACAGCCCAGCAGGATGCGCACTGCTGTCACAGCTTACGGCCACCAGAACTGGGTCAACGTGGCCGCACCAGGTTCGATGGCGGACTCGCCTTCGAAGGAAAGAACGGCGATACCGCCGGGCGGCATGCCGCGGTAATCGCTGCTGCTGCCGTCGGTCAGGAAGGGCACAAGCTGCTCCAGGCCGGGGTTGTGGCCCACCACCAGCAGGCGTTGCACATCCGTGCGGTCGGCCACCAGGCCGATCAGCGTGCCGGGGGTCGCGTCATAGACGCCATCCTCCAGCTTCTGCTCGGTGTAGCCGGTGATGCCCAGCACCGCTTCCAGCGTTTCGCGGGTACGCCGCGCCGGCGAGCACAGCACGCAGTCGGGCAGGAGTTTGTTTTCTTTCAGCCACTTGCCGGCGGCTTCGGCTTCGGCCAGGCCAACGGCCGACAACGGCCGGTCAAGGTCGGCCTGTCCGGTACCCGCAGGTTCGGCATGGGCGTGGCGCAGCAGGATCAGTTCTCGCATAAGGCTCTCTTCTGGCTCAGGCAATCTTCAACCACTGCAACAGTGGCTCCCAGTCACTCTGGTGCTCGCGCACCTGCGCGGAGCGGTAATCGAACAGGCTTCGGCCCAGGCCGGTCATGACCACGTAACCCTGGGTGTCGCGCAGCTTGGCGACGATCGGGTACGGCCACTCCTCCAGCATCTGCTCGGCCTGGCGGGAGGTCTGGGTCCATGGCTTGGTACGGTTGAGCACCAGCCCGACCGGCAACTTGCGCTTGTGCACGCGCGGCACCTTGGACAGGCTGTTGAGGAAGCCGACGATGGCTTCGATATCCAGCGCCGACGGCAGCACCGGCACCACCACGGCATCGGCCACGTCCAGGAAGGGCTCGAGCTCCGCCGCCCGCGCGCCGGCCGGGGCGTCGATGACCAGCACCTCCGTATCGTCAGGCACTTTCTTCAGCGGGTTCTTGCCGGTGGCGTCGATCGGCAGCACCGCGCTTTCCAGCCCCGCGCGGCGCTCGGCCCAGCGGGTGCTGGAGCCCTGGGGGTCGGCGTCGGCCAGCACGGTCCGTTTGCCGGCCAGGGCGGCCTGCGCCGCCAGGTGGGTGGCGACGGTGGATTTGCCCACCCCACCCTTGGAACCGGCTACCAGGATCGTCTTCATGCCAGCCTCGCTTCTGGAGAACGTGTCCCGAGCGTACACCGCCCTCCGTGATGGAGATAGTCGCGCGGCTGAACCTCCTGCATACCCCGACGCTTTGCTATCGTGCGCGATCCAATGGACTGCATGCCGGTATGAGCGAGTTACAGGATCTCAGTGCGCTTATCCGCGCCAACACCCCGCTGATTGTCATCGAGACCCAGGACGAGGGTCGCGTTGTCGAATTGTTCCGCCAGACCCTGATGCACGTCTGGCGGGCCCTGCACCGCTGGTCGATCACCGAGGGCCTGCGCCGGATCGACATGGACCGCGAGGATGAGCCGGTCGGCCCGCCCGACGCCAGCTCGGCCCTGCAGATGATCCGCCAGGCCGACCAGCGCGGCATCTACCTGCTGCTCGATTTCCACCCCTACCTGGGCTATGCCAGCCACCAGCGCGCGTTGCGCGACCTGATCCAGCGCCGCCACTGCGAGGCGCACGTGCTGGTGCTGATCGGTGCCAAGGTGGAGCTGCCGGCGGAGCTTGAAGCCCTGGCAACCCGCTTCAACCCGCGCCTGCCCGACCCCAACGCCCTGCTGAAGATGCTGCGCGAGGAAGTGGCCGCCTATGCGCGCGAGAATGGCGGGCGCCGCGTGGAAGTCGACAACGATGCGGTCAAGAAGATCCTGCACAACCTGCGCGGGCTGAGCCTGGTCGATGCGCGCCGGATCGCCCGCCAGCTGATCTTCGCCGACGGTGCGATCCGCGAGGACGACCTGCCGCAGCTGGCCAAGCTGAAGTTCGAGCTGCTCAACCGCGCCGGGCACCTGCATTACGAGTACGACACCACCCGGTTCGCCGACGTGGCCGGCGCCAACCGCCTCAAGCGCTGGGTCAACCAGCGTCGCCCGGTGTTCCTGGGCGGCCAGGGCCCGGCCGGGCTCGACCCGCCCAAGGGCATGCTGCTGCTGGGGGTGCAGGGCTGCGGCAAATCGATGCTGGCCAAGGCCACCGCCGCCGGCTTCGGCGTGCCGCTGCTGCGGCTGGACTTCGGCAGCCTGTATGACAAGTACCACGGCGAGACCGAGAAGAACCTGCGCGAGGCGCTGGCCTCGGCCGAACAGCTGGCCCCCTGCGTGTTGTGGATCGACGAGATCGAGAAGGGGCTGGCCAGCGGTGGCGAGGACGGGGGCGTGTCACGCCGCGTGCTCGGGCACCTGCTGACCTGGCTGGCCGAGCGCAAGAGCACGGTGTTCATCGTGGCCACGGCCAACCAGGTGCACGAGCTGCCGGCGGAGCTGCTGCGCAAGGGCCGCTTCGACGAGATCTTCTTCGTCGACCTGCCCGACGCCAACACCCGGGTGGAGCTGCTGCGCCTGCACCTGGGGCGGCGCAAGCTCAATGCCGACGATTTCGCGCTGCCGGCACTGTCTGCCGCCAGCGACGGCTTCTCCGGCGCTGAAATCGAGCAAGCCGTCGTGGCCGGGCTGTACGCGGCGCACGCCGAGGAACGCACGCTGGATACCGAGCTGCTGATGACCGAGATCCGCGGCAGCCGCCCGTTGTCGGTGCTGATGGCCGAACAGGTCAACGCGCTGCGCGAATGGGCGCGCGGGCGCACGGTGAGCGCGGACGAATAGGATAGCCGGGCAGAGCCCGGCTCTACGGCGGGGGGGGGGGGGGCGGCGGGGGGGGGGGGGGGGCGGGGGGGGGGGGGGGGGGGGGGGTGGCCGCCTCAGGCCGGGCCCGGAAGCGTGCTTGAACGCGTGGCCCAGGTGAATGGTCGTGTTATGC
>NZ_JBLZQD010000003.1:0-202361 GCF_049199305.1 Stenotrophomonas sp. PD6 | reverse complement strand
GGGTGTTGTGGCCCAACCTGCCCAGCGGGGGGGGGTTGGGGGCGGGGGGGCCCCGGGTGCGGGGGCCCTAATCTTACCCCGGGCCCCCCCCGGCCTCTACGGAGGGCGTAGCGCCGGGCTCTGCCCGGCGGATCAACGGTGCAACACCCACACCCACGCCGGCAACGTGAGCAGCGACAACAGGATGCCGTAGCCCACCAGCGCCGCCGCCAGCCGTGGCGCCAACCGGTGCGAGATCGCCAGGGCCGCGGCGGTGATCATGGTCGGCATCGCCGACTCCAGCACGTTGACCTGCAGCAGGGTGCCCTGCAGGCCGAAGGCCCAGGCGATCGGCAGCGCCAGTGCGGGCATCAGCACCAGTTTCAGCACCAGTCCGATCCCCAGCGGCGCGAGCTCCCCACGCGAGAGCCGAAGCCGGATCGACAACCCCACCGCCAGCATCACCAGGGGCAGCATCGCGTCGGCCAACTGCTTGAGCCCGGTGCCGATCCAGCCCGGGGGCTGCACCGGCATCAGGGTGAGCGCGAACAACAACGCCCACAGCGGCGGGAAGCGGGCGATGCGGCCCAGCACCTGGCGGGCGGTGGGCGGTGTGTCGCCGCTGTAGCGCGCAATCACATACAGCCCGAACGTGGACAGCAGCACGAAGGTGCCGAACTGGTCGTAGACCACGGCATAGGGCAATGCGTGGTCACCGAGCAGCGCGCGCACCATGGGATAGCCGATGAAGCTGGAATTGGCCAAGGCCACGCAGATGAGCAGCACCGCGTGCACGTCGCGGGCGAAGCCGAACACGCGCGTGGCCAGGCTCACCAGCGCCACCGTTGCCAGCATCAACAGCCAGGGCGTGGCCATCAGCCCGATCAGGCTGACATCCAGTTGCAGGCGGGGCACGTAGGTCAGCACCGCCGCCGGCAGGCACACCAGCAGCACGACCCGGTTGAGCACCTCGGCACTGTTGTCGGGCAGCGCGCGCAGGCGCGCGAACAGCATGCCCAGGCCGAGCATGGTCAGAATGAGGGCGAATGCATCGAAGGCCATCGCCCCAGCCTAGCGGAAGCCACCACGTTGCCGGCCCCGACCATGGTCGAAGCCGGCGCCGGTAGCGCGCGCGATTACGGCCAGGCCGGCGGCTGCGCCGCCCAGGCCTTCTGCACTTCGGCCAGGCTGGCACGCTCGGCGTCGGTCCAGGCCGGCAGCTGCTGCGCGAAGCCGTTGCTGCTGCTCCACGCCTGCGGCTCGGTGCGCACGGCCGCGGCGTACCACTTCACGGCGTCGTCCTTGCGGCCCAGTTTCCACAGCGCCAGCGCGAAGGTCGGCGGCACCCACGACGGGTTGCCACGCATGCCGGCCTGGGCGCTGTGCCACTGCGCCAACGCCGCCTCGGCATCGCCCTGGCGGTACAGATCCCAACCGTGGTTCCAGCGCACCATGCGACCCTGCGCGGTTCCTGCCGCTGCCGTCTTCTCGGCGTCGGCATACAGCTCGCGCCCCAGCTCCGGACGGTTCTGCGCGTAGGCCACGCTGGCCAGCTGCACCGTCGCTTCCAGTGCCTTGCGGCCGCGTTCGCGTTGTTTCATCAACTGTTCGACGACATCGCCGCTGTCGGCAGGCACGACCACGGGCGCGACCGCAGCCACGTCATCGTCGAAGTAGAACTCCTGCAATGCCGGCAACGATTGCGCTGCCACCCCGAACACGGTCATTCCCGCCGCCAGCACAACGCCGGCCAGCATCTTTCTTGCCACTGCCATACAAACTCCCCCAGGTTGTCACAACAACCTCCCTCCCCGATCCTAACCGCAGCACGGCCCCTGATGCGAGTCCCGAAGGGCAAAAACAGCCCGACTGTTACAATTCCGCCCTTTCCGGCCACCGCCTGCGGTGGCCGTGCCAGCCGTCAGCACGGGCCAGCCATGACCAGTACCGCCGAACTCACCTCGCCGTCCTCCGCCAACCTGCCTGCCGGGCCGCTGGACGACAGCTACACGCTGGACCACAAGTACACGCGTACCGACGGCCGCATTTACCTGAGCGGGGTGCAGGCACTGGTACGGCTGCCGCTGATGCAGCGGCTGCGCGACCAGGCCGCCGGGCTGGACACGGCCGGCTTCATCAGCGGCTACCGCGGCAGCCCGCTGGGGGGCTTCGACCTGGAACTGTGGCGCGCCCGCCAGCACCTGGAGGCGGCGCGGGTGAAGTTCACCCCCGGCCTCAACGAGGACCTGGGCGCGACCATGGTCTGGGGCACGCAGCAGACCAACCTGTTCCCCGGGGCGAAGGTCCAGGGCGTGTACGGCATGTGGTACGGCAAGGGCCCGGGCGTGGACCGCTGCGGCGATGTGTTCAAGCATGCCAATGCGGCCGGTACCTCGGTGCATGGCGGCGTGCTGGCGCTCGCCGCCGACGACCACGCCTGCCGCAGCTCGACGCTGCCGCATGGCAGCGAAGATGAATTCGTCAGCGCGATGATGCCGGTGCTCAACCCGGCCGGCGTGCAGGATATCCTGGACATGGGCCTGCTCGGCTGGGCCATGAGTCGCTACACCGGGCGCTGGATCGGCTTCAAGACGATTGCCGAGACGGTGGAGTCCTCCGCCTCGGTGCAGGTGGACCCGTTCGCGCGACGGATCGTACTGCCTGAAGATTTCGAGATGCCCGCCGGCGGGCTCAACATCCGCTGGCCGGACCCGCCGCTGGACCAGGAGATGCGCCTGCACCGCTATGCGGTCAAAGCCGCCCAGGCGTTCGCGCGGGCCAATGGCATCGACCGGGTGGTGATGGATTCGCCGCGCGCGCGGCTGGGCATCGTCACCACCGGCAAGAGCTACCTGGATGTGCTGCAGGCGCTGGAATACCTGGGCCTGGACGAGCGCGCGTGCGCCGAGATCGGCATCCGCGTGTACAAGGTCGGCATGACCTGGCCGCTGGAGCCGGAAGGCATCGCGCGCTTCGCGCAGGGCCTGGAAGACATCGTGGTGGTGGAGGAGAAGCGCGCCTTCATCGAGCGCCAGATGAAGGAACAGTTCTACAACTGGCCGGCCAGCGCCGGTCCGCGCCCGTCCATCGTCGGCAAGTACGACGAGCAGGGCGCGTGGATCCTGCCGTCCACCAACGAACTGACGCCGGCCACCATTGCCGGGGTGATCGGCCGCCGCATCCAGAAGTTCTTCAGCAATGAATCCATCGAACAGCGACTGCGCTGGATGGATGCCAAGGAAGCCGAACTGGCCCTGCCCCGCGCCAGCTTCCCGCGTGTACCGCATTACTGCTCGGGCTGCCCGCACAACACCTCCACCCGCGTGCCGGAAGGCTCGCGTGCGCTGGGCGGCATCGGCTGCCATTACATGGTCACCTGGATGGACCGCAGCACCGACACCTTCACCCACATGGGTGGCGAAGGCGTGACGTGGGCCGGGCAGGCCGCATTCACCGACACCGAACACGTGTTCCAGAACCTGGGCGACGGCACCTACTTCCACAGCGGTTCGCTGGCGATCCGCCAGGCCATCGCGGCCGGGGTGAACATCACCTACAAGATCCTCTACAACGATGCGGTGGCGATGACCGGCGGGCAGCCGGTGGACGGCACCCTGACCGTGCCGCAGATCGCCCACCAGATGCGCGCCGAAGGCGTGCAGACGATCGTGCTGGTGAGCGACGAGATCGGCAAGTGGAACAAGCGCGAGCTGTTCCCCGAGGGCGTGGAATTCCACGACCGTGCCGAACTCGATGCAGTGCAGAAGCAGCTGCGCGAGGTGAAGGGCACCAGCATCCTGATCTACGAGCAGACCTGCGCCACCGAGAAGCGCCGCCGCCGCAAGCGCGGCAAGCTGGTCGATCCGCCCAAGCGCGTGGTGGTCAATTCGCTGGTCTGCGAAGGCTGCGGCGACTGCGGGCAGAAGAGCTTCTGCGTGTCCGTGCTGCCGAAGGAAACCGAGTTCGGGCGCAAGCGCGACATCGACCAGTCCAACTGCAACAAGGACTATTCCTGCACCACCGGCTTCTGCCCCAGCTTCGTCACCGTGCACGGCGGCAAGCCGCGCAAGGGCGCGCGCAGCGACCGCAGCGACCTGCTTGCCAACCTGCCCGCGCCGACCTTCCGTACCGCGCTGGAGCAGCCCTGGAACATCCTGATCACCGGCGTCGGTGGCACCGGCGTGGTGACCATCGGTGCGCTGCTGGGCATGGCCGGCCACCTGGAAGGCAAGGGCGCCAGCGTGCTCGACCAGACCGGCCTGGCCCAGAAGGGCGGCGCGGTCACCACCCATATCCGCATCGCCCGCACCCCCGAAGACATCCACGCGGTGCGCATCGCCGCCGGCGAGGCCGACCTGGTGCTGGGCTGCGACATGGTGGTGGTCAACGACTACTGGGCGCTGTCGAAGGTGCGCGCCGAGCGTTCGCAGGTGGTACTCAATACCTATGAAGCGATGCCGGGCACCTTCACCACCCGCCCGGACATGCAGTTCCCCGCCGCCGACATCATTGCCGGCATCCGCGTGGCGCTGGGCGGCCGCGAGCCGCTGCTGCTCGATGCCACCCAGCTTGCCACCGCGCTGCTGGGCGATGCGATCGCCTCCAACCTGTTCATCCTGGGCTACGCCTGGCAGCAGGGCCTGGTGCCGATCTCGTTCGAGGCACTGATGCGCGCCGTGGAGCTCAATGGCGCGGCGGTGGCGATGAACCAGCAGGCATTCGCCTGGGGCCGCCTGGCCGCCATCGATCCGCAGGCGGTGCAGCAGGCCGCCGGGCTGGTGCGCAATGGCCACACCGACGCCGAACGCACCCCGGGCCCGCTGCATGACCTGCCGCCGGGCGAGTGGGAAGGCAACGAATGGGGCGCCACCGCCGCGCCACGCGAGACCGGCGACGAGCGCGAACTGCGCGGCCTGCCCGGGCACGGCGGTGGTGGCGAGGTGGCGTTCCTGCCGCTGGACGACGAACGCCTGTCGCGTTCGCTCGACGAGCTGGTGGAACGCCGCGTGCGCTTCCTTACCGATTACCAGGATGCGGCCTATGCCGCGCGCTACCGCACGCTGGTCGAGCGCGTGCGCGCGGTGGAATGGGACAAGGCCGGCAGCACTGCGCTGACCGAGACCGTGGCCCGTTACTACTTCAAGCTCCTGGCCTACAAGGACGAGTATGAAGTGGCGCGCCTGTACACCAGCGGCGAGTTCCAGCGCCGGCTGCAGCAGCAGTTCGAGGGCGACTTCGAGGTGCGCTTCCACCTGGCCCCGCCACTGTTCGCGAAGAAGGACGACCAGGGCCGGTTGATCAAGCAGGAATACGGCCCGTGGATGCTCAAGGCCTTCGGCCTGCTGGCCAAGCTGAAGTTCCTGCGTGGCGGCACGTTCGATATCTTCGGGCGCACCGACGAGCGCCGTGGCGAGCGCCAGCTGATCACCGATTACGAGCAGACCGTGGCACTGCTGCTGGAAGGGCTGGGCGATGACCGCGTGGCGCTGGCGGTGGAGATCGCCAGCATTCCCGAACACATCCGCGGCTATGGCCACGTCAAGGAAGCGCACCTGCACAAGGCCAAGGCCCGCGAAGCGACGCTGCTGGCGCAGTGGCGCAACCCGAAGGCGCTGCATATCGTGCAGGTGGCGTAACCCGTCCCCGCCCAACACGGAACGCGAGACATAGGCTGCCTTTGCAAAAGGCAACCTACAGGTTGCCCGGCGACGCCGGGGAAATGTCACCGAACGGAGACATTTAACGAATGTCTTCGTTCGGTGACATTGCTACAAATGTAATCGACCGATGACATAATGATTGAATGGGCAGATGGAATTGTCCTCTATCATTGAAATGTCTACGTTCGAAGACACTTGCGGGAGTGTGTTCGCTCGCTTACATTTCTGCCATGACAATGTTCAGGACAGCGGAAGACGTCGGCAACATCATCCGGCAGCGCCGAAAGGCACTCGGATGGGACCAGGCGCGCCTGGCCTTTGAATGCGGCGTCAGCCGCCAATGGGTTGTGGATATCGAAAAAGGCAAGCCGCGTGCGGAGCTGCAGTTGGTATTGCGGGTCATGAACGTGCTTGGCCTGAAGCTGGCTGCCGTGGATCAGCAGGCGGAGGCCGCCCGTATCACGATCCCCAGCGCCGGGCTGGATGACATCCTCGACCACCACCGCGCGGTTCCTGGGGGATCGCCCCGGGCAGCCCCCCACCGCATGCCGTTGTCGTATGCCCAGATCCTCGAACGCGCGCGCGACGCCACCGGTAGCCAGCGCACCGGGGAGACGCCGAGCGTCCATGAGACGCCCAAGCCGTATGCGGGTAAGCGTCGGACGACGAAATGAGCCTGCACGTGCTGATGCAGGGTGTACCCATGGGCACGTTGCAGCAGGATGCACACGGCACCCCGAATTTCGCGTACAACCCGGATTGGCGGGACGCTGGCGGCGCCTTCCCGTTGTCGCTGTGCCTGCCGCTGACCGCCGCATTCCACGCGCCCCGCGCGGTAGCGGCCGTCGCATGGGGTCTGCTGCCTGACAACGACACCACGCTGCAGGGTTGGGCGTCGCGCTTCCACGTTTCGCCTCGCAATCCTGTTTCCCTGCTTGCACACGTGGGCGAGGACTGCGCTGGCGCCGTCCAGTTCGTTGCCCCCGACCGCGTAGAGGCAGTCATTGCAGGCCAAGCCGATGGTATCGAGCCCCTGAGCGACGCACAGGTCGCCTCGCGCCTTTCACAGGTCCGGCGCGACGTTGGCAGTGGGCGTTGGCTGGGTGATATCGG
This sequence comes from Stenotrophomonas sp. PD6, assembly GCF_049199305.1. Taxonomy (NCBI): domain Bacteria; kingdom Pseudomonadati; phylum Pseudomonadota; class Gammaproteobacteria; order Lysobacterales; family Lysobacteraceae; genus Stenotrophomonas; species Stenotrophomonas sp. PD6. The sequence continues at coordinate 195,609 of NZ_JBLZQD010000003.1, read as the reverse complement.
TCAGTTCAGTCTTGCCGGTGCGCAGGCCAAGATTGCCCTGCTTAAACTGGACGATGGCTGGGCCGTGCCCAGCGGCCGCATTCCCACCACGCACATCCTCAAACCGCCCGGCGGCGATTACGGCGGCTTTGTCGAGAACGAGATGTTCTGCCTGCGCCTGGCCCGCGCGATGGGCATGCCGGCCGCACATTCGGAGAAGATCGAGATCGAGGGCGAGTCCGCCATCTGCGTCGAACGCTACGACCGCGCGCGTACAGCCGACGGATGGACCCGCATTCATCAGGAAGACTTCTGCCAGGCGCTGGGCGTCATGCCGCAGATCAAATACCAGAATCAGGGTGGGCCGGGCGCGGCAGACCTGGCCGATATCCTCTGGCAGCACGGCAGCCAACCACAGCAGGACGTGGCAATGCTGTTCAACGCGTTGGCATTCAACTACCTGATCGGCGGGACCGACGCCCACGCCAAGAACTACTCGCTGCTTCTGGACAGCGAGCAGGTCCGCCTGGCGCCGCTGTACGACATTTCCAGCGCCCTGCCCTACCCACAGCTTCAGAAGCGCAAGATCAAGCTCGCCATGAAGATTGGCAGCCACTATCGCTGGTGGGACATCACGCTGCGTGATTGGCAGGCCACCGCCACCGCGATGCGCCTTGCGCCAGCCATGGCCATGGAGATGCTTGCGCGCATGGCCTTGGAGCTCCCTGCCGTTGCCGAGGAGCAGCGCCTGCAGTTGGAGGATGAAGGTATCGCGCATCCCATCCTGGAGACGCTGGTACAGGAGATCGCCGCCAGCTGTGCGCGGTGCCTTGCCAGATTCTCCAGCGAAGCCTGATTACCCGCGCCGCCACACCCGCAACCGGTTGTTTGCGGGCATCGCGAGGTCCTCGATCAACGCCAGCCCCTGCGCAGCGGCCAACGCATCCACCGCCTCGGCATCACGGATCCCCGATTCCGGATCGCGTGCCTTCAGCCATGCATCGAACTGCCGGTTGCTGTCGCTGCTGTAGTTGCCGTTGTAATTGAAGGGACCATAGACGCACAGCAGCCCATCGTCGGCCATCACCGCCGGCAGCCCGGCGAACAGTGCCTGGACGTGTGCCCAGCTCATGATGTGCAAGGTGTTGGCACTGAACACGGCATCGAACGCCAGCCGCTCTGCTGGCAGCGGTGCCAGGCCCGGCTCCGGCACCAGCACGGCCTGCAGGGGCCAAGGCGCCGGGGCGTTGGGCAGCGCCGCTTCGGCCAGGCGCTCGGCGATGCCCGGCAGGTAGTCCGGATGGTCGCTGGCCTGCCATAGCAAATGTGGCAGCCCGGCCGCGAAGTACGCCGCATGCTGGCCGGTGCCACTGCCGATCTCCAGTACCCGCCGGCGGTCATGCAGGTGGCGGCGCAGCACCGCCAGGATCGGGTCGCGATTGCGCTCACAGGCCTCGGACCAGCGTTGTTGGGTCATCTCGGATCAACATTGTCCTGAGAACCTGCATCCAACCATGACCGCAGTCACTTGTGCCACCGCCGGGCGCCACCGAAAGTCGAAGGCTGTTCATGTCGCCCGCCCGTCGCTGGCGCCTACCCGGGGAATCGCAAGCTGTGCAACGCCGTGAGTTTCTGACGCTGTCTGGAATGGGCCTCGCCGGCCTGATGCTGCCGCATTCCCGCCTGATTGCCGCCGAGCAGCTGCTCGAGCCCGGCAACGCGGTCCGCAACAAGGCCCTGGCCGAGTCGGCGCTGGCCGCGGCCAAGCGGGCCGGGGCCAGTTACTGCGACGTGCGCATCGGCCGTTACCTCAACCAGTCGGTGATCACCCGCGAGGCGCGGGTGCAGAACATCACCAACCGCGAATCGTCCGGCATCGGCATCCGGGTCATCGTCAACGGCGCGTGGGGCTTTGCCGCCACCCACCAGCAGACCCCGGCTGCGGTCCTGGCCGCGGTCGAACAGGCCGCGGCGATCGCCCGTGCCAACGCCAGCATCCAGACCCGTCCGGTGCAGCTGGCCCCGGTCACCGGGGTGGGCGATGTGAGCTGGAAGACCCCGATCCGCAAGAACGCCATGGCGGTGCCGATCCAGGACAAGGTCGACCTGCTGCTCAGCCTGAACGCGGCGGCGATAAACGCCGGCGCCGACTTCATCAACTCCACGCTGTTCCTGGTCAACGAACAGAAGTACTTCGCCTCCAGCGACGGCTCGTTCATCGACCAGGACGTGCACCGGATCTGGCTGCCGTTCACCGCCACCGCCATCGACAAGAGCACCGGCAAGTTCCGCACCCGCGCCGGGCTGTCCTCGCCGATGGGCATGGGCTACGAATTCCTCGATGGCCAGGCCAGCGGCAAGATCCAGCTGCCGGGCGGCATCACCGCCTACCGCGATTCCTACGACCCGGTGGAAGATGCCATCGCCGCCGCGCGGCATGCCCGCGAGAAGCTCAAGGCGCCGTCGGTCAAGCCGGGCAAGTACGACCTGGTGCTGGACCCGTCCAATCTGTTCCTGACCATCCACGAGAACGTCGGCCACCCGCTGGAACTGGACCGCGTGCTGGGCTACGAGGCCAACTACGCCGGCACCAGCTTCGCCACCCTGGACAAGCGCGATGCCGGTTACCGCTGGGGCAGCGAGCGGGTCAACTTCTTCGCCGACAAGACCGCGCCGGGCAGCCTGGGTGCGGTGGGCTACGACGACGAAGGGGTCAAGACCAAGCGCTGGGACCTGGTCAAGGACGGCATCCTGGTCAACTACCAGGCCACCCGCGATGAGGTGCACCTGCTGGGCGAAACCGAGTCGCACGGCTGCAGCTACGCCGACTCCTGGTCCAGCGTGCAGTTCCAGCGCATGGCCAATGTGTCGCTGGCCCCGGGCAAGACCCCGCTGAGCGTGGCCGACATGATCAAGGACGTGGAGAACGGCATCTACATCCACGGCCGCGGCTCCTATTCCATCGACCAGCAGCGCTTCAACGCGCAGTTCGGCGGGCAGCTGTACTACCAGATCAAGAACGGCCAGATCGCCGGCATGGTCGAAGACGCGGCGTACCAGATCCGCACGCCGGAGTTCTGGAACGCCTGCAGCGCGATCTGCGACGCGCGCGACTTCCGCTTCGGCGGCTCGTTCTTCGATGGCAAGGGGCAGCCGGGCCAGGTCTCGGCGGTGTCGCACGGTTCGGCAACCACGCGTTTCGATGGCATCAACATCATCAACACCGCACGCAGCCTGGGCTGAGTGCACTCACATGGAGAGCGGCTTTGCAAAGACGTGACTTTCTTGCCCTGACCGGGCTTACCGCGGGCGGCCTGATCGTGCCGTCGTTCTTCGGCAAGGTGATCGCCGCCGAGCAGCTGCACAGTACGCTGGACCCGGCGCTGAAGAAGCGCCTGGCCGATGCCGCGCTCGCTGCCGCGCGTCAGGGCGGCGCGACCTACAGCGACGTGCGCATCGGGCGTTACCTGCGCCAGTTCGTGATCACCCGCGAGGACAAGGTCCAGAACGTGGTCAACACCGAATCCACCGGTGTGGGCATCCGGGTGATCGTCAACGGCGCCTGGGGCTTTGCCGCGACCAACCAGCTCAACCCGACCGACGTCGCCCGTGCCGCACAGCAGGCCGTGGCCATCGCCAAGGCCAATGCCGGCGTGCAGACCGCCCGCGTACAGCTGGCCGCCGCGCCCGGCGTGGGTGAGGTGAGCTGGAAGACGCCGATCCGCAAGAACGCCATGGACGTGCCGATCAAGGAAAAGGTCGAGCTGCTGCTGGACGTCAATGCGGCCGCGATCGGCGCCGGCGCCAGCTTCGTCAACTCCATGCTGTTCCTGGTCAACGAGCAGAAGTACTTCGCCTCCACCGACGGCTCCTACATCGACCAGGACGTGCACCGCATCTGGGCGCCGATGACGGTCACCGCCATCGACAAGGCCAGCGGCAAGTTCCGCACCCGCGAAGGCCTGTCCGCGCCGATGGGCATGGGCTACGAATACCTGGACGGCGCGGCGGCGGGCAAGGTGCTCACGCCCAATGGCGTGGTCAACTACGGCTCCTCCTACGACATGAAGGAAGACGCCATCGCCGCGGCGAAGCAGGCACAGGAAAAGCTCAAGGCACCGTCGGTGAAGCCGGGCAAGTACGACCTGGTGCTGGACCCGTCGCATACCTGGCTGACCATCCACGAATCGGTCGGCCACCCGCTCGAGCTCGACCGCGTGCTGGGCTACGAGGCCAACTACGCCGGCACCAGCTTCGCCACCCTGGACAAGCGCGAGCAGCACTTCCAGTACGGCAGCGACCTGGTCAACATCTTCGCCGACAAGACCCAGCCGGGCAGCCTCGGCGCGGTCGCCTACGACGACGAAGGCGTCAAGACCAAGCGCTGGGACCTGATCAGCAACGGCAAGCTGGTGGACTACCAGACCATCCGCGACCAGGCCCATATCCTGGGCAAGACCGAGTCGGACGGCTGCTGCTATGCCGACTCGTGGTCCAGCGTGCAGTTCCAGCGCATGGCCAACGTCTCGATGGCGCCGGGCAAGACCCCGCTGAGCGTGGCCGACCTGGTCAAGGACGTGGAGAACGGCATCTACATCATCGGCGACGGCTCGTTCTCGATCGACCAGCAGCGCTACAACGCCCAGTTCGGCGGCCAGCTGTTCTACGAGATCAAGAACGGCAAGATCACCCGCATGCTGGAGGACGTGGCCTACCAGATCCGCACGCCGGAGTTCTGGAACGCCTGCAGTGCCGTGGCCGATGAACGCGACTACCGCCTGGGCGGCTCGTTCTTCGACGGCAAGGGCCAGCCGGGCCAGGTCTCGGCGGTCTCGCATGGTTCGTCCACCGCGCGCTTCAACGGCATCAACGTCATCAACACCGCGCGCAGCCTCGGCTGACCGGTCAGGAGCCTTTATTCCATGAGTATCTTCACCGAAGCCCAGGCCAAGGCCATCCTCGACAAGGTCATCGCGCTGTCCAAGGCCGATGAGACCACCGCGGTGCTGGCCGGCTCGATCGACGGCAACATCCGGTTCGCCCTCAACAACGTCTCCACCAGCGGCATCGTCGACAACACCGAACTGGCCGTCACGGTCGCCTTCGGCAAGCGCGTCGGCACCGCCTCGATCAACGAGTTCGACGACGCCGCGCTGGAACGCGTGGTCCGCCGTGCCGAAGACCTGGCCCGCCTGGCCCCGGAAAACCCGGAGTTCCTGCCGGCCATCGGCAAGCAGGCCTACACCGCCAGCCCGACCTTCAGCGCTTCCACCGCCGCCATCGACCCGGCGTTCCGCGCCAAGGTCGCCGCCGATTCGATCGCCCCGTGCCGTGGCAACGGCCTGATCGCCGCCGGCTTCCTGGAAGATGGCCAGGGATTCCAGGCCACCGCCAACAGCAACGGCAACTTCGGCTACCAGCGCACCACCAACTTCGACTACACCTGCACCGTGCGCACCGAAGACGGGCGTGGTTCGGGCTGGGTCGGCCGCAACCTCAAGGACGCCGCCGACTTCAAGGCCGACCAGGACGTGCGCATCGCCATGCGCAAGGCCACCGAGTCGTCCGAAGCCAAGGCGCTGGAGCCCGGCAAGTACACCGTGATCCTGGAACCGGCCGCGGCCGCGGGCCTGATCAGCTTCATGATGAATTTCTTCGATGCGCGCTCGGCCGATGAAGGCCGCAGCTTCCTGTCCAAGAAGGGCGGCGGCAACAAGCTGGGCGAGCAGGTCTACGACCCGCGCGTGAACATGTACGCCGACCCGTGGCACCCCGAGGCACCGGTGCTGCCGTGGGACCAGCAGGGCCTGCCGCGCACCAAGCTGGCCATCATCGAAAATGGCAAGGTCGCCAACCTGGACTACTCGCGCTTCTGGGCGCAGAAGCAGGGCAAGACCGCGAATGCCTCGCCGGGCAACCTGCTGATGAGCGGCGGCGACAAGAGCACCGCCGAGCTGGTGCGCGGCACCCAGAAGGGCATCCTGGTCACCCGCACCTGGTACATCCGCATGGTCGACCCGCAGACCGTGCTGCTCACCGGCCTGACCCGCGACGGCACGTTCTACATCGAGAACGGCCAGATCAAGTACCCGGTGAAGAACTTCCGCTTCAACGAATCGCCGGTGATCATGCTCAACAACATCGAAGAGCTGGGCAAGCCAGTGCGTGTGGCCGGCGACGAATCCAGCTTCGTGATGATGATTCCGCCGATGAAGCTGCGCGACTTCACCTTCACCTCGCTGTCCGACGCGGTCTGATGGAACGCGGCAACGGCAGGCGCTACGGAGGCTGCGCGCGGCGATGAACCGCGCGCAGTTCCTGCGGCTGATGCTGGGCGGGGCCGCTTGGGCGGCCCTGCCCTCGCTCGCCCGTGCCCAGGCCGGGCGGTACGACTTCTGGTTCACCCGCCTCAAGTACGACTCCGGCGACTGGGACGTGGATGCGCGCATGCCGTCCAACGTCATCACCTCGCTGATCGATTACACCTCGCTGCGGGTCGACCCGACCGAACACGTGGTCGCGCTGTCCGACCCGCGCATGCTGGAAGCACCGTTCTGCTACCTGGCCGGGCACAAGCTGGTCGAGTTCAACGCCGCTGAGCGGCAGAACTTCGTGCGCTACGTACGCAACGGCGGCTTCGTGCTCGTGGACGACTGCAACCACGATATCGACGGGCTGTTCGCCAAGTCGTTCGAAGCGCAGATGGCCAAGCTGTTTGGGTCGACCGCATTGAAGAAGCTGCCCAACAACCACGCGCTGTACCGCAGCTTCTTCAAATTCCCGGAAGGTCCACCGGCCACCGGCTTCGAGCTCAACGGCTGGGGCGATGACCTGGTGCACGATTACCTCAAGGGCATCGAGGTCAATGGCCGGTTGGGGGTGCTCTACAGCAACAAGGATTACGGTTGCGAGTGGGACTACGACTGGCGCAACAAGCGGTTCCTGGCCGAGGACAACACGCGGTTTGCCGTGAACATCGTGATGTATGCGTTGAACAATTAGGTTTCGCTTATTTCTTCAGCCACGCAGGGCGTGGCTCTACATTCATTGTTGCGAGCGTGCCATGCAGACCGATAGCCCCATTGATGCCCTTCTTTCCAAGCTTCAGCCGCTGCGCGATGCGCTGGGACAGGCCGTGGTGGGCCAGCACGACGTCGTGGAGCAGTTGCTGATCGGCCTGCTGGCCGGCGGCCACGTGCTGCTGGAAGGCGCGCCCGGGCTGGGCAAGACCCTGCTGGTGCGTTCGCTGGGGCAGGCGCTGGAACTGCAGTTCCGGCGCGTGCAGTTCACCCCCGACCTGATGCCCAGCGACATCCTGGGCACCGAGCTGCTGGAAGAAGACCACGGCACCGGCCACCGCCACTTCCGCTTCCAGCAGGGCCCGATCTTCACCAACCTGCTGCTGGCCGACGAACTCAACCGTACCCCGCCCAAGACCCAGGCCGCGCTGCTGGAAGCGATGCAGGAGCGCACCGTCAGCTACGCCGGCACCACCTATTCGCTGCCGGCGCCGTTCTTCGTGCTGGCCACGCAGAACCCGATCGAGCAGGCCGGTACCTACCCGCTGCCCGAAGCCCAGCTGGACCGCTTCCTGCTGCACGTGCGGGTGGATTACCCCACCGAACAGGAAGAGCGCGACATCCTGGTGCAGACCACCGGCAGCAGCAGCGGTTCGGTGCCCAAGGTCATGCAGGCCGACGACGTGCTCGCACTGCAGGCCGCCGTGCGCCAGGTGCATGTCAGCGACGACGTGCTGAGCTGGATCACGCGGCTGGTTCGCGCCAGCCGTCCCGGTGCCGGCGCGCCCGACGCGGTCAACCACTGGATCAAGTGGGGCGCCGGCCCGCGCGCCGGTCAGTCGCTGGTGCTCGCGGCCAAGGCACGCGCCTTGTTGCAGGGGCGCTTCGCCGCAACCCGCGACGACGTTCAGGCGTTGATGGCGCCCGTGCTGCGCCACCGCCTGCTGTTGTCGTTCGCCGCCGAAGCCGAACAGAAGAGCGCCGACGATGTGATCGCCGCCCTGCTGCAGGCCGTGCCCTTCCCCGCCTGAGCCTGCCGTGAGCGCGCACGCCCCGATCGCCATCCCCGCCGATGTCCGCAGCCGCCTCAAGGCGCTGCGGCTGTTGCCGCGGCGCGCGACCGGCGCGCAGGGCATCGGCCAGCATGCCAGCCGCAGCCGCGGCGCCGGGCTGGAGTTCGCCCAGTACCGCGCCTACGAACCCGGCGATGAACTGCGCCAGATCGACTGGAAGTTGTACGCGCGTTCGGACCGCTTCTTCGTGCGCGAATCCGAGCGCGAAAGCCCGGTCACGATCTGGATCCTGGTTGATGCGACGGCATCCGCGCGCCAGCGCGATCGCGCGCGGCCCCACCTGTCGCGGCTGGATCACATCGGTGCCACCGCTGCCTGCATCGTGGAACTGGCGCTGCAGCAGGGGGATCGCTTCGGCCTGATCGCCATCACGGGCGACGGCGTGCAGCTGGTGCCCGCCGGCAGCGGTGCGCGCCAGCGTGACCGCATCCACCTGCTGCTGCACCGCCTGGAGGCACGCGGTGCGTGGCCCGGCGCGGATGCGCTGCGCCCGGTCTGGGAGCGGGTGCAGGCCAACGACATGCTGGTGGCGCTCGGCGACGGGTTCGACGACGCCGGCACCGTGCTGCTGGAGCGCCTGGCCGCAGCCCGGCGCGATGTAACACAGCTGCAGATCCTGACCGCCGACGAGCGCGACTTCCCGTTCCAGGACGGCCACCGTTTCCGCGATCCGGAGACGGGCGAGGAGCTGCTGGGCGACGGCCGCGCGATCCGCGACGGCTACCTGGCCCGCTTCGCCGAGGCGCAGCGCGTGCTGCAGGCGCGGTTGCAGCGCGGCGGCGTGGGCCATGTAGTGACGCACACCGACCAACCGCTGGACGCGCCCTTGCGGCTGCTGGCGGGGAGCGCGCGATGAGCCTGTCGCTGCTGTTCCCGCTGGGCCTGTTGGCGCTGGCGTCGCTGCTGGTGCCGCTGCTGATCCACCTGGCGCGCCGCCACCAATACGCGCCGCTGGAGTTCGCCGCGCTGCGCTGGTTGCGTGCGAAGGCGCGCCCGCGCCAGCGGATCCGCTTCGACGAATGGCCCCTGCTGCTGGTGCGCCTGCTGCTGTTGGCCGCGCTGGCCGTACTGCTGGCACGGCCGCTGCTGCAGGGTGCACCGGTAGAGACGCCGCCATGGGTGGTGGTGGCGCCGGGGCTGAACCCACCGGCGCTGCCTGCAGGCAGCGAGGGACGCTGGCTGGCGGCGGGATTTCCACCGCTGCAGGACGCGGCGCCTGCATCTGCGCAGCCGCTTGCCAGCCTGCTGCGCGAACTGGATCAGTCGCTGCCCAAGGGCACGGCATTGACGGTGTACGTCCCCGATCCGCTGCCGGGCCTGGATGGTGAGCGGCCGCGGCTGTCGCGTGCGGTGCAATGGCGCCCGGTCGCCACGCCGGCTGCTGCGCCGGTACAGGGCACCGCGCCGCAGCTGCGTGTCGCCGGCACTGACAGCGCACCGTCGGCACTGCGCGTGCTGGATGCCCTGCAGCGCGCGTGGAGCGGGCAGGCGCTGCCGGCACCGCTCGCCGCCGCTGCCGCGCCGGAAGACGGTCAGGTCGGCGTGTGGCTGGCCGATGCGCCGCTGCCGCCCGTCTGGCAGGCCTGGGTGCAGGCGGGCGGCAGCGTGTTGGCCGTTTCGCCCAACCTGGCGCCCGGCACAGGGTCGACAGTGCTTCGGGATGACAGCGGCAACGCCGCCGTCGTGCGCCACGCACTCGGTCGCGGCCAGGTACTGCAGTTCACCGCGCCGCTGTCACCCGACGCGCTGCCGATCCTGCGCGAGCCGTCGTTCCCGCGCCGTCTGCTGGAACAGCTGCAACCATTGCCGCCGCCGCAGCTGGCGCCTGCCGCCGCGCACGTGCCGCTGACCGGCGCCGCTGCTCCGTTGGCACAGCCGCGTGATCTGGCTCCGTGGCTGCTGGTGTTGATCATGGTGCTGTTCGCGCTGGAACGCTGGATGGCCACCGCACCGCGACGCGGGGCGAGCGCATGAACCACGTTCGGCATGCATGGCAGCGCGCGCGTCGCCGGCAGTGGTGGACCACGGCTGCATTGCTGCTGCCGCCGGCACTGGCCATTACCGCAATCACCGCACGCGTGGCCGGCATCAGCGTCGCCTCCGTGGCACTGCTGGCGACCCTGCTGGTCGCCGCAGGCACCGCCACCTGGCGGACGAGGCGGCTGGACCGGCACTGGCTGGTGCGCCAGCTGGACCGCCATGCCATCAGCCAGGACAGCGCCGACCTGCTGTTCGCCGATACCGCCGCGCTGAATCCGCTGCAGCAGCGCCAGCAGGCGCGCATCACCGCCGCGTTGCAGGCCACGCCACCGGATCTTCGCACCGCATGGCCAACGCGCTGGCTGGCGCTGTCGTGGGGTGGCGGCATGCTGGTGGCCGTGCTGGCTGTGGGCTGGCCCGCGCCGGGCGCATCGCTGCCGGTGGTTACCGGCCGTGCCACGTCCGCCGCCAGCGTGGCGCAGCCGCCGAGCCTGCAATCATCGACAATGAAGATCCAGGCACCGGCCTACACCGGCCAGGCCCTGCGCACCCAGACCACGCTGGACGCGAAGGTGGTACAGGGCAGCGCGCTGGACTGGTCGCTGCGGTTCAGTGCACAGCCCAGCAAGGCCGCCTTGCAGCTGCACGACGGCACCCGCATTGACCTGCGCCGCGACGGCGAACATTGGGTGGCGCAGTGGAAGGCTGCCAAGCCCACGCTGTATCGCATCGTCACCGAGCCGGCGTTGGCCGCGCCCAAGCTGTATCGCCTGGATGTGGTGCCCGACCGGCCACCGAGCGTGCGCGTGATCGCCCCGGACCGCACCCTGGTGCTGGCCACGCCCGGCCAGCGGCAATGGTCGCTGGCGTTTGAAGCCAGCGATGACTTCGGTGTGGCCGCCAGCGCCGAACTGCACCTCACCCTGGCCCAGGGCAGCGGCGAGAACATCACTTTCCGCGAGCAGCGCATCGCACTGGGCGGCACGGGGCCGGCAACCCAGCGCGGCTTCGCGCGCACGCTGGATCTGGCCGCGCTGGGCGCTGGACCCGGCAACGACGTGATCGCCCAGCTGCAGGTGCGCGACAACCGCACGCCGACGGCACAGACCGCGCAGAGCACCAGCCTGATCCTGCGCCTGCCCAGCGAAGAACAGGTGCTGGGGACGGACATGGAAGGCATGGTCAAGAAGACCCTGCCGGCCTACTTCCGCAGCCAGCGCCAGATCATCATCGACGCCGAGGCGCTGATCAAACTGCACCGCCAGCTGCCGGCCGAGGAGTTCGTGAAGCGCTCCGATGCGATCGGCGTGGACCAGCGCATCCTGCGCCTGCGCTATGGCCAGTTCCTGGGCGAAGAGAGCGAAGGCGGGGCCAAGCCGCCGCCGACCAGCGACACCCTGCCGACCAGCGATGCGCCCGCGGCGGATCATGCTGATGCGCATGACCACGACACCACCGGTGCGCAGACCGGCCACGACGATCACGACCACGGCGCCACCAAGGCCGACAGCCCGCCGGTGTTCGGCGCCGCCACTGACGTGCTCTCCGAATACGGGCACACCCACGACCATGCCGAAGCGGCCACCCTGCTGGACCCGCAGACCCGCGCGATCCTGAAGGCGGCGCTGGACCAGATGTGGTCGTCGGAAGGCGAGCTGCGCCAGGGACGCCCGGAGCGTGCACTGCCGTTTGCCAACAAGGCGCTGGCCTTCATCAAGCAGGTCCAGCAGGCCGAACGCATCTACCTGGCGCGCGTGGGACCGGAGCTGCCGCCCATCGACGAGAGCCGCCGCATGAGCGGTGACCGTACCGGTCTCGACAGCCGTACTTCGACGATCACCCCGGTGGACGCACCCGATCCAGCCATTGTGGCGGTCTGGCAGCAGCTGGCCGACGCCAACACTACGCCGGACCTGGACGCGCTGGGCCAATGGCTGGGCCGCCATCAATCACGGCTGTCCGATCCGCTCAGCCTGGCGGCGGCGGTCGAGGAGCTGCGCCTGGCCCCGGACTGCGCCACCTGCCGCAACACGTTGCGTGCGCAGCTGTGGCGTGCGCTGCTGCGTCCGTTGCCACAGCTGGAGCGGCGCAGCGCACCCGACCCGATGGCGCAACGTTATCTGGATGCACTGGAGGGCACGCGATGAGCATGGCAACGTGGATCGCCATTGCACTGGCCCTGATCATCGTCGTGGGCAGCGTGCGCCTCCTGCGCGTGGCGCCGGGTGCTGTCCGCCCGCCGCTGCCCAGGCGCGTCGCACTGCTCGGGTTGCAGGCCCTGGCTGCACTGTTGCTCTACTTCACCCTGGTGCCGCCGCAGCGCAACGTGGACGCCGGCCAGCTGATCGTGTTGACCGGCAACGCCGCCGTGGCCGGCACCGTGCCGACCGGCGCAACCGTGATCGCCCTGCCCGAGGCCCCCGCCAACGCCGATGCCGTGCGCGCACCCGATCTGGCCACCGCACTGCGCCAGCATCCGGGCAGCACCTCGCTGCTGCTGGTGGGCGACGGGTTGTCCGCGCGGGATCGCGACGTCGCGCTGCCACAGCGGGTAACCCTGCAGTCCCCGGCCGCGCCGCACGGCTGGCTGGAACTGTCTCCACCGGCCGTCACCGCACCCGGTGCACTGTTTAAGGTCACCGCCCGAGCAGGCGGTGTGGACGCCGCACGCGCCGAGCTGCTCGACCCGGCCGGCGTGGTCGTTGACCGCGCGCCGCTGGACGCACGCGGCAACGTGCGCCTGCGGGGCAGCGCGCGCGCCGTGGGGCGGAGCGAGTTCACCCTGCGCCTGCTCGATGCGCAGCAGCACACTGTGGACAGCGTGCCCGTACCGCTGCAGACCGTCGCCGCACCGCCGCCGCGCGTGCTGATTCTCGCCGGCGCGCCCGGGCCGGAACTGAAGTACCTGCGCCGCTGGGCCACCGATACCGGCCTGGCCGTGCAGGCCCAGGCCAGCGCCGGTGGCGGCGTGCTGCTGGGCGACGCGCCGGTCGCCTTGAGCGCTGCCCGCCTCGCAGTCACCGACGTGCTGGTGCTGGACGAACGCAGCCTGGCCGCACTCGGTGCTGCGCAACGCACCCTGGTCGGGCAGGCGCTGCGCGACGGACTGGGCGTGCTGGTGCGCAGCAGCGGCCCGCTCAACGACGGCACGCGCCAGGCGCTGCGCAGCTGGGGCCTGCCGGTGAACGGTGGCAGCCGCGCGACACCGTTGCAGCTGCAGGCCGATCCGGAGGCCGCACTGCTGCAGGCGCGGCGTGGCCCGCAGCGACCGTCCAGCGACAGCACCGCCTGGATCGACGAGGCCGATGCCGCCTCGCACAGTGCGCTGCCGCCTGCGTTGGAGCATTTCGACGCGGTGCTGCCGGGTGCGGATGCCCTGTTCAACGATGCGAAGGACAACGCCGTCGGCGGCTGGCGCGGCATCGGTCGTGGCCGCGTGGCGCTGCTGCCGGTGACCGACAGTTATCGGCTGGTGCTCTCCGGCCGCGACGATCGCTACGCCGAACTGTGGTCGGGCGTGTTGGCCAAGGGGGCCCGTGCGCTGCCGGGCGCGCCGGCCGTTCGCCTGCAGTCCGCGACGCCCTGGTCGGGCGAGCGCATGACCCTGTGCGAGGTGCCCAGCGGCAGCCGGGTCCGCGACGCCGAAGGTCGCACGGTCGCCCTGCAGCTCGATCCCGCCAGCGGCAACGCGCACTGCGCCGGCTACTGGCCGCAGCAACCTGGCTGGCACCAGCTCCAGCACGGCGACACCGTGCAGGCGTTCTACGTCTTCGACCCGGCCACCGCGCAACCGCTGCACCGGCAGCAACTGCGCGCCGCCACCGCACGCCGGCTGGCCGCGGCGACGGCAGGTGCCGCCGCAACGCCCGGCAAAGTCCCCGGCCCCCGCTGGCCGTGGCTGCTGGGCTTCATCGTCATCGCCGGCCTGTTGTGGTGGCTCGAACGGCGTCGGCCGCCGCCTGCCGAACCCGCGCCGGGCGTTGATTCTGAATAAAAATCTATTAATACGATCAAATAGATAGGTAATTTATGTCAGATCGATGTGGCATTGTTCTGACAACAGGTCCACACTGCGAGCATGAAGTCGCTCCCCCATAAAATCGTTGCCATGGCAGCCCAGATGCCGGAGGGCAGCATTCTGTCGGCCGACATCCTGTTCTCGCTGGGGTCGCGCAACGCAGTGGATCAGGCGCTATCCCGGCTGGCCAAGTCCGGCGCCCTGATGCGTGTGGGTCGTGGCCTATACGTAAAACCCATCCAGACCCGCTTCGGTGAACGCGCTCCGGATCCCCACAAGGTCGTCACTTCGCTGGCGTCGCAGGCGGGCGAAACGATGGTGATAGGGGAAGCAGCGGCCGCAAATGCGTTGGGGCTGACTACCCAGGTACCGATGCGGCCGGTCTATCTCAGCTCTGGCGTCTCGCGCCGGTTGCAGCTGGGCCGTCAGGTAGTTGAGATCCGCCACGCACCGCGCTGGAAGCTGGCGCTGGCGAACCGGGAAGCAGGTACGGCGCTTCGTGCCATGGCCTGGGCGGGAGCGGAACGCGCACAGACCGTCGCCTCCCAGCTGAGCCAGCGCATGTCCCCTTCCCAGCTGGCCGAGCTGTCCAGTGTTTCCACCCGCTATATGCCTGCGTGGATGAGCAGAGCACTCCGGCAGATGTCAGCGCATGGGTGATCGCTTTCTGGCGTTGTCCGAGCAGGACCGCCGGGATGCGCTGGAGGCAGCGGCAACGGCGAGTGGTTGCCCCGCTTACCTGTTGGAAAAGGACGTATGGGTGGTTTGGGCACTGGATGTGCTGTTCGCGCAGCCCTTTGGGAAGCATCTGGTGTTCAAGGGTGGAACCTCGTTGTCCAAGGCTCACGGCAACCTGATCCAGCGGTTCTCCGAGGACGTCGATCTCACTTACGACATACGCCAGCTGATCGCGGGCCCGGAGCGCGATGTCACGGAACCGCTCCCCACCAGCCGAAGTCAGGAGAAGAAGTGGACAAGCGCGGTTCGCCGGGCATTGCCCGCGTGGATACAGGCAAACGTTGTGCCTGCGCTGCAGAAGGCCATTGACGCAGGCAGTACCCCGTTGTCGCTGTCCACGTCGTCAGACAAGATCGAACTTCGCTATCCACCGGTCACTGCCGGCCGTGACTACGTTCGCCCCGTGGTCCTGCTCGAGTTCGGCGCGCGTTCAAGCGGTGAACCTGCCCAACAGGTCGAGGTCGCCTGCGACGCAGCAGCATATCTTGACCTCGAATTCCCCCGTGCAGTTCCTCGCGTCATGCACGCGGAGCGCACATTCTGGGAGAAGGCTACCGCCGCGCATGTCTACTGCCTTCAGGACAAGACCCCGGAGCGATACGCGCGCCATTGGCATGACATGGCCAGGCTCGAGCAGAAGGGGTTTGTCGACGCCGCCATTGCTGAACCACAGCTCGGCCAGCAGGTTGTCGCCCACAAACAGATGTTTTTCGAATGCCGCTCCGTGGATGGCCGCGTCATTCAGTACGCCGATGTCCTGCAAGGCGGTCTTCGCATCGTCCCGTGCTCAAAAGGCAGGGATCACTTGGCCGCAGACTACCAATCCATGATCGATGGAGGACTCCTCGATGGATCGCCCATTTCATTTGACTCGCTGATGGATCAGTGTGGTTGCATCGAGGAAAAGGTGAACGCAGCGTTCGCCGTGTCGGAGCGTACTTAGCGCTGCTTCAACCGATACACCCCGTTGAAGCGCACGTTCATGCCGCCGCATTCGGCGTTGTCGGCCACCAGCAGCGTGTCGTCGAGCCACTGGGCGCGCACTTCGCAGGTGTCTTCGCGGAACACGACGGTGGCACCGGTGGGGACGGCGCTCGCGGCCACCTGGCCCAGGTTCGGGCCGCCCGGGCGCTGTTCCAGTGTCGGGTTCGCCGAAGGCCAGTACGCGTCGCCGTCCACCTGCAGCGCGTTGCCCTGCACGCGGATGACCAGGCTGTCATCGCCGTTGCGCCAGTGCCCGGCCCAGTCCTTCAGCGCAGGGGTCCGCGTAGGCAGCGTCTGCAGCCGGGTCCTGTCGACCCAGCCGGCACTGCCGCCGACCTTGTTGGGGAAGAACACGCAGCGGTACCCGCCCAGGTCGCGACCGCTGATGACGGTGTCGCCGGTCACGACATAGGTGCCGTGGCGACAGGCCGGCTCGCCCTTGGCGGGGCAACCGTTCATGTCATCAAGCAGATACAGGCGCTGCGCCCCGATCACCTTGGCCTGCGCGAAATTACCCTGCTCCGACGGGAACGCCCCGTTGCGGCAGCTGCCGCCATCGGCCATGTCGCTGGCGAGTGCAGGCAGGGGGAGCAGCAGGGGGAGCAGGCACAGTGGGCGCAGGGACATGGCGTCAGGATCGAAGAGGCGGTGGTCAGGATAGCGGCTCAGTCCCCCGCCGGCGCTGCGCACCCCTGCTCCGGATCACAGAACTGCAGCGCGCGGCGCTGCTGAGCCGCATCCAGTCCGGGCGGCGGGCGCGCGATGGCCGACTGGATGGGGTCCGGTGCGCGGGTCAGCGTGTGCAGGCCCTGCGCGGTCTTGGCGATGGCGTAGTTGATGCCCATCATCACGTAGCCGCCGCGCATGCCCACCTCCTGCAGCGAGGGTGGCTCGCGCCAGCTGCGGTTGAAGGCATTCGGTTCGGGCTGCACCGGGGACTTGAAGCGATACAGGTCCACCGGTACCTCGTCCTCTGGCTTGAGTGCACGCACCTCGCCCAGGGTGGTGACGTTGGAATTCGCGCTATCGGCGGATTCGGTCTGCTCCTGCTGGGCGTGCAGTGCCGTAGCCGCCAGCAGCCCGGTGAGCAATGTCGTTGTTGCCATCCTTGCGCGTAGTGCCACGTGTCGTCCTGTCGCCAGCGTCCTGCGCGCAGGATACGGAGGCGACCTTCAGATTTCGTTGGCCGGTCGCCGGCACTGAATCATTCACCCGCTCAGCCACCGGTGTCTCAATCACTGAGACGCGTTTGTGCTTCCATGGCGTCCTTTGCAGACCGTTGTTCCCATGGCCTACGAACTCGCCAAGCGCACTGAAGATGCCGAGCGCCGCCTGTCCACCACCGACGGGCTGCCCTCGCGCAACGGCGCGCTGCTCACCGCGCGGCTGCAGCAGCGTTACGCCGACCGCATCACCGGCAGCTTCACCATGCCGGGCCGCGAAGGCCGCTACGCGCCGATCCCCGCCGACGTGCCGGCCGCGCTGACCGCCGCCCTGAAGGCACGCGGCATCGAGCAGCTCTACAGCCACCAGGCCGAGGCGTGGGATGCCAGCCAGCGCGGCGAACACGTGGCCATCGTCACCCCCACCGCCAGCGGCAAGTCGCTGTGCTACACCCTGCCGGTGGTCAGCGCGGCCATGCAAGGCAAGGCCAAGGCGCTGTACCTGTTCCCCACCAAGGCGCTGGCCCAGGACCAGGTGGCCGAGCTGCTGGAGCTCAACCGCGCCGGCGACCTGGGGGTCAAGGCGTTCACCTTCGATGGCGACACCCCCGGCGATGCCCGCCAGGCGATCCGCCTGCACGGCGACATCGTGGTCTCCAACCCGGACATGCTGCACCAGGCGATCCTGCCGCATCACACCAAATGGGCGCAGTTCTTCGAGAACCTGCGCTATGTCGTTATCGACGAGGTGCACACCTATCGCGGCGTGTTCGGCAGCCATGTCACCAACGTGCTGCGCCGGCTCAAGCGCATCTGCGCCTTCTACGGCGTGGAGCCGCAGTTCATCCTGTGCTCGGCCACCATCGGCAATCCGCAGGCGCATGCCGAGGCGCTGATCGAGGCGCCGGTCACCGCCATCACCGAATCCGGCGCGCCCACCGGGCCCAAGCACGTGCTGCTGTGGAACCCGCCGGTGGTCAACGCCGACCTGGGCCTGCGTGCCTCGGCCCGCTCGCAGAGCAACCGCATCGCGCGCATCGCGATCAAGTCCGGGCTGAAGACCCTGATCTTCGCCCAGAGCCGGCTGATGGTCGAAGTGCTCACCAAGTACCTCAAGGACATCTTCGACCACGACCCGCGCAAGCCGGCGCGCATCCGCGCCTATCGCGGCGGCTACCTGCCCACCGAACGCCGCGAGACCGAACGCGCCATGCGCGCCGGCACCATCGACGGCATCGTCAGCACCTCGGCGCTGGAACTGGGCGTGGATATCGGCAGCCTGGACGTGGTGGTGCTCAACGGCTACCCGGGCAGCGTGGCCGCCACCTGGCAGCGCTTCGGCCGCGCCGGCCGGCGCCAGCAACCGGCACTGGGCGTGCTGGTGGCCAGCTCGCAGCCGCTGGACCAGTACGTGGTGCGCCACCCGGACTTCTTCGCCGACGCCTCGCCGGAGCATGCGCGCATTGCGCCGGACCAGCCGTTGATCCTGTTCGACCACATCCGCTGCGCGGCCTTCGAGCTGCCGTTCCTGGCCGGCGACCCGTTCGGCCCGATCGACCCGCTGGTGTTCCTGGAAGCGTTGGCCGAAACCGAGGTGATCCACCGCGAGGGCGACCGCTGGGAATGGATCGCCGACAGCTACCCGGCCAATGCGGTCAGCCTGCGCTCGGTGGCCGACGGCAACTTCGTGGTGGTCGACCGCAGCGACGGCAAGCAGCAGATCATCGCCGAGGTGGATTATTCCGCCGCCGCGCTGACGCTGTATGAAGGTGCCATCCACATGGTGCAGTCCACGCCCTACCAGGTGGAGCGGCTGGACTGGGAAGGCCGCAAGGCCTACGTCACCCGCACCCATGTGGACTACTACACCGACAGCATCGACTTCACCAAGCTCAAGGTGCTGGACCGCTTCGACGGCTGCATGGCTGGCCAGGGCGATTCGCACCATGGCGAAGTGCACGTGGTCCGGCGGGTGGCCGGCTACAAGAAGATCCGCTACTACACCCACGAAAACATCGGCTACGGGCCGGTCAACCTGCCCGACCAGGAGCTGCACACCACGGCGGTGTGGTGGCAGCTGCCGCAGGCGCTGCTGCTGACCGCGTTCGACTCCAAACAGGAGGCGCTGGACGGCTTCCTGGGCGCGGCCTACGCACTGCACATCGTCGCCACCGTGGCGGTGATGGCCGATGCACGCGACCTGCAGAAGGCGGTGGGCAATGGCGACGGCGCCTGGTTCGCGGTGGCCGACCAGAGCGGTCGCGGCCAGCTGCGCGGCGCCGAATTCGACGCCAGCGCGATCGAGCTGCAGCAGCAGTTCGTGCCCACGGTATATCTGTACGACAACTTCCCCGGTGGCGTGGGCCTGAGCGAACCGCTGTGGCTGCGTCAGGACGAACTGCTGCAGCGCGCGCAGGAACTGGTGCAGCGCTGCGACTGCAAGTCCGGGTGCCCGGCCTGCGTGGGGCCGGTGCTGGCAGGCCAGGAAGACGATGCCACCACGCCCAAGGCGCTGGCGTTGAAGGTATTGGCGCTGCTCGATGCGCAGGTACTGCCCGATCCGGCGGCGCACGCGCATCACCACAGTGAGGTCGTGCCGTTTTGAGCCTGAGCCTGGACAAGCTTCGCCTGCTGCGGCGGCAGGCCGGCGATGCCACGCCGGCGCCGGCCCGTGCCCCGGCAACACAGACTGCGGCCGGTGCAGGGGCCGACAACGTCGGTGCGGCAGATGCAGATCTTCACACCGGGCAGCCCGGCGCCGCCCTGCCCACCGCCGCCAACGACGCGCGGGCACGCGCTCCAGCACCGGCTTCGGTGTTCGCCTGGGTAGAGCAGGAGATTCGCCACAAGCCGACCGGTGCGGCGGCGGCTGGTTCGGCACTGCCCGCGCCGGCGCCTGCCCTGCGCAGGCCCGACGTCGGTGGCCTGCATCGCCTGTTGGGCCTGCGCGACCGTGGCGCGGGACAGGCCGCACGCCCGCGCGCGAATGCGCAGGACCGCCACGTGCCCGGCGAGGAAATCGCGCCGGGCCTGTTCCTGATCGAGTCGTTCCTGCCGCAGGCCATTCCCACCGAGCCGTTGTCGCTGGCCTTCGCCAAGCGCGACGGTGAGGCCGTGCAGCCGCAGGACCTGCTGTTCTTCGACACCGAAACCACCGGCCTGGCCGGCGGCACCGGTACCCGCGCCTTCATGATCGGCGCGGCCGACTGGCACCGTGATGCGGCACGTGGCGACGGCCTGCGCATCCGCCAGTTGTTGATGACCACCATGGCCGCCGAGACCGCGATGCTCGGTGAGTTCGCGCGCTGGCTGCGTCCCACGACGGTGTTCTCCAGCTACAACGGCCGCTGCTACGACGCGCCACTGCTCAAGACCCGCTACCGGCTGGCACGGCAGCGCTGCCCGATCACCCCGTTGGACCATGTCGACCTGCTGTTCCCCACCCGCCGCCGCTACCGGGGCACGTGGGAGAATTGCCGCCTGGGCACCATCGAGCGCCAGTTGCTGCAGATCGTGCGTGACGACGACCTGCCCGGCTCGGAAGCCCCGGCGGCGTGGCTGAACTACCTGCGCGGTGGCAGCGCGGTGAACCTGCGCCGCGTGGCCGACCACAACCACCAGGACGTGGTCACGCTGTCGCTGCTGATGCAGCGGCTGGTGGCCGAGGAACGGCGCGAACGCGAGACGCTGGCGCTGGCGGACGGTCCTGTTCCGGCTCGTACGGGGCGTTGACACCCCGTGCAGCCGGTGGGGTGCAAGCTGGCCGCACTTACCCGCTCACGGAGACTGGCCATGCGTTTGCCCCTGTTGTTACTGCTGGGTTGTGCCCTGCCGCTGACCGCCTGCAGCACCCCGCCCAAGAGCAGCACCGACCCGGCCGTGGTGGACCCGGTTCCGCATGTCGCTGATGGAGGCACCATGAAGTGCAATCCCGACGTTCTTGACGCATTCACGGGGAAGGTCGCCACCGAGGCACTGGTCAAGCAGGCGGTTGCCAAGAGCGGCGCGAAGAACGCCCGCGTGGTGAAGCCGGGCATGGCCGTCACCATGGACTTCCGCGAAGACCGGTTGACGATCAACGTGGATGCGCAGAACCGGATCGAGCGCATCGGCTGCAATTGATCCCTGGTTGACGTAGAGCCACCCCATGGGTGGCTGGCGCGGTGCCAGGGCATTCCGCGCAGCCACCCATGGGGTGGCTCTACGTTCGGGCCCCTGTACTACCGCAACCGCTGCGCGCTGCCGTCGGCCAGTGCCTTGTCGATCGCGGTGCGCACATCGCGCGCCATCTGCGCCGTCGCCACGCTCTGCTGCCGCGCCAGACCGGACTGCTCGCGGGCGAGCTCGGCCTGCTGGCGGGAAAGTTCGGCGATGGCGCGGTGGTGCACCGCTGCCGCCGCATCTGCCTTGGCGCGCAACGCCGCACGCTCTGCCAGCGCCGCATCTCCCTGTACTTTGCTGGCGGCCTTGTTGGCCATTTCCGCCGCATCCATCGAGTCCATCGCATCGCGGCTGGCGCGCAGGGACAGCGCGGCGATGCGCTCGCCCAGCTCACCCTGGCGCTCACCCAGTGCGCCCATGCGGTCACCCAGCGCACCCTGCTGCCGGCCCAGCGTCGCCACCTGCTGCTGCGCGCTGGCCAATGACTTCAGCAGCGCCGGATCGCGCACGAGGTAGCGCTCGTTGCCACGCCGTACCCACAGCACCGGATCGCTGCCCTTCGCGTCGCGCGTTGCCTGCTTGAGGTCGCCCATCGAGGCATCGACGAAGTTGTCGCCACCGCCCATCAGCACGAACGCCTGGCGCGGCTGGTGCGAGAGGTCCAGGCGGCCGTGGGTGATCATGGTGGTGCTCACGTCATCCGGATGCGGCGGTGGTGCGGGCGCGGCCGGGGCGGCCGGCGGACGCGGTGCCGCGACCGGGCGCGGTGCGGGTGCCGGCAGGGGCACTGCCGGAGCGGCCGGAGCCGATACGGTCGGCGGTGCTGCCGGTGCTACCGGTGCTGCCGGAACGGGAGGGGCCGCGAGCACCGGTGGTGCCGGTGGCGGTGGCGGCACGGCCGCCACCAGGCGCAGCGGTGCCACGCCGACCACGACGAACAGGGCGGTGATCGCCAACGAGAGGGCACGCGGGAAGCTGCCGGTCTGCTGCAGGGTCAGCAGGCGCCGCTTGAGGCTGCGGAAGTTGGGCGACGCACTGGCCACACCCACGGCCGGGCGCGGCGCAACGCCGAGCTGCACCAGCAGCCGACCGTAGTCATGGCGGCAATGGCCATGACCGGCCACCACCGCGCTGTCGCAGGCCTCTTCGCGGGCCAGGGCGTATTCGCGCGCGGCCAGGTGCAGCAGCGGGTGGAAGAACATCAGGTGCTGCGCCAGCGCCGGAAGCAGGCCGAACCACAGGTCGCGCCGCTGCAGGTGGACCAGCTCGTGGGTCAGCGCCATGTCCAGGTCATCGGCGGCCATCGCCGGCAGTTCGCGGGCGGGCAGCAGCAGCACAGGATTCCACGGTCCGATCAGCTGCGGCGAACGGATCTGCGCGGAGATCTTCAATTCCGGTGCGCGTGCCAGGCCGTGCGCTTCGGCGGCCAACTGCAGCGCCTGCTGCAGGCCGGCGTCGGTGCAGGCTGCTGCGCTTCGCACCAGCGCGCGGCTCTGGCGATACGCGCGCAGACTGTGCAGCAGCATCACCAGCACGCCGGCGGCCCACAACGCGAACAGCACCGTCTGCCAGGACAGCGTGGGCAGCAGTGACGCGCTGGCGGCAGACGGCGCCACCTCCACCATGGCCCCGGTCAGTTGCATCTGCACCGGCACCATTGGCTGTGCCGCCAGCGTTGCGGCATCGATGCCCGGCGCCGGCAGCACGGCCAGTTCCAACGGGCTGCTCCACACCAGCCCCACCACCGCCTGCACCGCCACCAGCCACCACAACCGGCAACGCGTGGCCGCGGGCAGGCGCGGCAGCAGCCGGCATACGCCCCACACCAGTGCCAGCAGCAGCGCGCTCTGCACACTGGTCCAGGCCAGGCGGGTCAGCAGTTCCATCATCAGCGTCTCCATGGCTCAGCCCTCCCGCTTGCGTGATTGCAGCTGCGCGACCAGCGCTTCCAGTTCGGCCAGTTCGCTGTCGCTGACGTCGGCCTTGTGCGACATGAAGGCAACGAACGGCGACACCGAGCCCTGCAGCGTCTTCTCCACGAAGCTCGCCACCGCGCCCTGCACCACGCTCTCCTGCTCGCCGGTGGCCGAATAGCGGTACACGCCCTCGACCTGTTGGCGCTGCAGGTAGGCCTTGCCGCGCAGCCGCTCCATCATGGTCAGCACCGTGGAACGGGCCAGGCCGCGCTCCTCGCCGAAGCCGGCCGCCACTTCGCCCACACTGGCGCCGTCCTGTTCCGCTATGTACTGCAGCAGGGCCAGTTCCTGGTCCCCGATGGTCTTGCCGCGCATGACACTCTCCGATGACTACACGTGTCGCCACCATGCCCGTGACTACAGATGTCGTCAAGTGCCGGACGGCGTGTGCCGACGAACGGTCGTGACCGACCGTGATGCATCCGGAGAGGAAAGCCCCCTGAGTCAGGGGGCGGCCGCGAAGCGGCGGGGGTGTGGGTACTGGTAAGTGGGGCCCACGGATTGCGTAGCGAACTGTGGGGCGTCAGCGCGCATGCGTTGACGTATCCCCTACCCGCGCGGGCCGCCCATGACGGGCAGGATCACGCCGCTGATGTAGCTGGCGGTGATCGGCGAGGCCAGGAACACATACGCCGGCGACAGTTCTTCGGGCTGCGCCGGGCGCCCCATGTCGCTGTCCTTGCCGAACTCGGCCACATCCGGGGCCTGTTTGTCGGCGGGGTTGAGCGGGGTCCACACCGGCCCCGGCGCGACCGCATTGACGCGGATTCCGCGCGGCAGCAGCTGGCTGGCCAGCGCTTTGGTGAAGGCGTGGATGGCGCCCTTGGTGGCCGAATAGTCGATCAGCGCCTTGCTGCCGAACAGGCCGGTTTCCGAACCGGTGTTGATGATGCAGTCGCCTTCCTGCAGGTGCGGCAGCACCGCGCGCGCCATCTGGATGTAGCCGCCGATGTTGGTCTGCAGCGTCTCCTGCAGGTGCCCGTCTTCCAGGTCTTCGAGGCGCTCGCAGTGCAGCTGGAAGGCGGCGTTGTTGACCAGGATGTCGATGCCGCCGAACGCCTTGGCCACCTGCCTGACCGCCTTGTTGCAGAACGTCGGGTCGCGCACGTCGCCGGCGATCACCACGCAGCGCGCGCCTTCGGCTTCCACGTGCTGGCGGGTGAGCTCGGCATCCTTGGCTTCGTCCAGATGCAGCACCGCCACGTCGGCGCCTTCGCGCGCAAACAGCACGGCGACCGCGCGCCCAATGCCGGAGTCGGCGCCGGTGATGATGGCGCGCTTGCCCTGCAGTTTGCCGCTGCCCTTGTAGTCAGGCGCCAGGAAGCGTGGCGCGAGCTGCAGTTCGTGTTCATTGCCCGGCCTGGCGATGTGCTGGGCGGGCATGGTTTCGGGCTGCTTGCGGCTGCCGGCCTGGGTCGCCTTCTTCGTCGCCTTTTTGGCGGTTTTCTTCTTTGCGGCGGCACGCGCGTCCTTGGCCTTTTCCTGGTCCTGCAGGCGGCGCTGGCGGGCGGCCACGCGCGCGGCCCGCGGATCGGTGGCGGCGGCCTTGCGAGTGGCGGTCTTGACGACCGGGGCGCGCACACGCGCGGCCTTCGGTTCGGCGGCGGGCGCGGTGGGCGTGGCGGTGGTGCGTTTACGGGTCTTCTTGGCCGTGGCCATGGTCAACTCCTTCGTTGCGATTGCCTCGATGCGGGTGGAGGGCGAGGCAAGGGCAGTGTGTCGGCGGCGGCGGTCGCGTACGGTGAATGCCATGTGGTCATGCCGTGCAGGGCTTCATCCGCCGCATACGCCTGCGGCGGCATCGTGGGCTCCAGAATCCCGTTGGAGTGGCCCCATGTTTCGTCCCCTGCTCACCCTTGCCGCATTGACCGCCCTGACCGCCTGCAGCAGCACGCCGATGGCCCAGGTGGAACCCATCGACGGCGTCATTTCCGGCCAGTGCCACGTGGACAAGGTGCGCGGCGCGGTCGGCCTGGCAGCGTCTGCGGCCACGGTGGAACGCGCCCGCGTGGACAGCGACAGCCTGCAGGTGGTGGTGCTGCGCGGCCAGCGCACCCAGAGCGGCGCCACCGCCAGTGGCGCGGCCAACCCTAGCCCCGGCGCGGAAAGCGGTGGCGAGCGACTCACCATCGAGAAGGGCCGTACCAACAACATCACCGCCATCTATTGCGGTTGATCGCCGCCGGGCGGCCGCGCCTCAGCGCGCGGCCTTGCCCTTCACCGCGCGCCGCGCCGAGCGCAGGAATTTCAGCGTGGCCTGCTCCCACTGGCGCTCACCACGCAGTCCGGCCAGTTTGGCCAGCGAGCCATCGCGCCAGCCGTCGAACACACTGGGGTCGATGTAGGCCTTGCGGCACACCGCCGGCGTGTTGCCCAGCAGCGTGGCCACCTCGCACACCACCTCCTTCTGCAGCGCGGCCAGCGCCCGTTCGCTCGGCGCCTCGGGCAAGGCGGTGGCGGCGAACTGGCGCAGCGCGGCCACGGTGCCGCCCCAGGTGCGGAAATCCTTGGCGCTGAAATCGGCACCCATCGCATCGCGCAGGTAGGCGTTGACCTGGCCCGAATCCACCGGCTGCAGGGTGCCGTCGTCGTCGCGGTACTGGAACAGGGCCTGCCCCGGCAACTGCTGGCAGCCCTTGATCAGGCCTACCAGGCGCTTGTCGTCGATATCCACTTCCTGCTGCTGGCCGGACTTGCCGCGGAAGCGCATCCGCGCGCGCCCGCCCTTCACCAGTTCCAGGTGGCGGTTGCGCAGCGTGGTCAGCCCGTAGGAGCGGTTGTCGCGGGCGTACTCCGGGTTGCCTACCCGCACCAGCGTTTCGGCCAGCAGCGCCACCACGATTGCCAGCACCTTGTCCTGCGGGAACCCGGGCAGCTTCAGGTCGCGGCGCCGCCGCCGGCGCAGCGCCGGCAGCGCCTGGCCAAAGGCGATCACCCGGTCGAACTTGCCGTCGCCGCGCACGCGCGCCCATTCCGGGTGGTAGCGGTACTGCTTGCGCCGGCGCGCATCGCGCCCGGTGGCCTGCAGGTGGCCGTTGGGCAACGCGCAGATCCAGACCTCGGTATAGGCCGGTGGGATCGCCAGCGCGCGGATCCTGGCCAGGGTGGCCGCATCGCGGACCGCGTGGCCATCGGCATCGCGGTAGCTGAAACCCTTGCCGGCGCGGCGCCGTGCCAGGCCCGGCTGTTCATCGCTGACATAACGCAGGCCGGCATCGCGGGCGGCGGTGGCTTCGGGGGTGGCAAGGCGTGCAGGCATGGCGGCGGGCAAGGGAACGGGGCTGCAGTGTGCTGGGCCGCGCTGCGGCGCCGCGTCAATAACGCAACACAAACACCTCACACCCCGCTTGGCGATATCCTCCTTCATTTCCTGCCTGGAACTCTGGAGTCCCGATGTCGTCCTTGTCGTCCCGCCGCGTGCGGCGTTCGTTTGGCCCCTCGATCATGGCCGTCGCCCTGGTCCCCACCCTGCTGTTGCTGGGCGCCTGCAAGGCCCCGCCGATGGACGAGCAGGAAGCCGTGGGCACCCACGCGCAGAAGGCTGCTGAAGAAGCCGCCGCCCCGACCGACACCGCCGGCAAGGCCACCGAGGCACCGCCCGTCGGCAACTGCGACGCCACCCAGGTGCAGAGCCTGATCGGCCAGGCCTACAGCGACGATATCGGCGCCCAGGCCCAGCAGGATGCCGGCGCGCGCGACCTGCGCGTGCTCAAGCCCGATGACGTGACCACCATGGAATTCGTCGGCGAGCGGCTGAATATCGAGCTGGACGAAAAGAGCGTGATCACCGGCCTGCGCTGCGGCTGAATTGGGCGCGCGCGGAGCGGGTTTTTGAGGGGTTTGGTTGCGCCTGCAACCGTGTATTGCGGCGTTGCAACAACTATGCTCTAGTCGAAGCATCCGGTGCCTCCAGATGCGCTCAACGGATTGAGCGGGGACGAGTGTCGCCGCTCACCCGACTTTGAGGCAGAGATGGCCCCCCGCAACCGCCAAGGGCTTTACGACCCGCAAGACGAACGCGACGCCTGTGGTTTCGGCATGGTCGCGCAACTCGACGACCAGCCGTCACGGCTGCTGGTCGATACCGCCATTGCCGCGCTGTCGCGCATGACCCACCGCGGCGGCGTCGCCGCCGACGGTGTCACCGGTGACGGCTGCGGCCTGTTGCTGCGCCGCCCGGAAGCCTTCCTGCAGGCGCTGGCCGCCGAAGCCGGCATCACCCTCGGCCGGCTGCATGCGGCCGGTGTGGTGTTCCTGCCGCACGACGCGGCCGCCGCGCAGGCGTGTCGCGACATTTTGGAGCAGCAGTTGCGCAACGCCGGCTGCCAGCCGCTGGGCTGGCGCGTGGTGCCGACCGACCCCAGCGTGTGCGGCCAGCTGGCCCGTGACACGCTGCCGCACATCGAACAGGTGTTCGTCGATGCTGGCGATGGCCAGGACGAAGCCGCCTTCACCCTGGCGCTGTTCCTGGCGCGCCGCCGCAGCGAACAGCAGCTGCGCGAGCATGCCGACTACTACGTCACCACGCTCAGCCCGAATGCGATCAGCTACAAGGGCATGGTGCTGCCGGACAAGCTGAGCCGGTTCTACCCGGACCTGCAGCGCAACGACCTGGCCTCCAGCGCCATCGTGTTCCACCAGCGGTTCTCTACCAACACGCTGCCGCGTTGGCCGCTGGCGCATCCGTTCCGGATGCTCGCCCACAACGGCGAGATCAACACCATCGAGGGCAACCGCCGCTGGGCGCAGGCGCGCAGCAAGGTGTGGAAGACCCCGCGCTTCGACATCGGCGAGTTCGACCCGGTGATCTCCATGCACGGCTCCGATTCGCAGAGCCTGGACAACATGCTGGAGCTGATGGTCAGCGCCGGCATGGACCTGATCCAGGCGCTGCGCATCCTGGTGCCGCCGGCCACCCAGTCGCTGGAATTCAAGGACGCCGACCTGGCCGCGTTCTACGAGTTCTACGGCCTCAACAGCGAGCCGTGGGATGGCCCGGCCGGTATCGTCGCCTGCGACGGCCGCTATGCCGCCTGCACGCTGGACCGCAACGGCCTGCGCCCGGCGCGCTGGATGCTCACCTCCGACCGCCACTTCCTGGTCGCCTCCGAGGCCGGCGTGTGGGAAGTGCCGGCCGAGCGCGTGGTGCGCAAGGGCAAGCTGGGGCCGGGCGAGATGATGGCCATCGACCTCAAGCGCGGCGACCTGCTCGATTCGGATGCCATCGACCGCATCAACCGCGGCCGCGCGCCGTACAAGCAATGGCTGCAGCAGGGCGTGACCTACCTGCAGACCGAGCTGATCGATCCCTCGCTGGTTGAAGAACCCTTCGACGAGCGCACCCTGCGCAGCTACCACAAGCTGTTCCAGCTCAGCACCGAGGAAGTGGAGCAGATCCTGCGCCCGCTGGCCGAGACCGAGCAGGAAGCCACCGGCTCGATGGGTGACGACACCCCGATGGCGGTGCTCAGCCAGCAGAGCCGGCCGCTCTACGACTATTTCCGCCAGGCGTTCGCGCAGGTCACCAACCCGCCGATCGATCCGCTGCGGGAAGACTGCGTGATGTCGCTGTCCACCCAGCTCGGCAAGGAAACCAACATCTTCCATGCCGGTGCGGAGACGGTGAACCACGTCATCCTCAATTCGCCGGTGCTCAGCCAGCGCAAGCTGCGCCAGCTGATCAAGATGGAGCAGTACGTCGACCGCAACCGCCTCATCGACCTCTCCTACAGCCTGGACGAGGGCCTGAAGGCCGGCATCGAGCGCATCTGCGCCGAGGCCGAGGCCGCCGCGCGCGAAGGCATCGTCATGCTGCTGCTCAGCGACCGTTACCCGGTTGCCGACCGGCCGATGGTGCATGCGCTGCTGGCCACCAGCGCCGTACACCACCACCTGTCCAATGCCGGGCTGCGCTGCGACGTCAACCTGATCCTGGAAACCGGCACCGCCCGCGACCCGCACCACATGGCCTGCCTGCTCGGCTTCGGCGCCACGGCGGTGTACCCGTACCTGGCCTACCAGACCCTGTTCGACCTGGGCCGGCGCGGCATCCTGCAGCTGAAGAAGGGTGGCGAGCAGTCGCAGATCGGCCGCAGCTACCGCAAGGGCATCTACAAGGGCCTGTCCAAGATCATCTCCAAGATGGGCATCTGCACCGTGGCCAGCTACCGCGGCGCGCAGCTGTTCGAGATCGTCGGCCTGGACGATGAGGTGGTCGACCTGTGCTTCCCGGAAACGCCTTCGCGCGTGGCCGGCGTGGGCTTCGCGCGGCTGGACGACGAGGCGCGCGAACTCACCGTGCGCGCCTGGAACGACCTGCTGCGCCCGGACGTCGGCGGCGTGCTCAAGTACGTGCACGGCGGCGAATACCACATGTACAACCCCGACGTGGTCATGACCCTGCAGCGCGCCGCGCGCAGTGGTGAGGCCGCCGACTGGCAGCGCTACTGCGAGGCCGTGCATGGCCGGCCGGTGTCGGCGCTGCGCGACCTGCTGCAGCTCAAGGCGGCCGCGATCCCGACCCCGCTGGAAGACGTGGCCCCGGCCGAAGACCTGTTCCGCCGCTTCGATACCGCCGCGATCAGCCTGGGTGCGCTGTCACCCGAAGCGCACGAAGCGCTGGCCATCGCCATGAACAGGCTGGGCGGGCGCAGCAACTCCGGCGAGGGCGGCGAAGACCCGGTGCGCTATGGCACGAACAAGCGCAGCAAGATCAAGCAGGTGGCCTCCGGCCGCTTCGGCGTCACCGCCGAATACCTGGTCAACGCGGAAGTACTGCAGATCAAGGTCGCCCAGGGCGCCAAGCCCGGCGAAGGCGGCCAGCTGCCCGGGCACAAGGTCAACGAGCTGATCGCGCGGCTGCGCTATGCCAAGCCGGGCATCGGCCTGATCTCGCCGCCGCCGCACCACGACATCTATTCCATTGAAGACCTGGCCCAGCTCATCTACGACCTCAAGCAGGTCAACCCGGACGCGCTGGTGTCGGTGAAGCTGGTCTCGCATGCCGGCGTGGGCACCATTGCCGCCGGCGTGGTGAAGGCCGGCGCCGACCTGATCACCGTGTCCGGCCATGACGGCGGCACCGGTGCCAGCCCGGTCAGCTCGATCCGCTACGCGGGCGTGCCGTGGGAACTGGGCGTGGCCGAATCGCACCAGGCCCTGGTGGCCAACGACCTGCGTGGGCGCACCCTGCTGCAGACCGACGGCGGCCTGAAGACCGGCCTGGACGTGATCAAGGCCGCGCTGCTGGGTGCCGACAGCTTCGGCTTCGGCACCGCGCCGATGATCGTGCTGGGCTGCAAGTACCTGCGCATCTGCCACCTCAACAACTGCGCCACCGGCGTGGCCACCCAGGACGAGCGCCTGCGCGCGCAGTACTTCACCGGCCTGCCCGAGCGCGTGGAGAACTTCTTCCGGCTGCTGGCCGAGGAAGTGCGCGGCTGGCTGTCCTACCTGGGCGTGCGTTCGCTGGACGAGATCGTGGGCCGCACCGACCTGCTGCAGCAGCTGGAGGTCGCCCCGCGTCCCGGCGTCAAGGTCGACCTGTCGCGCCTGCTCAACCCGGCCCAGTACGCCGGCAGCCACTGCGCCGCGCAGCGCCTGTACGAATCACCGGACAGCCTGGCCACGCAGATGGACGGCCTGCTGGCCCCGGCCATCGCCGGCAAGCTCGGCGGTGAACACCGCTTCCTGATCCACAACACCGACCGCTCGATCGGCACCCGCCTGTCCGGCGCGATCGCGCGCGTGCACGGCAACCAGGGCATGAGCGATGCCCCGCTCACCCTGCGCTTCCGCGGCACCGCCGGGCAGAGCTTCGGCGCGTTCAACGTGGGCGGCCTGCAGCTGGAGGTCGAAGGCGAAGCCAACGACTACGTCGGCAAGGGCATGGCCGGCGGTCGCCTGGTGGTACGCCCACCGCGTGGCGCGCGCTTCGAGGCACGCAACACTGCGATCATCGGCAACACCTGCCTGTACGGCGCCACCGGCGGCGAGCTGTTCGCCGCGGGCCGCGCCGGCGAGCGCTTCGGCGTGCGCAATTCCGGCGCACTGGCGGTGATCGAGGGCGCCGGCGACCACTGCTGCGAATACATGACCGACGGCATCGTGCTGGTGCTGGGCAAGGTGGGCCTGAACTTCGGCGCCGGCTTCACCGGTGGCCTGGCCTACGTGCTGGATATCGACCGCGACTTCGTGGACCGCTACAACCACGAGCTGATCGACATCCACCGCATTTCCGCCGAGGGCTTCGAGAATCATCGCCAGCACCTGCATACGCTGATCAGCCGACACCGCGAGTTGACCGGCAGTATCTGGGCGCAGCAGATCCTCGACGAATTCCGCGATTACGTGGGCAAGTTCTGGCTGGTCAAACCCAAAGCCGCCAGCATTGAATCGCTGACCGAATCGCTGCGCCGCGCCGCCTGATTTCCTGGATTCCCCTACATGAGCCGCAAGCAAGCTTTCCAGTTCCTCGACCTGCCCCGGACGATGCCGCAGCGCATTCCGGTCGAACTGCGCACCTCCGGCGACTGGGGCGAGCTGTACGGCAAGTTCGGCAAGGAAGACGCCCAGTACCAGGCGGGTCGCTGCCTGGACTGCGGCAACCCGTACTGCAGCTGGAAGTGCCCGGTGCACAACGCCATTCCGCAGTGGCTGCAGCTGGTGCAGGAAAACCGCATCCACGAAGCGGCCACGCTGTGCCATTCCACCAACCCGCTGCCGGAAGTGTGCGGCCGGGTGTGCCCGCAGGACCGGCTGTGCGAAGGCAGCTGCACGCTGGAGGAATTCGGCGCGGTCACCATCGGTGCGGTGGAGAAGTACATCGTCGATACCGCGCTGGCCACCGGCTGGCGCCCAGACATGGCTGCCGTGGAATCCACCGGCAAGCGCGTGGCGGTGATCGGCGCCGGCCCGGCCGGACTGGCTTGCGCCGACCGGCTCGCCCACGCCGGCGTGCAGGCGGTGGTGTACGACCGCTATGAGCAGATCGGCGGCCTGCTGCAGTTCGGCATCCCTAGCTTCAAGCTCGACAAGTCGGTGATCAGCCTCCGCCGCAACGTGCTGGAAGGGATGGGCGTGCAGTTCCGGCTGGGCGTGGAGATCGGCCGCGACGTGGAGATGGATACGCTGCTGGCCGAGTACGACGCGGTATTCGTCGGCACCGGCGCCTATCGCTATACCGACGGTGGGCTGCCGGGGCAGGACCTGAAGAATGTGCTGCCGGCGTTGCCGTTCCTGGTCCAGAACAGCCGCATCGTCAGCGGCAGCGACGCGCATGGCCGGCCCATCGCCGGCTGGGAAGACACGCTTGCCCTGCCCGACCTGGAGGGCAAGCGCGTGGTGGTGCTGGGCGGTGGCGACACCGGCATGGACTGCGTGCGCAGCGCCGTTCGCCTGGGTGCGGCGCGCGTGACCTGTGCCTATCGTCGCGACGAGGCCAGCATGCCGGGCTCGGCACGCGAGGTCGCCAATGCACGCGAAGAAGGCGTGCGCTTCCTGTTCAACCGCCAGCCGTTGTCGATCGAAGCGGGCGCCGACGACGAGGCCATTGGCGTGACCGTGGTCGAGACCCAGCTGGGCGAACCGGATGCGCAGGGCCGCCGCAGCGCGGTGCCGATCGAGGGCAGCGAATCGCTGCTGGAGGCCGACGTGGTGATCATCGCGTTCGGCTTCTCGCCGAGCGTACCGGCCTGGCTCACCGCACAGGGCGTGGAGGCCGGCAACAACGGCCGCATCGTTGCCGGTGGCCAGGGCCGCCTGCCCTTCCAGACCGCCCACCCCAAGCTGTTCGCCGGCGGCGATGCGGTACGCGGTGCGGACCTGGTGGTGACGGCCGTGGCCGAAGGGCGCGATGCGGCGGCGTCCATCGTGGCGTTGATTACCGCGTAACGTCGGGGATGGCGCAGCCACCCATGGGGTGGCTCTACATCATGCGGCGCGCAGGCCGGCCCGCTCGATTTCCAGCGCCAACAGCAGCTCGATCTCATCCAGCTGGGCACGGATGCGCGCATTGCCCGCATCGTCGCCGTGGTCGCAGCCGATATGCGCGTCCAACATGCGGGCCAGGCCTGCCAGCAGCACGTCGGCATCGCCGCTGGCGGCATGGCGCAGCAGCCGGCCCAACGTGCGGATGCGGGCGCCGCGGTCGGTGGTCAGGGTCTGCACCGACGGCTGGGCGCGGGAAGCTGAGAGGGGCATGAGGGGACTGTCCTGATTGACGTGCTCGGGGGAGCAACTGTCGGCTATGGCCCGGTTTGCGGCTATGCAACTAATACGAATTGGCGTGAAGGGCTCAGATCGCGCAGCCACCCACGGGGTGGCTCTACCGGGATGGCAGCTGTAGAGCCACCCCATGGGTGGCTAAGCGGCGCCGGACACGCGCATGCACGACATAGAATGTCGCAATCGACCACACCTCCGGATGACTCCCATGCGCATCGGCCTGGCCGCCAACCGCCTGCACCACCACGACAAGCACGCCGCGCTGTTCCGCTGGCTCGGTGCCAGCGATGCTGGGCTGCGCGAGCTGGGGGTGGAGCTGCACGCGGTCGGGCGCACCTTCGACGCGATTCAGCGGCTGGGCTTCCTGCGCGATTTCCCGGCACTGCGGCGCTACCCGAACGGGCGCGAGGGGGGGCTGATGAAGCTGGTCGCAGAGGTTGTCGGCATGGGCACCCCCGAGCGCACCCTGGACGGTGCGATCTACCTGATGGATCCGGTCGACCCCTCCTCGGTATTCCCCGAGGCCACCGCACTCAAGCGCCAGTGCGTGATCCACGGCAAGCCCTTCATTTCCACCGTGGCGACGGCACGCGACTGGGTCGAGGTGGAGCGCATGCAGGCCGGCCTGGCCGCCGACCCGGGCGCGGACGACCTGCATGCCTTCGAACAGCACACGCTGGCGCTGATCGCCCACGATGCGATGAAGCCGGCGATGCTGGCCTTTGCAGATGAGCACTTCGAACTGCTGTCGCGCTTCCGCACCCGGGTGGGCACCGGCACCACCGGCCAGCGCCTCAACGAGCTGGCCTGGAGCCGCGGCTGGCCCGCCGACCAGGACTGGGTGACGCGCTACCAGAGCGGCCCGATGGGCGGCGACGCCCAGATCGCCGACCAGGTGCTGGAGGGCCGCTGCCAGCGCGCGATCTTCTTCGAGGACCCGCACGTGGCCCGCCAGCACGAGGCCGACATCCAGCTGCTGGAGCGCGCGGTCACCACCGTCACCGACCAGGCGGTGTGCATCACGGCCCCCCGCGTGGCCACGCGCTGGGCGCAGGCGGCCACCCTGCGCGCGCAGGCGTCGCGCTGAGAAGCGTATCGAAGGAACACGTTCACGGCCCCGGAACGAGCGCAGCCACGCATGGCGTGGCTCTACCAGCGCAATCGTCCTGCGCACGTAACGGGTCGTAGTGCCACGCCATGCGTGGCAACCGCGCGCAGCGCGGCACAACCCGCCGCAGCCGGATTGCCGCCGTTCCACGCATCGCGACCAACGTTTAGACCTTCCGAAGCCGCGTGTCAGACGTTCATGACCACGGAACGGAGCGCAGCCACGCATGGCGTGGCTCTACCAGCCCAATCGCCCTGTGCACGTAGCGGTTCGTAGAGACACGCCATGCGTGTCGACCGCGCGCAGCGCGGCACAACCTTCCGCAGCCGGATTGCCACCGTTCCAGGCATTGCGACCAACGTTTAGACCTAACGAAGCCGTGTGTCAGACGTTCATGACCACGGAACGGAGAGCAGCCACGCGCGGCGTGGCTCTACGACACATAGCAGGCGCCCGCACCTACAACAGCTGCCTAAGCATCGCCTTCAACCGCCGCCCTTCCACCTGGAAGTAGTCCCGCTCCTCACGCCACGCCGGGAAGCGCTGCTCCACTTCCGCCCAGAACGCCGCCGAGTGATTGGCCTGGATCAAATGGCAGAGCTCGTGCACCAGCACGTACTCGAACGCCGATGGCCGCCCCAGCACCAGGGCCAGATCCAGCGCCATGCTGCCATCGGGTGCCAGCGAGCCCCACTGCGAAGACATCACCTTCAGCCGCAGCCGCGCGGGTGCACGCGGCAGGCTGGGCAGGTAACGCGGCAACCATTGGCCGACATCGGCGCGCGTCTGTGCTTCGTAGAACTCGCGCAGCGCACGCTTCACCGTGGCATCGGTACCGCGTGCCGGCAGGTGCATGCACGCGCCATCGGCCTCCAGTTCCAGGCGCGCATAGCGCCCGGTGTCCCAGCGCAGCGGCAACAGTTCGCCGCGCAGCGGCAGCACCCCGGGTTCGCCGATCACCAGCGGCGGCGGCAGGTTCTGCGCCTGGTAATTGCGCAGCTGCGTGGACAACCAGTCGCGGTGCTGCTCGAGGAAACGTTCGCCCATCACCAGGCTCGCACGCGGCGGCAGGGTGAGGCGCACG
Source organism: Stenotrophomonas sp. PD6 (assembly GCF_049199305.1). Taxonomy (NCBI): domain Bacteria; kingdom Pseudomonadati; phylum Pseudomonadota; class Gammaproteobacteria; order Lysobacterales; family Lysobacteraceae; genus Stenotrophomonas; species Stenotrophomonas sp. PD6. Next base: position 160,102 of record NZ_JBLZQD010000003.1, on the reverse strand, counting down.
CCACGCTCGTCGACGCTGAGCTTGATGCGGCGCGCACGCGGATCACGCACGCGCAGCACGTCGATCTCGGCATCCTCCAGGCGCAGGCGCACGGTATCGCGCTGCAGGGTGGGGGCGACGGCCGGGGAGATCAGGCGGCGGAGGAATCCGGGCATGGGTACAGCATAGCGCCGACGGCGCCCCGCAGATGACTGCGGGGCCACGGCGGTAGAGCGGGGCTCTGCCCCGCCATGGGACGGCCTGCAGCGGGGCAGAGCCCCGCTCTGCGGCCTTCCTCCGTCAGTCGGCCTTGCTGAGCTTGAAGGCCTCTTCCAACAGCAGGAACAGGCGGCGCACTTCGCCGCTCTGCAGGGCGAAGCGGGCATCCAGCTCCGCGCGGCGCCCGTCCTCGTCGGCGTGCTCGAGCTGGTCCAGCGCGCCGTCCAGGAATTTCAGCTTGCGCACGATCAGGTCGTCGCCCAGCACGAAGGACAGGTTGTCCTCGAACACCAGGGCCAGCTTGGTCACCTGCTTGCCGGCGTCCAGGTGCTTGTCGATCTCCTCGCAGCGCAGCTCCTGGTGCTGGCACTTGACCACGGCACCGCCCTCGGCCGGGTCCTTCATCTCGCACTCCTCGCCCAGGCTCAGCCCGGTGGGGAGCGGCTCACCGGCGATCCAGCCGGTCAGGATCGAGCGCGGCGCCACTTCGGCGTTCAGCGGCATGGCCGGGAAGCTGCCGAGCAGGCCGCGGATGTCGGACATCATGTTCTCGCCCTTCTTGCTGCTCGAACAGTCCACCGCCACGTAACCATGGGTCAGGTCGATCAACGCATCGGTGCGCGAGCTCTTCACGAAGGCGCGCGGCATCAGCTCGTGCAGCAGGTCGTCTTTCAGACGCTTGCGTTCGCGGCCGCCGGGCTTGCGCCCTTCCTTCTCTTCGATCTCTTCCAGCTTGCGCGCCAGCAGGTCGTTGACCACCGCGCCCGGCAGGATCTTGTCCTCACCACCCACGGTCAGCCACAGCGCGTCGCCCACGCGGTGCGAGAACACGGCCTTCTCTTCGCGGCCGAACGGGGAAATGAAACCGCGCGAATTCATTTCGAGCGGGCCAACCGGCTTGAGCAGTACCTGCGGCAGCAGGGTGTCGACTTCGGAGAAATCCGTGGCGGTCGGGAAGCGGAACAGCGTCAGGTTGCGAAAGAACATGGAATTCCGGAGTAAAGGTGTGAAAGGGAGGGAGCGGTCGACGGCGTGGCTCAGGCCAGGCCGGCATCATCGCCCGAATCGGATGCCCCGTCGGCCCAGGCCGTCGGAGCGCTGGGCGGTGCCGCAGTGCGGCCCAGCGCCAGGAAATCAAACAGTGCCGGGTCGGCCAGCTGCGAGGGGTGGATGTTGCCCAGCGCGCGTGCGATCTGGTCGATGCGGCCCGGATGCAGGTGCTCCCACTGCTGCAGCATCTGCGCCACCTGGCGGCGCCGCAGGTTGTCCTGGCTCCCACACAGGGTGCATGGAATGATCGGAAACCCGCGCGCCTGCGCATGCGCCTGGATGTCGGCTTCGCTGACATAGGCCAGCGGGCGGATCACCACGTGCCGGCCATCGTCGCTGCGCAGTTTCGGCGGCATCGCCGACAGCTTGGCGTGGTGGAACAGGTTGAGGAAGAACGTGGCCACGCTGTCGTCGCGATGGTGGCCGAGCGCGATCTTGGTGAAGCCATGCTCGGCGGCGTGCCGGTACAGCGCACCGCGACGCAGGCGCGAACACAGCGAACACATCGTGCGCCCTTCCGGGATCACCCGGCTGACCACCGAATAGGTGTCCTGTTCGATGATCTGGTACGGCACGCCGATGCCGGCGAGGTACTCGGGCAGCACGTGCGCGGGAAACCCCGGCTGCTTCTGGTCCAGGTTCACCGCGACCAGCTCGAACGCCACCGGGGCTTTCTTCTGCAGCTGCAACAGCACGTCCAGCAGGGTGTAGCTGTCCTTGCCACCGGACAGGCAGACCATGACCCGGTCACCGGCCTCGATCATGCCGAAATCGGCGATCGCCTGGCCCACCTGCCGACGCAACCGGCGTGACAGTTTGTCGCGCGCGGCGTCATCGTCGCGGCTGGCGCGACGGACGGGATCTGGCAACGGCAGGACGGCGGGCATCCCGCCATTCTACCGGCTCGCATCGTCCCTCACCGGTACCGCGAAGTGACTGCGTTCACTCCCGGGCGTCGTCGCGGATGTGTATGCTGCGTCTCTGTGGACACCTTCACGCCCGAGCAGATCAGCAGCCGCCTTGCCGTCCTTCGGCGGGAGCATCGTGAGCTGGACGAGGCGATCCAGCGCATGGCCGCCAACGGCGACGACGAGCTGGAAGCCAAGCGCCTGAAGCGACGCAAGCTGCAGCTCAAGGACTGCATCGCCAAGCTGGAAGACATGCTGATTCCGGACGAGCCGGCGTAGGGACACGCCATGCGTGTCCGAGCGGAATGCGGCGACCACGAATGATCGCCGCTGCGGTCAATCCGCGGCGACCGGTTCCTCGGGTTTTGCCGCTTCCGGGCTGACCCGCTCGATCGTGTGGCGCAGCTCGCGGCCCAGGATGAACTTGGCATCCTTCGCCCAGGCGTCCAGGCGCGCGTCGAACAGCAGCTTGCTGTTCTCGTCCGGCCATACCAGGCGCAGCTCGCGCAGCTTCTGGATGAAGCCACGGAACAGCGTGCGGTCGAAGAACTCCGGTGCGGCCGGTGCGTAGAGCAGGCTCAGGCGCTGTGCGGCCTGCTGGCACAGGCTTTCCAGTTCGGCCGCGCCCAGCGTGCCCGGGCCGTTCTTCACCAACACAGAAATGGCGATGTAATAGCGCTCGAACGCCTGCTGCAGCGAATGGCCGATCGCACGCAGGCGGAATACTTCGTCGGTCTGCCCGGTGTTGCGCGCCAGGATGCCGCCATCGTCGTCGTTGACGTTCTGCAGCAGGCCTTCGCGCACGAACACGTTGATGGTCTGCTCGATACGCTGGGCGAACTGGTCCTCGTCCCACGGCAGGAACAGCTCGGCCTGCAGGAACGGGTACACGGTGCGGCCCAGCTGGACCAGGCCGGTACGGCTCATGCGACGGTTGTTCTGGAAGCAGCACGCCACCCACGACGACGCCGTGAACAGGTGGATGACGTTGTTGCGGAAGTAGCTGAGCAACACCGCGGTGTCACCGCTCACACTCAGCACATCACCCAGCGGGTGCTTGATGCGGGTGAGGACGTTGATTTCCTCGGCGTGGGCGATGATCCGCTCCGGCGAATGCGGCGTGACCGTGACCCGGTCCGAATACGGCATCTCGACCAGCAGGGTCTTGCACAGCTCGATCTGCGCGATCAGGTCGGCCTCGCCCATGGCGTGTTTGGGCGTGGACAGCAGCGCCAGGGCCAGCAGGTTGATCGGGTTGACGTCGGCGGCGCCGTTGATGTGCACCTGGATGCGTTCGGCCAGGTGGTCGACCGTGCCCGACAGCCAGCTGGGCTTCTCGTCTTCGCCCACCGGCGCGCCGTCCCATTCCGGGGCCTGGCGGGCCAGCACGTCGTTGAGCGCAATGGGTTCGCCGAAGTTCACCACGACCTGGCCGTAGTTCTGCTTGAGCACCTTCGGGATCGACCACAGCAGCGACCAGATCGATTCCTTTTCCTTGGGCCGGCCACTCAGCTCGTCCAGGTAGCTGCCGCCTTCCATCAGCTTTTCATAGCCGATGTAGACCGGCTGGAACAGCACCGGCTTGCGCGGCTGGCGCAGGAACGCGCGCAGCGTCATCGAGATCATGCCGCCCTTGGGCTGCAGCAGGCGCCCGGTACGCGAGCGGCCGCCTTCGACGAAGTACTCGATCGAGTAGCCGCCGGCGACCAGCTGCGCCACGTATTCGCTCAGCACGGCCGAATACAGCGCGTTGCCACGGATCGACCGGCGGATGAAGAACGCGCCGCCCTTGCGCAGCAGCGTGCCCACCACCGGCAGGTTCAGGTTGATGCCGGCCACGATGTGCGGCGGCACGATGCCACGGTCGTACAGCAGGTAGGACAGCAACAGGTAATCCATGTGGCTGCGGTGGCTGGGTACGTACACCACTTCATGGCCCGGCGCGGCGGCCTTGAACTTGTCCAGGTGGTGGACCAGCACGCCGGCGTAGATGCGGTTCCACACGTGGCTGAGCATGAAGCTGGCCGAGCGCACCACCGGGCTGGAATAGTCCGCGGCGATTTCCCAGGCGTAGGCATGCGCCTTCTTCCAGGCATCGGCCGGCTTGGTGTTGTCGCGCTTGGCCTGCGAGGCGATGGCCTCGCGCACCGTGTCCGCTTCCAGCACCTTGTCCACCAGCAGGCGGCGGGTGGACAGGTCCGGGCCGATCACCGACTCGCGGATGCGGCGGAAATGCGTGCGCAGCACCCGCTGCAGCTTGCGTACCGTGCGCTCGGGGTCCAGCCCCTCGTTGATCGTGCTGCGCAGCGAGATCGGCGGGGCGAAGCGCACGATGGTGCTGCGGCCATTGAGCAGCACGGCCAGCAGGCGGCGGAAGCGGCCCACCAGCGCCCAGTTTTCCGAGAACAGCACGGCAAACCAGCCGCTCTGCTTGTCCGGCGCGCGGCCGACGAAGATCGACACCGGCACCAGATGCACGTCCAGCTCATCGCGCGCGCGATGAGCCTGCAGCACCTTGGCCAGCGAATCGGAATGGGTCTTGGCCCCGCGCTGCTCGGGAATCAGCGAGTTGCTGCTGCTCCGGCGCGACAGCGCCACGTAGGCGCGCTTGCGACCGGTAGGGTCGCCGGCAATGGGCACCAGCGGCGACGGCAGGCCCGCGTCACGGCAGGCCTTGTCCAGGATCAGCGCGTTGGACAGACCGTAGTCCTCCAGCACGTAGACCACGGGGCGGCCGTCGTTGTACTGGCCGGGGTGTTCGGGTTCGATCTTCAGCGACAGCCACGGCTCGACCAGGCGGCCCAGCAGGCGCGCCCACCAGGGGCGGCGGCCGGCCGGCACATACGCGGCAGCGGTGGGCGTCGGTACGATCGCGCCCGGATCGGCTGCATGCGGGTCGGTCGCACCCGGTGCGGCGGACGCAGGCGCCGCCTCGGCGGCCGGATCTGCACCGGGCGCGCTGTCGGGCGACGCGGACGGTGCGTCCGGCGTCTTGGGCGGCTCTTCGCCGGGGAAAGGCAGGGGATTCTGGTTCGGCATCGGCTTCATTATGGCTTAGCCGGTGCAGGAGCAGCGTCCTTGACGGGGGCGGCGGCCTCTGCTTCGGCGGCTACCGTGGCGTCATGTTCAGCTTGCGCGGCGGCCGCGGCCGTGGCGGCATCGGCCGCCTGCAGCAGCGCGTCGGTCTCTTCCAGCGTGCGCGCCAGATACCAATGCCCATCGCGGCGGGTCATCCGCACCTGGGCCTCGATCTGCTCGCCCGCCAGCGGGTACTGGATCCTGACCACGGCGTTGTCGCCCTCCTGGGAGACCAGTTCGCCACGCAGCCCGGTCAGGGCCGCGTCCAGCGACAGCCCATAGCTGGCCAAGGCGGTCTTGAACGCCTTCTCGAACGTCCCCAGCCGGCGCAGGCAGTCTTCCATGCCCGCCGCCTGCAGCTGGGCGTCGGTGGAGAGGCCGCTGGTGCGCGCGGTGGCGGTCAGCAGGGTGATGGTGGTCCGGGCGCGCTGCTTGTCGGTCAGCGGCGCGGCGGCGGCCCAGCGGCTGAGCACGTCCACCACCTGGCTGTAGTGGGCGCGTTCGTCTGCGGTGTAGTCGGTCTGGTTGCGCAGGTACTGCACCCCGAACAGGCCCATGGAATGGGCGGCCTGGCGCACGCCGGTGGCCTGGCCCGCGATCTGGGTATCGAACGAACGCTGCAGGCGCTGCGGTGCATCGGGCGCGGACAGGGCCGCCATCATCGGCAGCAACTGGCCATCCAACGGCAGATCGGTGAGCGGCCAGCGGCTGTGCCCGTCGGCCCAGGCCGCCTGCAACCGGGCGTACTGCGCCGGCGGCACCGACGCCTTGGCATACGCCACCAGGTCGTTGTCGGCCACATGGCGCGCCAACTGCTGCAACGCGGCCACCGGTTCGGCGGCGGGCGCATCCGGATCGATCCGGTCACCCTTGCAGGCCGACAGCAGCACCAGTCCACAGAGTGAGAGCGACAGCACCCAGGGTCGGTAACGCCCCGGCATCAACGGCATGGACATGAATTCGGACTCCCCGGACCGGTCCGCATCTTGCGGCCTGCGCTGCGCAGCGGCAAGCCGGTGCCCGCGGCCAGGGGCCTCACCCAGGACCAAGCCATTGAAAAACCTGGATAACAGCGGCGGGCGACGAACTGCCGCGGTCAAGGAAGGGGCCGCCCCCTCGCGGGGCCGGCCCCGGTCACGACCGAGCGCTACAGGCCTTCAGTCACGGGTCCAGGTGGCCTGCAGGAAATCCCGCACATAGCCCCCCGACAGGCGCGCGTAAACGCCGGGCGCCCCGGCCTGCGCGCACCCCTCGCCCCAGCTGACCGTGCCCAGCACCGTCCACCGGCCGCCCCGCTGCACCATCAGCGGACCGCCGGAATCGCCCTGGCAGCTGTCCAGGCCTTCGGCGCCGGCACAGATCACGGTGCCGGCCTGCACACCCGGGTAGGCCGCCTTGCAGGCGTTGAACGGCACGAACGGGACCTGCACGGTCTGCAGGGCGGTCGGCAGCGGGGCGTCCGGGTGCCCGGTCACCCCCCAGCCAATGACGGTGAAGCCCCGCCCGGGCCGCAGGTAGCTGGTGTCGCCGCCCAGCAGCGGGTCGGCCGGTTCGAGGCGGGTGATGGGGCGCTTGAGCTGGATCAGTGCCACATCGTTGACCAGCCCGCGCGACTCGAAGGCGGGGTGCACGTGGATGGCCTTCACGTTCGACACGCGGCGGCGCGGGGTGTCCTCCAGCCGGGTCTGGCCGACCAGCACGGTGAACCCGGCCGGTGCCTGGCCGGCCACGCAGTGCGCGGCGGTGAGCACCCATGACGGTGAGATCAGGGTGCCCCCGCACCAGTGCCGCGCGTGGTCCGAGTCGCCCCGTCCCAGCTGCTGCAGGCTGGCCATGAAGGGGTATTCCCCCGGTGGGGCATCGGTACCGCCGATGATGCGCGGCGCATGACCGTCCAGCGGCGGGGTGGCCGCGGCGGACAGGGACAGGGTGGAGAAGATCAGGCCGACAACCCAGGCCGGTTGGTAACGGTTACGCATACAGCAACTCCTTTGCGGTGAGTGGAATCGAACGGCACGCGGCCGGTGGCTCGCGCCAGGTCGATTCGACGGCAAAGGAGGCGGATCAACTGCGTCGCGGGTCCCGTTTCACCCGCAGAAACAGGGAGCCAGCGATTGATGGATGCATTTCTGCGAACGGGCGCATGGCGGCATCGAGACGGGGGTCCGTCCCGATGCGCAGTGTGTCCGCAATCGATCAGCGCAGGGCGCTGCGGATCTCCGCCTGGATCGCCAGGGCGGCGGCGCGCGGGTCGCTGGCCAGGCGGATCGGGCGACCGACCACGATGGCATCGGCACCGTCGGCGAAGGCCTGGGCCACCCCCACGGTGCGCTTCTGGTCGTCGCCGACCGGCCCACCGGGACGGATGCCCGGACACACGATCGAGAACCCGGCACCGGTGGCGGCGCGGATCGGCCCTGCTTCCTGGCCCGAGGCGATGACGCCGTCGATGCCGGCGGCCTGGGCGGCCAGCGCACGCTCCACCACCACATCCACCGGCTCGCGGTCGATGCCCATGCCGCGCAGGTCATCGCGCCCCATCGAGGTCAGCACGGTGACCGCCAGCAGGCGCATGTCGCTGCTGTTGGCGGCCGCGCAGGCCTCCATCATGGCCGGGTGCCAGCCGTGGATGGTGGCGTAGCTGACCGGCCACTCCGACAGCCGCCTGATCACCGCGGCGGCGGTGGCCGGAATGTCGAAGAACTTCAGGTCGACGAACACGCGCTTGTCGCGCGCGGCCAGGGCGTCGAGCACCTGGAAGTACTCGCCCGACGCCAGCAGTTCCATGCCGATCTTGTAGAACGACACCGCGTCGCCCAGCCGGTCCACCCAGGCCAGCGCGTCCTCGCGCCCCGGCACGTCGAGCGCGAAGATCAGGCGTTCGTCCTCACGCAGCGGCAGCGGGGCGCGGCTCACGGCGCGTAATCCAGCGCCGCGCGCTTGGCATCGTGGCGGGCCTGGCGCGACTGGCTGTAATCGTTGTTGAACTGCGCCGGCTCGAAGCCGCCGTAGGTCGGGTTGGGCAGCATCCACCAGCGCTCGCCGAACCAGTCGTGGTACTGCTGCTGCAGGGCGTCGCGCGCGTCGTTGGTGTTGGCGGTGACTTCCACGAAGTCGCCCAGCTGGTCGCCGAACTGCATCAGCACGCGGTAGTTCTGCCCGGCCAGGCGGCGGCGGCAGTTCTTCTCGCTGCCGTTCTGCTCGCAGTCCTTGACCACGGTGCCCAGGCCCAGGAACACGCTGTCATCGGCCACCGGCAGGCCCTCGGCGCGCAGGTTGGCCAAGGTGGCCTCCTTCAGATGCACGGCGCGGTTGGAGATGTACAGCAGGGTCACGCCCTTGGCGTTGGCGGCCTTGGCGAAGTCGACCACGCCCGGAATGGCCTTGGCCTTCTTTTCGGCTACCCACTGGTCCCAGCTCATTTCGTCGTACTCGCCACCGTCGCGCACCAGGCGCGCCTGGTAGGGCGAGTTGTCCAGCACGGTTTCGTCCACGTCCAGCACCACGGCCGGCTTCAAACCCTTGGCGGCGTTGCCGCGCTCTTCGGGCACCAGCGCATCCCAGTTGGCTTCCTTCAGCGCCTTGTCCAGGTGGTCGGCGGCGGCACGGTAGGTCTGCTCGGTGATCGCCCGGTATTCCTGCGAACGCTGCATCCACAGCACGGCGTTGAGGTTGTCGTTGGCGGCGACGGCGGCATCGCCGGTGGCGGCCGGCGCGGCGGTGGCCGCAGCAGGCGCCGGGGCCGCAGCTTCGGCGGGGGTTTCGGTGCGCTTGCACGCACCCAACGCCATCACGGCACAGGCAAGCACGGACAGGGAAACAGCGGTATGACGCATGGGAATCACCAGAACTGAGTGGCGCCAGTTTACCGGCTTGGCCGCCTGCGTTCATGCCCGGCACGGGCCTCGGCTATGCTGCATGCCCCAGAAACACCCCGGAGCGCCGCATGACCGACGACACCCAGACCCCCGCCCTGCCCGTGCTCAGCGCGGCCCAGGCCCGCGCCCTGGGCTGCCTGATCGAGAAGGAGGCCACCACCCCGGACGCCTACCCGCTCACCGTCAATGCCGCCCAGGTCGCCGCCAACCAGAAGACGGCCCGCGAGCCGGTGCTGCAGCTGTCGACCGGCGATGTGCACCATGCACTGCGCCAGCTGGAGACGATGGGCCTGGCCCGCCAGCAGTTCTCCTCGCGCGCCGAGCGCTATGAACACCGCGCCGGCAGTGCGCTGGATCTGACCCGGCAGCAGTTGGCGATCCTGGGCCTGTTGCTGCTGCGTGGCCCGCAGACCGTCAACGAGCTGCTCACCCGCAGCGAGCGTCTGTTCCAGTTCCAGGACGCGGACGAACTGCGCCACCACGTGGAGCGCATGATCCAGCGTGGCCTGGCGGTGCTGCTGCCGCGTGCGGGCGGCCAGCGCGAGGACCGTTACATGCACCTGCTGGCCGGCCCGGTGGACGTGCAGGCGTTGGCCGAGCAGTACAAGTCAGCGCCCGCGAGTGGCGGCGGCGGCAACGCTGCACTGGAAGCGCGCGTGCAGGCGCTGGAAACCACGGTGGCCACGCTGCAGGAACAGCTGGCGGAACTGCGCGCGCAGCTGGGCGGCTGAAGAGCAGCCGGGCAGCTGAAGAGCAGCCGGGCAGAGCCCGGCTCTACGGCGTCCGCGACCCGGCTGGACGAAGCCACAACGCCATCGTCCTGTGCACGTAACAATTCGTAGTGACACGCCATGCGTGTCAACCGCGCAACGCGCGGCACAAGTCACCGGGCACGCACAACCGCAGGCGTCGGCGAATTCCCCGACGTTGAACCCCAACCGAAGCCGCCCGTCAGGCGTTCATGCCCCCACCACCGCCGGCGCGCCCGGCGTGGCGAACAGCAGCAGCACTTCTTCATCGCGCGGCGCCGGCAGACGCAGGTCGCCGCGGTCTTCCATGCCCAGCTTGCGCAGCAGCGCGGCCGAACGCAGGTTTTCCGGCGCCACGATGCCGTACAGGTCCGGATAACCGAGCACGTCGCGGGCGTAGTGCATCACCGCGCGCGCGGCTTCCAGCGCGTACCCGTTGCCTTCGTACTGCGCCCGCAGCGCATAGCCCACATCCGGTGCCGGCAAGCCATCGCGGCGCACCAGCCCGGCGTTGCCCAGCCACGCACCATCGCTGCGCCGGATGACCGCGTACATCCCGAACCCGTTGAGCGTGTAGCTGCCCAGCACGCGTTCGGCAGTGTAGTCGCGCGCCTGCGTCAGCGTGCGTACGCCGCGGTCGGCGATATGGCGGATGAAGCCGGGTTCGTTGAGCAGGGCCAGCATGTCGGCGGCATCGTGATCGGGATCGATCAGGCGCAAATGCAGGCGGTCGGTCTGGATCAGGGCGGACATGGCGTCCCTCGCAGGCTGGAATAGGACGATTGTGCAGCCGCCCCCCTCAATCGAACAACGCCTCGATCGCCGCCAGCCCCGCGCTCGCGCGCTCCTTCTTGCGCGCGGCGTCAGCCACCGGGTCGGCGCCGTCGCGCTGCATTTCCTCGGCGGGAATCTCGTCGAAGAAGCGGCTGGGCTTGAGCCGGATGTGTTCGCCGAACTTGCGGGTGAGCTTGCTGTAGCTCATCCACAACTGCACCTTGGCACGGGTGATGCCGACGTACAGCAGCCGGCGCTCTTCCTGCAGGTTGCCTTCGTCCAGGCTGACCTGGTGCGGCAGCACGCCGTCTTCGCAGCCGATGATGAACACGTACGGGAATTCCAGGCCCTTGGACGCGTGCATGGTCATCATGCGCACCTGGTTGCCGCCATCGTCCTTGTCGTTGCGCGACAACAGCGCCAGCTGCGCGGCCAGGTCGGCGGTGGTGGCGCCACGCGGGCCGCCCTCGAACCATTGCGCCAGTTCTTCCAGGTTGCCGACGCGGCGCTGGTACACCGATTCTTCCTTGCACGCCCCGCGCAGCTCGGACACCAGGCCGGAGTCCTTCACCAGCTTGCGCACCAGGTCACCGGAGCTGAGCTTGGGCATTTCCGCGCGCAGGTCGCGCAGGATGTCGGTGAAGCGGCTCAGGCCATTGGCCGCGCGCGGCGGCAGCTGCGACAGCGCGCCGATCGCCTCGGCGGCATGCGCCATCGGCAGGTCCTTGTCCGACGCCAGTTCCGCCAGCTTGGCCAGGGTGCCGGCACCTACCTCACGCTTGGGCGACTGCACCGCACGCATGAAGGCGGTGTCGTCGTCCGGGTTCACCAGCAGGCGCAGCCACGACAGCGTGTCCTTCACTTCCTGGCGTTCCAGGAACGCGGTGCCACCGGTGATGTGGTACGGCGCGCGCACCAGCTGCAGCGCCTTTTCCAGCGGCCGCGACTGGAAGTTGCCGCGGAACAGGATGCAGAAGTCGCTCCACGGAATCTGCTTGGAGGTGGCCAGATAGGAAATCTCGGCCGCGACCTTTTCCGCTTCGTGTTCGCTGTTGCGGCACTCCCACACGCGGATGCGTTCGCCGTCGGCCTGGTCGCTCCACAGCTTCTTGAGGTGCTCGTGCGGGTTGTTGGCGATCAACGCGTTGGCCGCGCGCAGCACGCGGTTGGAGCAGCGGTAATTCTGCTCCAGCTTGATGATTTCCAGCGCGGGATAGTCGCGCGCCATCTGCTGCAGGTTTTCCGGGTTCGCGCCGCGCCAGGCGTAGATGGACTGGTCGTCGTCGCCCACGCAGGTGAAGTTGCCCACGCTGCCGGCCAGCTGCTTGAGCAGCCGGTACTGCGCGTCATTGGTGTCCTGGCATTCGTCGACCAGCAGATAGCCGATGCGCTCGCGCCAGGCCAGCGCGATCTCCGGGTTTTCTTCCAGTACCTGCACCGGCAGCCGGATCAGGTCATCGAAGTCCACCGCGTTGAACGCGCTCAGGCGCAGCTGGTAGCGCTCGTAGACGCTGGCCGCTTCCTTCTCGCGGTTGCTGCGCGCGGCCGCCATCGCCTGTTCCGGCGACAGGCCGGCGTTCTTCGCACGCGAGATCAGATTCTTCACGTCCTCGATGTCGTCCGGCTTGGCGCCGTACATCAGGTCCTTGACCTGCGAGGTGGAATCGTCGGCATCGAAGATCGAGAAGCCACGCTTGAGACCGACCGCGGCGTGTTCGATCTGCAGGAACTTCAGCCCCAGCGCATGGAAGGTGCAGATGGTGACGTCTTCGGCGTCGCCACCATGCAGCCGCTTGGCCACACGCTCGCGCATTTCCTTGGCGGATTTGTTGGTGAAGGTGATCGCCGCGATCCGCCGCGCCGGGTAGCGCTTGCTGGCAATCAGCTGGGCGATCTTTTCCACGATCACACGCGTCTTGCCGCTGCCCGCGCCCGCAAGCACCAGCAGGGGACCTTCGCAGTGCAGGACTGCCGCGCGTTGGGGGGGATTGAGACCGTGCATGCCATCTCCGGGGATGGGCCATTGTAGCGGGCCTGCCGGGCGGTCGATCCGGTTGACGCCGCCACCGGCAGCCGGTATTGAGGACGTCACGAGCCAGGGAGGTGCAACGTGAACAGAAACGACGGTTATCGATGGATCTGGGGGATAGTCACGGCCCTGGCCGTGTCGCCCGTGTTGGCCCAGCCGGTAGTGGCAGACCTGAGCGCCCGGGAAGTGCTGAGCAGCCCGGCGTTCATGGCCAACCACCCGGATATGCGCTACCGCCAGCAGGGCCACGACGCCCAGGTGGCAGGGCGCCTGGAAGAGGCGCGTGGCCTGTTCCAGGCGGCGGCGCGCTATGCCGACAAGCTTTCGCAGGCGGCCCTGGCCGAGATGTGGTGGAACGGCAAGGGTGGCCCGGCTGACCGCGCCATCGGCTATGCGTGGATGGATCTGGCCGCCGAACGCGGCACCCCGTTCCTGCTGGCCCAGCGCGAGCGGTACTGGGCCGCGCTGGATCCGGCCGAGCGGCAGCGCGCGGTCAGCGAAGGGCGGGCACTGTACGTGCAGTACGGTGATCCGGTCGCCCAGCCCCGGCTGGAGCGCGAGCTGCGCGCCGGGTTGCGCAACGTGACCGGCAGCCGCACCGGCTCGGTGCCGCGGATGGAACTGTACGTGCGCGAGCACCGCGGCGCCCGGACCGTGGACGCCGACGCGTTCTATCGGGACGAGTACTGGAAGCCGACGCAGTACTGGCAATGGAAGGACCAGGAGCTGGCCCGCGCCGGCGGAGCCAGCGGCACCGTGGATGTCGGCCCGGCCACCACCGTTGGCAACCCCATCGACTAAAATCCCTCGATGGCCAAGCTCTATTTCTATTATTCGGCGATGAACGCCGGCAAGACCACCACGCTGCTGCAGTCGGCGCACAACTACCGTGAGCGCGGCATGCGCGTGGCCATCCTCACCCCACGGCTGGACGACCGTGCCGGGCGCGGCGTGGTCGCCTCGCGGATCGGACTCAAGGCCGACGGTGTGGCCTTCGACCGCGACACCGACCTGGAACGGCTGATCCGCGATGACATCGCCAGCCATGGCCCCTTGGGCTGCGTGCTGGTGGACGAGGCGCAGTTCCTGAGCCGCAGCCAGGTCTGGCAGCTGAGCGAAGTGGTCGACCAGCTGCGCATTCCGGTGCTCTGCTACGGGCTGCGCACCGACTTCCGCGGCGAGCTGTTCGAAGGCAGCCAGTACCTGCTGGCCTGGGCCGACGAGATGCAGGAGATCAAGACCATCTGCCACAGCGGCAAGAAGGCCACCATGACCGTGCGCGTGGACGAACACGGCCACGCGGTACAGGACGGCCCGCAGGTCGAGATCGGCGGCAACGAGCGCTACGTGTCGGTCAGCCGCGCCGAGTTCAAGAAGATCACGCGGGGCGAGGGCCGGATTGATCCGGCCCAGGCGCGGTTACCGCTGTAACCGCGCCGGTAGGTACCCACCGTTGGTGGGTACACGTCATCAATACAACGTCCGTTCCGGCGCCCCCGCCGGCGGCGGCGAATATTGGTACAACCACGTTTCCGTCAGCGTCTTGCCGCCGCTGCGCAGGTACAGGCGGATGTCGATCTGGTCGGTGCTGTTGTCCGGCGGCACCAGGTCGAACATGGCGCGGTAGCCCTTGATCTCGCGCAGCGGGCGCGCCGACACGGTTTCGGTGCGGCCACGGCTGGTCTGGACCACCGCTTCGACCTCGCCCTTGTCGATCAGCGCGGCCAACTCGCCGCCCTGGAAGTCGACGGCAAACCGCCAGGAGAAATACTCGCGCTTCTTGCCGATCACCCCACCCAGGCCGGTGCGGGTCGCCATGGCCTGCGCCAGTGGCGGCCGCGCGGGCGGCTCGGCGCCCCAGTACAGGCGGTAACCCAGCAGCATTTCCTGGCCCGGCTGCGGCTTCGCTTCCGGGTTCCAGAACGCCACGATGTTGTCGAAGGTCTCGTCCACGGTGGGAATCTCCACCAGCTGCACCGAGCCCTTGCCCCACTGCCCCTTCGGTTCCACCCACAGGCACGGGCGCTTCTCGTAGAACACCCCGTCGTCCTGGTAGTGGTCGAAGTTGCGGTCGCGCTGCAGCAGGCCGAACCCCTTCGGGTTGTTGTCCACAAACATGTTGAAGCGCAGCTGGCGCGGGTTGGACAGCGGGCGCCAGATCCACTCGCCTGCCCCGGTCCACATCGACAGGCCGTCGGTGTCATGGATCTCCGGGCGCCAGTCCCAGGCCATGCGGCGGTCGTTCTCGCCCACCTGGTACATGCTGGTGCACGGGGCGATGCCCAGGCGCTCGATGGTCTTGCGCGGATACAGCGCCACATCCACGTCCATCAGCAACACATCGCCATTGGTGATGGCGAACCGGTAGGCGCCGGCCACGCTGGGCGAATCCAGCAGGGCATACACCACCAGCGTGTTGGAATCGGCCGCCGGCTGCTCCAGGAAGTAGGCGATGAAGTCCGGGAATTCCTCCGGGCGGCCCATGCCGGTGTCGATCGCCAGGCCACGCGCGGACTGGCCGTACTGGCCTTCCTTGCCCACCGCGCGGAAGTAGCTGGCGCCCAGGAACGCGGCAAAGTCGCGGTCGGTGTCCTGGCGGGTATTGAGGCGGAACCCGGCAAAGCCCAGGTCGGCCGGCAGCTGGCCGTTCTTCAGGCCGCTCTTGCCGTAATTGAACGCCGCCGGGTCATACGCCAGTTCCTGCGCCTTGCCATCGACGACGTCGAACATGCGCACCGGCGAATGGAAGTACAGGCCCAGATGGAAGAACTTGGCCTGGAAGCGGCCGGGCTGGTCGGCCCACAGCGCGTGATCCTGGCGATAGCTGATCGACTGGTACTGGTCCCAGTCCAGCGCCTCCAGCGGCCCCGGCAAGGTGCGCCGGTGGGTCTTGTACGGCGCCTCGGACAGCGCGCGCGCCTGGCCCTTCAGCGTGGCGAAATCGAAGGGCTGCGGTTGGCCGAGCCGGCGCAGGCCCACCTGGCTGCCCTGCGCGGCACAGGCCGGCAGCGCGGGAAAACCGATGGCGGCCAGGGCCAGGGAGGCGTTGCGGATGAAGTCGCGTCGTTGCATGCAGGCAGCGATGGCAGGAGAGGGCCGGCCATCATAGGCACGCTTGCGTTAATTCGCCGCTGTGGTGGCCACCCGGCGTTCAGTCTGCCCCCTGCGGGCCAGCGTGCCGCGGGTGGGACACGCCTGCAGCGCGGCCTCGATCCGGCGTGCCACCCGGCCGCCCTGCGGGCGCTGCTGCTTCACCTCGGCCTGCAGCCGCAGCAGCAGGTCGCGGCCCCGCGCCGGCGACTCGGTACAGGCCAGTTCGCCCAGCGCGGACCGGGCCAGCCAGCGCAGCTGGGTGTTGCGCGGGTCGGGCGACACGGCTTGGGCTAGTGGCTGCAGCGCGCGCTGCGCCTCCACCGGCTGGCCCATGCGGATCAGGTTGCGGCCCCAGGCCAGCTGCACGGCCTGCCGCTGCATCAGCGCGTCCGGTCCACCGCGCGCGGAATGCCGCATCAGGGCCGCCAGGCGGTCGCCGGCCTCCCACGGGTCGACGTATTCGCCGATGATCTCGGCCATCTTGCGGTCTGCGCGCTGCACGTCCGGATCGTCTTCCCCCCGCTGCGCCGCCTGCCACTGGCGCCCCTCGCGAAGCGCCGCCAGCGCCTCCTGCCAGCGACCGGCGTCGGCCAGTGCACTGCCCCAGTCGTACAGGCCCTGCGGCAGCAGGCCCACGCAGTCGGGTTGTCGCCAGATCGCCACCGCGTGCCCGAAGTTGGCCACCGCCGCCTCGGTGTCGCCGCGCTCCAGCGCCGAACGCCCCAGCGCATGCCAGGTCTGGCCGGTGTCGCGGTGCTGGTCGCCCAGCGCGAGCAGGGTCAGCCGGTGCACCTGCTGCAGGGTGGCCTCGGCCTGCTCCAGGTCGCCGCGTTGCAGGGCCAGGGTGGCGCGCAGGCGACGGATGTTCAGCGTCTCCGGGTGGTCGGGGCCATACAGGCTGACCGCGTCGGACCAGGCGATGTGCAGCGTCTGTTCGGCCGCATCCAGATCGCCCTGCGCCGCCAGCGTTTCGCCCAGATGGCGGCGCAGCGTGACCAGCTGCGGGTGGCGTTCGCTGGAGCGTACCTGCAGCAGCTCCAGCGCCTGGCGATAGCCGGACAGCGCGGCCTGTGGATGCCCCTCGTCGTTCTCCAGCGCCGCCAGATCGGCCAGGCTCTCCGCCGTTCCGGTCACGTCGTGGACCGCACCGCGCCGCAATGCCAAGGCCAGCTCGAAGGCGTCACGCGCCTCGTCACGGTAGCCCAGCAGCTGCTGGCAGCGCCCCAGCTGGGCGTGGTATTCGGCCACCTGCGCGGGCAGCGCCTGGCGCTGGGCCAGGGCCAGCGCCTGCATGGGGGTCATGTGCGCAACACACTCGCGGGAGCGGCCGAGCATGCGCAGCACGCGGCCGCGCTGGGTCACCGCTTCCAACTGCAGGGCCGGCGGCACCTCATCCAGCTCTTCCAGCAACGCGCGTTGCCGATCCAGGGTCTGCAGCGCCAGCTGGTAGTCGCCCATGCCGATGCGCAGGCGCCCGATCACCCCTTCCAGGTCGGCCAGCGGCAGCGGCTGGTCGGCCAGCTCGGCTTCGCCGCGCTGCTGCCCGGTGGCCAGCAGCTGGCGCACGTCGAAACTGCCGTGGCGCACGCTGGCGGCGCGGTCGAACAGGCCGATGGTGAAGTCCTGCATGGCCTGCGCGCGGGCGATTTCGCGCCGCGCCTGCTGCATCTGCCACAGCGCCAGCACCGCCAGCGCGACCAGTGCCAGCACGCACAGCGCACCCAGCACCACGCCCCAGCGATGCCGCCCCAGGTACTTGCGCAGGCGGTACAGCGCGCGCTGCGGCCGTGCGTGGATGGGGCGACCCTCAAGGAAACGCCGTAGGTCCTGCGCGAGCGCCTCCACCGAGGCGTAGCGCTGCGCCGGCTCCTTCTGCAGCGCCTTGAGCAGGATGGTGTCCAGGTCGCCACGCAGGCGCCGGGCAAGGCGGCGGGTGGCGACCGACGGCGCCGCATCGGCGGTGTCGCCACGCAGCACCACGCTGGAGGCACGCGGTGCGGAGACCTCCAGGATCGAACGTTCCCACTCGGCATCGCTATGGCGGCGCAGGCGGTAGGGCTTGCGCCCGGTGATCACCTCGAACAGCACCACCCCCAGCGAATACACGTCGGTCAGCGTGGTCACCGCCTCGCCACGCACCTGCTCCGGCGCGGCGTAGTGCAGGGTGAAGGCGCGCGCCTCGGTCGGCGGATGGGCCGCATTGGCGCGGGCCTCCTCGTCGTCGAGCAGCTTGGCGATGCCGAAATCCAGCAGCTTCACCTCGCCGTCGGCGGTGACCAGGATGTTGGAGGGCTTCAGGTCGCGGTGCACGATCAGGTTGGCGTGCGCGTGGCTCACCACGGCGCACACCTGCAGCATCAGTTGCAGGCGGCGCTCCAGCGGCAGCTGCAGGCGCTGGCAGTAGTCGGTGATCGGCTCGCCTTCCACGTAGGCCAGCGCCAGGTAGGGCTGGCCCTGCAGGTCCACGCCTGCGTCCAGCAGCTGGGCCAGGTGCGGGTGCTGCAGGCGGGCCAGAATCTCGCGTTCGCGACTGAAACGCTGCCGCAGCCCCGGGTCGGCATAGCCGCTGCGCAGCAGTTTCAGCGCGACCTGGCGCTGATACAGGCCATCGGCGCGTTCGGCCAGCCAGACCTCTCCCATGCCGCCCTCGCCCAATTGCCGCAGCAACCGGTAGGGGCCGATGTGGGTGCCGGCGCGGCTGTCTTCCGGCGCGGCGGTCCACAGCGGCTGCGCCATGAACTCCTGGCTTTCCTGCTCATGGTCGAGCAGCCGCTGCAGGTCGGTGGCCAGTGCGGGATCGGCCGCACGCAGGTGCGCCAGCCGCGCTGCGCGCTGGTCCGGAGGCATTTCCAGCAACTGATCCAGCAGCATGGACACCTGCCGCCAGCGCACTGCGTCCATTGCCCGCTCCCGCCCCTGGCCCCACGATCGTGTCATTGCCCGCACGCCTGCGCGGGCTCCCTGCCTGCCGGTGTCAGTCCTCGCGGACCGAGGCCAGCAGGAACATGCGCGCCTTCTGCCAGTCACGCCGGATGCTGCGCTCCGAGCGCTGGCAAAGATCGGCGATCTCCTGTTCGGACAGCCCCGCGAAGTAACGCAGCTCCACCACCTTGGCCAAGTGGCCATCGACCGCCTGCAGGCGCGCCAGCGCCACATCCAGCGCCAGCAGGTCTTCGTCCAGGCGCACGCCGCTGCTGCTGTTCTCTGGAATCTCGGCTACCCGCTTCAGATCGCCGCCGCGTTTGCGGGCCAAGCGGTTGCGTGCGTAATCGACCACCACGCTGCGCATGGCCGAGGCGGCATAGGCGAAGAAGTGCGCCCGGTCCTCGAACCGGGCCCCGCCGCGTGCACCCAGCAGCTTGAGATAGGACTCATGCACCAGCGAGGTGGCATCCAGCGTGCGGCCCTGCTGCCCAGCCAGCTGGCGTCGCGCCATGCTGTGCAGTTCCTGGTACAGCAGGGTCAGCACCCGGTCCAGCGCGGCACGGTCGCCCGACCTGGCCGAGTCGAGCCATACGGTGATATCCGGGCTTTCGTCCATCGCACACCCCCGCCGGTGACGTTGGGCCGACTATAACGCCCGTACGCGGCTGTGCGTGCGACGGTTCAGCGTTGGCAGTACCCGCACCAGACGCTGGCGCGCTGGCCGATGGTGGCGTGGCGCAACGGGCGCCCGCACTGGCGGCAGGGCTGGCCTTCACGCCCGTAGACCAGCAGTTCCTGCTCGAAATAGCCCGGCGCGCCGTCCGGGTTGATGAAGTCGCGCAGCGTGGTGCCGCCACGCGTGATGGCGTGGCCCAGGATCTGCTTCACCGCCGTGGCCAGGCGCTGGTAGCGCTCACGCGAGATCTTGCCGGCCTCGCGCAGCGGGTTGATCCCGGCCATGAACAGGCTCTCGGCGGCGTAGATGTTGCCCACCCCGACCACGATGGCCTGGTCCATCAGGAAGGTCTTCACCGAGGCGCTGCGGCCGCGGCTGCGCCGGAACAGGTAGTCGCCGTCGAATTCGTCGTCCAGCGGCTCCGGGCCCAGCCCGGCCAGCAGGTCATGGGTCTCGCCGGCCGGCTGCCAGAGCAGGCTGCCGAAGCGGCGCGGGTCGTTGAAGCGCAGCAGGCGGCCGTTGTCCAGGCTGATGTCGACGTGGTCGTGCGCCCGCACAGGAGTGTCGCCCGGTAATACACGCAGGCTGCCGGACATGCCCAGGTGCAGCAGCGCGCTGCCGATGGCGGTATCGAGCAGCAGGTACTTGGCGCGGCGGCGCACGCCCTGGATGGCCTGCCCCGGCAGCAGGGCGCTGATTTCGTCGGGAATCGGCCAACGCAGGTCGGGCCTGCGCAGGATCACGCCGTGGATGCTGCGGCCTGCCAGGTGCGGGGCCAGGCCGCGGCGGGTGGTTTCGACTTCGGGGAGCTCGGGCATGGGGGGATTCTAAGGCACGCCCTCCCAGACGTTCACGGAATCAATCCGCACGAACCAACAGGCCTTCGTCACTCAGCAAGGACTGCCCGCCCAGTCTCCAGAACTCGTAGTAGATCGAGAAGTCGATTGAGACCTCCAGCAAGGGCTGCATCACGTACCAGGACAGATCGTAATCAGCAGCGATTCCGTAAAGCGCTTCGCCGAGTCCGTAGATCGAAAGTGGCAACGCACTGTAGGACGCAATCAGCGTGTCGCTTACAAACTCCGAAATGTCGCTGCCAGGATGATCACGCATCAGCGCTGCGTAGTACGCCTCCTTGCCTACAAATATGACAGGCACATTGGAAGCCAGCTGATGCAGCTCGGCATTTCCACGCTCGAGACAGAATCTGGCCTGCTCGCCCAGCCACGCCTTCGCGGCCTGTTCCAAGGCGTCGCGGGAAGCGCGCCCCTGCGGTTGAAGATAGAGATAGTTGCCCAGCTCACCCGTGCCCAGCAGCTTCACCAGCGCAGTCGTAGGAGAAGGCATCGTAACCATCCACGATCCCCTGATCGACGAGCTCGAAGTTGTTCTGAGCGAGGGAAAAATCTTCCGTAATCACTTCCGGTCCTTCATTTGAGTTTCTGGCCGCGCGCTTCGCGTCATTCTGCGTCGCGCGCGTATCGAACGGCGTAACCAGCATCGAGCTCGATGGCGACGCGGCCGGTCAGCGTCCTGCCTTCCGCACTGAAGGCTTGCTCCCCTTCCGCCGTCCAGTCACTTCGCTGCTTTGCAGGTGTACGGACTCTCCGAGCGGAGCTCTTCGCCTGTCTGCAGGTCCTTGATGTGCACCACGGCACCGGGATAGGCCGAACACAGCGCATTGCGCGCGGTGTAGATGCGGCTTCCATCGGCGGTCATGCGCACGTTGGAGGAAAGCTCGCGACCCTCGGCGTCCGTGGCCGAAACGACATATGTCCCGGAAAGGGTTACGCAGCCGGACAGACCGCACATGACTGTGGCTGCGGCAACAATTCGCAGACTGCGATTCAGAGGAATGACTGACATCCTTGTGCTCCGTGTTGGTTGAAACCGATCGGCGCGGGGCCCCTGCCGTCCTATCGGCAGTCTGCAGAATATCTTCAGTATTTCAACGCGGCGGCGCGGACAGCTCCTTCGCGCTCAGGAACCCGTCGCCATTGGCGTCCTGCTTGTGGAAGCGCTCGACGATGGTCTGGCGCTGCTGGTCGCGCGTGATCGGCTTGCCCTTGCCGCCGGGCAGCTCGTCGGCGCTCAACACGCCATCGCCGTTGCGGTCCATGCGGTCGAACGCATAGAGCATCCACTGCACGTATTCCTCGACGCTGACCTTTCCATCGCCGTCCGTGTCCATGCGCTGCAGGTAGCTGCGGGTGTCGGTGACCTGAGCCTGTGCGGCCGCAGCGAGCAGCAGCAGCGACAGGCAGGAAAAACGCCGCGCGAGGCGGCGTTTTCCAGAGTTGCGATGGGCGGCACGCACCGGTCAGTGCGCCGTCAGCGCGTAGCCCTTCAGGCGCGCGGCATAGTTCTGCAGCGCGGCAATACCGCTGGCTTCGGCCTCGTGGCACCAGGCCTGGAGCAGTTTCAGGCGCTCGGCGGCGTCGTTGCCGCGGGCCTCGAGCAGGGCCGCCAGACGCGCGCGGTGTTCGACCAGCACGCGGATGCGCGGACGCTGTTCGACCCAGGTGCTGAGCTCGGCGCGGCAGTCGGGCTTGAGCCAGCGACCGTCGTTGACCAGGCCGCGCTGCATGCGACGCGGCAACAGCTGGCGCAGCTTGGCGCCGGCCATGGCGGCCTCTTCGCGCAGCGCTGGCACGAACACGTTGCGCTGGTAGTCGGTCATGGCCTGGAAACGGTGCGAGAGCAGCGCCTTCAGGGTTTCGGCATCAGGCACGGCAATGTTCGGGCGCACGTCCATGCTGGGAGCAACGCGCAGCACCTTGGCCAGGCCAACGGCCTGCAGGCCACGGATGGCGGTCCAGCCGATGTCGAATTCCCAGCGGCGCATCGAGAAGCGGGCCGAACTGGGGAAGGCATGGTGGTTGTTGTGCAGCTCTTCGCCGCCGATCCAGAACGCCCACGGGGTGAGGTTGGTGGAGGTGTCGGCCGACTCGAAGTTGCGGTAGCCCCACCAGTGGCCCAGGCCGTTGACCACGCCGGCGGCCCAGAACGGAATCCATGCCATCTGGATTGCCCACAAGGCCACGCCGGGCAGGCCGAACAGCAGCAGGTTCACCACCAGCAGCGCGACCGGGCCGAGGTTGGCGTGCGGGGTGTACAGGTGGCGCTCGATCCAGTCATCCGGGGCGCCGCGGCCGTACTGCTCGATGTCCGCACGCATGCCCCGGGCTTCCCGGTACAGCTCCACGCCGCGCCAGAACACCGTGCTGATGCCCTTGGTGACCGGGCTGTGCGGGTCTTCTTCGGTCTCCACCTTGGCGTGGTGCTTGCGGTGGATGGCCACCCACTCCTTGGTGATCATGGAGGTGGTGAGCCAGGTCCAGAAGCGGAAGAAGTGCGCGATGACCGGGTGGAAGTCCACGCCGCGGTGCGCCTGGCTGCGATGCAGGTACAGCGTGACGGCAAAGATGGTCAGCTGGGTAAACACCAGCAGCACCAGGCCCATGCCCCACCAGCCGAGGCCGACGACGCCGCCGGTCAGGAAGTTGAGGAGCGTATCGAGCATTGCGGGAACTCCGGGCCGCGACGGCCAGCAGGGAACGGGTACAGGTTCGGACATGATGCGGCCAGAAGTTGCAAACTTCATCCGTCTGATGCGATTTTTGTGCAGTCATTCAGTTGTTCTCCTCCTTCGTGAGCATCGCCCCCGCATTCATGACCGTTGCAACCCTACTTTCGTCTGACGCCGCCCCCCTGATCGAACTCGACCGAGCCTGCGTGGTCCGTGGTCAGGTCCGGGTGCTGCACGACCTCAGCCTGCGCATCGCCCAGGGCCAGCACACAGCGCTGCTGGGCCCCAACGGCTGCGGCAAGTCCTCGTTCATCAAGCTCATCACCCGCGAGCTGTACCCATTGGCACACGCCGACGGCACCGTGGCGGTGCGGGTGCTGGGCCAGAACCGCTGGCAGGTGGACCGGCTGCGTTCTCAGCTGGGCATCGTCACCGGTGACCTCAGCAGCAATCTGGCGGACATGCCCGGGCTGACGGTGGAGGAGGCGGTGCTGTCCGGCTTCTTCGCCAGCTTCGTGGTGCCCGCGTTCCGCGAGGTCACCGATGCCATGCGTGTGCGGGTGCGCGAGACGCTGGCGTTGACCGGTGCCTTGACGTTGCTGCAACGCGGCTATGCAGAGCTGTCGGCCGGGGAAACGCGGCGGGTGTTGATCGCCCGCGCGCTGGTCAACCGGCCGCAGGCGCTGCTCCTGGACGAGCCGTCCACCGGGCTGGACCTGGTGGCGCGCCAGCATCTGATCGCCACCATGCGCACGCTGGCGGCGCAGGGCATCACCCTGGTGCTGGTGACCCACCACATCGAGGAAGTGATTCCGGAAATCGAACGCGTGGTACTGCTGCGCGGAGGGCGCATAGCGGCGGATGGCACGCGGGAGGAGCTGCTGCGCGATGGGCCGCTGTCGGAGGTGTTCGGGGGGCCGATCCAGGTCATCGAGCACGAGGGTCGGCTGAGCGCATTCGCGGGGTGAGGTTCGCCGCTACGGGCGGGTGGCTCTACAGCTATTGCGCCTCCCCGAATCCGGTAGGTACCGACCGTTGGTCGGTACGCGATGCGCCGGGGCGGAGGCAGCCCCCGCCCCGGCAGTACTCAGAACCGCACCGCGACCGCCCGGCTCTCGATCGGTGCCATCCGGCTCTGGTCCTGCAGTTGCAGGTCGCGCAGCTCGAACGGGGCGGCGTAGCCGCGCGGCAGCGCCACCGTGTCGAACGCCAGCAGCAGTTCGCCTGCGCCTGCCGCGTCGAACCAGGCCGCGCTGTGCGCCTGTGCGACCGGGTGCAGCTTTCCATCCGGTCCAGTGGCGTGCAGCGTGCCGCGGGCCTCGTAGCGGCCGGGCGCGCCGATCTGCACGGGCAGCCGCACCTGACGCCGTGCCGCGTCCACCTCGGCCTGGCCGCTGAAGCGCGCGGTCGGCTGGGCCACGGCGAAGGCCACCTTGGCATCACGCTGCACGCCCTGGGCGGAAACGAAGGCCTGCAGTTCCCACAGGCCCTGCGCCTGGCCGATGTCGGCGGGAAGGGTCACGCGCGCGCTCAGCCCGTCCTTGCCCGCCACCAGCGGCACCGGCCAGCTGCGGCCATCAGGGGCCACCAGCAGCGCTTCGCCGCCGGCCGGCAACGCGCGCGCCACCGAACGCCCGGCCGCCAGGGCCGTGCTGCCGCCGTCATGTTGCAGGCGCGCGCTCAGCACCACGCTGCCGCCCGCCAGCACCTGCTGCCGGTCGGCCTGAAGGCGCAGGGAAATCGGGCTGTTGGGCTCCAGCACCTGTACCACGTAGCGCCCCTGCGCCTGCGGCGCCTGCAGGCGGTAGGTGCCCACCGCCGCGCTGGCGCCGGTGCGGGCCATGGCTGTTCCCTCACCCACGCCCATGCCCGCCGCGCGCAGCTGCTGCGCGTCGACCACCTTGTCCAGCGCCAGCGCACCGGCCGGGTCGCGCACCTGCAACTGCTCCACGTCCAGCGCGCGCGCCCCTTGCACCGGGCTGACCTGGATCACCGCATCGGCGGCGGTCAGCGGCAGCTCAAGGCCCTGCTGCAGGGTGGCCGCATCCACGGTGTTCCAGTAGCTGCGGCTCAACGCGGTGAACGGTGCCGGTGCGGACAGCGCCTGGTCCGGATCCAGCGCCCAGGCGAAGCGCACCGGGGCGCGTTCGATGGTCGCATCGGGCAGGGGCGCGCGTTCCACGCGCGGAGCGACCTGGTCGGTGCCGCGCGCGGCCTGCAGCGGTTGTGCCGCCTGCAGGGGAAGCGTGAACAGCGCCGAAGCCACGGCCACTGCAATCATCAGTCTTGAAGTCATGGCGTGTTCCTCACAGGGTCAGGTCGTTGCGCAGGATCGCGCCGAGGCCGAAGCATTCACGGCGGCTCTGGTTGTGGCTGAGCGGCTCGGCGCCGTTGGTGCGCGCCTTGTCGGTAAACAGCACCGTGCCGGCGGCCTTCTGGCTGCTGCATTCCAGGAAGCCATCGGAGCAGCTGTTCAACCAGTTCTGCGTCAACTCCAGACCCACGTTCTGCGCATAGCCACCGCAGTAGCTGTTGCTGTCCCACACGGCCGATTCCACATCCGAGCCCACCACGGCGCGGAACGGCTTGGGCAGCGCCGGGCGGCCGGCGGTGCCGTACAGGTTCTGCGCGTTGTAGGTGGCCATCCAGCCGACCTGCTGCATGCGTACCGCATCGTTCTGGTAGCCCAGCAGCCAGCCCACCGAGGCCTCGAACGCATTGCCGTTGAGAACGGCGTCGGCCAGCGGCGTACCGGCCGACGACGGCGCCAGCGCGGTGACCTTGCTGATGGTCTGGATGATCTTCGGGTAGCGGCTGTCGTACGTGGGGTTGGAGAGGATCCAGCGCACCACGTTGCCGCCATTGGAATGGGTGATCACCACCAGCTTGGTGATGCCCTTGCTGTTGATGAAGCTGGTCAGCTGCCCTGCCAGGCAACCGGCGGCTTCGGGCTTCCACATGTACTGCTCGAAGTCGCAGTTGATCACGGTGTAGTTGGCGCTGTTGGGCAGCCCCTGGCGCACTGTGTCGATGATCGCCGGCTGCCAGTAATCGGTCCGCGCGTCGGTCTGCTTGCCGGTGCCGTGCACGAATGCCACCCCGACCACGTCGGCCGCGTGTGCGCTGCCACACGCCAGCATCAGGCCCAGGGCCAGGCCAGCGCCCTTCCCCACTGCATTGCTTTGCATTCTGTGTCTCCCTTTGAACAGCGGGGCAGAGCCCCGCTCTACGAGAAGGGGGCAGAGCCCCACGCTACGAGAAGCGGGGCAGAGCCCCGCTCTACCGGTGATTCCCCCTGATTGCTGGCGCCCCCTCGCCCCTGGGCCTCATCTATCCAGATCCCTGTGACAAGTGACCGCACCGAAGGAGAAGCTATGCCGGCTGGATATCTCAATCCGTGAACCAGTAGAGGGTTCCTATCATTTGAAACGACTCCCAGGGCTGCGCTGCAGTGCGTCATGCCGGATTTGGCGGCATGACCCTTGGCCGCTGGCAGGGGTTGGCGAAGCTGCGATCATGCGCACTTCATGCTTTTGAGATCTGCCGATGCACGCTGCCGCCTCCGCACGCTTTCTGCGCCCCCTGCTGGCCACCGCCCTGATCGCGGCGCTGGCCGGCTGTGCCACGGTGACCCCGCCGACCACCCCGGTGGAGGCGTCGGTGCTGACCAAGGCGGTGGGCTATCTGGCAGCGGACGCGGTGCCGGACAGCATGGCCCTGGTACCGGCCCCGCCGGCGGCGGGCTCGGCCGGGTTCGCGCTGGATGAGCAGGTCAGTCGCGAGGCACGCGCGCTGCGCGACACGCCGCGCTTCGCGCAGGCACATCGCGACGCGGAGCTTGGCTTCCCGGAAGGTGCGAATCAGTTCGCCTGCGCGATCGGGCTGGACGTGGACGCGCAGAAGACCCCCGCCCTGTACCGCCTGCTCGAGCGCAGCCGCATTGATGCCAGCGCCGCCACGCGCAGTGCCAAGCATCATTACGAACGCGCGCGACCGTTCATGGTCAACGGTGAACCCACCTGCACGCCGGAAGATGACGAGGGCCTGCGCAAGAACGGTTCGTACCCGTCCGGGCACACCTCGATCGGCTGGGCGTGGGCGTTGATCCTGTCCGAGATCGTGCCCGAGCGCGCCGACGCCATCCAGGCACGCGGCCGCAACTATGGCGAGAGCCGGCTGGTGTGCAACGTGCACTGGCAGAGCGACATTCTGGAAGGCCGCTTCATGGGCGCGGCTGCGGTGGCGCGGTTGCACGACAACGCCGAGTTCAACCGCGATCTGCTGGCCGCGAGAAAGGAAATCGCGGCGGCGCGAAAGGCCGGCGCGAGCGTCAGCCGCGATTGCGCGGCGGAAGAGACCGTGCTGAAGGTCCGACCTGCCAGCGCGCTCTGATTGTTGCACGCCCAGCAATGAAAACGGCGCGGAAAAATCCGCGCCGTTTTTGATGCGTACCCACCAACGGTGGGCACCTAGCGGTTGTCAGGCGATCAGAATTTCGCCGTGAACTCCACGCCAAACGTACGCGGCTCGTTGAGGAAGCCGGTCAGGTTGTTGAAGTCGATCGCACCCACCACGCGGGTCTGGTTGGTCAGGTTGCGACCGAACGCAGCCACGTCGTACTGGCCGTAATCCCAGTTGTAGCCCAGGCGCAGGCCGCCTTCCAGCGACGAGCGGCTGCGGAATTCCGGCGACTCGTACAGGAAGAAGTTCACCGCGCTGCGGTACGCCCAGTCGGTGTAGACGTACAGTTCGCTGGCATCGGTGATCGGGAAGCCGGCACGCAGCGTCATGTTGTGGATCCACTTCGGCGCCTGCGGCAACGGGTTGCCGTTGACCAGCGCGTAGGTGCCACCGTTGATCACCGTGGTCGGGTCGGTGATGGTGCAGCCGCCACCGCAGATCGCCACCGCCAGATCGCGGTCCTTGATCTCGGTGTCGTTGTAGCTGCTGCCCAGGGTGAGCAGGACGTGGTCGGTGAGGTAGGCCTCGAAGTCCAGCTCGGCGCCCTGGCCGATGGTCTTGTCGGCGTTGAGCAGGGTGGCGGTGTTATTGCTGCCGCCCACCGCGATGAGCTGCTGGCCATCCACGTTGTAGCGGAAGATGTTGAAGCCCAGGCGGGCGCGGCGATCGAACAGGTCGGCCTTGACGCCGATTTCGTACGAGATCACCTTCTCCGAATCGGCCTGCGAGACGCCACCGAAGGCCAAACGACCCTGGATGGACGGCGCACGGAAGCCCTTCGCAACACGCGCATACGCATTGAAGTTGTCCGTGACCTGGTAGACGCCGCTCAGGTCCCAGCTGACGTCGTTGACGTCGGTGTTGGCCAGGTACGTACCGCTGACCGGCGTACCGCCCGGCACGGCCTGCAGCACGCTGGCGGTGAAGTCCTTCTTGTCCTGCGTGTAGCGCAGGCCGCCGCGCAGCTTGAACTTGTCGGTGACGTCGAAGTCACCCGAGGCGAAGGCCGCCCACGCCTTGTTGCGCTGGCTCTGCACCGCGTGGCCGGTCTGCGGGTTGCCCGGGGTCAGCGAGTCGTAGTTGAAGCTGTCGATGGTGACGTCTTCATCGAAGTAGAACACGCCCGCCTGCCAGTCGAAGCGGCCCCATTCGTTGGATTCCACGCGGAATTCCTGGGTCCACTGGCGGTGGTGCGGCAGGCCGTCGGCCGATTCGGACGGGAACGGAATGAAGCCCGGGCCGTAGTTGCCCGCACCCAGGAAGCTGGCGCCGTAGCCGCCGTCGATGTCGCCGTGGTTGAGCGACTCGGCGGTTTCATAGCCGGTGATCGAGTGCAGCGTCACGCTGCCCAGGTTCCACTGCAGGCGCGCGCTGCCGCCCCAGGTGTCCAGCTCGGAGAAGTTCTCGCCGTCGTTGGAGACCTTGTCGCGGTCGAAGTTCTCCACCAGCGCGTTGCTGCCCGGCTGGATGATGTTGGCGCGGAACAGGCGCGCGGTGCCGTTGAGCTTGCGCTTGTGCAGGTTGAACAGCGCCTCGAATTCATCGCCTTCGTACAGGAACTGCACGCGGCCGGCGGATTCGTCATAGCCTTCAAAGCCTTCCGCCGGTGCATTCGGGCGGGTGTTGTCGACGTAGTTGTCGCGGCGCTGGTACAGCGCCGACACGCGCGCGGACCAGCGGTCGGTCAGCGGGCCGCCGTAGGCCGCCTGGGTGTTCCAGGTGTCATAGGTGCCGTAGGAGACTTTGACGTAACCATCGGCGTCCTGCGACGGACGGGCCGAGTCGAACTTGACCACGCCGGCCGGGGTGTTGCGCCCGAACAGGGTGCCCTGCGGGCCGCGCAGTACTTCCACGCCGGCCAGATCGAACAGCGGGAAGCCCTTCAGCAGCGGGCTTTCCTGCACCACATCGTCATACACCAGCGACACCGGCTGCGAGGCATTGAGATCGAAATCGGTGTTGCCCAGCCCGCGGATGTAGAAGCGCGGGAAGGCACGACCGTAGGACGATTCGATGTTCAGGCTCGGCACGCGGGCCGACAGGAAGCGGATGTCGTCGCCGGCCGAACCGAGCACATCGAGCTTCTCGCCCTGGATGGCCGAGATCGACACCGGCACGTCCTTGGCGTTCTCGACACGGCGCTGGGCCGTGACCTGCAGGGTGTCGAGCGCGACCGGATCCTTGGCGGCGGGGGCGTCCTGGGCTGCGGCCGTCAATGGCAGCAGGGCGGCAAGAGCGACAACGAGGGGGTGCACGGACGCGGTGCGGCCGTGGGCAGTGCGGTTCGGGAACATGGCGATTAGGCTGTGTTGGGAGGGGTGGTGGACCGGCGCTACCAGACAATTGTTGCAGTACAACAACACCGTCGCAAATTACATCTTTCATTACCAAGATTTGCGGCCTCAGATGTGAAGGCCGAGAGGCGCCTGACGGGCCGGTGGCACCAGCCTTGAGCCGGCGCCCGGAAGGCTGGCTTGGTGTGATTCGCGGCCATTGCCGCATCGGGTCAGGCTGCCGGTGCTTGGCCGGCAGCGACAACCGCCTTCTGCGCGCATTTCCAGCGCCACGGGAGATTCTTCGCGGAAGGGTGAGCTGGTACCTATGCCTGTGCGCTGGCGGTGCTACAACCCGGCGACGATGCAATGGGCCCAGCAATGAATTCCCGGATCAAGCGCGGAGAGATCTACGAGTGTGTGTTTGGCACGTATCGGCCCCTTCTTGGTCAGGATGGGCGCCCGGTCGCGTCAGGTGAAAATGGTAGAGCGGAGTATGTCCGGGACGAGTTCCAGGGGCCTATTCCCTTTGAGATCCAGAAGCCGCGACCTGTGGTCATCCTCGGTGATCACAAAGGCCAGTACGTGGTTGTTCCCATCAGCACCACGCAGGATGGCCACAACAATCCGCGCAAGACAGGCGAAGCCAGAGGGCTGCATATACGGCTCGGTCATGAGGCGCTTCCCAACCTGATCAGATACAGCCGCGCTCAGATCTGCTGGGCAAAGTCCAATATGGTCCAGACCGTGGACCGCAATCGACTGAGACCCCTGAACCGGCGCGGTGAACCGCCGCCGAGGATCTCGGAAGAATGCCTCCGATCCATACAGCACGCATTGATCAAGGCCATCGGATGCCAAGCGCTTCTGGAGCACTCGATCGACGTGTCGCAAATTGATTCGAAAGACGATTGCATGGCCAGCCGCTTGGAACGTCCTGAAATTGATTCAAGCTCTTGATATGCATAGAGAAAATGAATCGATTCAGTTGAGCCGCTCGGTTGCACATCTACTGGGGTGTGCTTAGACTGCGTGCGTTGGCCGAAAGGCACATGCAGTACATTTGGCCGAAAGGCACAGAGGCCCGCGCAAGCGGGCCTCTTCGTTATCCGCGCTGAATGATGCGGAAGATCGCGCCCCGGCGCCTTGCGACAGACGCTATGCTGCCGTCCTTCGTTCCCCATTCACTTTTGCCACGCCCATGACCGCCTTCCGCCGTACCCGTCTTACGCTGTCCGTTGCCCTGCTCGGCTTGCTGGCTGGTTGCGGTGGTGAAGCCGTCCGCCCGACCCCGCCCCCGGTGGCCACGCCCGTGGCGCCCGCCAAGCCGGTGAAGATCGGCATCGCGCTCGGTGGCGGTGCGGCCAAGGGCTTTGCCCATATCGGCGTGATCAAGATGCTGGAGGCCAACGGCTTCGAGCCGGTGGTGGTGTCCGGTACCAGCGCCGGCAGCGTGGTCGGCGCCCTCTATGCCAGCGGCATGGACGCCTTCCAGATGCAGTCCAAGGCGGTGGCGCTGGACGAGGCGAGCATCCGCGACGTCCGCCTGTTCTCCGGCGGGCTGGTCCAGGGCCAGAAGCTGCAGGACTACGTCAACGCCCAGGTCGGCAACCGCCCGGCCGAGAAGCTGAAGAAGCCGTTTGCGGCCGTGGCCACCAACCTGGACACCGGCGATCGCGCGGTGTTCGTGCGCGGCAACGTGGGCCAGGCCGTGCGCGCCTCCAGCAGCATTCCGGGCGTGTTCGAGCCGGTGAAGATCGGCAACAACATGTTCGTCGACGGCGGCGTGGTCAGCCCCGTGCCGGTGGATGCCGCGCGCCAGCTGGGCGCCGACTTCGTCATCGCCGTGGACATTTCGAGCAAGGCCAGCGGCAAGTCGCCGACCGGCATGCTGGGCATCGTCAACCAATCGATCTCGATCATGGGCCAGCGCCTGGGCGAGCAGGAACTGGCGCGCGCCGACATCATCATCCGCCCCAAGGTGCTGGACATCGGCGCGGCCGATTTCAGCCAGCGCGGCTACGCGATCCTGGAAGGCGAGAAGGCCGCGATGGCGGCCATGCCGCAGATTCGCGCCAAGATCGAGCAGCTGCAGCGCGCCCGTGCCGCCGCAGCGGCCCCGCCGAAGCCGACGCCGAAGTGCGATGAACCCTCGCGCGTGGGCAAGTTGATGGGGCGCAAAGAGAAATGCGAGGGCTGAAGGCCCAAGCGTGCGTGTGGCTTGTTCGCGCCGACTGGTAGAGGCGACTGGGTAGAGCCGACTGTTAGTCGGCTGCTCCTGATCGAAGTTGACGGATGTCCTGGCGAAGAGCTGCCGACTAACAGTCGGCTCTACCAGCTTGAATGAGCGGTTCGCGTCGCGAACCGCTCATTCAAGTTGCGACAACGGCAGCGCCCTGAAGTCCTTCACGGTGCGCAGCACGAAGCTGGAATTCACGTCGGCCACGCCCGCCGCGTTGAGCAGCTTGTCGAGCAGGAAGCTGGAGAAGTGCTCCAGGTCGCGCACGTAGATGTGCAGCAGGTAGTCCATATCGCCAGTCAGCGCATGGCAGGCCACCACCTCATCCCAGTCCACCACGCTGTCGGCGAACACGCCGATGGCGTGCTGGTCGTGCTTCTCCAGCTGCACGCGCACGAAGGCCTGCAGCCCCAGGCCGATCCGGCGCGGCTCCAGCCGTGCGCCATACCCGGCGATCACCCCCTCGCTCTCCAGCCGCTGCACGCGGCGCAGGCACGCCGACGGGGACAGGTTCACCCGCGCGGCCAGTTCCGCGTTGGTGGCGCGGCCATGTTGCTGGATCTCCGCCAGAAGACGCAGATCCGTGCGGTCGAACTGGGCATCTCCGGACATTGCTGCTCCGCAACATTGATTGGACGCAACGATATTGCGCCAGATCGGCAGATCCGCGCAACTTTGCAATCCTCTTGCGCGCGCCCTGCCCTAGGATCAGTAGATGACTTCCGAGGAGCCCACCGTGATGGAAACCGCCACCGCCCCACGCCGCGTCGAACACCAGCAGACCGACAAGGGATACGTGCCGGTGTATACCACCGCCGTGGTGGAACAGCCTTGGGACAGCTACACCGCTGACGACCACGCCACCTGGAGCACCCTGTACCAGCGCCAGCGTGCGCTGCTGGAGGGGCGTGCCAGCAAGGAGTTCCTGCAGGCACAGGACGAGATGGGCATGAACGCGCACATGATTCCGCGCTTCGACCAGCTCAACGAAGTGCTGGGCGCGGCCACCGGCTGGACCCTGGTCGGCGTGGAGGGCCTGCTGCCGGAACTCGACTTCTTTGACCACCTGGCCAACCGCCGCTTCCCGGTGACCTGGTGGATCCGCCGCCCGGACCAGATCGACTACATCGCCGAGCCGGACATGTTCCACGACCTGTTCGGTCACGTGCCGCTGCTGATGAACCCGGTGTTCGCCGACTACATGGCCGCCTACGGCCGTGGCGGCGTGAAGGCACACGCTATCGGGCCAGAGGCACTGCAGCACCTCACCCGCCTGTACTGGTACACGGTGGAGTTCGGTCTGATCAATACGCCCGAAGGGCTGCGCATCTACGGCGCGGGCATCGTCTCGTCCAAGGGCGAATCGCTGTACTCGCTGGAGTCGGCGGCGCCGAACCGGATCGAGTTCGACCTGGAGCGGATCATGCGCACCCGCTACCGCATCGACACGTTCCAGAAGACCTACTTCGTCATCGACAGCTACGAGCAGTTGATGGAAGCCACCGCGCCGGACTTCACCCCGATCTATGCGGCGCTGGAAACGCAGGAGCATCTGCCTGCGGGTGACGTCCAGGACGGCGACCACGTGTTCCAGAAGGGCACCGGCGAAGGCTGGGCGGACGGCGGCGACGTGTGAGGTAACGCGCCTCCATCAACGCTCACGCGGTGACGCAACTCACCGGGCTTTTGAAGGTTGCGCACCTATCCTTCAAAAGCTCCTGAAGCATTTGAAGGTTGGCAACGGGTAGCGCCGGGCTCTGCCCGGCTGCTCATCAGCGCGGATACGCCAACAGCACCACCAGATCCTGCTCTCCCACCTGCTGCAGTGCATGCAGGCTACCCACCCGGGTCAGCAGCGCATCGCCTGCCGCCACGTCGTACTGTTTGCCATCCAGCACGTAGCTGCCCTGCCCGCTGACGATGTAATAGATCTCGTCCTTGTGCTGCGGGTGCAGGCCGATGCCCGCGCCCTTGTGCAGCACGCGCTTGCGGAGGACGAACGGCAGGTCCCTGTCATCGGCGAAGAACGGGTACGCGGTGGTCGGGCCGGCGCCGCCGTGCGGGCCTGGCTGGGGAATCGCGATATCGCGTTCGTGCACCACGCGCGAGGGTTTGGCGGGGTCGCCGCCCTGCCCTGCGGGCTGGCTCACGTCGCAATCGATATCGCGCTTCAAGGCCGGTTTCAGCTCGGGCTTCAATGCCACCCAGTCGCGGACGACCAGGCAGGCTACGGCAGTGGCGCCGGCCACGCTGAAGTGGGTGCCGTCGGCCTTGTTCTGTTCGGGCACGAACAGGAAGTAGGGTTTGGCGCCCTGCTCGCCCAGCGCGCGGATCCAGCGGGTGGAGCTGGCGTTGAGATCAATCAGCGCCACCTGCTCGCGTTCGGCCAGCTGCTTCATCGACTGCGTGTACAGCCCGTGCGTATCCAGCAGCGAACCGAAGTCGTACAGCAGCCGCGCCACCGGCGTGATGAGCACCGGCGTGGCGCCCTTGTCGCGGGCCAGCTGCACGTAGCGCAGCAGGTACTGCGGGTAGGCGGTGACCGGCTCGTTGTAGCGGGTGGGGTCTTCGAACTTGGCGTCGTTGTGGCCGAACTGGATCAGCAGCACGTCGCCGGGCTTGAGGTCGGCAGTGATGGCATCGAGGCGTTTTTCCTCGATGAAGCTGCGGGTGCTGCGGCCGCCTTTGGCGTGGTTGCGTACCTCCCACACGGCGGGGTCGAGGTAGCTCTGCAACGCCTGCCCCCAACCGGCCTGCGGTGCCCGCTCGGGGCCGTACTCGGCGGCGGTGGAGTCCCCCGCGATGAAGACGCGGTGGGGTGCGGCATGCGCGGTGCCGGCCGCCAACAACAGCAGAAACGGGAGCAAGACGCGATGCATGTTCGGGCTCCTGCAGAAGGCGGCCGGCCAACGGCCGACGCTACCGTTTGGACATTTCCCGGCACGTACCGACCAACGGTCGGTACCTGCCGCAATCCCAGCGGACGGTAGGTATCGACCGTTGGTCGATACCCGCACGTCATCTCGCCAGCCAACCCCCATCCACCGGAATGACCGAGCCGTTGACGTAGTCCGATGCGCTGGACGCCAGGAACACCGCCGTACCGGCCAGGTCTTCCGGCGTGCCCCAACGACCGGCCGGAATGCGGTCGAGGATGGACTTGTTGCGGTCCTCGTCGGCGCGCAGTGCGGCGGTGTTGTCGGTGGCCATGTAGCCCGGGGCGATGGCGTTGACGTTGATGCCCTTGCCTGCCCATTCGTTGGCCAGCAGGCGGGTGATGCCTGCGATGCCGCTCTTGCTGGCGGTGTACGACGGCACGCGGATACCGCCCTGGAAGGACAGCATCGAAGCGATGTTGATGATCTTGCCGCGGCCCTGTGCGATGAAGTGGCGGCCAGCGGCCTGCGAGATGAAGAAGGCGGACTTGATGTTGACGTTCATGACGTCATCCCAGTCCTGCTCGCTGAAGTCCACTGCGTCGGCGCGGCGGATCAGACCGGCGTTGTTGACCAGGATGTCCAGGCCGCCGAGGCCTTCGATGGTTTCGCGCACGACGCGCTCCACCGGTTCGATGCTGATCAGGTTCGCTTCCACCGCCAGGCAGCGGCGGCCCAGCGCGGTGATCCTGGCGATGGTGTCGGTGGGCGGCGCGATGCCGGCCACGGCGACGTCGGCACCGGCCTGTGCCAGTGCCACGGCGATGCCCTGCCCCAGGCCGGTGTTGCCACCGGTGACGAGTGCGATCTTGCCTTCCAGACTGAACGGATTAGCCATTGCGGTTACTGTCCTTATCCAATGCGGGACACGCGCCGCCCGCGTGATGCAGGCGGCGCGGATGGGTCACTTGAGCTGGCAGATGTCCAGCACGTGCATGTCGGTGTAATCCAGGTTTTCGCCGCCCATCGCCCAGATGAAGGCGTAGTTGCTGGTGCCGGCGCCCATGTGGATGGACCACGGCGGGGACACCACCGCTTCGTTGTTCTGGATCACGATGTGGCGCTGCGCGTCCGGCTCGCCCATGAAGTGGTACACGCGGTCGTTCTGGCCCAGGTCGAAGTAGAAATAGACCTCGCTGCGGCGGTCGTGCAGGTGCGGCGGCATGGTGTTCCAGACGCTGCCCGGCTTGAGCACGGTCAGGCCCAGCAGCAGCTGCGAGGACTGGCAGGTGGCCGGCACGATGTACTGGTAGATGGTGCGTTCGTTGCTGGTTTCCAGCGCGCCGCGCTCCAGGGCCACCGCGTCCTTGATCGACAGCGCCTTGGTCTCGAAGCGCGCATGCGCCGGGGTCGAGGCCAAGTAGAACTGCGCCGGCGTGGCGGCGTCATCGGAGGCGAACACCACGTCGGTGCTGCCCATGGCCACGTACAGGCCGTCCTTCGGACCGAGCTTGAACACGGTGCCGTCGACGGTGACCGTGCCGCTGCCGGCGCCGACGTTGATCACGCCCAGCTCGCGGCGCTCCAGGAACGCATGGCCGGCGGCCGAGGCCGGTTCGGTCTGCTTGGGCAGCGCCACCGGCCCGGTGACCGGGGCGGCACCGCCGAGCACGAAGCGCTCGTAGTGGGTGTACTTCAGGGTCACCGCATCGGCGTTGAACAGGCCGTCGAGCAGGTAGAGCTCGCGCAGGTCGTCGTTGCTGGCGCCCTTGATGGCGTCGGGATGGGTGGCGTAGTGGGTCTTGCAGTACATGGCGTCTCCAGAGCAGGGGTGGGCCGACGGGGCGGCCCCGGCGCGATTTCAGCTGATTGTACCCAGCGGGGAAACCGGTGTCATTTTGCATCGCGGCACCGTCGAGTAGGTCACGACCGTTGGTCGTGACCAGGTTGACCCGGATATGTGTCACGACTAACAGTCGTGACCTACCGGACTGCCGCCTTCGGCGTCAGTCCTCCGGCGGCTGGCAGGAATCGCGCACGATCAGGTGCGGGCGCACGCTGGCGATCTGCAGCGCGGCCTGGCCATCGGGCTGGATCAGCATCGCCGCGGCCGTGCGCCCGGTGTCGCGGGTGTGGCGGCGCACGGAGGTCAGCGAGGGCCACAGGCGCGAGGCCAGGGGGCTGTCGTCGTAGCCGATGATCGAGAGCTGGCGCGGAATGTTGATGCCCGCCCGCAGCGCGACCTTGTAGATGCCGGCGGCCATTTCGTCGTTGCCGGTGAAGATGGCGGTCGGGCGCTGCTTGCCCAGCAACAGCTTCTCGGCCGCGGCCACGCCGGATTCGAAGGTGTAACCGGCCTCCACGATGCGCCCGGGCGGCAGTTCGATGCCGCGCTGGGCGAGGGCATCGATGAAGCCGGCGGTGCGCTCGTGCGCGGAGCGATAGGCGCTGGGGCCGGTGACCAGGGCGATGTCGCGGTGGCCCAGTGACAGCAGGTAGTCGGCGGCCTCGGCGGCGCCGTCGCGGTCATGGGTGACCACCATCTGCGAGGTGTCGTCCAGCGGCAGCGAGGCGATGCGCGTGAAGCGGCAACCGATCTCGTCCAGCATGTCCACCAGCGCCTGGTCTTCGGACGCACGCGGCACCAGGATCACCCCGTGCAGCTTCTGCTGCTGCACGAAGCGGCGCACGCCCTCGATGTAGCCGGGGCTGCGCGAATCGCAGGGGTGTACCACCAGCTCGAAACTGGAGCCGCGCAATGCGTCCAGGGCGCCGTACTGCATGTCCACGATGTACTGCGCAGTGGGGTTGTCATACACCATGCCGATCAGGAACGAGCGGCGGAACGCCAGGCCGCGCGCGAGCGGGTCCGGCGTATAGCCGACTTCGCGCATCAGCGCTTCGACCTTGTCGCGGGTGTCCTTGCGCACCAGTGGCGAGTTGTTGATGATCCGCGAAACCGTTTTCTTGGATACACCCGACAGCCGCGCGATGTCATTGATCGTGGCGGCCTTGCCCTTGGTCAACCCGTGCAATGGCGGGTCGGTCTTGGTGCGCAGTGACATGTGTTCAAACCGAAAGGGGTCGAAGGAAGCTGCCGGCGCACTCAATCGAGGGCGCGGTAGCGGAACTGGCGGAAACGGACCTTGCCGTCGCCGGCAGCGTACAGGGCCGGCTTCAGGGCAAGGAACTTCCCGGCCACATTGTGATGGTAGCCGGAGACTTCCATCTGAACCGGGTACTTCTGCCAGGTTTTGCCGTCGGTGCTGGAATGGATGGTGACGATGTGCCGGTTGTTGGTCACCCGCAGCCACAGCTTGCCACCCTTGGCGCTGGGCGCCAGCTGGGTGGGTCGTTCCTCGCCATAGCGGTGCATGATGAACTTCTCGCCGTTGCTGCCCACGCCTACGTACAGCTTGTCGCTGTAGTAGAGCAGGGCGCCGCCGACCGCACCGGGTTCGATGTCCATTTCGACCTCGAACTGGTACGCCTGGTCGCCGGCGATGGCGGTCAGCGGGGAGCTGTCGCGCGGGGTCTGGCCCTTGCCCTGCAGCAGCAGCCCCTCGCCGCTGAAGTCCAGGCGGCGGTACTCGTCCTGGGCCGGATTGAAGAACGACCACTGCGCGCCCAGCGCCGGACCCTTGAAGTCGTCCGACAGCGCCATGCCGTGCGGGCCCACCGACTCACCCGACGGCTTGGCCAGCGGCTGGCCCAGGTCGCCGCCCTTGGCCACGAACCAGCCATCGTCGGTCCATTCGATCGGCTCCAGCAGCGCCTGGCGGCCGAGCGTCCAATAGCCGTTTTCATAGCCGTGGTAAATCATCCACCAGCGCCCGTCGGTGCCTTCCACCACCGTGGCGTGGCCACGCGACCACCACGGCTCGGCCGCGGATTTCGTCCGCGTGATCGGGTTGTTCGGGGCGTTCACCCACGGCCCATGGATCGAACGCGAACGCGCGGTGATCACCATGTGCCCGGTCGGCGGACCGGCGGTGCCGCCCACGGCGGTGGTCATGTAGTACCAGCCGTTGTGGAAATTGATCTTCGGGCCTTCCTGCGCGTAAGCCTCCACGTCCCAGCTTTCCGGGTACTTCCAGCCGTCGTACACGTGCTTGGGCTTGCCGACCACGCTCAGGCCGTCGTCCGCCAGCTGCACGTAGGCGCCGCCACTAAGGAACAGATAGCGCTTGCCGTCTTCGCCCACCGCGTGGCCGGGGTCGATGTAGCCGCCCAGGCCGATGTCGATCGGTTCGCTCCAGGGCCCGCGGATATTGTCGGACCAGACCACGAAGTTGCTGCGGGTCTCACCCGTGCGCGCCGGAAAGTAGATGTAGTAGCGGCCACCATGCTTGACGATGTCCGGCGCCCAGATCGCGCCGACGTTCTTGGTGATCGCATGGCCCAGCGGCTGCCAGTTCACCAGGTCGCGCGAATGCCAGATCGGCAGGCCGGGGTAGGCGTCGAACGAGGACAGGGTGAGGTAGTAATCGTCACCGTCCTTGAGCACCGAAGGATCGGGGCGGTCGCCGGCGAAGACCGGGTTGAGGAAGGTGCCGTTGCCCAGGTCGGCCTGGCGCTGGTTTTCGATGCCGCGCTTCCAGGTCGGGGCGGTGCTGTCGGCCGCCAGGACGTTGCCGCTCATCAGCAGGCAGGCCGTGGCGAGCCCGGCCAGCAGGTTCTTCATACGCATGCATGTCTCCCTTGTTCGGTGCAGGACCCGCCCGTGCAGGGCGGGTCCGCATCAGTGCGGGCGGCGCAGGGCCGCCGCATCATCAGGCGCGCAGCAGCGCCGGCAACCACAGCGACAGCTGCGGGAAGAAGGTCACGATGAACAGCACGGTGAGCGCGGCGAACCAGAACGGCCAGATCGAGCGCATGCTTTCGCCCACGCTGATCTTGCCGATCGCCGTGCCGATGAACAGCACCGAGCCCACCGGCGGCGTGACCAGGCCCAGGCCGCCGGTCAACACCAGCACCAGGCCGAAGTGGATCGGGTCGATCCCGTAGGCCTTGGCCACCGGCAGGAAGATCGGCGTGCAGATCAGGATCATCGGCGCCAGGTCCATGAAGGTGCCCAGCAGCAGCAGCATCACCACGATCATCAGCAGCACCATGAACTTGCTGTGCGCGAACGATTGCAGGAAGTCGACGGCGGCAGCGGGCACCTGCAGGTAGGCCAGCAGCCAGCCGAACACCGCCGCAGTGGCGATCACGAACAGGATCACGCCGGTGCTGCGTGCCGCATGGGTCACCGTGCCCATGAACTCGCGCCAGTTGAGCTGGCGGTACAGCACGGTGGTGACCAGCAGGGCGTACACCACGGCGATGGCCGCGCTCTCCACTGCAGTGAAGATGCCGGCGCGGATGCCGACGAAGATCAGCGCCACCAGGCCCAGGCCGGGCAGGGCGGACACCATGCGCAGCAGCACCGCGCGCCAGCCCGGGAACACTTCCACGCCGTAGCCGCGACGCCGCGCCACCACATAGCCGGTGACCATCAGGGTCACGGTCATCAGCAGCGCCGGCACGATGCCGGCCGCGAACAGGTCGGCGATCGACAGCCCACCGCCGGCCGCGGCCGAGAACAGGATCAGGTTGTGCGACGGCGGTACCAGCAGCGCCACCAGCGCGGCGGTGATGCTGACGTTGACGGCGAAGTCGCGGTCGTAGCCGCGCTTGACCATCTGCGGAATCATCGTGCCGCCGACCGCCGACACGTCGGCGATGGCCGAACCGGACACACCGCCGAAGAACAGCGAGGACAGGATCGAGACCTGGCCCAGGCCGCCGCGCATGCGCCCCACCAGCGACGAGGCCAGCGAGATCAAGCGCTCGGAGATGCCGCCGCGCATCATGATTTCACCGGCGAAGATGAACAGTGGAATGGCGATCAGCGACGCCGAACCGGTGCCGGCGGAGATCTGCTGGACCAGCACCAGGGTGGGCAGGTCGAGATACCACAACGTCGCAAGCGCCGCTGCGGCCAGTGCGTAGGCCACCGGCACGCCAAGCAGGAGAAGAACGGCAAATACAGTGAAGAGAATCGTAATACCCATGACTCAGCGGTCTCCTTCTGCGTCGACGGCAGCCGGTTGCACGGCCTGCACCATCTGGTTCAGCGCGAACAGCGCCATCAACGCACCACCAATGGACAGCGGCAGGTAGTTGATGCTCTGCGGCAGGTTGGCACCGGCGGTCTTGATGTCCAGCCCGTCCAGCAGCAGCACGGCCGCCCACCAGGCGATGACCACACCCAGTACACCCACCACCAGCGCGGCGAACACATCCACCGCACGGCGCAGGGTGGGGTTCATGTGCGCGGCCAGCAGGAAGAAGCCGAAGTGGCGGCGGGTATGCACACCGGTGGCCGCGCCCAGGCTCATCGCGGTGGCCAGCAGCAGCAACGTCACCGGTTCGGTCCAGCTGGGCGAATCGTTGATGACGTAGCGGGCGAACACCTGCCAGCCCTGCACCACCACCAACCCGAGCAGGGCCAGCACGGCGATGTGGATGGTCACGTCAGCGATCCGGTCCAGCGCGCGCTGGGGTGCCGAACGCAGGTCTACGGCGTTTTCAGAAGTCGTGTCGGACATCGCGGCGGGCCTCAGGCGAAGTCGCGGATGCGACGGGTAAGGGCGGCCAGCTCGGGCTGCTGCAGGTACTGCTGCAGCAACGGATCGGCGGCCTTGCGGAAGGCCGGCATGTCGACCTCGTTGAACTGAATGCCGAAATCGGCCACCGCCTGGCGGGCGGTGCTTTCGGATGCGTCCCACTGCTGGCGCATCACGCCCACCGATTCGCGCGCGGTCTGCAGCAGCAGCTGGCGGTCTTCCGGGCTGAGCGATTCGAAGCTCTGGCGCGACATCAGCAGCACGTCCGGCGCGTACGAATGGTCGCTCTGCGACCAGTAGCGCGCGGCCTCGAAGTGGCGGCTGGAATGGAAGCTGCGCATGTTGTTTTCCGCACCGTCGATCATGTGCGTTTCCATGCCCGAGAAGGTGTCGCCCAGCGACATCGGCGTCGGGTTGGCGCCCAGCAGGCGCATCAGCTGGATGAAGATGTCCGACGAGGCCACGCGCAGCTTCAGGCCGTGCAGGTCCTTCGGTTCCACGATGGGGTGCTTGGTGTTGTAGAAGCAGCGTGCACCCGAATCGTAGATGGCCAGGCCGACCAGGTCGCGGCTTTCGAAGCCACGCAGCACCGTGTCCGCCACGCCACCGTCGAGTGCGCGGCGCATGTGCGCCACCGATTCGAACACGTAGGGCAGGCACAGCGCCTGGGTCAGCGGGAAGGCGTTGTTGAGTGCCCCCGAGTACACCCGGGTGATGTCGATGGCGCCGAAACGGGCCATGTCGATCGCTTCGGATTCGCGGCCCAGCTGGCCCGAATGGTACTGGCGCAGCTTCAGCCGGCCGCCGGTTTTTGCTTCGAGCTGCTGGCCGATCCACTTCACCGCGGTCACGGTGGGGTAATCGGCCACATGCACATCGGTCGCGGTCAGCAGGCGCGCGCCATCGGGCGACGCGCTGCCGGTGCGCGAACATGCCGACAGCACGGGCACGCTCAGCGCGCCCAGACTGGTGGCAAGGAAACTTCTGCGAGTGATCATCTGCGCCCTCCCAAGCGTACTCGCCATGGCCGCACGGTTACCCGGCGGCGATGGCCCTGCAGGTAATGTCGCCGTAACCGGCGAAACGGATCAGTGCCTGTTGGCCTACGGCAATGTCATGGATACCGGTGGCATTGCCACTGGCGATCAGGTCGCCGGCCTTCAGCGGGCGCCCGCGCTGGGCCGAACGGGCCAGCGCGAAGGCGTACGCCGTGCGCAGGCCGCCCGGCAGCAGGGTGGCGCCACCGGTGCCGACCACCTCGCCCTCTATGCGGGTTTCAGCGCGCAGGTCGGCATCGTCCAGTCGCGTCCAGTCCGCGATTTCCGGGCCCAGCAC
The DNA here is from genome assembly GCF_049199305.1 of Stenotrophomonas sp. PD6. Classification (NCBI taxonomy): domain Bacteria; kingdom Pseudomonadati; phylum Pseudomonadota; class Gammaproteobacteria; order Lysobacterales; family Lysobacteraceae; genus Stenotrophomonas; species Stenotrophomonas sp. PD6. The sequence continues at coordinate 117,420 of NZ_JBLZQD010000003.1, read as the reverse complement.
CAGGCCGTTGTTGTTGCCGAAGTCCGACACCACCACGCGCGGGCCCAGCTTGTTGATCGTGGCCAAGGGGCTGCTGGCCACTTCCACGCCGATGAACAGCTTGGCGGGCAGCGCTTCGGCCTCTTCGGCGGTCCAGTGCAGCTTGTCCGCCGGGGCATCCTGCTGGAGCTGGATCACGTACTCGGCCTCGACCGCGCCGAAGCCGCCGACGAACACGGGGATGTCCACTGTTCCACCGGTAGCATTCCAGAGCCGCTGCGAGAAAATCGGGCCCAGCAGGCGGTCGTCGCCGGAGGCGTCGCGGCGTTCGGCGGCGATGAAGCCGACCTTCCAGCCCACGACCTGGTCGCCCCACAGCGCGATGGCCTGGTCCTGCACCTGGTAGGCGGTGACCAGGTCATCCGGGATGTTTCCGGGGAAGTCTGGCAGTGACAGCCCCTGCTGGCGGGCCGTGACGAACGCGTGGGCGATGGCGCCCAACCCTTGTTCTGGCAGGTCCTGTTTGCCTTGATCGTTGCTCAAGCGGGTCTCCCGGTGATTTGTTGCACTGCCCATCGACAGCGCTTGGATGAGCTGTATATGGTAAACCGGTGTCATTGGCAATGTGCAGCGCGTCAGAACCCGCACAGGCCCGGCACGCTACCGTTTGCCCACCCCCGAGAGGATTGCCGCGGATGCGCTGTGCTGTGTTGTTGTCCCTGCTGACCAGCTGCCTGTTGGCCGCGGTTGTTCCGCCCCCTGCCCAGGCCGCCGGGCGGCCCGTGCCGCAGAGCGAGCCCGCGCCCGGCGCCGCCGACCGGATCGCGCTGTGGCCCGCCGGCAAGGTGCCCGGCGAAGCCGCGCGGCCCAGCGTGCCCAACGTGGTCGAGCGCAGCGACGATCCGGCGCTGCCGGACCGCTACATCGACAACGTCAGCGCGCCCTATCTGGTCGCCTACCGCCCGGCCCGGCCCAATGGCACGGCCCTGCTGGTCATTCCCGGTGGCGGCTACCAGCGCATCGTGCTCGACAAGGAGGGCACCGCGCTGGTGCCGGCCTTCGTGGAGCAGGGCGGGGTGACCCTGTTCATCCTGCGCTACCGGCTGCCGGCCGGGCGCGAGGATCGCCAGGCCGCGTTGGCCGATGCGCAGCGCGCGCTGCGGGTGATCCGCGCCAATGCCGCGAAGTGGCAGCTGGACCCGAAGCGGATCGGGGTCATGGGCTTCTCGGCCGGTGGCCACGTCGCCGCCCGGCTGAGCACCGGCTTCGACACCGCACTGCCTGGCCGCGGCGATGCGGTGGACGCGCTCAGCGCGCGCCCGGACTTTTCCCTGCTGGTGTACCCGGTGATCGACATGGGCAGGCACGCGCACAGCGGCTCGCGCACGCGGTTGCTCGGCGAGCATCCGACGCCGGCGCTGGAGCAGCAGTATTCGATGCAGGCGCAGGTCAACGCGCAGACCCCGCCCACGTTCCTGGTCCACGCGCAGGACGATACGGTGGTCTCCGTGCACAACAGCCTGCTGTACTACGAGGCCTTGCTGGCCGCCGGCGTGCCCAGCGAGATGCACCTGTTCGCGCACGGCGGGCATGGCTTCGGCGTGCGCCTGCCGGACGATTCCCTCACCGCGCAATGGCCCACGCTGGCGCTGCGCTGGATGCAGGCACAGAGCGCGGGGAGCGCACCATGACCGCCCGCCCCGCCGACCTGCAGCGCCGCCGCTTCCTGCGCGACAGCGCGCGTTACGCCCTGTTGCTGGCCGCCGGTTCGCTGCCGGCAATGGCGGCCGCCTCGACCACCGCCGCGCCGGCCGATTCACTGGTGCGGGTGCGCGGTGGACGCCTGCGCGGCCGATACGAACAGGGCGTGCACCGTTTCCTCGGCGTGGCCTACGGCGCGGATACCGCGCCCCGCCGCTTCCAGCCGGCCCTGCCGGAGGTGCCGTGGCGCGGCGTGCGCGATGCGCTGGCCTACGGTGCCTCCGCACCGCAGGGCGGCAGCGACGGCCCGGGCAGCGAAGACTGCCTGTTCCTCAACGTCTGGACGCCTGCGCTGCGCGATGGCGCGCGCCGACCGATCCTGTTCTACATCCATGGCGGCGCCTACAACAACGGCTCGGGCAGCGACCCGCAGTACGACGGCAGCGCCTTGTGCCGACGCGGCGACGTGGTGGTGGTGACCGTCAATCACCGGCTCAACGTGTTCGGCTATCTGTACCTGGCGCAGTTGGGCGATGCGCGGTTCGCCGATTCGGGCAATGTCGGCCAGCTGGATCTCATCCAGGCCCTGCAATGGGTGCGCGCGCATGCGCATGAGTTCGGCGGCGACGCGGACAACATCACCGTGTTCGGCCAATCTGGCGGTGGCGCGAAGATCGCCACGCTGATGGCGATGCCGGCCGCGCGCGGATTATTCCAGCGCGCGTGGACCATGAGCGGCCAGCAGGTGACCGCCTCCGGGCCGCGCGCGGCCACCCAGCGCGCGCGCATCGCGATGGAGGCTGTTGGCGCAACCGATGTCGCCGCGCTGCTTGCCCTGCCGGCGCCGGCGCTGCTGGCCGCGACACGCGCACGCGATCCATCGCGGGTGGAGAGCACGGGCTTGTACTTCGGGCCGGTACTGGACGGTGGCGCACTGCCGGTGCACCCGTTCTGGCCGGAGGCGCCGGCGCAGTCCGCGCAGATCCCGATGGTGATCGGCAATACCCATGATGAGACGCGTGCGTTCCTGGGCAACGACCCGGACAACTTCACCCTGACCTGGGACACGCTGCCCGCACGGCTGGAGAAGGAACAGTACGTAGACCTGCTGCCGTCTGTGGTGATTGCCGAGTACCGCCGGCTCTACCCGCAGTACACGCCGTCGGACGTGTTCTTCGCCGCCACCACCGCCGGCCGCTCCTGGCGCGGCGCGGTGGAGGAACTGGAGGCGCGTGCCCGCCAGGGCGCACCGACCTGGGCCTACCAGCTGGACTGGGGCTCGCCGCTGGACGGCGGCAGGTTCGGCGCCTTCCACACGCTGGATATTCCGCTGGTGTTCGACACCACGCATGCGAAGGGCTCGCGCACCGGCGATGGCGCGGATGCGACGCACATGGCGGCGCTGATGAGCGAGGCCTTGATCGCCTTCGCCCGCCATGGCGACCCCAACCACGGCGGGCTGCCGCGCTGGGAGCCCTACACCGTGGCCAGGCGCCAGACCCTGCTGTTCGACACGACGCCGGCCCAGGCCGACGACCCGCGTGGCGGCGAGCGGCGGCTGTACCGGCAAGCCCCGTTCGTGCAGCGCGGAACGCTGTAGCGACACGCCATGCGTGTCCCACGGACGGCCGGCCGCGTTCTGGACACGCATGGCGTGCCGCGACGATAGCCAGGGAACACACATGTCCGCAGTGATAGGCAGAATCAACCAAAGTACGTAATTTGATCGCTAATTCGGCCATCGCGAAGCCATTTGTAGTGATTGAGATCAAACATCTCGTTCACCGCAATGGCCTAGACTGCGGGGCATGCAAGACCAATTCGATCCATTCCCGCCGTTCCATGGCCGCGATCGACTGATTGCCGCCGTTGATCACGCCGTCCAGCATGACGATCCCCAACAGATCGCCAGCACCCTGCGCGGTGCGTTGCGCGAGGCGATTGCCGACAGCCGCATCCAGTTGCCGGCCTGTGTGCACCGCCCGATCAGCGACCATTACGCCCGCCGCGAGCTGTACCGCAGCCCGGCCCATGGCTACAGCATCGTGGCGATGAGCTGGGCACCGGGGCAGGGCACGCCGCTGCACGACCACAGCGGTCTGTGGTGCGTGGAGGGCGTCTGGCTGGGCCAGCTGGAAATCACCCAGTACCGGTTGCTGGAACGCCACGGCGAACGCTTCCGCTTCCAGGCCGAGCCCCCGGTCATCGGCGACTGTGGCAGTGCCGGCAGCCTGATCCCGCCGCACGAGTACCACACCATCCGCAACACCAGCGACGACGCGCTGGCCATCTCCGTGCACGTCTACCAGGGCGAGATGACCCGCAGCGCGGTCTTCGAGCCCGACGGCGGCGACTGGTACGCGCGGCGGGTGAAGGAAATGGAGACAGACGCGGCGTAACGGTGACGCGCAGGTCAAATCTAGGAGTTTGTTCAATGCCATGTGGCGGCGCGCACAGATAGGCTGCGGCCTTGTGCATCAGCGCGTTGAGTCGCCCCCCACATGCGGATCGTGAACACTGGTAGCGAGGACAGTTCCTGCGTTGAGCTCGATCCCGGGGCGGAAGGCCGTGCCCGCCTGTCATCGGCGGCTCGCCCCGCAGGCCATTCGCGGCGTTGGCGCGTCATCGAGTCGCGCGAGGAGGACATCGCCTACTTCGTGGTCAAGGACGAGGCCGGCCGCGTTCAAGTGACCATCGGCAATGCGGGCGGCGTGTTCTGGGCGCTGCCTGCCGCCGGTGCGCTGGCCAAGGTCTCGCTGCCGTCCTGGCGCCTGCGCATTCCCCCCGATGCCCTGCCGACCGAGGTCTACGGCAGCGCGGATTTCTCCCTGGTGCTGTTCGACCACGGCGGCGATGCGGTGTGGTCTGTCGAATTCGTCAGCGCCGCTGCCGGGCCACACGCGGACGCGTAAGGTGATGCTCGACCGCTGTCGCAGCGCGCGCGATCATGGGAGTGCATGCGGCACGCCCCGCAGGAGATCCCCCGTGTCCACCCATCCCTACCAGCAGGTCAACGTCTTCAGCACCGACCCGCTGCTCGGCAACCCGCTGGCGGTGGTACTCGACGCGATCGGGCTGGATGAGGCGCGCATGGCCGCGTTTGCGCGCTGGACCAACCTGAGTGAAACCACCTTCGTGCTGCCGCCCACCGACCCGCGGGCGGACTACCGGGTCCACATCTTCACCACCATCGGCGAGCTGCCGTTTGCCGGGCACCCGACACTGGGCAGTTGCCATGCATGGTTGGCCAATGGTGGCGAGCCGCAGGGCGAGGAGGTGGTGCAGCAATGCGGCATCGGCCTGGTGCGGATCCGGCGCAGCGCGACCGGGCTGGCGTTCCTTGCGCCGCCACTGCTGCGCGATGAGGCACCGGACCCGGCTTTGCTCACGCGCGTAACGCGCGGATTGGGTCTGCGCGCCTCCGCCGTGGTCGGTGCGCGCTGGGTGGACAACGGCGCCGGGTGGCTGGCACTGCGGCTGCGCAACCGCGCTGCGGTGCTGGCGGTGGAGCCGGACTACGCGGCGCTGGACGGGTTGGCGGTGGGCATATTCGGGCCGTGGCGGCGGCGCGATGGCAAAGGCGCGCAGTTCGAGTCGCGTGCGTTCATCGCCGGCGATGCCGCGCCGGAAGACCCCGCCACCGGCAGCCTCGCCGCCGGCATCGCACGGTGGCTGCTGGAGGACGACACCGTGCCCGACCGGTATGTGATCAGCCAGGGCACCGCGTTGGGGCGTGAGGGGCGGCTGCAAGTGGAGCGGATCGGCGATGCGCTGTGGATCGGTGGGGCGTGCGTCACCTGCATCGAGGGCACGGTGACGTTGTAGGGGGCGGCCGGGCAGAGCCCGGCGCTACGAACAGGTACGCTGACGTTGTAGCGGGCCGCCGGGTAGACGCGCAGCCGGGCATGGCCCGGCTCTACAAGTGCACGGTGTTGTTCAGCTGGGTCGTTTCGGCGCCACCGTCGGCCAGCATCACCCGCACGCGCAACCCACTGCGGTTGCCTGCCGGCAGCGGCAGGCCCACGGTGGTGGTCTTCGGCACCAGGTCGGTGGGCGCGTCCAGCGCCGGAATCTCGATGCGGGCCAGCTCGCGCCCGTTCGCATCTTCCAGCAGCGCCACGCCCACCGGCGTGCCCACGTGGCCCAGGCTGTGCACGGTCACGTGCACCTGGCGCCCGTCCACGCGGATGTCGCCACGGCCGATGCCCAGGTCCGGGCGCTGCTCCACCGGCGTGCCCGCCTTGAGCAGCTCGAACTCGACCACCTGCGCCTGGCCCGGCGCGAAGCGCAGCGGGACGGACGCGCTGCGTTCGAGCTGCACCTCGGCGGTGGTAGCCTTGCCGTCGATACGATCATCGCCGTCGCGGTCCACGCCGCTGGTCATCCGCCATTGCCCGGCCGTGACGTTCCACGTGCTCATCTGCGCGTCCACCGCGCGCGTGCCCAGGTTGTAGGCGATCACCTTGAAACGCTCGGGCGACGGTGCGTGCACCAGCAACGCGACCTGCTCGGCCGCATCGGGCTGCACGAAGCGCCAGCTCACCGTGTGCCCCGGCCAGCTCTGGTTGCGCTTGAGGGCGATGCCGCCCAGCCGCGCACGCTGCAGGAACTCGCTGGGGGCTTCCACCCGGTCGGACCACCAATGGCCCTCGGTGTTCATGTACTCGCGCTGCGCCTTGGCCTGGATGCCGTCGGCATGCAGTGCCTCGAGGTACTTCTTGTCGCCGGTGGCCTGCCACGCCATCAGGCTGGAGAAGCCGGTGTTGCCGGCATCGGCGTCGGCGATCAGCGCCGGATTCCACGCCGCCGCCTTGCCCAGTACCTCCACGTAGTTCTCGCCCAGGTTCGACAGTGCGCCGGGGCCGCCGCGCACCACGCGGTAGTCCAGCGCCTTGAGGTACTTGTCGTCGCCCGTCCAGCGCCATGCCGCCCAGAAGGTGTGCATGACATCGCCGCCGCCGGAGCCGTTGTTGAGCTCGCCGCCGCGCACCTTGCCGGTGGCCCAGTTGATCTCGTTCGGCAGCGTCCACCGGCCCTTGTCGTCGGCGTAGGCATGGGCCAGGTAGCTGTCGGCCAGGCCGGTGACCAGCTTGCGCCCGGTCGGGTCGGCGTTGTACTGGCCCATCAGGAACGCCGGGTGCAGCGCCGGGAAGGAGTACGGCTTCTGCCATTGCCAGTTCGGCTCGCGGTACACCTTGTTGCCGCCGAACCAGTTGCTGGAGAACAGCAGGTGACCCTGCGGGTTGGGCAGGATGATGCGTTCGTCGAACGCCTTCACCGTCTCCATCAAGCGTTCGACGGTCAGCGGGTCGCCCCAGTTGAGGTAGAGCATCGCGCTGTTGGCGTTGATGCCCTCCTCATAGGAATGCAGCTCATCGGTTTCGATGGTGCTCAGCCCGTTGGAGAACATCCCGTTGCGGTACACCGCATCGGACAGCGCGGTCAGGGAGCGGTTGAGCCGGTCCGGTTCCACGCCCATCAGCGCCAGCCCAGGCCACTGCTGGGTGAGGTCGGTGTCGTCGGAAATGCCGCCGCCGAAGTCACCGTAGGCGATCTGCCGGTTGTCGATCCACCAGTCCGCGAAGCGGCGCACGTACTTGAGGTCTTCGGTCTGGCGGAACGCCCACAGCGGCACGCCCTTCGGCGGCGTGGGTTGGGTGAACGGCGGTTTGCCCTGGCTGTTGTAGCTGATGTAGTTCCAGTACAGCCGCCCCAGCTCATGGTCCGGGTCGACCCGCAGCAGGTCGCTCAGGTCGGCATAGACGCGCGCGTACAGGCGCTGGCGCTTGGAGGTGGTGTGTTCTTCCACCAGGAAGCCCCAGTTGTCGCGGACCTGGTTGAAGCGGTCGGCCACATGCTCCTGCTTCGCTTCGGCACGGTCCTTGTAGACCATGCGGATCTCCGCGCCATCGAGCGAACCGGCGTTGAAGCCCGGCGCGCCCGAAGCAATGCTGATCCACAGGCTGTCGGCGGTGAGGATGCGGTCGCGCAGGTCCAGCCACAGCGTGCGCTTCTCGTTCGGCTTCACCGACACCGACACATCGATCATGTCGCGCGCCGGCCAGATCGGGTCCTTGATGCGGATGTTGAGCGGGATCAGCCCATCGCGCGCCGCCGGCAGGTTCAGCGCAGGCAGGTCGATGGCCACGCCGTCCAGGCCGTCGTACATGTTTTCCCAGCTGTGCGCCCAGCTGCGGATCAGCGGCTGCGCGGCCGGGGCGTCGCCGACGCCGGACGGTATCAACACGTGCACGATCGGCAGCGGGCTGGCCGGCAATGTATCCGCGCCGCGCCGGCGCGAGCCGGCGCCCTTGGGCAGCGCCATCACCGTGCTGCGCTCGGCCGCCGGGTAGCGGCCGTCGATGTACTCGCGCAGCGCGGTGATATTGAGGTAGTCGGGCAGGGCCTGGCTGTCGATCAGGTAACGCTGCTTCACCGTGCCGGCCGGCTCGGCGGCATCGCTGACCTGGTAGGCCCAGATCTCCTGGATCGGCGTTTCCTGCGCGACATTGCGGAAGTGCAGCACGCCGCCGGTCTGCGCCGCGATGTCGTCCACGCTGCGCACCACGCCCTGCGGGCGCTGCAGCAGCGTCGTTGCCGCAGTGCCGGTGCTGCCGGTGTGGGTGAGCGAGCCGAACGCGGCGCCGCGCACTTCAATGCGGTTGACGGTCTCGCCGTCGGGCAGGGTCAGGTCGAGCTGCTGGCCGCCTTCCACGTAGGTGTTCCAGTCGGGCAGCTGGAAGTAGTCGTTGCGCCCGGGCAGGCGCGAGCGGTTGTAGACGCCGGGCCAGGTGGTCTCGGCGATGCCGTCGGTCGCCTTCCACATCCACTGCTTGTGGTCCTTGGTGTCGGCGAACTCGATCTTGCGGATGGTGGTGGTCGGGCTGGCCAGCGCGGGCGGCGCGGCGCTGTCCCAGCCGAAGCGGTGGTTCCAGGCGCGCAGTGCGCCGGTATCGGCGACGGCGGTGGTGGGTGCCTTGTTGGCGGCCAGCGCGGCCATGCCGGCGGGGTCCAGCAGCTGGTCGTACACCCGGATCTCGTCGACATCGCTGCCGCGCAGGAAGTTGTAGCGGCTCTGCACCTGGTAGGGAGCCATCACCCGGCCAGCGAGGCCGAGCTGGTCCAGGGCGGCATCGTAGTCGGCGGTGGTCTCCTGGCGGGCGACCTCCTTGCCGTCCACGTACAGGCGCACGCCATGGTTTTCGTCCCAGCCGAAGGCGATGTGCTGCCACTGCTGGGGCGAGGGATTCTGGTCCAGCTTGAATGACACGCGGGTACGCGCCAGGTTGGCATCGGTGACGAACGCATCGAAGCCGTGTCCGTTCCAGTCGATGCGCAACCAGGCCATGTCCCAGCTGCTGTGGTCGGCATAGCCGACCCGGAAGATCACGAAGGGCGCTTCACCCACTGCATAGCGGGGGCGCCAGTAGAAGCCGAGCGTGCCACGCTGGGCCTGGATGTTGCCGGGTGCATTCCAGGAAAGCACGCCATCGTCTTCCCATTGAATCGCGGCGCCGTGCGCACCGTCGGGCACGCGTTTGACCTTGTCCTGGAAGTTCGGAATCGCATCGCCGTGGGCGGTGTCGGCCGTAAAACCTTTGTCGGCCGATACGTGGAACAGCAGCTGCGGTGCGCCCTGCGCCCAGGCCCCGGTGCTGCTCCCCAGCAGCAACAACAGCAGGCTGGCGGAAAGACGGGTGCGACGGGGCGAACGGACAACGTGCAGCGGCATGGCAGGTTCCTTTCGACAGCTTATCGGCACGGCAGTGACCTGCACGCAACGCACGCTAGCAAAGCGGCGGTTCCCCAACATCTTGCGACGCAACAGCGGCGGCGCGATCACTCGCGCCACCGCCTTCAGTGCGTTGGATCAGAACTTGTAGCGAACGCCCAGCATGTACTGCCGGCCGGTTTCGGTGTACTGCAGCGGCAGGCGACCGGTGGCCGGCGAGTACACCCACTCGTCGCTGGCCTCGTTGGTCAGGTTCATGCCTTCCAGGCTCAGCTCCAGCTTGTCGCTGATCGCGTAGCGGATCGAGGCATCGATGAAGGTGGTGCCGGTCATGCCATGGGTACCGTCCACGTTGAAGCCGGCTTCGGTACCCGGCACCTGGGTCAGGTAGTCATCGCGGTTGGTGGCCGAGACGCGGCCGGAGAACACCTTGCCTTCGTAGAACAGCGTGGCATTCCAGGACGACTTGGACAGACCGGTCAAGTCGGCCTTCATCACCGGCTGGCCGCTGGAGTTGATGTACTGGATCTGCGATTCCACCCAGGTGTAGTTCAACTGCACGCCCAGGTTGGACCACTTGCCCGGCAGGAAGGTGAAGGGCTGGATGTAGTTCGCTTCCACGCCGTGCAGCTCGCCGCCGGGGGTGTTGACCGGCTTGGTGTAGGTGAAGTCATCGGCCGGCGACGCGCCGGTACCGATCAGCAGCTCGGCCGGCAAACCGCTGGCGCTGTACGGCGCCACTTCGCGGGTGGTCTGCACGAAGCTTTCGATGTCCTTGTAGAACAGGCCGATACCCGCCATGGCGCCTTCGGAGAAGTACCACTCGAAGCCCAGGTCCACGTTGGTGGCGCGGATCGGATCCAGGTTCGGGTTGCCGCTGGAGATGGTGCGCGCACCGCCGGCCACGGCCACGGTGGCACCCGGGGTCAGGCTGCCCAGGCCCGGACGGCTCATCACCTTCGCCGCGCCCAGGCGGATCAGGAAGTCCGGGCTGATTTCCGCCACCAGGTTGAACGAGGGCAGGGTGTCGTCGTAACTACGGTCCACCGTGGTGGAGACCGTGCCGGTAGCCAGCGTGGAAAGACCGGTGGAGCTCTGTTTGGTCTTGACGTAGCGCACGCCGAAGTTGCCCGAGAACGGGATGCTGCCCAGGTCGGTGGAGAACTCGCCCATCAGGTAGCCGCCGCGGTCTTCTTCTTCCACGCTGCGCACGTTGTTGGCGCGCGGGGCGACGGCGAAGATGCCGGAGTTGCTGTAGATGTCGAACTGGTTGGCAATGGCGTTCAGATCCGGCACCACCCACTGGTCCGGGCTGCCGGTGATGCCCTTCAGCCCAGCCTGCTGGGTCATGTCCACCGGCACGATCTTGGTGCCGTTGGGGAAGTTGGGCACGGCCAGTTCGCTGGCGCGGCGCAGTTCCACGGTGCTGAAGGTGTAGTTCTTGGCCAGGATGCCGCCCTTGAGGCGGAAGCCGGGGCTGATGTTCCAGTTGAAGTCGACCTGCCCGGTGTCGAAGTCGTTGTCCACGTACTGCGGGCGCAGGCGGATTTCCGCCAGTTCCCAGCCGGCCGGGTTGGTCGGGTCGATGCCGTAGTTCAGCGTCGGGAAGCGGCTGTTGCCCCGGTAATCGTAGCTGTAACCATCCACATCGTACTTGTCCATGATGATGGTGGTCTGGATCGGGTTCTCGTGCTTGGAGCGCGAGATGCCGACCTTGCCGGACAAGGTGAAGTCATCGCCGAAGCGGTGCTGGCCGTTCAATGCGATCTGCTTGAACTCGGTGCTCCACTCGTCGTGGCGGTTCTCGGTGCGGATGTCGACGTTGTCGAACTCACCGTAGACCAGCGCGTTGTTCTCGATCACGCCGTCCTTGACGATCATGTTCGGCTTGCCGACCAGGCGCGGGGTGCTGCTGGTGCCGCGGCTGAAGGAGATGGCCTCGATGTAGTGCTCGTCGCGCTTGGCGTCGATCTTGGAATACAGCGCGTCCAGCGAGACTTCGGTGGCGTCGCTGGGCTTCCACTGCAGGGTGCCGGTCACGCCCAGGCGCTTCTGCTCGTGTTCCATCTGCACATAGCGCGGGAAGCGCGGGTGGTAGACGTTGGCCGAACGCGCCGCCGTAAACGGCGAAGACGCGCTGAAGTTGCCGTTGCTCGGGCCGTTGGCCCAGCGGCCGGTGTTGGAGCCTTCTTCCAGCGCCTGGCGCTCGGAATAGGCCACCGACAACAGGCCGCCGAAGGTGCCGTCGGCCCAGGTGTTGGAGATCAGCGCGGCGATGCGCGGGTCGGCCTTCTGCGCCATGGCGTTGTAGCTGGCCTGGCCGCTGGTGGCGAAGGTGAAGCCGTCGTAGTCGAACGGGCGCGCGGTGCGCAGGTCGACAGTGGCGCCCAGCGAGCCTTCCTCGACGTCGGCCGAGGCGGTCTTGCGCACGATCAGCTGCGAGAACAGGTCCGAGGCGAACACGTTGAAGTCGAAGCCGCGGCCGCGGTTGGTGCCACCGCTCTGGTCGCCGGCGCCGACGGTGGTCAGCGCTTCCATGCCGTTGATGCGCACGCGGGTGAAATCCGGGCCCAGGCCGCGCACCGAGATGTTGCGGCCTTCGCCGGCTTCACGGGTGATGACCACGCCAGGCACGCGCTGCAGCGACTCGGCTAGGTTCAGATCCGGGAACTTGCCGATATCCTCGGCCACGATGGCGTCGACCACTCCCGATTCGCTGCGCTTGATGTCCAGCGCCTTCTCGACGCTGGCGCGGTAGCCGGTGACGGTGACGGTGTCCAGGTCAGTGGCCGCCGGGGCCGGATCCTGCGCCAGGGTGGTACCGCTCAGCGCCAGGCCGATGGACAGGGCGAGCAAGGTAACCGGTGTCTTTTTCTGGATGTTTCGATATTGCATGTTTTCCCTCTCCCAAGGTGCTACATGAAACAGCTATCCGGCGACATGTCAGTGCAATGACACCGCTGGTCAGGGCGGACGTTAACAGTCCGTTGGGCAACGAGCATCTTGCACCGCAGCAGACTTTCGATGTCCCGTAGATGCTTGCGGGACATAGGTTCCGACCCGGGCGACGGGTGGACGAAGGCCGTCGCACCGCTAGAATGACACCGCTAGCCATTACTGTCCGGGCGTTGACTCGCGGGTCATGCCCACCACGAAGGGATCCATCGCCATGAGTCGTGTTGTCTGTTTCGGGGAGTTGTTGCTGCGCATGAGTGCGCCGGGCCGTGAGCTGCTGCTGCAGACGGCGCAGCTGGCGGTGCACGCCGGCGGCGCCGAGGCGAATGTAGGCGTATCGCTGGCCCACTTCGGCCACGCCGTGAACATGGTCAGCACGCTGCCGGCCAACCCGCTGGGCCAGTACGTGGCCGGCGAACTGCGCCGGCACGGCGTGGACACCACCCACGTGCAGACCCGCGCCGGACGCATGGGCCTGTACTTCCTCACCACCGGCGCGGTGCAGCGCGCCAGTGAAGTGGTCTATGACCGCGTGGATTCGGCCTTTGCGCTGGGCAACGCCGCCGACTACGACTGGGACACCCTGCTGCACGGCGCCGACTGGCTGCACCTGTCCGGCGTAAGCCCGGCCCTGAACCCGGCCATGGCCGAGGCCACCTTGGTGGCGGCGCGCGCGGCGGGCGCGCGCGGCGTGAAGGTCTCGTTCGACGGCAACTTCCGGCCGTCGCTGTGGGCACGCTGGGAAGGCGACGCGCCAGGCATCCTGCGTGAGCTGTTCGCCTGCGCCACCGTGGCCTTTGCCGACTACCGCGACATCGGCGTGGTGCTCGGCGGTCAGTTCCCGCAGGCGCAGCTGGCCGACCGCGTGGATGCCGCCGCCGCGCAGGCGTTCGCCGCATTCCCGCGCCTGCAGTGGATGGCGTGCACGCAGCGTACCGCGCACAGCGTGGACCACCACGCGCTGGGCGCGATGCTGCTCGGCCGCGATGGCACCCGCGCGCTCGCGCCAACGCGCGAGATGGTCGGCATCGTCGACCGTATCGGCGGTGGCGACGCGTTCGCCGCCGGGATCCTGCATGGCATGATGCAGGGCTTCGAACCGGACGCGATCGTGCGTTTCGGCCTGGCCGCGGCCAGCCTGAAGCATTCCATCCCCGGTGATTTCAACCCCGTCAGCGAAGCTGACGTACTGGCCCTGACGGGCGAGGAGCGATTCGATGTCCGGCGCTGATCCGCGCGTACGCGCAGTCCTGAAACTGGCCCCGGTGATTCCGGTGTACACCCCCGAGAGCGTGGACGAGGCGGTGCATGTCGCCCAGGCCCTGTTCAACGGCGGGCTGCCGGTGATCGAAGTGACGCTGCGCACGCCGATCGCGATGGACGCCATCCAGGCCATGGTCGAGGCCGTGCCCGATGCCGTGGTGGGCGCAGGTACCGTGCTGACCGCCGCACAGATGGAGCGGGTCAAGGCCGTGGGCGGCCGCTTCGCGGTCTCGCCCGGCGCCACGCAGCGCCTGTACGCGGCCGCACGCGATACCGACCTGCCGTTCCTGCCGGGCGTGGCGACCTCGTCCGAGCTGATGCTGGGCCTGGAACACGGCCTGGACACGTTCAAGTTCTTCCCGGCGGTGCAGGCCGGTGGCACGGCGATGCTGTCGGCGTGGAATGGCCCGTTCGGCGATGTGCGGTTCTGCCCGACCGGCGGGATCAGCGCGCAGACCGCGCGCGATTTCCTGCACCTGCCCAATGTGCTGTGCGTGGGCGGCTCGTGGTTGACCACGCGGGCGTTGCTGCAGGCACGGGATTGGGCGGGGATCGAAGAGCTGGCGCGCGCCTCGGCCGCGTTGGTCGGTTGAGGTGCGGTAACGACCGTTGGTTGTTACGCGTTCACCCGAGCCGGCGGTACAGCGTGCTGCGGCTGATGCCCAGCGCGCGCGCGGCGCGGGTGACGTTGCCGTCGGCAGCCGCCAGCGCGTCGCGCATGGCGGCCTGGGTGATGGCGTCCAGTGCACCGGTCGCGGGCGTGCTCGTGGCCACCTGCGCCGCGACAGGCGCCACGCGCACGTAAGCCGGCAACGCGTCCGGCGCAATCATGCTGCCGGGATCGCTCAGCGCCACCAGCGTGCGCAGGCATGATGCCAGCTGGCGCAGGTTGCCCGGCCACGCATAGGCGGCCAGCGCGTCCACGGTGGCCTGCTGCAGCTGGCGTCCCTGACCCAGCCGTTCCCACAGGCCACGCACCAGCGGCACACGGTCGCCCTGCGCACGCAGCGCCGGCAACCGCACCGCGTGGTCGGCGATGCGGTAATAGAGATCGCTGCGGAACGCGCCCTCGGCCATGGCCTGTTCCAGGTCGCGATGGGTGGCGCAGATCAATGCGAAATCCAGCTGCACCGTCTTGCCGCCGCCCAGCGGCGACAGCGTGCGCTCCTGCAGCACCCGCAGCAGGCGCGGCTGCAGGGCCAAGGGCATGTCGCCGATCTCGTCCAGGAACAGCACGCCCCCCTGCGCCTGACGCAACAACCCGGTGCTGCCGCTGCGGCGCGCCCCGGTGAACGCGCCTTCCTCGTAGCCGAACAGCTCGGCTTCAATCAGGCCTTCGGGCAATGCCGCACAGTTCACCGCCACGAACGGGCGGTCTGCACGCGCACTGCGGCGGTGCAGTTCGCGCGCGAACACTTCCTTGCCGCTGCCGGTTTCGCCCAGCACCAGCACCGGCAGCTGCGCGTCCAACACCCGCCTCGCGCGCTCAAGCGATTCCAGCTGCGCGCTGTCGAACAAGGGCGACGCATCCGCCTGCAGCGGCGCGCGCAGCGCCGGTGGCGACGCCGTGGCCGGGCGCGGTGCGGGCGAGGGCACAGGGCGGCGAGCCGCAGGCGCGCTCGTCGCGGTCAGCGCACCGTGCAACGCACGGCCCTGGCGGTCGATCAGCGCGCCATCGTCATGCAGGCGCGACAGCGGCGCATCGAACAGGGCCGCGTACGGTGCGTGGCCGATGTCGCGGTGGTCCAACCCGAACAGCGCCAGCCCCGCGCGGTTGGCCGCCACCAGCCGGCCATTGCGGAAGCCCAGGATGCCTTCGCGTGCGGTGCCCAGCAGGGTGCGGTCGTGGTGCAGCCGCACCAGTTCGCAGTCGGCCAGGCCCTGGTCGAAGTAGCGGTGCTCGATGTGTGCCACGGCCTGGCGTGCCAGCACCCGCGCGTGCAGGTGCTGCTGGCGCGCGTCGCCGGAAATATCCAGCACGCCCACGCGTTGCCCGTACGGGTCGAAGATCGGCGTGGCCGAACAGGTCAGGATGCCGTGCGGCGCGAAGTAGTGCTCGCCGCCGCGCACTTCCACCGAACGCCCTTCCACGATCGCCGTGCCGATCGCATTGGTGCCCACCGTGGTTTCGTCCCAGCGCACCCCGGGCATGAGTGCCACCCGCCCGGCCTTGTCCAGGAAGGCCGGGCTGCCTTCGGCGTCCAGGATCCAGCCGTCCTCGTCGGTGAGCAGCACGATGCTGCCGGTGGCGGCGATGTCGCCGGCCAGGCCATCCAGCTCCGGCCGGGCCAGCCGCCACAGGCGCTGCTGGCGCTCGCGCAGCTCCCGAAGGCGTGCGTCCGGCAGCGGCTCCACCTCGGGCTGCGCATCCACCAGCAGGCCGCCGCGCAGGCAGCGCTGCCACGACTGCAGGATGGTGTCGGGCACGATGCCGACCGGCGCCGCGCCGCGCTCGAAGAACGAACGCCGCGCATTGCCAACGCGGTGCTGAAGCGGGAGCTGGGACACCTGGAATCTCCAGTGTCGCAATCTGCGACAGTTGTAGCGGGCCTGTCCTGATAAACACCACAGCGGGCGTTACCGCGCAATGACCGCGCGTGCTGCGTCGCCGCAATCTGGACGGCACAACCGGGCAACCGCGCGCTGCGACACCGTGTCGCAGCGCAGCAGGGAAAAGCTGGCATCGTCCTTGCGCCATGGCAGTACCCCCGCAAGGGCCACCTGCCAGTTGGAGATGCACCCGATGAACGCCTTACCGTCGCCCCCGTCGTTCGCCACCGATCCGCAGTCCGTGTTCAAACCGCGCTACGGCAACTACATCGGCGGGGAGTGGGTCGCCCCGCGCAGCGGCCAGTACTTCGACAACACCACCCCGGTCACCGGCAAGGTCTTCACCGAGGTGGCGCGCTCCAACGCCGAGGACATCGAAGCGGCGCTGGACGCCGCCCATGCGGCCACGCGCGGCTGGGCCGAGACTTCCACCACCGAGCGCGCCAACGTGCTCAACCGCATCGCCGACCGTATCGAAGAACACCTGGAGCTGCTCGCGCACGCCGAAACCTGGGACAACGGCAAGCCGATCCGCGAAACGCTCAACGCCGACATCCCGCTGATGGCCGACCACTTCCGTTACTTCGCCGGCGCGGTGCGCGCGCAGGAAGGCAGCCTGTCGGAGATCGACAAGGACACCATCGCCTACCACTTCCACGAACCGCTCGGCGTGGTGGGGCAGATCATTCCGTGGAACTTCCCGATGCTGATGGCCGCGTGGAAGCTCGCCCCGGCGCTGGCCGCCGGCAACTGCGTGGTGCTCAAGCCGGCCGAGCAGACCCCGGCCTCCATCCTGGTGCTGATGGAGGTCATCGGCGACCTGCTGCCCAAGGGTGTGCTCAACGTGGTCAATGGCTTTGGCCTGGAAGCGGGCAAACCGCTGGCCAGCAACCCGCGCATCGCCAAGATCGCCTTCACCGGCGAAACCACCACCGGCCGGCTGATCATGCAGTACGCCAGCCAGAACCTGATTCCGGTCACGCTGGAGCTGGGCGGAAAATCGCCCAACATCTTCTTCGCCGATGTGATGGCCGAAGACGATGACTTCCTCGACAAGGCCATCGAAGGCTTCGTGCTGTTCGCGTTCAACCAGGGCGAGGTGTGTACCTGTCCCTCGCGTGCGCTGATCCAGGAATCGATCTACGACAGATTCATGGAACGCGCGCTCAAGCGCGTGGCCGCGATCAAGCAGGGCGATCCGCTCGATCCCACCACCATGGTCGGCGCACAGGCCTCGTCCGAGCAGCTGGAGAAGATCCTCTCCTACTTCGACATCGGCCGCCAGGAAGGTGCCGAAGTGCTGATCGGCGGCGAGCAGAACAAACTGGGCGGCGACCTTGCCGGCGGTTACTACGTCAAACCGACGGTGTTCAAGGGCCACAACCGCATGCGCGTGTTCCAGGAAGAGATCTTCGGGCCGGTGGTGTCGGTGACCACGTTCAAGACCGAGGAAGAGGCGCTGGAGATCGCCAACGACACGCTGTACGGCCTCGGCGCCGGCGTGTGGAGCCGCGACGCCTCGCGCCTGTACCGCATGGGCCGCGGCATCCAGGCCGGGCGGGTGTGGACCAACTGCTACCACGCCTATCCCGCGCATGCGGCGTTCGGCGGCTACAAGCAGTCCGGCATCGGCCGCGAGAACCACAAGATGATGCTCGACCACTACCAGCAGACCAAGAACCTGCTGGTCAGCTACTCGCCGAAGAAGCTCGGCTTCTTCTGATACCCGTTTGATCACGATCAAGGCGCCGGCACGACGCCGGCGCCACGCTCACGCAACAGGATTGGAGATGGATGCATGAACAAGACCATGAAGGCGGCGGTGGTACGCGAGTTCGGCAAACCGCTGCGGATCGAGGAGGTGGCGGTACCGCGCCCGGGTCCCGGCGACATCCTGGTGAAGATCGAAGCCTGCGGGGTGTGCCACACCGACCTGCACGCGGTGGAAGGCGACTGGCCGGTGAAGCCCAACCCACCGTTCATTCCCGGCCATGAAGGCGTGGGCCACGTGGTCGCGGTGGGCGCGGGCGTCACCCATGTGCGCGAAGGCGACCGGGTCGGCATTCCGTGGCTGTACTCGGCGTGCGGCCATTGCGAGCACTGCCTGGGCGGCTGGGAAACCCTGTGCGAAACCCAGCAGAACACCGGCTACTCGGTGAATGGCGGCTTCGCCGAATACGCGCTGGCCAATGCCGACTACGTGGGCCTGCTGCCCAAGGGCGTGGGCTTCATCGAGATCGCCCCAGTGCTGTGCGCCGGCGTGACCGTCTACAAGGGCTTGAAGATGACCGACACCAAGCCCGGCCAGTGGGTGGTGATCTCCGGCGTCGGCGGCTTGGGGCACATGGCCGTGCAGTACGCCAAGGCGATGGGCCTGAACGTGGCCGCAGTGGATATCGACGACGACAAGCTGGCACTGGCGCAGCGGCTGGGCGCCACGGTGACGGTGAACGCACGCAACACCGACCCGGCCGCCTTCCTGAAGAAGGAAATCGGCGGGGCCCATGGTGCGCTGGTCACCGCCGTGTCGCCGAAGGCCTTCGAACAGGCGATGGGCATGGTGCGGCGGGGCGGCACGGTCGCGCTCAATGGCTTGCCCCCGGGCCAGTTCCCGCTGGACATCTTCGGCATGGTGCTCAATGGCATCACCGTACGCGGCTCGATCGTCGGCTCGCGGCTGGACCTGCAGGAATCGCTGGAGTTCGCCGAACAGGGCAAGGTCGCCGCCACGGTGAGCACCGACGCCCTGGAGAACATCAACGACATCTTCGCGCGCATGCACGCCGGCAAGATCGAAGGCCGCGTGGTGCTCGACCTCAACGCCTGAGCCCCCGGCGGTCGCGCCTGTTTCCCTCTCCCGCAGGCGCGGCCGCCATTCTCGGGTTCCCCTGTTGGCTGGCCCTCACGGACTTCCATCATGACGGACACCCCGCCGCAGGTCACCGCCACACTGGCGGCCCTGCACCTCATCGACACGCTGCGCGCCCGCCACGGCCCGCTGCTGTTTCACCAGTCCGGCGGCTGCTGCGACGGCTCCTCGCCCATGTGCTTTGCCGAAGGCGACTTCATTGTCGGCGACCGCGACGTGCAGCTGGGTCACATCGGCGGGGCGCCGTTCTTCATCAGCGCCCCGCAGTTCGATTACTGGAAGCACACCCAGCTCATCATCGACGTGGTGCCCGGGCGCGGCGGCATGTTCTCGCTGGAGAACGGCGAGGGCGTGCGCTTCCTGGTGCGCTCGCGGTTGTTCACCGACGAGGAGTTTGCCGCGCTGCAGGCGGCCGGCCTCGCCTGAGCGTGGGGAGGGCCATAATGGGTGCCATCCTGTCGCTGGAGCGCGCCCATGTCCACGTTGTCCACCGCCAAGACCGTCGTGCTCTCCGTGCTCTGTGTGGTGGTGGCGATGTTCGTGCTGGGCATGGTGGCCGGCGCGGGCGGCTGGATCGCGCCGTGGCTGGGGCTGGGTCAGGGCGAGGGGCGCCTGGCGTGGGACCTGGCCTGGACCATCATGGGCGGCGTGGCCGCCACCGCGTTCGCCGCGCGCTATGCGCCGGTGTGGCCGTATGTGCATGGGGGTGTGGTGTGGGTGTTGATTGCCGCCGCGTCGGGGTATGCCGCGTTCGATATGGGCAGTGATTACCCGTTCTGGTTTGCGATCACGCTGGTGGTGTCGTTGCCTTGCCAGGCGATCGGGATCTGGCTGGGCGCGCGGTATCGGCCGCGGTGAATCTACGCTCAGCCACGCATGGCGTGGCTCTACCGCGGTGCGCTATTTTTCCCGTAGCCACGCCATATTTATACCGTAGAGCCACGCCATGCGTGGCTGAGCACGGTAATCGGCCACCCCATCACAACGTAGGCAATACCTGCTTTACCTGATCGATCCCTTCCCAAGGGTCCTGCTTCAACCTCTGCGCCCGCTGCAGCGCCTTTGGCAACGGAAACGCATCGGCGGCAGTGATCCGCCCCAACTCCTCCCACCGCAGCGGTACTGCCACGCCAGCGGCGGGGCGCGCCCGTATCGACCACGAACACACGCTGGTGGCGCCGCGCGCATTGCGCAACCAATCAATGAAGATCACCCCGGTGCGCTTGGCCTTGCTCATGGTGGCCACGTAACGCTCCGGTGCGTGTTCGGCCATCGCCTGCGCAAACGATTCGCAGAAGTCCTTGGCCTGCGCCCAGTCCGCCTTCGGCTGCAGCGGCACCACCACATGCACGCCCTTGCCGCCGGACAGGCGCACGAAGCTTTCCAACCCGACCTCCTGCAGGCGGGCCCGCACCTCCCGCGCCGCCGCCTTGATGGTGGTCCAGCTGACCCCTTCGCCCGGGTCCAGATCGAACACCAGCCGGTCCGGATGCTCGGGGTCGGCCACCGTCGCCCCCCAGGGGTGCAGCTCCAGCGTGTTCATCTGCACCAGCTGCAGCAGGCCTTCCATGTCCTCGATGTAGAGATAGTCCTCGCGGCCGCTCTTCTGCTCCAGGGGAATGGCCTTCACCGCGTCGCCCAGGCCGGTGCCATGGTGCTTCTGGAAGAAGCACTGCTTGTCCACGCCGTCGGGGCAACGCAGTAGCGACAGCGGGCGCCGCGCCACTTCGGGCAGGATCCAGCGTGCCATCTGGCGGTAGTACTCCGCCACGTCGCCCTTGGTGAGCTTGGCCTTGGCGAACACCACGCGTTCGGGGTGGGAGATGTTCACCCAATCCGCTGGGTGATCCGACGCTTTCGTTTTGGCAGCCACCTTCGTCGGCTTCGCGGCCTTGCCTGGTGATGCCGCGCCCAGATCGGTGGCTGTCTTGTCCTCACGCAGCCGCTTGAAGCTCGCCTGGCGCAGCAACCCTTCCTTTGCCCAGCCACGGAACGCGACTTCGGCCACCAGTGTTGGTTTGACCCAATGCACGCTGCTCGCTTTGAACGGCACGTGTGAAGGAAGCTCGACAGCCGCCTTGTCGGTACTCAACGCCTTGAGCTGGCGATGCATCGCGGCCAACTTCGCATCGTCGAACCCGGTGCCCACACGCCCCACGTAGCGCAGCGCGCCCTTGTCGGGCGTGGCCATCAACAGCGAACCGAAGCCGCTGCGCGACCCCTTCGGATCGGTATAGCCCACCACCACGAACTCGTCGGTGTTCTCGTGCTTGACCTTCACCCAGCTCGGCGAGCGCGCGTTGACGTACGGCGCGTCCACGCGCTTGCTGATGATCCCTTCAAAGCCGGCAGTACCGCTGGCATCGAACACTGCCGGACCGTGGTCCAGCACATGATCGCTGTAGGCCAATGTGCCGGGCACGTCGCCCAGCAGTTCCTTCAGCAGTGCCTTGCGCGCCAGCAACGGCGAGCGGCTGATATCCACGCCGGCCACGCCCGGCATGTCGAACACCACATAGCGCAGCGGCTGTTTGGCGGTGCCGTCGATGACCTTCTGCAACGCGGTGAAATCGCTGCGGCCCTGTGCATCCAACACTACCAGTTCGCCGTCGAGGCGCAGGTCGGTGACCGGCAGTGCGGCGATGGCCTGGACTACTTCAGGAAAGTCGTCGGTCCAGTTCAGGCCATTGCGCGAGCGCAGCGCCACCACGCCGTCGCGCACGTCGGCCAGCAGGCGGTAGCCGTCCCACTTGATTTCGTGTAGCCACGCGTCGCCGTCGGGCGCGTTGGTGCGGTGGTCGGTGAGCTGCGGCTTGAAGTCGTGCGGGTAGGGTTTGCTGCGCGCGTGCTCCAGCGCCAGCGCGCGCGTGGCCCAGCGCGCGTCGGCGTTTCTGCGCACGCCAGGTTTCTTCGTTGCTGACCGGGTCGTGCTGTTGCGCTTGGTCGCACTACGCGTGGTCGAAGTGCGCTTCGGTGATACACCTTCCTCCAGCAACGCGTCCGCATCCGCATCGCGCGCGTCCTCGTCATCGCGCTTGATCAACAGCCACTGGTGCTGCTTTCCCTTCATGTTGGTGCGCACCAGCTTCCAGCCACCCTTGAGCTTTGTTCCGTGCAGTACGAAGTCGACCTTGCCGGCGGCAATCGCCTCCAGCGGGTCGCCATCGCAGGCCCAGGTGCCGTGGTCGTACACGTCCACATGGCCGGCACCGTAGTGGCCTTCCGGGATGTCGCCCTCGAAGGTGGCGTAGGAGAGCGGATGATCCTCCACCTCCACCGCCAGCCGCTTCTCACCTACGCGCAGCGAGGGCCCCTTCGGCACCGCCCAGCTCTTGAGCGTGCCGTCCGCTTCCAGACGGAAGTCGTAGTGACGCGAGCTGGCGTGATGCAGCTGCACCACGAAGATCGGGCGGCGCGCGGCAGCACCACGACGTTCGTCGTCGGGTTCGGGGGTCTCACCAAAGCGGCGTTTGCGGCGGTATTCCTGCAACGACATGAGCGCTCAACCCGCCTTGCGCGCAGGCGCACGCGTGGTCGTTTTCTTCGTCGCCTTGGTCGGCTTGGTAGCGGCCTTCTTCGTTGTACTGGTCGCCTTCGCGGCCTTCTTTGCAGACGCCGCCTTCTTCACCACCTTCGACACCGCCGCGCTCTTCTTGGCCGGGGTGCGCTTCTTCGCGTCCAGGCTCTTCTGCAGCAGCGACATGAAGTCCACCACGTTGGTGGTGGCATCGTGCGGCGCAGCCGGTTCGTCTTCCACCTTGGTGGTGCCGCCCTTCTGCTTGATGCGCTTGGTCAGCACGGCCTGCAGGCGTTCGCGAAACTCATCGTGGTACTCATCAGGCTTCCATTCGCCCGACATCGATTCGATCAGTTTTTCTGCCATCTCCGTTTCCTTGCTGCTGATCCGGTATTCGGCCAGCGAGCCGGTGGGCAGCTTGTGTTCCTCCGGGTCCACCAGTTCCTGCGGGTAGCGCAGGATCAGCAGCACCAAGGCATGTTCGTGCGGCATCACCGCGCATAGATATTCGCGGGTACGCACCACAACCCGGGCGATGCCGACCTTGCCGGTGCTGCGCAGGGTTTCGCGCAGCAGCACGTAGCCTTTCTCGGCCTTCTTGCCGGGCACCAGCAGGTAGGGCTTCTCGAAGTAGCGCGGGTCGATCTGGCTGGCATCAACGAAGCTTTCCACTTCCACCGTTTCGTGGCTCTCCGGCGCAGCGGATTTGATGTCGCTCTCGTCCAGCACGACATAACTACCCTTGTCGTACTCGTAGGCTTTGACGATGTCTTTCCACGGCACTTCCTCGCCGGTGTCGGCGTTGACCCGCTCGAAGCGGATCGGCTTGCGGTCGCGCGAATCGAGCATGCGGAAACTGAGGTCCGTCTTGCGTTCGCCCGACATCAGCGACACCGGCACATTCAGCAGCCCAAAAGACAGGGTTCCGGTCCAGATGGGTCGGGCCATGGCGGCGCCACTCCAGTGCAAAGAGGAACGCCACCTGTACCGCTGCACGCGTGAAACGCCTGTGTCTGCCCTGTGCAGGCCGGCTGCACGCCGGCCTTACTGCAGCAGGCCGTGCACCGCCGCGGCGGGCATGTGGTCCAGCGCCAGCCAGGCGTCTTCCACGATGGCCCGGGCCTGCAGCCAACCCAGCCGCGACTGGCCGCGCATCTGTTCCCAGTGCTCGGCCAGTTCACCGTCGGTGTCGTCGTCATTGCCACGCGGCCAGTCGGCGTAATGCGTGGTCAGCGCGAACGCGTAGGCGGGGTAGAGGTCCTTCCAGCTGCGGCGGCCCTGTGCACGGCGGCGCTCGTAATCGTTGCGCATGTACTGCAGGTAGTCCTGCGCCACGGCCTGCGGGTCTTCGGCACGCGTGTGGCGCCCCCGGCGTGTGCTCCGTTGCGGCTGCAGGTAGGCGTTGAAGAGCGCGGGGGCGGCGCGGCGGTCCAGGCGGGGCATGGCACGTCTCCTGCGGTGGGGCAGGCAGGAATAGCCCCGCCACCGTTAGCCAGACGTGACAGATGTGTTGAGGGTTTCCACGTTTCTTCGGGGCGGGCTTCACGGCAGGCATCCACCGTGGGTGGGTACGCTTCCACCACCGCTCCCTGGAGACACCCCCATGCAACGCGATCCCCTGCGCGAAGCCACTGCCCCGGTCCCCGGCGAGCAGCGCGCCAAACATGACCTGCAGGACGCTGAAGACCGCGGCGCCGGGATGCCTGCGCCGGAGGAGAAGACCAGCAGCAGCGACGCGGCCGATCATCTGCCCATCGCCGCCAGCTCGTCGCACGGTTACCGCGACCGCAAGGACCCCACTGGCGCGCCTGCACCGGCGACCAAGGAAAGCGAGCACCAGCGCAGCGAGCGCAAGGCGCACGCCAGCGACAACCAGGACGAGGCGCTGGATGAGACCTTCCCGGCCAGCGATCCGACCTCGCCGTTTGTGCCGGCCAAGCCGCCGCGCTGAATGGGCGAGGCGCGCGAGGCGGTCGCGCGGGTCCGGTGGTTCAGCCACGCAGGGCGTGGCTCTACGTGACCGTTCAAGGTTTGCGGGTAGAGCCACGCCCTGCGTGGCTGTTCGCGCGCCGTCAGCGCCACGTCCATTGCGCGCCGACGCTGTAACGCCGGTCCGGCCCCGGCTCGAAGAAGCGCTGATTGCCATCGTTGACGATCACCGAACCGATGTAGCGCTGGTCCAGCGCATTGTCGATGCGCGCGAACACGCGCAGCGCGCCCTGCGCGGTGGTCCAGTTGCGGGCGGCCTCCAGATTCAGAAGCGCGTAGCCCGGCGCGCTGTCGGTCGCCAGATCGTTCACCACCGTGTCGCTGGAGGCCACCACCTCACCCGCCCATTCCCATTCACCCGGCCGGTAATCCACGCGGCCGAACCACTGCTGTTCCGGCACCCCGGGCAGGCGTGAGCCTGCCGCCACCGGCGTATTCGGCGTGGCGCAGTTGCTGGCGGCGCACACCAGGTAGGGCTCGCGCACGGTGGCTTCCACGTAGGTATAGGCCAGCGTGGCCTGCACCTGCGTGCCCAATGGCAGCTGCAGGCTGGCCTCCGCGCCCTGGCGGCGGGTCTTGCCGATGTTGCGGTAAGTGCTGCGCCCGAAGGTGTTGCTGGCCACGGCCAGCTCGTCGTCGGTGTCGGCGCGGAACAGCGCGGCATCGAACGCCGCCCCGCCGCTACCCCGCCATTTGCCGCCCAGTTCAAGATTGCGGCTGCGTGCGGCCGACAGATCCAGCGCCAGCCCCGCCTGCCGGTCAGCGCGGTAGCCCAGCTCGTTGAAGGTGGGCGTTTCAAACCCGCGCCCGGCCGAGGCATACACCCGCCACGCGTCGCTCGGGTGGAACACCACCCCGGCCACCGGCGTGGTGGCGTCGTAGCTGCGCGAGCCGCTGTCGTCGGGGTTGCTCGCGGTCACATAGCGATCGTCGGAACGGAACCGCACGGTGCTGTGGCGCGCGCCCAGCAGCAGCGACCAGCGCGGCGCCCACTGCCAGAACGCCTGCGCGAACTGGTCCACGTTGCGCACGCGGTCGCGCTGGTCGCGGCGCAATGCGCCGCGCACGCCCAGCTGGTCACCCACGAAGTTCTCGTAACCGCGGCGATTCTGCTGTTGCTGGTCGGCATTGGCGCCGATCACGAACTCCAGCGGCCGCCCCGCCCACTGCCCCTGCCACGCCCAGCGCGCGTCCAGCCCGCCGTAGCCGCCGTCCAGGTCGATCACTCCGCCGGCGTGCAGCGGGTTGGCCTGCGGGCCCGGGGGGATGGCCAGGTACTGCTCCACGCTGCGCTGGCCGGCGTAGCCCATGGCGCGCCATGTCTGCGCGCCCTCGGTACGGGTGAAGACCAGCCCGGCCTGTCCCTGCCGGGCCGATTTGCGGGTGTTGTACTGGCTGGCAACCGCGGTGGCCTGACGCGGATCCTGGCGCACCTGCTCGCGGGTGAGACCCAGCGGGTCCTGCGCGTCGGGGGAATCGAAGTAATTGAGCACCAGCTCCAGCTGGCCATCGGCGACATCCGTACCCAACCGCGCATTCAGCGATTCGCGCCGCGCGGCGCTATGGTCGCGCCAGCCGTCGGTGCGGAAGTGGTTGGCCGCCACGTTGTAGCGCACCGGCCCCTGCTCGCCGCGCAGCTGCGCGCCCGCGCTGAGGGTGGCGTCGCTGCCGGTGGCCACGCGCAGCCGCCAGGGGTCGCCGGCCGCGCCGTCGGCGCTCCATACCTGCACCACGCCGCCGGAGGAGTTGCCGTACAGGGCCGAAAACGGTCCCCGCAGCACCTCCACCCGCTCTGCAGAGAGCAGGTTGGCGTGCGAGAGCT
Source organism: Stenotrophomonas sp. PD6 (assembly GCF_049199305.1). Lineage (NCBI taxonomy): Bacteria > Pseudomonadati > Pseudomonadota > Gammaproteobacteria > Lysobacterales > Lysobacteraceae > Stenotrophomonas > Stenotrophomonas sp. PD6. The sequence continues at coordinate 91,043 of NZ_JBLZQD010000003.1, read as the reverse complement.
GGCCCTGTCCGTCGGGCATGGTGGCCGGCACCCCGTCCACCAGCACCCGCACCCCGCGTACGCCGAAGGTAGAGCGCGCGCCGAAGCCGCGAATGGAGAGCTGGGTGTCCTGCGCCAGGTTCTGCCGGTCGCGGGCCACCACGCCGGGAATGCCGTTCAGGGCCTCGCTGAGCTGGGCCAGGTTGCCGTTGGCGTCATCACCCAGCCAGACCGTGCTGATGGAGGCGGGCAGGTCCACATCAGCGACCTGCTGCCCGCGTGCCGCCTGGACCTGAACCGTGGGCAGCCGTTCAATCGGCGGCGGCGGGGCGGCATTCTGGGCCTGTGCCAGGTTCGGCAGCATGGTGGCCGATATCAGCGCGCAGCAGCACGCCAGCGGGGTGGGACGGAACGGGCGCAGAGGGGTTCTCCTGAATTCGGGGGTCCGCACGCAATGGTACGGATCCAGACGTGACGGCGTCTGCCGCGCCCGCGCCACGGCTTTGTTACGATTAACTCGTTTCGCGCACACCTCCCCCCTTCCGTCATCCGAATGAGTACCGCCGTGTCCTTCTTTGCAAATGTGGAACTGGTCCCAGGCGACCCGATCCTGGGCCTGACCGAGGCGTACAACGCCGACAGCCGTCCGACCAAGGTCAACCTGGGCGTGGGCATCTACTACGACGAAAGCGGCCGCATTCCGCTGCTCCGCGCCGTCAAGCAGATCGAACAGCAGCTGGCCAATGAAGCCAAACCGCGCGGCTACCTGCCGATCGACGGGCTGCCTGCCTACAACCAGGCCACCCGCGAACTGGTCTTCGGCAAAGACTCGCCGCTGCTGGCCGCCGGCCGCGTGGCCACCTCGCAGACCGTGGGCGGCAGTGGCGCGCTGCGCGTAGGCGCGGATCTGCTGCACCGCCTGCTGCCGCACGCCACCATCGCCATCAGCAACCCCAGCTGGGAAAACCACCGCGCGGTGTTCGGTGCGGCGGGCTTTGACGTGGTGGAGTACAGCTACTTCGACCCGACCACCCACGGCGTGGATTTCGCCGCGATGCTGGCCGATCTGAACACGCTGCAGCCGGGCACCGTGGTGCTGCTGCACGCCTGCTGCCACAACCCCACCGGCGCCGACCTCACCGTGGCGCAGTGGAAGCAGGTGGCCGAGCTGCTGAAGGAACGTCAGCTGTTCCCGTTCATCGACATGGCCTACCAGGGCTTCGACAAGGGCATCGATGAAGATGGCGCCGCCATGCGCATCATCGCCGAGGCCGGTATCGACAGCTTCGTGGTGGCCAACTCGTACTCCAAGTCGTTCTCGCTGTATGGCGAGCGCGTGGGCGCCCTTTCGGTGGTGGCCCCGGATGCGAACGCCGCCAAGGCCGTGCAGTCGCAGGTCAAGCGCATCATCCGCACCATCTACTCCAGCCCGTCCACCCACGGCGCCGCCCTGGTGGCCGGCGTGCTGACCAGCCCCGAGCTGCGCCAGCTGTGGGAAGCGGAGCTCACCGAGATGCGCGAGCGCATCCACGCCCTGCGCCACGGGCTGGTGGACAAGCTGGTGGCCGCCGGGGCACCGGAGTACGCCTTCATCAACGACCAGGCCGGCATGTTCTCGTACTCGGGCCTGACCCGCCCGCAGGTGGACCGCCTGCGTGACGAGTACGGCATCTACGCCGTCGGCACCGGCCGCATCTGCGTGGCCGCGCTGAACCAGGGCAACCTGGAATACGTGGCCAAGGCCGTGGCGACGATCGCCAAGGGCTGAAGCAGCGCGTAGATGTATCGAGCAACGGCCGCCCAGTGCGGCCGTTTTTCGTTGTGGGGACCACGCCTGTAGGCCAGACCGCGCGCGCACCATGAAACCGGTTACGTGTCCGGTTACCTCGTAATGCCCTGCCGAACGGGCCACAATACGGCCCCCAAATGTCTGTGGCAGCCATTCCATGTCCCGTACGTCGCTTACCCGGTACCTCATCGAAGAGCAGCACGCCGGCCGCATCAACGCCGACCTGCGCCAGCTCATCGCCGTTGTTGCCCGTGCCTGCACCAGCATCTCCATCGCGGTGAGCAAGGGCGCGCTGGGTGGCGTACTGGGCGAGGCCGGCACCGGCAACGTGCAGGGCGAAGCGCAGAAGAAGCTGGACGTGATCAGCAACGAGATCCTGCTCGAAGCCAACGCCTGGGGCGGCCACCTCGCCGCCTGCGCCTCCGAGGAAATGGACCACTGCCAGCCCGTGCCGGACACCTACCCGCGCGGCGACTTCCTGCTGCTGTTCGACCCCCTCGATGGCAGCTCCAACATCGACGTGAACGTCTCGGTCGGCACCATCTTCTCCGTGCTGTGCTGCCCGCCGGGCACCGAACAGCCCAACGACGCCAGCTTCCTGCAGCCGGGCACCAGCCAGGTGGCCGCCGGCTACTGCATCTACGGGCCCAGCACCCAGATGGTGCTCACCGTGGGCCACGGCACCCATGCCTTCACCCTGGACCGCGAGAAGGGCGAGTTCGTGCTGACCACGCCGGACATGCAGATTCCGGCGGACACACAGGAATTCGCCATCAACATGTCCAATCAGCGCCACTGGGAAGCGCCCATGCAGGGCTACGTGCAGGACCTGCTGGAAGGCAAGGAAGGCGCGCGCGGCAAGAACTTCAACATGCGCTGGATTGCCAGCATGGTGGCCGACGTGCACCGCATCCTCACCCGCGGCGGCATCTTCATCTACCCGTGGGACAAGAAGGACCCCACCAAGGCCGGCAAGCTGCGCCTCATGTATGAAGCCAATCCCATGGGGCTGCTGGTGGAGCAGGCCGGCGGCGCCGCCACCACCGGGCGCGAGCGCATCCTGGACATCCAGCCCGACCAGCTGCACCAGCGGGTGCCGGTGTTCCTCGGCTCGCGCAATGAAGTAGCCGAAGCCACCCGCTACCACCGCGAGCACGACGCGCAGGGCTGATGCCAGCCGCCCCGGACGGCTTGGCACGACGGGGCGACACGCAATTGGGGACACGCGACTGGGTAGAGCGGACTGTTGGTCCGCTGCCGTACCGCGACGCACGCCACACCTCTGAAAAATCCCCCGTTCCCACACATGGCAACGGGGTGACACCTGCACCAACACAGGTCACCATCGGGTCAAATGCCCACGGATGACCCCATGACGGCCGAAACCCAGCCTGACTTCATAGAAGTAATCCACAACGCCATCCCTGCTGAAACCTGCGCCGCCATTCGGGCCCAGATGCGTGCCAGCGCACAGTTGGAGCCCGGCGAAGTAGGAAGTGGCGTGTTCCCGGAACTCAAGCACAGCAAGGATCTGCGCATCAGTGGCCGCCCCGAGTGGCGCCAGGTGGAAATACAGCTGCAGCAGGCAGTATTCAGCGGGGTTTTGACTTATCTACGCCGTTATCCACAGGCGCTGATCTCCCCACTCATGTTGCAGGTGCAAGACAACGATGGCACCACCCGCCGCCTGAAGGCCGAAGATTTCCCCGGCATGGACGACAACGCGCTGTCCGAACTGGCCCGCACCTGCCTGCGTCCGGGCGCCATCAACCTGCAGTGGTACGCGGCGGGCGAGGGCGGTTACCCGTACTGGCACTGCGAGCTGTACCCGCGCGACGCGGCCGGGGAAACCCTGCACCGGCACCTGCTGTGGACGCTCTATCTCAATGATGAATTCGAGGACGGCGAAACGGAGTTCCTGTTCCAGGACCGCAAGATCGCCCCGCGCACCGGCAGCCTGCTGATCGCCCCCACCGCATTCACCCACACCCACCGGGGCAACCGCCCGCAAGGCGGGGACAAGTTCATTGCGACAAGCTGGATCCTGTTCCAGAGCGCGGAGAAGCTGTATGGGGGCGCGTGAACCGGGGCGTGTACGCCCTCATCGTCATGATCTGGAATATGAACGAATACGCGGCGTGGATTAGCCATGTCAAAGCGTGCAACCCACAGCCCCATGCGTTCTGAGATAGCGCACACATGCTGCACATTTTCGTGGATTTAGGAGAAGTACGAGTGATGAATCGGTCATCTCATTGAACTCTTGTCCGCGCTGACGAAGCAGGCGGCGATGCTCACTGACGGAAGCTGATGTCTACGGCTCCGCCTTGATGCAATTGGACGTGGCATTGCCAAAGTTGATGCCGCGAGACAGTGAGTTTTTTGAAAAGGTGAAGCGTTATGTTCGAGGGGCTGGCGCGCTGTGCCTTTCTCGCAGCACTGCTGCATTGTGTGGGGTGTTCGGTGCAGGCAGTGGACGCCAAAGGAGGAGTTCGGCATGAAGTGCACCCCGGTAGCGAGCACGCAGTACAACGTCCGGTGGAGAATACGGACCGCCGCACGTCGGCCGAGGGATCCACCCTACGACCATCGTCAGGCTCCAGTCTGGAATCGAGGACACTGGCTGACTCGACCTACCTTCCCACCGAATCTGAATTGATCGAAGAGGCTGGGATTTCGGCCGCCATCTCTGACGAGATAGTGGAATCGCAAGACGCCTTCTCCAAAGCACTCCGAAGAATCAGCAGCGACGAAAGCAGGAGCATGGAGGCGCAGGATCTTGCCAAGCACTATCGCAGTGCGCTTGAGCGCGCTGTGGGTACGAACGGTGCCGTGGAGAATCTTTCGTGCGGCCTCAGCATTTGCATAGGGTCTGTAACAGCGGGATCCATAGCGGATCACGACACCTGGCTTGGCCACCTGCAAGAAGATCCTGGTGCTGAAACGTACGGATTCATTGAGGCGATCGAGCGTACCGGTGATCAGTTCCAGAGTCGGTTTGTGTTCTCTACCGACCCGGCAATCAAGGCGATCATTGAGCGCTGATTGCGCCCGGGCGCCATTCATCTGCAGTGGTGTGCGGCAGGCGGAGGGCGGCTTCCCCGGTTGCTACCGCAAGCTGTACCCGAAGCCCATCGCCTACAGGGCGGAAACTAGTTGATTGCGACAAGCTGGATCCTGTTCCAGAGCGCGGAGAAGCTGCACGGGGGCGCGTGAGGAATGCCAACCAGTTCACGCAACTGGGCAGCATTCGGGTTGATGCTGGGCTGATGGCGTCAAGCAGTAGGCAACGCCTACTTGATCCGAAAGTTCAAAAGAAACAATCGACTTCGCTTCTTCCGCATCGGTCGGCATGGTGGTCCACGGAGCTCAAAAACTCCAAAAAGGCAAAATATCTGGATGCCCCATGTCGGGAGGGTGGCTAATACAACACCCTCATGTGGGAATACGCCCGCCGTCTGCCTTTTGCGGTTTTTGACCTCCCGACGCCCTCGCCCTCACCGGCGAGGGCCCTTCAACGTGGGAGGCACCTCATGAAAACCAGTCCGGCCAAACGGCACGAAGACGAATCCACTACTCACCAGCAGCGCTACGCTCCGCGCTACATCCACAACGTGCGCGCAGTCCCGCAGACCTGCGATCAAGACCGCGACATATACGGCCCCATTCCCTTCGTGATGCTGCGCGGCACCTGGCTGCGCAAGCTGGGCTTCGAAGTGGGCGTCCATCTCCGGATCGAAGCCATCCCCGGCCAGATCACTCTGAGAACGTTGTGGCGTGACCCACCGTCTGAAGCCGAATTGGCCCAGCTCGAGAAGCCGGAAACGCGCGGCTATGCCGAAGTAGTCCATCGCTAGCGCACGCCTCTAACGCGCTCTTCGCGACAAGCTCAAATTGGTTGGTTTCTTTTGCCTTCCAAGCCCATGCGGAGCAGTTTCATGCCCGCGCGCGCGGCGTTGTGAAGCCCGTCTTCCCGGCGCCTAGATGAAACCTTCCGCTTTCGCACGGGAGATGAGCTGGATGGTGTTGTTCACGCCCAGGTGCTGCATCAACGCGTACTTGTGCGATTCCACGGTCCGGCGTGAGAGTTCCAGTTCGGCGGCAATCTGCTTGGCAGAGAGGCCACGCTCCGCCAGCTTCAACACGGACAGCTGCGCGCCGGAGGGAATGAAGCGTGTCGCGCTCTGGCGATAGCTCATGGCCACCGCCACGTCCTGGCTGATGAACATCTCGCCCCGCATGGCGTGTTCGATTGCCGTCAGCAGCTCGTCACCCGATGCCTGCTTCAGCACGTACCCTTTCGCACCCGCCGCGATTGCCTTGCGCGCGAGGGCAGGATCGTCATACATGGTCAGCATGACAACGGGGACAAGGAAGCCAAAGAGCCGCATCGCCTCCAGCGCCTGTATGCCGGAAATGCCCGGCAAGCCGATGTCCAGGACGACCACATCGGGCGATGCGAGCAACATCGCGGCCAGCAGGTCCTCCCCTGAGAACACGACATCGACGCTGCGTACGTTGCCTCTGAGCAGGCGCTGGACGCCCTGAGCCACCACGAGGTGATCATCCACCATCAGCACCTGAAGGCCGGAAAGAACAGGCGCCATGGAATCCCCCGATTCGACTCTCACGTCATGTTGCTGGCGGGTTGCGCGCTCTCCCTGATGGTTGCACCGCTCCTTCAATGTCCGAAAAATGCTACCGCGCGAGTGAAGGCGGCGCGAACGCCGACGGGAACCGCTTCGCGTGTCAATTCATAACGTTGGTGCATGACTGATATCCAGCTGATGCGCTGTTTCCATCAGTCCATGACGGTTAGCTTCTAGTCCTGACCCCACGAACGCCTCCGCGCCCTTCGCGCCGGGCGGGGACGATTCCGGACCGTTGGAGCCCCCAATGAAGCACACGCTACACGCCACCCTGTTGGCACTCACAATCGGCCTGGCCGCCGGCAACGTCGCCGCCGCCGACTACACGCTCAACCCCTACACCTTGGCCTACGACGGCGCGATCACCCGCAATGCACCGGGCGAGGTCAACATCCACCCGGTGTCCTACCCGCTGGATGGCATCCAGATCGCGGCCAACGTGTACACGCCGGCCAACTATGACCCGGCGAAAAAGTACCCGGCCGTGGTGGTCGCCCACCCCAATGGCGGGGTGAAGGAGCAGGTGGCTGGTCTATACGCGCAGCGCCTGGCCGAGCAGGGCTACATCACCATTACCGCCGACGCCGCCTACCAGGGCGCCAGCGGCGGCCAGCCACGCAGTGTGGACAAGCCCGCGCTGCGCATCGAAGACATCCACGGCATGGCCGACTACATCACCCGCTATGCCGGTGTGGACAGCGCGCGCCTGGGCTTGCTGGGCATCTGCGGCGGTGGTGGCTATTCGCTGACGGCGGCGCAGACCGACAAGCGCTTCAAGGCGGTGGCGACGATCAGCATGTTCAACTCCGGCCGGGTGCGTCGCAACGGCTATGTGGATTCGCAGCTTCAGACCCTCCAGCAGCGCCTGCAGCAGGCGTCGGAGGCGCGCGCGCAGGAGGCCGCCGGCGGCCAGGTGCAGTACACCGGCGATGCCAAGCTCACCGACGAACAGATCGCCACGCTGCCGTACGACCTGTACCGGGAGGGGTTCGCGTATTACGGGAAAACCCATGCCCATCCCAATTCCACGTTCCGCTACACCACCAGCAGCCTGCTGGACCTGATGCGGTTCGATGCCACCGACCAGATCGCGCTGATCAACCAGCCGTTGCTGATGATTGCCGGCAGCAAGGCCGACAGCCTGTACATGACCGAAGACGCCTTCGCCAAGGCAACCGGCACCACCGACAAGGAACTGGCATTGCTGGACGGCGCCACCCATATCGAAACCTATTGGGTGCCGCGCCATGTGGACATTGCGGTGGGCAAGCTGGCCACGTTCTACGGCCGGACGCTGGCGCAATGACCGCCGACCGCACGCCCGCCGGTTCCAAAGCGTTGCTCGGCCTTGCACTGAGCGTTGCCGCCCCGTTTGCCGGCGCGGCTGAAGCTGCCGAAGCGGCTGAGCAGAGAATCACCCGGGCAGGAACGCAGTCGTCGCTCACGGGCGCCGAGGCCAACTTCGTCGGCACGGTACGGGTGGATCCGCTGTTCCCGGCGGACCCGCGTGTTCCGGTGACGGCTGCGTATGTCAGTTTCGAGCCCGGGGCGCACTCGGCGTGGCACACCCATCCGGCGGGCCAACGCCTGGTGGTGACCGCCGGTGTTGGCTTGACGCAGGAATGGGGCAAGCCCGTGCAGCAGATCCATCCCGGCGATGTGGTTGTATGCCCCGCAGGTGTGAAGCATTGGCACGGTGCGGCACCCCACAGCGCGATGACGCATCTGGCGGTGACCGGCGCGCTGGAGGGATCGACGGTGACCTGGCTGGAGCAGGTCAGCGATGAGCAGTATCGCGAAGCCACTGCGGCCATTGCCGCGCCGGTTACGGGTGCGCTGTCAGCCCGGCAGCAGGCGATACCGCTGATTGCCGCCGCCGTTGCCAGCAGCAACATGCCGCAACTCAACGCGGTCCTGCACCGCGGGCTGGATGCCGGGCTGACGCTCAGCGAAGCCAAAGAGGTTCTGGTGCAGCTGTACGCCTATACCGGTTTCCCGAAGAGCCTCAACGCGTTGGGTGAGTTGATGGCGGTGGTGGAGGCGCGCAAGGCGCAGGGCATTGAAGACGCGCCAGGGCAGCCGCCGCGCGGCGAGATTCCGGTGGGCGATGCGCTGCGTGCGGTGGGTACGGCCAACCAGACCCGCATTTCCGGTGCACCGGTTGCGGGACCGGTCATGGCGTTCGCTCCGGTCATCAACCAGTACCTGCAGACGCACCTGTTCGGCGACATCTTCGAGCGCGACAACCTGGACTGGCAAAGCCGCGAACTGGCCACGGTGGGTGCACTGGCCGCCATGCCGGGTGTGGAAGCGCAGCTGCGCTCGCATATGGCGGCCAGCCAGCGTGTTGGGCTGAGCCGCGCACAGCTGCAGCACGTGGCCGAGCTGCTTGCCCACAGCGGTGACGTCGCTGCCTCTGCACGCGCGGTGCAGGCACTGGAGCAGGCCCCGGCACCTTCGCGATGATTGACTGCAACCGGTCACCGCAGTTCAGGGCCTGTGCGCGCTGTTCCGGTGTAACCCGGAGCATGCGTTGAAGAATGGCGCGCTCAGTTTTCCTGATAGTCGTTTTCATCGTACGTGCCCGCGACCGTGCAGGTCAGCTGCACTGAGCCACCTTCGCCAAGCATGAGCTCGCCCATCGTTGTGGTACGTCCGCCGGCCGCGTTGAGCTTGGCCGCCTTGCGTACGGCGGCAGCAGTGGCGCTGAGATCGGCGGTGTAGCTTTCGCCCATCTCGCCGTCCGGGTCGATGAAGATGGACACCTCGCGTACCGGCAGGCCGAACACGGCAAACGGCACGGGCGGTTTGATCGGCTTGAGTGCGCCGGTTTCGTCGCGGGGCAGGGCCTTCCACGCGGCAGCGGAAGTGTCTGGCTTGGCCCGGCATTCCAGTGCTGCCTGGATGGCAGGCGCGGCAGCCTGCCATTGCGCGGCGTCGAGTGCGTGTGCCGCTGGCGCGGCCAGTACGCCCACCAGCAACGGGGCGAGGGTCTTGAGTCGTGCGCCGCGTAGCGACGGCATCCATTGGATCTTGGTCATTGAAAGGCATTCCGGTTGCGCTGTGGGGGTTCAATTGCGAGAGACCGCCGCGGCGGTGGCTCAGGCGGCACCAGTCTACTGCGCTGGTACTGCATGGAATGCATCAGGCCGCCAATTGGCGGCCTGATGGTCTCTACGGCTGCGACGCTTAGAAGAAGATCGCGTACAGGATCAGCAGCGGAATCGGAACGCCAAGCGCCCAGAGCAGCAAGGTCTTCATGGTCAGTCTCCTTGTTCGATGATGGAGTTACAGGTCGCGGCGACGGCCGCCCCACGTGGCACTCAGGCTCGCGAAGAAGGCGCCGATCAGCAGCGTGATGAACAGCCACAGCGCGGCATAGGCCGTGGCCTTGCGTGCGTCGTCTGCTACCTGCTTGGCCTTGTTCTTGGCTTCTTCCAGGGCGGCACGCATGCGCGTCTGGATGTCGGTGACGCGTGCCTCTGCTTCGGCCTGGCTCATGCCGGTCTCGCGGGCTACCACCTGCGCCAGATACGCCTTGTCCGCCGGATTCAGCCCTTCGGACTGCAGGCTGGTGACGATGATGCGGTTCACTTCAGCGCGCACCTCGCGACGATCCCCACCCGGACCCTGACCCGGCCTCGGGCCCTGTGGCGGCATCGGGCGCGGCGGCGGGAGAACGGTGCCGGGCTCAGCGCCAGCGGTCATCGGCGAAGGGTTCATCGGCGCAGCAGGATCGGCCGGCATCGCTGCCGGCGCAGTGGCCGGGTTCGACGTGTTGCGGAAGAACGAGTCCACCCAGTAGTTCAGGTCACCCTCTTCCGAGCCCATGGCCGCGGTACCGGCGCCTGCGGCAGCGACGCCGGCCGTAGTCGCAGCGCCGCCTGCGGCGGCACCCACCGTCTTGACGCCGGTACCGAGAATGCCGCCAATGGCCGACGTCAGCAGGCCGGCGGTGAGCAGTGTGGCCACCGCCCAGGAAACGAAGCCGTGGGCGGTATCGCGGAAGTAGGTTTCATCGCCGTGGATGCGGGTCCACTTGGTGCGCAGGCGACCGGCAAGATAACCACCGAGGCCGGAGGCCGCCAATGCGGTAAAGGTCAGCCAGACGATGCTGCCCCAACCGAAGGTTTCCTTGGAGACACCGTCAAAAGACCACGGCGACACCGAGGACAGCCCCAGGCCGATACCGAGAATCAGCAGGACGAGCGAAAGCGCAGCGGCAGCGATGGCGCCCGCGAGGATCGCGCCCCAGGACACGGCGCTTTCCGGAGCAGGCTCAATGACGGAGGTTTCGGTGACGACGGCAATGTCGGGCCCCAACACCCCGCGTTCGGGATACTCGATTCGGCTACTCATGGGCAGTGCGTTCCAATTGAATGCTGCAAATGCAGCTGGCCTTGAGGCTGCGCGCGAGGCCGTGAAGTCGGTGAGACTTGTGTTTCACCTGCCGTATGCGCGCGTGCTCGTCGTTCAAACGGCACCGCAGTTGGCGGCGAATCGCGACGGGGTAGAGCGGACTGTTAGTCCGCTGCACTTCGCAAGCAGCGGACTAACAGTCCGCTCTACCCCGTCGTGCGTATCGTGGGCGTCGTGCGCGTGGTGTGTCGCGTTTTGCGGCATTTGCGGCGTGCGCCACTCAGAACAGCTGGCCCTGCGGCGAATCCTCTCGCGGCGGCAGCGGACGCACGAACTTCGTGCAGTCCAGTTTCGGCCAGTGACTGTTCTGCGCGTTGAAGCCGATGCGCTTGCGGGCCAGCTTGAAGCGGTTGGACAACAGATCGGCATAGACGCCTTCGCCGCGCATGCGGGTGCCGAATTCGCTGTTGTAATCCTTGCCGCCGCGCAGCTGGTTGATGGTGCTCATCACGTGCGCGGCGCGGTCGGGGTGGTGGGTGTCGAGCCAGTCGCGGAACAGGGGCGCCACTTCCAACGGCAGGCGCAGCAGCACGTAGCCGGCAGTGGACGCACCCGCGTCGTGGGCGGCTTCGAGCACCGCTTCCAGTTCGGCGTCGTTGATCCAGGGAATCACCGGAGCGACCATGACACCCACCGGAATGCCGGCCTCGTGCAGGCGGCGCATGGCGCGCAGGCGCGCATGTGGTGCGGAGGCGCGTGGTTCCAGTTTGGCCGACAGGTGCGGGTCCAGCGAGGTCACCGAGAAGTGCACGCTGACCAGGTTCTTTTCGGCCAGTGGTGCGAGCAGGTCGATGTCGCGCTCGACGAGGGCGTTCTTGGTGATCAGCGAGAACGGGTGCTGGGTTTCCAGCATCACTTCGATGAGCTGGCGGGTGATCTTGAGCTTGCGCTCGATCGGCTGGTAGGCGTCGGTGTTGATGCCCAGCGCGATTGGCTGCGGCACGTAGGCTGGACGCGAGAACTCCTTGCGCAGTAACTGCGGGGCGTTGGTCTTGGCGAACAGCTTGGTTTCGAAGTCCAGGCCCGGCGAGAGGTTGAGGTAGGCGTGCGACGGACGGGCGAAACAGTACGAGCAGCCGTGCTCGCAGCCGCGGTACGGATTGACCGATTGGCTGAAGCCCACGTCCGGGGATTTGTTGCGGCTGATGATGCTGCGCGCGGTTTCGGCGCGCACTTCGGTGCGCAGGCGCGGGGCGGCGAATTCTTCGCTGTCGTCGGGGTCCCAGCCGTCGTGCACCGCTTCGCTGACGGTGACCTCGAAGCGGCCCGCCAGGTGTGTGGTGGAGCCTCGGCCCTTGATCGCGATACCCATCTTCAGAGGCTATCGCTGCGACGTCTCATGGAATGAGACGTTCGGTGGGGGCGGGGCGTGGGCGTCGGGGTGCGCATGGGTTAGTAGTATTACTAACCACAGCTGCGTAGGGAAGCGGAATCCGTGGCGCCGTTCGGTTTCGGCTGAATCGTTTGGGTTTGTTCCCCAGGGTTATCCACAGGGGTGACGGGTGGGGCGATTTTGCCGCGAAGAGCGGCCGGGCAGAGCCCGGCGCTACGGGGTTGCGCAGCGCTCGGAGGCGTCAGGGTCCGGGATTGCCGAATCCAGGATTGCGCAGCGTTACGGGGGCGGCGGGTTCCGGCTGCGTTGCTTAGAGCAGCGCGAGGTAGCCCTTTACGGTGGTGTCCAGGCCGGCGTAGAGGGCCTCGCTGATCAGGGCGTGGCCGATGGACACTTCAAGGACGTTCGGCACCGTTTGCAGGAAATCACGGAGGTTTTCCTGGGACAGGTCATGGCCGGCATTGACGCCGAGGCCGGCCGCTTGGGCACGGCGGGCCGCGTCGGCGAACAGGGCGAGCATGACGGTGGCGTCGCCTGCCGCATGCGCTTCCGCGTACGGACCGGTGTAGAGCTCGATGCGGTCGGCGCCGATGGCGGCTGCCTGTTCCAGGTCCGGATTGCCGGCATCCACGAACAGGCTGACCCGGCAGCCGTACGACTTCAGTTCGGCGATCAACGGGCGCAGGCGCTCGGCGTCGCGGCCGAAGTCGAACCCGTGGTCCGAGGTGAGCTGGCCGTCGCTGTCCGGCACCAGGGTGGCCTGGGCCGGGCGGGTCTGCGCGCACAGCGGCAACAGGCCGGGATAGCCCTCACGCGGGGGCGCGAAGGGGTTGCCTTCGATGTTGAATTCGACGCCGCGTGCGCGGGTCAGCGCCGACAGCGCAATGACGTCCTCGGCGTGGATATGCCGGCGGTCTGGGCGCGGGTGCACGGTGATGCCGTGCGCGCCGGCGTCCAGGCAGGCGCGTGCGGCCTGCAGGACGTCCGGGTCGCTGCCGCCACGCGAGTTGCGCAGGACGGCGATCTTGTTCACGTTGACGCTGAGCTGGGTCATGGGCTTACGGAGTATCGGTCTCGTCGCGCTCGGCGTCGCGGCAGGCCTGGGCCTGCTCGCGCAGCCGGCGCAGTTCGGTGGGGTCGATGACGCTGTGGATGTCGCCTTGCATGCCGCTCTGTGCGTCGCCGAACCCGGCCACGTAGCGCCCCCGCACCCAGGCGAGGAAGAACAGCAACGCGCCCAGCAGCGAGAGCAGCATGATGCCGGTGGACGTTGTTTTGATGGCGAAGGCGAAGCAGCCGATGGCCAGCAACAGGAACAGCCAATACATTGTCATTACTCCCCGTGTTGACCGGCCCAGTGTAGCGCCGGCACCCGTACTGGTTCCACGTGGCCGGGGTTACAGCAGCGGGGAGGCCAGGCGGGCGAATGCCTCCGGAACACGGTGCAGCCACAGGGACCGCTTGCGGTCATTGCGCACCGGGGTGGCGGCGGCAAACTCGGCGGCCAGGATCGTTTCCAACGCCGCCACGCGGTCGGCGCTGGTGATCATCATCGACAGCTCGAAGTTGAGGCGGAAACTGCGGTGGTCGAAGTTGGCGCTGCCGGCGATGCAGACGTCGTTGTCGGCAATGAATGCCTTGGTGTGCAGCATGCGCGGGCCGTACTCGTAGATCTTGACCCCGGCCTGCAGCAGCTCGTCGAAGTAGGAACGCGCGGCCTGGGTGACGAACCAGGAGTCGCTCAGCTTGGGCACCAGCAGGCGCACGTCCAGCCCGCCCAACGCGGCGGAGGTCAGCGCCATGCGCGCGGCCTCGCCCGGCACGAAGTAGGGGGTAACGAGCCAGACCCGCTCGCGCGCTTCATGGATGGCCGCCACCTGCAGGCGGTGGATGGTCTCCCAGGAGGAATCGGGCCCGGAGACGAGTACCTGGGCATTGATGGGACCTTCCTGGCGGCTGGGCACGTCGTTCGGCCACAACTGGGCGATGGCGAAGCGTTCCTTCGGCTCACCGGTGGCATAGATCCAGTCTTCGACGAACACCAGCTGCAGGCTGCGCACGACATGGCCCTTCAGCCGCATGTGCAGGTCGCGGTAGGCGTCCGGGTTGCGGCTCTCATCCTCTTCGTCGGTGATGTTGATTCCACCGGTGAAGGCGACCCGGCCATCGATCACGACCAGCTTGCGGTGGGTGCGCATGTTCAACCACGGCCGCTTGAACGGCTTGAGCAGCTGGCGCGGATGGAACCACGCGACCTCGCCACCGGCGTCGAGCAAGGGCTGCAGGAAGCGCTTGCGGATGCCCGAAGAGCCCACCGCATCGAGCAGCAGGCGCACGCGCACGCCCGCGCGGGCACGCTCGACCAGCGCGTCGCGCAGGGCGGTGCCGGCATGGTCGGGGTTGAAGATGTAGTACTCCACATGTAGGTGGTCGCGGGCCTCGGCCACGGCGGCGATCAGGGCCGCATAGGTCTGGGCGCCATCCACCAGCCATTCGACCTCGGTGGCCGAGCTGGGTGCCAGGCCGGTGGTGGCCTGGGCGATCTTGGCCAGCTCGGTGCAGTCGGCATCGGGCGGGCACACGCTGCTGTAGTGCTCCATGCCGGAACGGGCGCGACCGCGGCGCAGCCGCTGCCGCTTCACCTTCTGCGGGCCGAGCAGGTAGTAGATGAAGAGGCCCAGGTAGGGCAGGGCGGCCAGCGACAGGATCCAGCTGAGCGTGGCCACCGGTTCGCGCTTCTGCAGCATGATCCAGCCGGTCAGCCACAGCAGGTACAGCACGTAGGCGGCGATGAGCAGCGGGCGCAGGTGCGGAATGGCATCCAGCCAGTGGAGCCAGTCGGCGAGCGCGGGGTAGGTGGCGAGCATGCGCGGATGATAGCCGGACGCGCGTGTCCGGCGCATGCGATGACTTTTTTAGCCTTGCAGTGTTGGCGGCTATGCCGCGACTCTCTTTCCGCTGGGCAGGGTCGACGGAGCACGGGATGGCGGTCAACTGGGCAGGCGGACTCATTCGCTGGATGCCACACAGGGATAAGCAGGGACGGGTATTTCGCCTCAATCACCTGCATCCGTTCCGGATGCACTGCCTGCTTGCAGCAGGGAAGGGACACCCCGCCCGGGATGAGGTTCTACACGTGGGCTTCGGGCTCCACTGCTTCTCCGTGCAGCGCCGAGGCGTCGATGACGACACAATCTCGGACAATCGGGAGTCGCGCGCGTTCGATCATGCGCGCTATGCACTATCCCGGCGACTTCCACAGATCATTCGCAGTGTCGCCGAGGGACGGCAATCCTGTGAACGCGCTTCCGCGGACAATTACGTCGCCGTGGAGTTGGACAATGGAGAGCGCTACGGCGTGTTCTTCAACCTCAAGCGCTGGACCCGACACGGTGCGAACAGCGTGCTGCTGCTGGTTCAATCGGCGTATCCGCTCGATCCTGGCAAGCGGCACCCCGGCAAAGGCCGCTACTCGTTCAACCTCCTGCTGGGAGAGGTGCTGCGGGGGAGGGCGCACAAGAGCGACGAACCCGATCCGCAGCGGTTCGCGGAGGTGCTGGAAGCACTGAGCCCCTGAAAGACGAAAGCCCCGGCCAGCAGTGCTGGGCGAGGCTCCGTGAGTCCGATTCCCTTGGTTATGCCCGGACCGGCCGGGACCTGGTGACCAGGTGGGATGCGCAATAGCTCGGCTATATGTTGCTTGCGCGCTGTTATCGTCGGACGGAAGCCCGGTGATGTCAAGGGTGTGAAACGGCAACAAAAAAAGCGCCCCTGTTTCCAGGGGCGCTTTCCAGTCGCGTCATGACTTGGGTCTTGCGTATTACTGCTGCTGGAACCCGATCTTCTTCATCTGCGCGTTCTTCGCGGCGGCCAGAACCTTGGCCATCACGTCGTACTCGGAGTCCGGGCTGGCGTCGATGTGCAGTTCCGGCTGGTTGGTCGGGTCACGCTGCACTTCCTGCTCCATGCGCTGCTGGAGTTCGCCCGTAGCGATCGGGCTGTTGTTCCAGGTCACCTGGTTGCTGGCGTCGATCCGCAGCTCAATCGGCGGCGGCGGTTCGACCAGCTGCGGCGGTGGGTTGAGCACGCGCTGCGGCAGGTCCACGGCGATCGGGTACGTCATGATCGGCGCGGTAACGATGAAGATGATCAACAGCACCAGCATCACGTCCACGAGGGGCGTGACGTTGATGTCGGCCATGGGGCCTTTGCCACCACCACTACTGAATGCCATGGCTTATTGCCCCTTCTCTTTGGTGGCAACGAAGCCAACGTCGAGCATGCCCTGCTCCTGCGCAATCTTGGTCATCTCGTTGATGACACGCATCTTGGTGGTGCGGTCACCACGCAGATTGAGCGGGGGCTGGGGGGTCTGCTGGGCGGCGGTCGCCAGGCGCGACTCGAGAGTCTGCTTGTCGATCTCTTCGTCGTTCCAGTAAATCGAGCCGTCTTCCTTCACCGCCAGGGTGATGGGACCCTTGCGATCAGCCGCATCTTCCGGCTTCTGCACCAGGTTCGCCTCGGGCAGGTCGACCTTGACCTTGTGGGACATCAGGGGCGCCGTGATGATGAAGATGATCAGCAGCACCAGCATCACGTCCACGAGGGGCGTAACGTTGATGTCGGCCATGGGGCCGCCGCTGTTACCACTACTGAAAGCCATAACGGGCTCCGTCTAGATCGTGTTGACTACGTTCTCGCTGGGTACAGCGCGTCGCAATTAGCGGACGCGCGAACCGGTGGCGAAGAAGTCGTGCAGGTCGTGAGCGAACGTATCGAACTTGCTGATCGTGGCGCTGTTGATCTTGCTGAAGAAGTTGAAGGCGAACACGGCCGGGATTGCCACGAACAGACCGATGGCGGTCATGATCAGGGCTTCACCCACCGGGCCGGCAACGGCGTCGATCGAGGCGGAACCGGTTGCACCGATCTTGATCAGCGCGCCGTAGATGCCCCACACGGTACCGAGCAGACCCACGAACGGAGCGGTTGCGCCGACGGTGGCCAGCAGGGTCATGCCCGACTGCAGGTTGTTGCTTTCGCGGGTCACGGCCTGACGCAGGGCGCGGTCGACGAACTCCGAACGGCTCAGGTTCTCACCCAGGCCACCGGTTGCGCCGCCTTCGGCACGCTGGTGGTGGGCAGCTGCCTGGGCAGCGTCCAGAGCGATCTTCGAGAACGGCTCGGATGCCGGCTGTTCTTCCATCGCACGGATGGCGTCCTGCGCGTTCGGGGTATCCCAGAACAGGCTCACGACCTTGTCGGCAGCGCTCTTCAGGCGGGTAGCACGGAAGATGTTGATGACAGTCCAGTACCAGGACATGGCCGACATGACGACCAGGGTCAGCAGCACGACCCAGGAGACCGCGAAATCACCCGGCTTGGTGGTCATTTCGTGGAGAAGGTGTTCGAAGCCCATCTGCGAGAGGGCGTTCCCAGAGTTGCCCCCGGCAGCAGCGGCGATGAAGAGTTCCTGCAGCATGACGCTTACCTTTGTTGTGTGTGGTGATGAATGGTGTTGCTAGTAAATAACCGGCAGGGCGGTGGCCGGCGGGCCACCCACCACTGTCAGTTCAGCGCAAAGTTGACCGGGACGCGAACGCGACCTGCGACCTTCTTCCCGCCCGACTCCGCAGAACGGAAGCTCCACTTGCGAGCTGCTTCCATCGCGGCGCGGTCGAGGTCACGGTTACGGCTGGACTTTTCGACCGACACATTGGTGACGTTGCCATTGGCATCGACATCAATGATCAGGATGACTTCACCCTGGATACCTGCGCGGAATGCGGCCGGCGGGTAACGCGGGGGGTTCATGTTCTTCGACGAGATGTCGACGCTGGCCTCGATGGAACTCGGCGGCTGCGGCGGACTCGGCGGAGACGGCGGCGTAACGATGTCGTTCGGACGCGGTTCCGGCACGTCGATCACCGGCGCCTGCGGCGGCGGTGGCACCGGCGAGGGCTTCGGCGGCGACAGGTTCTTGACCGGCGGCGGCGGCGTTTCAGTCGGCGGCGGCGGCGGCGGCGGCGGTGGGGGCGGCGGCGGAGCGTCGACCAGGGTCACCATGATGTTGCGTTCCTTCTCCGTAGCGGCCTTGGGGGCCACGGCGGGGATCAGAAGCAGCATCAGGGCGGCGAGATGCAATGCGATTACAAAGGCGATACCCACGATGCGCGGCCAGCTGAGGCCGGTGTCATCGCGTTGTTCGTACCTGTGAACGACTAGTTGTTCCGTCATGCGCCAAGAGCTCATTAGTGGGGCCGGGTACCCGGGGACAGGTAGCCCATGATCAGCGGTGCATGACACCGCAGGAACCTCCAAGCTTATACCAATCCTGAGCGCCTGCGCATGAATGTCGCAGGCGTTCAGGCGTTATTCCTACTTACTTCAGGTTGATGATTTTCTTGGCATCTGCCTGGTTCTTCACACCCTTCGCCAGCGCCTGCTGGGCAGCCGTTTTGGCCTCCGGGATGCGACCTTCGGCATGCAATACGCGTGCCAGGTTCAAGTAGGTTTCACCGTCCTTGGAAAGCGGGGCGGCCTTCTGCCACGCTTCGATCGCCTTGTCGGCCTGCTGAGGGTCGGAGTAGTAGTACGCCTGGGCCAGGGCCAGGTAGACCTGGTAGTCCGGCTTCAGGATGCCCTTCTGCAGCCCGTCGTTGATGACGGTGATGACTTCCTTTTCCTTGTTCTCGGTGTTCGCGTAGATCGAGTAGAGCTGCTTGTATTCGCGCTCGTCGGTCAGCTTGCCGGACTTGTACAGGGTGTCCATGATCCCGGCGGCCTTGTCCATCTGGTCGGCCTGCATGTACATACTGGCCAGGTTCATCTGGGCCTTCTTGTCGTCCGGATTGCGCTTGGCAATCGCTTCGGCTTCCGCAACGGCTTCACCGGTCTGGCCGGCTTCGGACATGGCAGCCATCAGCAGCTGGCGCCAGTTGTCCTTGGCGTCGGCGCCGGCGCCGGCGATGGCCTGCTTCAGCACCGGGATGGCGTCCTGGTAGCGCTCCAGCTGGTACAGGGCCTGGCCCTTGATGATCAGCTCTTCCGGCTTGGTCGACTTGCTTTCAGCGAAGTACTTGTCCAGGGTCGCCAGGCCAACGGCCGTCTCGTCGTCCTGGATCTGCAGCTGGGCCAGCATCACCATCGACTGGAAGTGGCCGTTGTTGTCCAGGCCACCCAGGTCCAGCACCTGCTGCAGGTACTTCTTGGCGGCGGCGTTGTCGTCGGTCTGGTAGGCGGCCTGGGCAGCCAGCTGCGCGGCAAGCGACTTGTCGTAGGCGTTGGCGGCGCTGTTGGCCAGGATCTCGTCGGCCAGCGCGCGGGTTTCCGGGAGCTTCTGCTCGTTGTAGCTGTCGATCATTTTCTGCAACTGCTTGCCCAGCTTCGGCGAGGCCTTGATGTCCGGCTCTGCACGGGTTGCCTGCGGGTACAGCGCCTCAGCCTTGGCCGAGGACTGCTTGCCACCACGACGATCGCTGTTGCGGTCGGCGGAGCGGCTTTGGGCGACAGCGTCGGTAACCATGACGCCACCGATGGCGGTCGCGATGAGAACGGTAAGCAGGGCTTGCTTGTGGTTGCTGAAAATCATCTTTCACCTCGATCGAACCGCCGCGGCGGGGTCAAAACGGACTGTCAGAAAAATCTGAGCCGCCAAACGTATCAGAAACCGATGGCGTGAGAAATCGTTTCCGATGCTGCAATACAGCATCCTTTAGTCGTATTACCCGCACTTCGGACGCCGCCCGGCGGCCTGGGCCTGCTGGAACACGCCGCTCAGGGCCGGGGCATCGCGCTGCAGTTCCCGGATCCGGTTGGCTGGATCGGGGTGGGTGGACAGCCACTGCGGCGAACGACCGCCGCTGGCGGCCATCATGTTCTGCCACAGATTGACCGCCTGGGCCGGATCGAAGCCGGCGTCGGCCATCAGCCGCTGCCCGACCACGTCGGCCTCGCTTTCCTGGGTGCGCGACCCCGGCAGCAGGAACGCGGCCTGGGCGCCCGCACCGCCGAGCTGGTTGACGGTGCTGGCCGCGCCCTCGCCATAAGCGGCACCGGCCAGCGCGCCGAGCACGGCCAGACCGGTCTGCGTGCCCATCTGGCGGGTCAGGCGTTCCTCGTGGTGGCGCGAAATGACGTGGCCGATTTCATGCCCGATCACGGCGGCCAGCTGGTCCTGGTTCTTGGCCACGGTGAAGATGCCGGTGTTGACGCCCACCTTGCCGCCGGGCAGGGCGAACGCATTCGGCTCGGGGTCGACGAACACGGCGGTCTCCCACCGTACGCCACGGTACTGAGGCGGCAGCTGCGCGACCAGCGCATTCACCACGCACTGCACATAGCCGTTCTGACGGCCATCGGTGCTGACCTTTTCTTTCTGCTTGGTCTCCGCGAAGGCCTGCGCGCCCAATTGATCCAGTTCTGCCTGCGATACGCCGCCCACCATCTGCCGGCGCCCGGTGGGCGAGGTGGTGGTGGCGCAGGCGCTGACCAGCAGCGTGATGGCAAGCCCAAGCAACAAGGGTTTCAAGGCGGGGACTCCCGTGTTCATGTCCGCAGTGTGGCGGGGGTGGATGTAAGGTTTCGTCAAGCCGACGCGGTCAGTGCATGCCCAGGAACATCAGCGCGCCCAGCGCGATGGCATTGTTCAGCCCATGCGCGACGATCGGCGCCCACAAGGTGCCGGTACGCTGGTACAGCCAGGCGAAGGCGGCGCCCATGCCGCCATAGACCAGCCACAGCTGGGCAATTTCCCACGGGCCGTTGGCGCTCGTGCCAGGCACTTCGTGCACCAGAGCAAAGGCAAGGCTGCTGAGCAGCATGCCCAGCCAGGGGCGGCCGGCCTGCAGCAGGCGGCCGAACAGTACGCGGCGGAACAGCAGTTCTTCGTAGGCCGGTGCCAATACGACCGCGAACAGCGCCAGGAACCAGGGGAAGCGGGCCTGGGCCTGCTCCATCAACGCCAGGTTGGTGGGTACCGGTTCAACGCCGCCCTGCTTGGCCAGCCACGCGATGAGGTTGCTGCCGATCACCACGCCAGCGGCGACGACCAGGGTCCAGCCCCAGGTGGACGGCCGACGCGCGGCCTGCAATGAGGCGGTGCGCTCGGGGCCATCGGCACGCCGGCGCAGGAAGTACAACAGCAGTGCTGCGCCGCCCGTGGCGAACAAGGCCATCAGGATCTGCGCGAGGGCACCGGGTTGGCCCACCTGCTGGACCAGGCCTTCATCGAGGCTGACGCCCCCTTGGCGCGCCACGACCACCGCGCGGTACAGGCCCCAGAACAGGCCACCGAGCATGCTCAGCGCCAGCAGGGCGAGGGCGGCGAGGCCGAAATCGATCAGGAAACCCGCCAGCGGGGAGCCGGGCTTTCGCGGGGGAGGCTGCGGCAAGACAGGCGGCAGCGGAGGCGTAGCGGACGCCGGGGCAGTAGCGGACATCGGGTTCCTGGCAGCAATAGGCGGCGGCCGGGCCGGTTGCAGGTCGCAACCGGCCGGCCTTGTGCCGATTGTGTCAGATATCCAGGTTGGCAACCCGCAGCGCGTTGTCTTCGATGAAGTCGCGGCGCGGTTCCACCACATCGCCCATCAGGGTGCTGAAGATCTGGTCGGCAGCCACCGCGTCTTCGATCCGCACCTGCAGCAGGCGGCGCGTATCGGGGTTCACGGTGGTGTCCCACAGCTGCTCCGGATTCATTTCACCCAGGCCCTTGAAGCGCTGGATCTGGCGACCCTTCTTGGCTTCGTCCAGCAGCCAGTTGCGCGCCTCGGAGAAGCTGGAGATCTCGCCAGACTTGGCACCGCGCACGATCTTGGCACCGTCGCGAACCAGGCCATGCAGCAGCAGCGAGGACTGGTGCAGGGCACGCAGTTCGCCGGTTTCGAAGGCCGACAACGGCAGCACCTGGACCAGCTCTTCGCCCATGTGGCGGCGCGTGACCAGCACGGCGGCCGGGCGCTGGTCGGTGGGTTCCTGCAGTTCCAGGCTGAAGCGCGGCGAGCCCAGGCTGCCCCGGTTGAGGCGGGTCGCCAGTGCGGCCAGGCCTTCATCGGCACCGGCCTTGCGCAGGTGTTCCAGGTCCATCGGGGTGAAATCGACCAGGGCTTCGAGCAGCTGGCGATCGTAGCGATGGGTGTTGCGGCCGATCGATTCCTGCGCCGAGGCGTAGGCGAGCAGCAGCTTCTCCAGCGCGACACCTTCGATGGCCGGCTCATTGTCGGCCGGAATCAGCGAGGCATTTTCCACCGCGTTGCTGGCCAGGTAGGCGTCCAGCGCGGGGTCGTCCTTCAGGTACAACTCCTGCTTGCCCTGCTTGATCTTGTACAGCGGCGGCAGGCCGATGTAGACGTGGCCGCGCTCGATCAGCTCCGGCATCTGCCGGTAGAAGAACGTCAACAGCAGCGTGCGGATATGCGCGCCGTCGACGTCGGCGTCGGTCATGATGATGATGCGGTGGTAGCGCAGCTTGTCCGGGTTGTATTCGTCGCGGCCGATGCCGGTACCCAGTGCGGTGATCAGCGTACCGACCTGGTCCGAGGCGAGCATGCGGTCGAAGCGGGCGCGTTCCACGTTGAGGATCTTGCCGCGCAGCGGCAGCACGGCCTGGTTCTTGCGGTTGCGGCCCTGCTTGGCCGAGCCACCTGCCGAGTCACCCTCGACGATGAACAGCTCGGACAGTGCGGGGTCCTTTTCCTGGCAGTCGGCCAGCTTGCCGGGCAGGCCGGCGATATCCAGCGCACCCTTGCGGCGGGTCAGGTCGCGGGCCTTGCGCGCCGCTTCGCGCGCACGCGCGGCGTCGACGATCTTGCCGGCGATGGCCTTGGCTTCGTTCGGGTTTTCCTGCAGGAACTCTTCCAGGCGCTGGCCGAACGCGCTCTCCACGGCCGGGCGCACGTCCGAGCTGACCAGCTTTTCCTTGGTCTGGCTGGAGAAGCTCGGGTCCGGCACCTTCACCGACAGCACGGCGATCATGCCTTCGCGCATGTCATCGCCGGTCAGGTTGATCTTGGCCTGCTTGGCGATGCCGTTCTGTTCGATGTAATTGTTGAGCACACGGGTCAACGCGCCGCGGAAACCGGCGAGGTGGGTACCGCCGTCCTTCTGCGGAATGTTGTTGGTGAAGCAGTACATCGTTTCCTGGTAGGAATCGGTCCACTGCAGCGCCACATCCACGGTGATGCCGTTGGATTCGCCGGTGACCGAGATGACGTTCGGGTGCAGCGGGGTCTTCAGCTGCGCCAGATGCTCCACGAAGCTGCGGATGCCGCCTTCGTAGTGGAAGTCATCGCGACGGCCGTCGCCGCGCTCGTCGCTGAGGACGATCTTGACGCCGGAGTTGAGGAACGAGAGCTCACGCAGGCGGCGGGCCAGGATGTCGTAGTGGAACTCGACGTTGTCGTGGAATGCCTTCACCGACGGCCAGAAGCGCAGGGTGGTACCGCGCTTGGTGCTGGCTTCAACCTGCTGGAGCGGAACCACGGCGGCGCCGTCGGCGTATTCCTGGTGGAAGTGGAAACCGCTCTGGAAGATGTCCAGCGTCAGCTTCTGCGACAGCGCGTTGACCACGCTGACGCCGACGCCGTGCAGGCCGCCGGAAACCTTGTAGCTGTTGTCGTCGAACTTGCCACCGGCATGCAGGACCGTCATCACGACTTCGGCGGCGGACACGTCGCGGCCGAGCTTGCCGCTCATCTGCTCGTGCTTTCCGGTCGGAATACCACGGCCGTTGTCGGACACCGACACCGAGCCATCGGCATGGATGGTGACCGCGACGTGGTCGGCGTGGCCGGCCAGGGCCTCGTCGATGGAGTTGTCGACAACCTCGAACACCATGTGGTGCAGACCGGTGCCGTCATGGACATCACCGATGTACATGCCAGGACGCTTGCGGACCGCCTCCAGGCCTTCCAGGGCGGTGATGCTGTTGGCGTCGTAGTTGCCGCTCGTTGCCGGGGTGTTCTGTTCTTCAGTCATTGCGCTTGCCATAGGCTCCGCAGTTCGGGCCGCCGCCGTAGGGCGGGGCACCGATGGATAAGGGGTTGCAACAGCAATTATACCAGCCGGGCGCGTCGGGCCCTGCGGCACTATGGCACAAGCTGGACCTGCCCATGTTCCACGTGGAACCGGGTGATGTCGGTGCGGTCGATCAGCGCCGTAGGGGTCTCTGTTGCGGTGATGAATATCTGGGCCGGCCCGTTGCGCAGGCGGTCCAGAACACGGCCTTGATGGCTGCGGTCCAGCTCGGAGGCGATGTCGTCCAGGGCGATCACCGGCCATTCGCCGCGTTGTTCGGCGTAGTCCTCGGCCTGGGCCAGCAGGCAGGCGAGGGCGGTGAGCTTCGCCTGACCGCGCGAGAGGGCGTCGCGCCCCGGAATGGCGGCGAAGCCCACACTCCAGTCGGCCCGGTGTGGCCCTACCGAGGTGTACCCGGCCTGGCGGTCGCGTTCCCGCGCCAGCAGAAGGGCATCGGCCAGCGACAGCTCCTGTTTGCGCCAGCCCGGGCTCAGTGTCAGCGATTGGATGCCCAGTGTGGGCGCCAACTCCTGGGCCAGCACCACGGTGCGGTCCTGTAGACGCTCGAGGTAGTGCTGGCGGCGGCTGTTCAACGGCTCGCCGGCCTCGGCGAGTTCGTGGTCCCAGGCATCCAGGGCGTGGGGATGCCCGCCCTGCTTGAGCAGCGCATTACGTTGCTTGAGGGCGCGCGAATAGCGCCGCCAGAGTCCCAGGAAGTCTGGTTCCACGTGGAACAACCCCCAATCCAGGAACCGGCGGCGCGGTTCTCCGCCGCCGCTGACCAGCGCATGGCTGCCCGGCTCGAAGGTCACCACCGCCAACGCCGCGCAGAGATTGCCAAGCTGGGCCACATCTTCGCCGTCCAGCCGGCCCTTCCAGTCCTGGCCGCTGTGACGCAGGCCGGCCTTGCGCCGCGTGGAGGTGTCGGCGCCTGCGCGCTGTTCGTCCCACTCCACAAACACCTCCAGTGCATCGGCCCCCTGGCGGACCAGGCCGTCGCGGACCCGCCCGCGGAAGCTGCGCCCATAGGCCATGACGTGCAAGGCCTCCAGCACGCTGGTTTTCCCGGCCCCGTTATCCCCGGTGATCAGGTTGATTCCCGGTTGCGGGGCCAGTTCCACGTGGTCAAAGCGGCGGATCTGGTGAAGGGACAGGCGGCGGATGTGCATGCAGATCGATCGACGCCAGGGAAGGCGGTGGGCGTGGGAGTCAGTCGATCAGCTTACTGCATCCCCGTGATCTGGTAGCCCCACTGCCGAGTCCCTCGTACAGGCGGTGGAATGCCGCAGAACGGTTCCACGTGGAGAGAGCGCCCCCTTCGCAACAGGTCTGAATTCCTTCAAATCTGCGCGCAGGGCAGGCCTGCGGTCCTGCAGATTTCAAGAAAATTGCGCGGTTTTCCCGGGGGAGCTGTTCTTCGCGGCAGCCGAGGAGTCTGATTCTTTGAAATCTGAATCCGTGCCAAGGCTGGGCCTCTACAGATTTCAAAGAAAACGACGACCTGTTATTTCACTGTCCACAGGGGGCATGTATGACTTATGCACAACCTATGTGCAGTCTGTGGATAAAAAAGAGGCTAGGGAGACCCATGAAAGATATCCACAGGTTCAACCCCAGGCTCAAGGGCCTTTCTACAGGGGGTTTCGACCCCATATAAATCAATATTTTCAACAACTTAAGGTACTTTTCAACCAAATCTAGCCCTACCACCACCACCTAGCTTTAGATTTATATACAGTTTTTAAAAGCTTAGAGCTGTGATCCGGGGCCAAGCGGGGAGCCAAAAGCAGGAAGCAACCGCGGCCTGGTTTCCAGGTGTCGATTCACCCAAATCCAGATGGGCACGTAGCAGCTCGTAGGTCCTGCCCATGGCTGGACACCGCGCGAAGCGCGGCACAACCGTCCAGGATCGGATCGACATCGGTGACCCGCACTCCGTCCGACGTTTAGACCTGCCGAAGCCGTTCGTCAGGTGTGCAAGAGGCAAGAACGGAGAGCAGCCACGCATGGCGTGGCTCTACGGATCCCAACGCCAACCCATCCAATGCTCCACGTGGAACCATAAAAAAAACCCGGCGTTCAGGCCGGGTTTTCCAGATCACGTTCCACGTGGAACCAGATCAGGTCAGAGCCGCAGCGGCATGACCACATGACGCGACTTCTCGCTGCTGGCTTCACGAACCAGGGCCGAGGAGTTCGAATCGCGCAGCTGGATCACTACGTGCTCATCGCGCAGGGCAGACAGCGCGTCCAGCAGGTAGTTCACGTTGAAGCCGATGGCCAGGTCGCTGACGGTGGTGTCCGCCTCGATCTCTTCCTGGGCCTCTTCCTGCTCCGGGTTGTGCGCGCTGATCTTGAGGTTACCCGGCGAGACTTCCACGCGGATACCGCGGTACTTCTCGTTGGACAGGATCGCGGCACGCTGCAGCGAAGCACGCAGCGCCTCGCGGTCGACCTTCACTTCGCGGTCGGCACCAATCGGAATCACCGCCTCGTAATCCGGGAAACGACCATCGATCAGCTTGGAGGTGAAGGTCACATCGTCGCGCTTGACCCGAACGTGGCTGCGGCCAACTTCCAGCTCGATCTCGCGATCGCCGCTTTCCAGCAGGCGCTGCAACTCGGTCACGCCCTTGCGCGGCACGATGATCTGGCGCTTGGCGCCACTGGTCTTCTCCAGCTCGGTTTCGCACAGCGCCAGACGGTGGCCGTCGGTGGCAACGGTGCGCAGCGCATCGCCGCGCAGATCGAACAACAGGCCGTTGAGGTAGTAGCGCACGTCCTGCTGGGCCATCGCAAACGCGGTGCGTTCGATCAGTTCCTTCAGGGTTGCCTCGCCGATGGCCACGCGTTCGGTGGCTTCGACCTCGTCTACCGACGGGAAGTCATTGGCCGGCAGCGTTGCCAGGGTGAAACGGCTACGACCGGCCTGCACGGTGATCTTGTCGCCGCTCTGCGAGACGGTGATCCGGCTGCCATCGGGCAGGGCACGGATGATCTCGAACAGTTTCCGGGCCGGGATGGTGGTTTCGCCGTCTTGGGCATCTTCCACCGCGATCCGCGACACCATTTCCACTTCCAGGTCCGTACCGGTCAGCGAAAGCTGGCCGTTCTGGACCTGGACCAGGAAATTAGCCAGAACCGGCAAGGTCTGGCGGCGTTCGACCACGTTGACGACTTGTGCCAACGGCTTGAGAAAGGCTTCGCGCTGCAGTGTGAAACGCATGTGGTTCCGTGCCCCTATGCTTTAAAAAGATGTGGAATAAATCAAAAGCTTGGTGGTGATGGTAGAGCCAGAATTGCGGGAAAACACATCTAAGTATTTGTAAATAAAGGCAATTTCTGCCTTGAAACCCTCTGCACTACTACCCCCCAAGGGGTGGGGAAGCCTGTGGATAATTTTCGTCGTCACTCCGACGTCGTTTTTATCCACAGCATCTCCCTCGCTTGTACCCGGATTTTGCACCGTTTTATGCGATGACGCCTCTGCGGCGTGCATGCATCATTCGCTCAACCTCACTCACTCAACTTACGGATCAACTTGTCCCAGTCTTCCCGCAACTTGCCGTCGGTCTCCATCAGCGTCCGGATCTGCCGGCACGCGTGCAGCACCGTGGTGTGGTCGCGACCAGCGAAGGCATCGCCGATCTCGGGCAGGCTGTGCTCGGTCAGTTCCTTGGTCAGCGCCATGGCGACCTGGCGCGGACGGGCCAACGAGCGGGTCCGGCGCTTGGACAGCAGATCTTTCATCTGCAGCCCGTAGTAGTCGGCAACGGTCTTCTGGATGTTGGGAATGCTGATCGCCTGCTGCTGGGCACGCAGCAGGTCGCGCAGGGTTTCCTGGGCGAATTCGGTGGTGATCGCGCGGCCGGTGAAATTGGCGCGCGCGGTCAACGTATTCAGCGCACCCTCGAGGTCGCGGACATTGGAGCGCATCTTCTTGGCAATCAGAAACGCCACATCGTCGGGAATCTCGGCACCCCGTTCGCGCGCCTTGGCCAGCACGATTGCGGCGCGGGTCTCGAAGTCCGGCGGCTCGATGGCCACCGACAGGCCCCAGGCCAACCGCGACTTGAGCCGCGCTTCCAGCCCTTCGACTTCGCGCGGGTAGCGGTCGCAGGTGAGGATGATCTGCTGCTTGCCGTCGAACAGGGCATTGAACGTGTGGAAGAACTCTTCCTGGGTTCGGTCCTTGCCGGCGAAGAACTGGATGTCATCGATCAGCAGCGCGTCCACCTGCTGAAACTGGCGCTTGAACTGGTCCATGCTCTTTTCCTGCAACGCACGGATCATGGCGCTGAAGAACTGTTCCGAGCGCAGGTACAGCACCTTGGCGGCCGGATTGGCCTGGCGCATGGCATTGCCGGCCGCGAACATCAGATGGGTCTTGCCCAGGCCGGTGCCGCCGTACAGCAGCAGCGGATTGTGCGAACGGTCGCCCGGCTTCTGGGCCGCCTGGAACGCCGCGGCCAGACCCAGCTGGTTGCTGCGGCCTTCCACGAAGTTGGCGAAGGTGTAGTGCGAATCCAGGTTGCCGGCGAACGGCACCAGCGGCTCGGCCACGGCGGCCGGCGCAAACGGGGCCGAATTCGGCGCAATCTGCGCCTCCACGGCCCGCGGGCGCGAGCCGATTTCAAGAAATACGTCGCCGAAACCGGCGAAATGCGCCCACAGTTCCTTGATGCGCGGCAGGTACAGCTCGCGCACCTGGTCGACGATGAAGGCGTTTGGCGCATAAAGCACCAGGCAGTCCGCGCGCAGATCAGCCTGCAGCGGTTTCAACCAGGTGTGAACGTCCTCGGGCGGGAACTCCGCTTCAAGGCGTTCGAGACAACGGGACCAGGCATCCATCGGCAATAATCGTCTGGGGCCAGCGTACAGGCGTGGGAAACCGCCGCACCGAAGGCCGGAAGGGGAAAGAATGGATGGCGCAGACTACCACCGACGCGGGGGTCCGGGAATGGTTGTCCCAAAGTTATTCACAAAATGATCCACAGCTATTGCACAGCCCGGTGAAATCCCGTAGTGACACAGGCTTGACGCGACCCGGGGTAGGTCTATAGAATTTCCGGTTCTTTCCGTCCCCTTCATATAGAGGCCCGCATGGCCACCAAGCGCACTTTCCAACCCAGCAACCTCAAGCGTAAGCGCGACCATGGCTTCCGTGCCCGTATGAAGACCGCTGACGGCCGCAAGATCCTGTCGCGTCGCCGCGCCAAGGGCCGTAAAGTCCTGAGCGCTTGATTGCAATGCCGCTTCCCGCGGCAGACGCAATCCTGACTGTGAGCAGTTCCGACCCGCGCAAGCGATTCCCTCGCTCTGCGCGTGTTCGTACGCGTGCCGAATATACAACGGTCTTCAACGGCGCCCGCCGTGTGTCCGAACCGCTGATGACCCTGCACTGGCTGAAGAGCGACACGCCAGCCAGGCTGGGTCTTGCCGTTTCGCGCAAAGTCGACCCCCGAGCCGTGGGTCGCAACCGAGTCAAGCGTGTGCTGCGCGATGCCACACGCCATCTACGGCCGTGGCTGAGTGCCGGCGATTATGTCGTCGTCGCCCGTAGTGCCGCGCGTACCGCAAGCAATACCGAGATCCGGCAGGCCTTCGAACGCCTGCTTCGCCGGTTGGGCACATTGCCCATGCCGGGCGCGGACGGCACAATGCCGCCGCCCGGGGTTGCACCCCATTCCCAGTCCGAGCCGGCACCTGCTGCCGGCCACGTCGAGCCAGCACGCTGATGAACCAGACCCGCGTTTTCCTGATTGTTGCCTGGCTGATGGTGGCCGTTCTGCTGTGGATGCAGTGGGGCCGCGACACCGCCGCGCCGACGCCCACGGCGCCCGTGGCCGCCCAGACCCAGGGCAGCGTCCCGGGTGCGGCAGGCACCGTGCCCGGCGCCAATGTGCCGAATGCCCCGGGCAGCACCCCGGCGACCCAGACGACGGCGCAGGCCCAGGCCGGCGCGCAGCGCGTGACCATCACCACCGACGTGCTGCGCCTGGTGCTGGATGGCGGCACGGTGCTGGACGCCGAGCTGCTCCAGTTCCCGCAGACCAAGGCCGACGGCAGCCCGCCGGTGCGCCTGCTGACCGAAGAGCCGACCCATCCGTACCGCGCGGTGACCGGCTGGACCAGCCAGGACAAGAGCATGCCGGTGCCGGAAGCCAATGGCTTCACGCTGGTCGGTGACGCCAAGGACTTCGTGCTGGCCAAGGGCCAGAACGAGCTGCAGATCCCGTTCATCTGGAATGGCCCGAACGGCGTGAGCATCCGCCGCACCTTCACCGTCAACCGCAACGAGTACGCGGTGAAGGTCAAGGACGAGGTCATCAATGCCGGCACCACGCCGTGGAGCGGCTACGTCTACCGCACGCTGGACCGCACGCCGACCATCCTGTCGCGCAGCATGACCAACCCGGACTCCTTCAGCTTCAACGGCGCGACCTGGTTCGATGCCGAGAAGAAGTACCAGCGCCGCGCCTTCAAGGACTACCTGGACGACGGCCCGGTCAACCAGCAGGTCACCGGTGGCTGGGTGGCCATGCTGCAGCACCATTTCTTCACCGCGTGGATCCCGCAGAAGGACCAGGCGGCGAACTACGCGCTGAGCCAGCATGACGGCCGCGACCAGATCCAGGCCACCGGCCCGGCGTTCACCGTGGCCCCGGGCCAGCAGGTGAGCAGCGAAGCGCGCCTGTGGGTCGGCCCGAAGCTGGTCAACCAGATCGCCAAGGAAGACGTGCCCGGCCTGGACCGCGTGGTCGACTACAGCCGCTTCTCGATCATGGCCGTGATCGGCCAGGGCCTGTTCTGGGTGTTGAACCAGGTCCACAAGGTCGTCAACAACTGGGGCTGGGCCATCGTCGGCCTGGTGGTGCTGCTGAAGCTGGTGCTGTACCCGCTGTCGGCGGTGCAGTACAAGAGCGGCGCCAAGATGCGTCGCTTCCAGCCGCGCATCGCGCAGCTGAAGGAACGCTATGGCGATGACCGCCAGAAGTTCCAGACCGCGATGATGGAGCTGTACAAGAAGGAGAAGATCAATCCGATGGGCGGCTGCCTGCCGATCCTCATCCAGATGCCGATCTTCTTCGCGCTGTACTGGGTGCTGGTCGAGTCGGTGGAACTGCGCCAGGCCCCGTGGCTGGGCTGGATCCAGGACCTGACCGCACGCGACCCGTACTTCATCCTGCCGGTGATCAACATGGCAGTGATGTGGGCCACGCAGAAGCTGACCCCGGCACCGGGCATGGACCCGATGCAGGCCAAGATGATGCAGATGATGCCGCTGATCTTCGGCGTCATGATGGCCTTCATGCCGTCCGGCCTGGTCCTGTACTGGGTGGTCAACGGCAGCCTGGGTCTGCTGCAGCAGTGGTGGATGACCAAGCGCCACGGCGGCGAGCCGCTCCCGGCGACCCCGACCCCCGCCAAGAAGAAGTAACGGGCATCACCGACTGCCCCTCGAAAAACCCGCCCCCCGGCGGGTTTTTCTTTGCCAGCGATACAATCCCCACCAGCCCCCACCCGCTTCACCCCCGAGCCCCCCATGCCCCGTGCGTCGTCGTTGGTCCGCCTGTCCTCCACCCTGCTGCTCACCCTGGCCGTCGCCAGCTGCGGCAACAACGACCCCGCCGCGCCGAAGACGCCCACCCAGCCGAGCGCCCAGGCGGCTGCCGCTGCCGATCCCGCCGCCGCCCCGCTGCTTACCGCGCTGCAGAAGCAGCTCGATGGCCATCGCCGCATCATCGTGCTGCTGGCCGACGAGGCGCAGCAAACCCCTGCGGACCGTGCCACCTCGAGCCGCATCGGCCAGCAGCTGTTCCACGACGGCCTGGAACAACGCCAGGCCATCGCCGCGCTCTTCAACACGCTGCTCACCGGCAGTGCACCGCAACGCTTCACCACCCTGGGCACGGTGCTGGACTACATCGAATCGGCGCCGGAGCTGTACGACGCCGACCGCCTGGCCTTCCGCGAAGTACTGCGCGACCTGCACGACCGCATCGGCACCGATTCCTCGCTGCCGGCGGTGAAACTGCATCAGCGCGTCGGCGAAGACCTGGAGGCGCTGG
Source organism: Stenotrophomonas sp. PD6 (assembly GCF_049199305.1). Classification (NCBI taxonomy): domain Bacteria; kingdom Pseudomonadati; phylum Pseudomonadota; class Gammaproteobacteria; order Lysobacterales; family Lysobacteraceae; genus Stenotrophomonas; species Stenotrophomonas sp. PD6. The sequence goes on along the minus strand of NZ_JBLZQD010000003.1, from coordinate 58,790 downwards.
ATGAGATCGAGCGCAACTACAACCAGGAAATCACCCGCATCTTCAGCCGCTTCGAGCGGACGCGCGCGATCACCCTCAAGCGCGAGAAGTGGGACGACTACATCGCCCACCTGCGCAAGCAGTACACCCGCGACGCGATCCTGCGCGACTACGGCGTAATCGAGCCCTACCCGATGTCGATGAAGGACAGCGACCGCGAGGTCTTCGGCCGCGACCTGCCGCCCAAGACCGTGGTGCTGAGCTTCGACGACGGCCCGCACAAGGCCTATACCGACGAAGTGGTGGCGATCCTCAAGCGCTACGACGTGCCCGGCGTGTTCTTCGAAGTGGGCCGCAACCTGGGCGAGGTGCACCCCGATGGCAGCGTCAAGCTGGGTCCGTTGGCCGGCATCAGCCGCAACCTGATGGAGCAGGGCTACGCGGTGGGCAACCACAGCCTGACCCACGCGCAGCTGTCGCGCACCACCGGCGATGCGCTCCGCGAGCAGGTGCTGGTTACCGACACGCTGCTGAAGGACGTGGACAAGCGCCGCGCCCCGCTGTTCCGCTTCCCGTATGGCGCGCGCAATGCCGAAGGCCTGCAGCTGCTCAACGAAGCAGGGCTGAAGTCGATCATGTGGAACATCGATTCCATGGACTGGGCCGACCCGGTGCCGGAATCGATCGTGCAGCGCGTGCTCGACCAGGTGCAGAAGGAGCAGCGCGGCATCATCCTGTTCCACGACATCCACGACCGTGCGGTGAAGGCGCTGCCGCAGATCCTGGACCGCCTGATCGCCGAGGGCTACCAGTTCGCCGGCTGGAACGGCCGCGAATTCACCGTGAGCCGCCCGCGTAGCGCCGCCGCCAGCGAAGCCACGGTGACCACCGGCTATGAGAAGTCGTGGGCGATCGTGATCGGCATCGACGAGTACGCCAAGTGGCCGCGGCTGGAGTACGCCAGCCACGATGCGCAGGCCATTGCCGACACGCTCACCGGGCAGTTCAAGTTCCCGTCCTCGCAGGTGATCGTGCTGAAGGACAAGCAGGCCACCCGCAACAACATCCTGGCCGCGTTCCACGACCGGCTGGCCGATGACCGCACCGGCCGCAACGACCGCGTGTTCGTGTTCTTCGCCGGGCATGGCGCCACCCGCCGGCTGGCCTCGGGCCGCGACCTGGGCTACATCATCCCGGTGGATTCGGACCCGAACGAGTTCGCCACCGACGCGATCGCGATGACCGACATCCAGAACATCGCCGAAAGCATGCAGGCCAAGCACGTGATGTTCGTCATGGACGCCTGCTACAGCGGCCTGGGCCTCACCCGCGGCGGTCCGTCCTCGTCCGCGTTCCTGCGTGAGAATGCCAAGCGCAGTGCGCGGCAGATGCTCACCGCCGGCGGCAGCGACCAGCAGGTGGCCGACAGCGGCCCGAACGGCCACTCGGTGTTCACCTGGGTGCTGCTGCAGGCACTGGCCGGCAAGGGCGACCTCAATGGCGACGGCCTGATCACCGGTACCGAGCTGGCCGCGTATGTGGCGCCGGCGGTCTCGGCCGTGTCGCAGCAGACCCCCGCGTTCGGCAGCCTGCCCGGTTCGCAGGGCGGCGAGTTCGTGTTCCAGGTGCCCGACAGCCAGGAATACCTCAACGCCGATACCCGCCAGCTGTCGGCCGATGCGATCGCGCTCAACAACCGGGTGGATGCGGCGCAGGACGCCAAGCCGCCGGGCGAGGCGCCGGTGACCGTGGCCGACCTGCAGGGCGGCAAGAGCACGCTGGTGGTGCCGGCGGCGGTGCCGACCTCCGACCGCCAGCGCGCCCAGCAGGCCAACGACCGCGGCCTGCAGCTGTACCGCGAGAAGCGCTACGACGCCGCTGCGGCGCAGTTCACCGAAGCGCTGAAGCTGCGCCCGGACTTCGCCCAGGCCGCCAACAACCTCGGGTTCGTCTACTACCGCCAGCAGCGCTATGCCGAAGCAGCGCGCTGGCTGGAGAACACCCTGAAGATCGATCCCTCGCGTGCGGTGGCCCACCTCAACCTGGGCGATGCCTATTTCCACGCGGGCAACACCGCCAAGGCGAAGCAGGCCTACACCACCTACCTGGCGTTGCAGCCGCAGGGTAGCGGCGCCGCCCAGGCCCGCGCGCAGCTGGAGAAGCTCTGAGCCATGAACGCCTCGGCTGACACCATCGTCGCCATCGCCACTGCGCCCGGTGCCGGTGGGGTGGGCATGCTGCGGGTCTCCGGCCCGCAGGCACTGCGCATCGCCACCGCGCTGGGCTGCCCGCCGCTGCAGCCGCGGCACGCGCACTACGCGCGCTTCCGCGATGCCGCCGGCGAGGTGCTGGATGACGGCATCGCCTTGTACTTCCCGAATCCGCGCAGCTTTACCGGCGAAGACGTGGTGGAACTGCAGGGCCACGGCAGCCCGGTGGTCCTGCAGCAGCTGGTCGCGCGCTGCATCGCACTGGGGGCGCGGCAGGCGCGCCCCGGCGAGTTCAGCGAGCGCGCCTTCCTCAACGGCAAGCTCGACCTGGCCCAGGCCGAGGCCATCGCCGACCTGATCGCCGCCAGCGATACCCGCGCCGCGCGCGCCGCGCGCCGTTCGCTCGACGGGGTGTTCTCGCGCCGCGTGGACGCTGCCGGTGAGCAGCTGGTGCGGCTGCGCATCCACGTGGAGGCGGCCATCGACTTCGCCGACGAGCCGCTCGACACCCTCGGCGGCGAGCAGGTACGGCTGGGCCTGGGCGAGGTGCTGCGCGCGCTGGTGACGCTGCGCGCGGATGCCGAACGCGGGCGCAGGCTGCGCGACGGCCTGCACGCCGTGCTGGTCGGACCGCCCAATGCCGGCAAGAGCTCCCTGCTCAATGCGCTGGCGGGCAGCGAACGGGCCATCGTCACCGACATCGCCGGCACCACCCGCGACACCCTGCGCGAAACCATCCGCATCGACGGGCTGGAGCTGACCCTGGTCGACACCGCCGGCCTTCGCGACGGCGGCGACGCCATCGAACGCGAGGGCATGCGCCGCGCCCGCGCCGAGATGCAGCGCACCGACCTGGCGATCATCGTGCTGGACGCGCGCGACCCGCAGGCCGGCCACGCGGCGGTGGCCGACGCGATTGCCGACGTACCGCAGCAGCTGTGGATCCACAACAAGAGCGACCTGCTGGAGACCCTGCCGGCCGACATCGACGCCAACGTGGTGCATGTCTCCGCCGCCACCGGCCAGGGCCTGGACCTGCTGCACACCCGCCTGCGCGAACTGGCCAGCGGCAGTGCTGGCGACAGCGTGGAGGGCGAGTTCTCCGCCCGCGCCCGCCACGTGGAGGCCATCAGCCTGACGATCGACCATGCCGAGCGCGCCGAAGCGGAGCTGGTGCACGAGCATCTGGAGCTGGCGGCCGAGGAGCTGCGGCTGGCGCACGAAGCGCTGGGCGAGATAACCGGGCGGATGAGCGCCGACGATCTGCTGGGCAGGATCTTCTCGAGCTTCTGTATCGGCAAGTGATGCGAGGGACACGCCATGCGTGTCCAGGCTTTCCGCCTGCCGATGCCGTTACCTCAAAGACTGTGACACCGGCCTCCGTTTCTTGCCGCTGTAACACCGCGCCACCACAATACGCGCGTTCATTCCACGCCCCCGCCGCGTTGGCGCGGGCCGACGTACCAACAGGGGTTTGCAGTGTCGAAGTCGTTGTGGGGTAGTGCCTTGCTGTTGTCGCTGGCCGTGGCACCATCGGTGGCCATGAGCGCCGAATCCACCTCTCCCGCGCCGCGCAAGGCGGCGGTGTATGGCCATCGCGGCGCCAGCGCGCTGCTGCCCGAGCACACCCTGGCGTCCTACGCCCAGGCCATTGCCGATGGTGCCGACTACATCGAGCCGGACCTGGTGATGACCAAGGACGGTGTGATGGTGTCGCGCCACGAGAACGAGATCGGGGGCACCACCGACGTCGCCGCCCATCCCGAGTTCGCCAGCCGCAAGACCACCAAGACCATTGATGGCGAGCGCGTCGAAGGCTGGTTCACCGAAGACTTCACCGTGGCCGAGCTGAAGACCCTCTATGCACGCGAGCGCCTGCCGCAGCTGCGCAGCACGGGCTTCGATGGCCAATTCCGCATCGCCACGCTGGACGAGATCATCGCCTTCCTCGTCCAGCAGGCCGGTCGCGCCAACCGCGGCATCGGCCTGGTGCCGGAGATCAAGCACGGCACCTACTTCAAGGGCATCGGGCTGCCGATGGAAGACGCGCTGGTCAAGGCCCTGCAGGCCAACCCGTATACCAAGGTGGCCCCGGTGACGATCCAGTCCTTCGAGGTTGGCAACCTGCGTTACCTGCGCAACAAGCTGGGCCGCGACAGCAACATCCGCCTGCTGCAGCTGCTGGGCGACCCCAAGCAGCAGCCGGGCGACGTACTTGCCGCCAAGGGCAGCCAGCGCTACGCCGACATGATCACCCCGGCCGGGCTGGACCAGATTGCCGGGTATGCCGACGGCATCGGGCCGAGCCTGCGCATGGTGATTCCGCTGGATGCCAACGGGCGCCTGGGCACGCCGACCACGCTGGTGCGCGACGCGCATGCGGCCGGCCTCATGGTGGTGCCGTATACCTTCCGCCCGGAAAACCCGTTCCAGGCCGCCGAGTTCCGCAAGGGTGAGGCCAATGCGCGCAATGCGGAGGGGTCGGTGGCGGAGATGCGTGCCTACCTGGCGACGGGGATCGATGCGTTCTTCACCGATGATCCGGCGCTGGGGCGCAGGGCGGTGGATGGCGACGGGGCGGCGACTGCCGGCAATTGATGCAGTGGCCGGCCAATGGCCGGCGCTACCGGGTCAGCGTTGATGGGGGTTGCCGGTTTGGCCTCGGGTCCAGGCGATACGTGGGACACGCATGGCGTGTCGCTACGGCCGCGTAGAGACACGCCATGCGTGTCCGCGCGATGGATCAACGTTCGTCAGGCCTGCGGAACGGCAACACCACGAAGTCATGCCCCTCGCGCGGCTGCCACAGCACCGGCACGCGGGTGGGTGAGGGCGGCTCCAGGTCGCCGTCGCGCTGCGTGTCATAGCCCTCTTCGTCCTCGTCCTCCCAGCTGTAACGCTTGCGCGGGGCCATCGGGTCGGACAGGCGGAACAGCAACGCGCTGACGATGCCGCCCAACGCGCCACCCATGTGCGACTGCCAGGACACGCCCGGTTCGTGCGGAAGGATGGTGATCAGCATGCTGCCGTAGAACAGGAAGGCGATCAGGCCGGCGGCAATCGCCGGGCGATCGCGGCGCAGCAGGCCAAGCACGAACACCAGGAACATCAGCCCGTGGGTGATGCCGCTGGCGCCCAGATGGTGGCTGCCGATATCGCCCAGCAGCCACGCGCCCAGACCCGAACCGATCCACAGCAGCGGCAGCGCGCGCAGCGTGGCCTTGGGATACACGCTGCCGGCCAGGGTGCCGAGGATGAGCAGGGCAATGCTGTTCGCGCCCAGATGCTGGACCGAACCGTGCAGCAGCGGCGCGCCCAGGATGCCGAGCAGGCCGGTCTTGTCCAGCGGCGCGACGGCCCAGGGCCGCCAGTCGAAATGCCCTTGGGCGGAGAACACCGCCACCAGCACCAGCACGAAGGCCAGGCTCAGGTTGAACGCCCGCATCACACGACCACGGTCGTTGCGGGGGGAGACCGGCGGCTCGCCGGCAGGCAGGGGCAGGTTGGCGTTCATACCCAAAGGGATTGCGTCGCGTCAGCCTGAACACAAGGGCAACGCGGCGGGAGAGAGTAGTGCCGCCGGCGGGACAATCCCGCCGACGGCATGCAGGTCAGGCGTGACCGCCTTCTTTCGGCGGGTTCTTCAGGCTCAGCACCACCGTGGCGGCGATGATCAGGGCCACCACGCCCAGCGAGATCGGGGTGGGGATCTTGAAGATGTCGATCAGCATCATCTTGATGCCGATGAACGCCAGCACCAGGGCCAGGCCGTACGGCAGCAGGTGGAAGCGGTCGGCCATGCCGGCCAGCAGGAAGAACATGGCGCGCAGGCCCAGCACCGCGAACACGTTCGAGGTCAGCACGATGAACGGGTCGGTGGTGATGGCGAAGATCGCCGGGATGCTGTCCACCGCGAAGATCACGTCGGTGACGGCAATCAGGATCAGCACCACGAACAGCGGGGTGTACCAGCGCTTGCCGTCGCGCATGACGCTCATGGCATTGCCGGCGTAATCGGGCAGCAGGCGCAGGTGCTTGCGCATCCAGCGCAGGGCAGGGTTGGTCTCCAGATCCGGCTCCTGGCCGGCCGAGAACCACATCTTCCAACCGGTGAAGAGCAGGAACGCGCCGAACACGTAGAGCAGCCAATGGAACTTGGTCAGCAGCACGCTGCCGGCGAAGATCATGATCGTACGCAGCACGATCGCGCCCAGGATGCCGATGATAAGCACCTTTTGGCGCTGTTCCTCGGGCACCGCGAAGTAGCCCATGATCATCAGGAACACGAAGATGTTGTCGACCGCCAGCGCCTTCTCTACCAGGTAACCGGTCAGGAACTCCAGGCCCACCTTGTTGGCCACCACCTGGCCGGCGGTTTCGTTCAGGTAGTACCAGAGGCCGCCGTTGAAGGCCAGCGCCAGCACGACCCAGCCAATGGACCACCACAGGGCTTCCTTGAAGGTGACCTTGTGCGGGCCGCCGTGGCGCATCAATACCAGGTCGACCAGCAGCGCGATGATCACCACCGCGCCGAAGCCGCCCCACAACCACAAATTACCGATCGTCTGCATGGGTTTTTCCGTTGGATAAAAGAAATGCCTCAAGCCGGACGGCGAGGATCTGCAACGGAGGATCAGAGGGGATCCGGGGACAGAGCTTCGCCATACGGCGAAGGTCTCGCTCGCAATCCCACCGGGTGGGACTGCCGTTGCACCGGAGCCTGCGGGCTCGAATTGACGGCGACAACGTCTGGGAGCTACTCCCCTTCTGGGGCCGATTCTGCGGGGTGAACCGGCCGGCGTCAAATAGGCCGCCTGCCGGGCCGGGCCGGTGCCCGTCTACAATAGGCGCATGAATAACGTCCCCACTCCCGTAGTCCGCCTCAAGAACGCCTGGCGCTCCAGCCACCCGTGGATCTTCCAGAAACTGGTCGAAAAGCCCGTCGTCCGGCCCAAGCCCGGCGCCATCGTCGACGTGGTTGGCGTGGACGGGGAGTGGATCGGTCGCGGTTTCTACAATGGCCATTCGCGCATTGCCGTCCGTATCCTGGAAACCGATCAGAGCGTCCCGGTGGACGCGGGCTGGTTCTCGCGCAAGATCGCCCAGGCGGTGTCGCTGCGCCGTGACGTGCTCAAGCTGGACGCCGTGTCCGACGCCTGGCGCGTGGTCCACAGCGAAGGCGACGGCCTGTCCGGCCTGGTGGTGGACCGCTATGCGGACCTGGTGGTGGTCGAATTCTTCGCCGCCGGCATGTTCCGCCACCGCGAATGGATCTACGAGGCGCTGCGCGAGCAGTTCCCGGGCTGCCGTTTCCACAGCTTCGCCGACGAACACGTGCAGAAGCAGGAAAGTTTCGATTTCCACGGCAACACCACCACCGAAGCGTCGGTGATCACCGAGTACGGCGTGAAGTTCCGCGCCGACCCGGCCGGCGCGCACAAGACCGGCTTCTTCGCCGACCAGCGCGAGAACCGCGAGTGGCTCAGCCAGCAGGTCGAAGGCAAGAGCGTGCTCGACCTGTGCTGCAACACCGGTGGCTTTGCGGTGTACGCCGCCGTGCGCGGCGCGTCGGAAGTGGTCGGCATCGATATCGATGAAGACGTGATCAACATCGCCAAGGGCAACTCGCGCCTCAACAACGTGCGCCCGAAGTACATCCAGTCCGACGTCTTCCCGTGGCTGCGCGACGCGGCCAACCGCGGCGAGAAGTACGACGTGGTGATCCTGGACCCGGCCAAGATGACCCGCGACCGCGACCAGGTCATCAGCGCGCTGAAGAAGTACCTGGACATGAACAAGCTGGCGCTGGGCGTGGTCAAGCCCGGTGGGCTGTTCGCCACGTTCTCGTGCACCGGCCTGGTCGCCGAGGACCAGTTCCTGGACATGTTGCGCCGTGCGGCGTTCTACTCCGGCCGCACCATCCAGATCCTCAAGGTCGCCGGTGCCGGCCCGGACCACCCGTTCATGGCCCACGTGCAGGAATCGCGTTACCTCAAGGCCGTGTTCTGCCGCGTATTGGATTGACGTAGCGCCGGGCTCTGCCCGGCATGCATGACCCGGGCGCTGCCCGGCGCATGTGACCCGCGGTAGAGCCAGGCCCTGCGTGGCTTCGCGGACCCGGATCGAAACCGCGCCACGCAAGGCGCGGTCCCAACAAAAAGAGAGGCGTCATGACGTTGCGCAGTCTTTCCCTGCTGGTGTCGCTGGCGCTGTGCGCGCCGTTGTCCGCCCACGCCATCGAGTTCACCGCGCAGGAGCTGGCGCGGGCAACCACGCTGCAGAACAAGCTGCTCACCCTCGACAGCCATCTCGACACGCCGGCCAACTTCCACCGCGAAGGCTTCGACATCCTCCAGCGGCACGACCACAACGCGCTGTCGCAGGTGGATCTGCCGCGCATGCGTGAGGGCGCGTTGGACGGTGGCTTCTGGGCCATCTACACCGACCAGGGCGACCGCAGCCCGGCCGCACACCAGCACGACCGCGATGCCGGCCTGCTGCGGTTGATGGAAATCCGCGAAATGCTCGCCGCCCATCCGGACACCTTCGCGCTGGCCCTGACCCCTGCCGATGCCGCCCGCATCAAGGCCGCCGGCAAGCGCGTGGTCTACATCAGCATGGAAAACGCCAGCCCGCTGGTGGATGACCCCTCACTGCTCAGCTTCTATCACCTGGCCGGCCTGCGCCTGCTCAGCACGGTGCACTTCGCCAACAACGAGTTCGCCGATTCCGCCACCGACAGCAAGGGCGCCGAATGGAAGGGCCTGAGCCCGGCCGGCAAGGCGCTGGTGGATGAGGCGGTGCGGCTGGGCATCGTGATCGACCAGTCGCACGCGTCGGACGCGGTGTTCGACGACCTGATCCAGCGCATGCCGGTGCCGTTCGTGCTGTCGCACAGCGCGTCCAAGGCGATCTACAACCATCCGCGCAACCTCGACGATACGCGGTTGAAGCTGTTGGCCAAGGCCGGCGGCGTAATCCAGGTGAACGCGTATGGCGGCTATCTGATCCCCACCGGCAAGAACGATGCGCGCACCCAGGCCGAAGCGGCCCTGATGAAGCAGATCGGTGCCGAGTACGACGACCTGAGCATGGCCCAGGGCGAGGCGTTGAAGCAGGGCCTGGCGGAGATCGACCAGCGCCTGCCGCTGCGCAAGGCCACGCTCGATGATCTGTTCGCCCACCTCGAGCACCTGTTGGCCGTGGTGGGGCCCGAGCATGTGGGCATCGGGCTGGACTGGGATGGAGGTGGCGGCCTGGCCGACCTGCAGGACGTCAGCGAACTGCCGAAGATCACCGCCTGGCTGCTTCGCAACGGCTACACCGAGCAGCAGATCGCCGGCATCTGGGGCGGCAACCTGCTGCGGGTGATGCAGCAGGCGCAGGATCATGCGGCGGTAGCGCCGGCCGTTGGCCGGCCCTCCTGAGGGTTGCAGACATCGTGCAGGCCGGCCAACGGCCGGCGCTACCGAGAGCTTACCGCCCGATCAACGCATTGCGGCGGCTGTACAGGAAGTACACCGCCAGCCCGATCGCGTTCCAGATCAGGAAGTACACCTGCGTGCTGGTCGGCAGGCTCATGAACAGGTAAATGCAGCCCAGCGCCGCCGCCGGGCCGATGAACCATGCCACCGGCGTGCGGAAGGTGCGCTTGGCATCCGGCGCACGCTTGCGCATCACCACCAAGCAGATGCCCACGGCGGTGAAGGCCGCCAGCGTACCGGCGTTGGCCAGCGCGGCAATCTCGTCCAGCCGCGCCACGCCCGCCAGGGCCGACACCACCGCGGCACTGAACAGCGTGGTGGCCACCGGGGTGCCGGTGCGCTTGTTCACTGCCGACAGCCCGCGCGGCAGCAGGCCATCGCGGCCCATGACGAAGAACACACGGCTCTGGCCGAACAGGAAGGCCAGCAGCACGGTCGGCAGGGCCAGGATGGCGACCACGCCAATCACCGCCGCGGCTTTGGGGTGACCCAGTTCGCGCATGATCAGGGCCAGCGGCTCGGCGCTGTGGCCGAATACCGCGTAGCTCATCGCGCCGATCGCGGCCAGCGCCACCAGCATGTAGATGATGGTGCAGCCGACCATCGAGCCGATGATGCCGATCGACAGGTCACGGCCGGGATTCTTGGTTTCCTCGGCGGCCGTGGAAATGGCATCGAAGCCGTAGAACGCGAAGAAGATGATGGCCGCGGCGGCCATCACGCCACGCTCCACGCCGTCCGGGCCCAGCGTCTTTGCGAAGCCGTGCGGCATGAACGGATGCAGGTTGGCCCCATCGAAGGCGGGCAGTGCGACGGCGACGAACACGCCCAGCGCGATGATCTTCAGCACCACCAGGATCGCGTTGAGCGTGGCGCTTTCCTTGGTGCCGAGCATCAGGCCGCCGGCCACCACCCAGGTGATGACCACGGCAGGCAGGTTGAACACGCCGCCTTCCACATGCGGGCCGGCCGACAGGGCCAACGGCAGGCGGATGTCGATGCCGAAGTTGCCGTGCATCCATTCCAGGAAGCCGACGAAATAGCCCGACCAGCCCACCGCCACGGTACTCACCACCAGCGAGTACTCCAGGATGAGGCTCCACCCGACCACCCACGCGAAAATCTCGCCCAGCGCGGTGTAGCTGTAGGTGTAGGCACTGCCGGCGGCCGGCATCATCGTGGACAGTTCGGCGTAGGACAGCGCCGCGCAGGCGCAGACCGCGCCGGCGATGGCGAAGGAGATCAGCACCGCCGGGCCGGCCAGGTTCGCGCCGACGCCGATCAGCGTGTAGATGCCGGTCCCGACGATGGCGCCAATACCGAGCGCGATCAGGTGCGGCCAGCTCAGCGTGCGCGCGAGCTGCCGGCCGGCTTCATGGACGGTGACGGAATCCAGCGACTTGCGCCGTAGCAACGATGACATGGGACCTCACGTGATGACTGGTATCGACAAGTGCCCGAGTGTGACCGAACGCGGCGCAGCATTACTACTGCCGGGCGTCGTGAATCCCCCGACGATCATTTCAAACAATCGGGTTTGACGAATCTGGCACAAATGGACCGCACCGGTTGTTCAGCCACGCATGGCGTGGCTCTACGTGTCGGCGGCATCCTGCGGTAGAGCCACGCCATGCGTGGCTGCGCATCCGTCAGCCGCTCAACCCCAGCCGCACGCCAAACCCGATCAGGAACACCCCCGCGACGCGCCGAAGAAGTACCCCCACACGCGGATGCTGGATGATCCGACGGCGCAGCAGGTTGCCCACGCCGATCAGCGCCGAGCAATAGGCCAGGCTCAGTACGAAGATCAGCACCGCCATGGTCGCAAAGGTCGCCACGCCCTGGTGGCGTGCCGGGTCGATGAACAGCGGCAGGAAGGCCATGTAGAAGATGATGGCCTTGGGATTGAGCAGGCTGATCAGCACCGCCTGGCGGAAGTAATGGCCCGGTTGCAGGCGGATGCCGCTCTCCTCGCCGGGCGGCGGCGCCGGGCGCAGCAGGCCGATGCCCACCCAGACCAGGTACGCCGCGCCGAGGTACTGCACGGCGTGGAATACCAGCGGGTTGGCCTTGAGCAGGGCGGCCACGCCGGCCACCGCCAGCCACATCAGGATCTGGTCGCCCAGCAGCAGCCCGAACAGTGCGGTATAGCCGCCGCGCACGCCGCCGCGCCCGGTGGCGGTGAGCAGGGTGAAGGTACCCGGGCCGGGCAGCGCCAGAAACACCAGCACGGCGATGACGAAGGTCCACAGGTCCTGGATGCCCATCCACGGCATGGCGGTGACTCGACTACGGGGGAGGCGGCCATTGTCGGCTACCCGGCGCCGGCTCAACAGCGCTGCGGCGCACGTCCCGGCAGATCGGTCAGCAGCGGTTGCAGGCGTTGCGCGCACAGCGCATGCAGCTGGCGGATCGCAGGCGAGAACTGCTTGCGATGCGGGCACACAAGATTCAGCGGCAGGCTGTCGCCGGCGCCCCCCATCAACACCTGAAGGCGCCCGGCGCGCACGTCCTCGCAGACGTCCAGCCATGACTTGAACACGATGCCTTCGCCGGCCACCGCCCAGCGCCGCACCACGTCGGCGTCATCGCACACCAGCTGGCCACGCACCGGCACCACCACGCGCCGCCCGTCCTGCTCGAAGCTCCAGCGGTCGTACGGGCGCCCGGCCAGCTGGTAGACCAGGCAGTGATGGTCCTTGAGCGCGTCCAGCGAGGTGGGCACGCCATGCCGGGCCAGATAGGACGGCGCGGCCACCAGCACGCGGCGGTTGTCGGGCAGCAGCGGCAGCGCCACATAGCTGGCGGTGTCGAAACGGCCCAGCCGGAACGCGATATCCACCGGGTCGCGGAATACGTCGGCCACCTGGTCGGACAGCAGCAGGCGCAGCTGCAGCTTGGGATGCGCGGCGCGGAACTCGGTGAGCCACGGCAGCAGCACGTTGCGGCCCAGGTCTGACGGGGCGGCCACCTGCAGCACGCCGCGCAGTTCGGCATCCTCGCCGCGCACCCGCGCCTGGCCCTCGTGCAGGGTGTCCAGCAGGTCCTGGGCGTAGGGCAGGTAGACCACGCCTTCGGCGGTGAGGCGCAGGCTGCGGGTGGAGCGCACGAACAGGCGCAGGTCCAGCTCGCGCTCCAGCCGGGCCACGGCGGCGGCCACCTGGCCGGGCAGCAGGTCGGCCTCGCGCGCTGCACTGGAAAAGCTGCCCAGCGCGGCGGTGCGGACGAACAGCTGCAGATCCTCGAAGCGGACCATTTTCATTCCAGGAGTGAAAGTGCTGCTGCATTCTGCGCCTTTCCGGCCGGGGCAGGGCAGGCGAACCTGAGCGCCTCACCCAAGGATCTCCCCATGAAAGCCATCGCCTATACCCAGCACGGCCTGCCGATCACCGAGCCGACCGCCCTGGTCGACATCACCCTGCCGGTGCCCGCCCCGGGCCCGCGCGACCTGCGCGTGCAGGTCCGCGCGGTCTCGGTGAACCCGGTCGACACCAAGATCCGCCGCAACGTGGCCGTGGACGCCCCGCGCGTGCTGGGCTGGGACGCGGTCGGCATCGTGGACGCGGTGGGCAGCGAGGTCACCCTGTTCCAGCCCGGCGACGCGGTCTTCTACGCCGGCGACATCAACCGCCCGGGCAGCAATGCCGAGTACCAGCTGGTGGACGAGCGCATCGTGGGGCGCAAGCCGGCCAGCCTGGACGACGCAGCCGCCGCCGCGCTGCCGCTGACCGCCATCACCGCTTGGGAGCTGCTGTTCGACCGCCTGCGCATCGCCGAAGGCGGTGGCGAGGGCCAGACGCTGCTCGTGATCGGTGCCGCCGGCGGGGTGGGATCGATCCTGGTCCAGCTGGCGCGCCAGCTGACCCGGCTGACCGTGATCGGCACCGCCTCGCGTCCGGATACCCAGGACTGGGTATACGCATTGGGCGCCCACCACGTCATCGACCACAGCCAGCCGCTGACCGAAGGCCTGGCGCGGATCGGGATCGAGAGCGTCTCGCACGTGGCCAGCCTTACCCACACCGACCAGCACTACGCGCAGATCGTGGCCGCGCTGGCGCCGCAGGGCCAGCTCGCGCTGATCGACGACCCGGGCCAGCTCGATGTGATGGCGCTCAAGCGCAAGAGCCTGTCGCTGCACTGGGAATCGATGTTCACCCGCTCCAGCTTCGGCACGCCGGACCTGCAGCAGCAGCACGTGCTGCTCAACCGGGTGGCCGAACTGGTCGACGGCGGCGTGCTGCGCACCACGCTGGGCGAGCACTACGGACGCATCGACGCGGCCAACCTGCGCCGCGCGCATGCGCACATCGAAAGCCACCGCGCCGTCGGCAAGGTCGTACTCGAAGGCTTCTGAGGCATCGTGGGCCGCTCCGGGACGTCCGCAGCGGCTCACCGGCGCACACGGCGCAGCGGATGAGACCGGCACCGCCTACACTTCCGCCATGCAACCTGAATTCCTCATCCTTGGCGGCCTGCTGTGTGCCGTCCTCATCCTGCAGCTGGTGGCCCTGCTGCGGCGTTCCGGCCATGGCGACCTCGAGCAGACCCTGCGCGAGGAAGCGCGGACCGGCCGCAGTGAACTGCGCGAGCAGCTCGAAGGGCTGGGCCGGCAGCAGGACGCGCGGCTGGAAACCTTCGCGCGCGCGCTGACCGACCTCTCCACCCGCACCGACCAGCGCCTGGACCTGCTGCGCGATGCGCTGGGCGAAGACGCACGCAAGGCGCGCGAGGAAAATGGACTTGCCCAGGCCGCGCTGCGTCAGCTGTTGATCGAAGACGCACGCCTGGGCCGCGAAGAAACCGGCCAATCGCAGCAGCGCCTCGGCGATTCGCTGGGCCTGCGTCTGCAGGAAATGACCCAGCGCAACGAGCAGCGCATCGGCGAGATGCGCGCCACGCTGGAGCAGCAGCTCATGAGCCTGCAGCGCGACAACGCCGAGAAGCTCGACCAGATGCGGGTCACCGTCGACGAAAAACTGCAGACCACGCTGGAAGCGCGGCTCGGTGCCTCGTTCCAGCTGGTTTCCGACCGCCTGGAACAGGTGCAGCGTGGGCTCGGCGAGATGCAGCAGCTGGCCACCGGCGTGGGCGACCTCAAGCGCGTGTTGACCAACGTCAAGAACCGCGGCAGCTGGGGCGAAGTGCAGTTGGACAACATCCTGGAACAGACCCTCACCCAGGAGCAGTACGCGCGCGGCGTCAAAGTGCGCCCCGACAGCGGCGAGATGGTCGACATTGCGGTGCGCCTGCCCGGGCGCGGCCATGAGGACACCCCGGTGTGGCTGCCGATCGATTCCAAGTTCCCGCGCGAAGACTACGAGCGCCTGCTCGACGCGCAGGAGCAGGGCGATGCCGACGGCGTACGCGTGCAGGGCGCGCAGCTGGAACGCGCGATCCGGATCCAGGCCAAGTCGATCTGCGACAAATACATCGTGCCGCCGCACACCACCGATTTCGCGGTGATGTTCCTGCCTACCGAAGGCCTGTATGCCGAAGTGATCCGTCGCCCCGGCCTGGTCGATGTACTGCAGCGCGAGCACCGCGTGGTGGTGGCCGGCCCGACTACCGTCACCGCGCTGCTCAACAGCCTGCAGATGGGCTTCCGCACGCTGGCCATCGAACAGCGTTCCAGCGAAGTCTGGAGCCTGCTGGGCGCGGTCAAGAGCGAATTCGGCAAGTTCGCCGGCATCCTGGAAAAGGCCGAAAAGCAGATCAGTACGGTCGGCCGCAGCCTGGGCGAGGCCAGCCGCAAGACGCGCACCATCGAGCGCCGGCTGCGCGGTGTGGAAACGCTGGGCAGCGAGCAGACCGATCTGCTGCTGGCCGACGCGGCCGGCGACGATGACGATACCGGCGCGGAAGAGACCCCGACCGCGCAGGATTGAAACGTGCTGTCGACACACTGCATGTCACCTTTGGTTTCCCCTCCAGGATTGAATCGATGCGACTGACCTTGATGTTGTCCCTGCTGCTGGCGCTTGCCGGCTGCAGCACCGCGCCCACGGGTGCTGAAACCGGCTCGACCGCAACCGCTGCGGAATCGACGGCGGCCAACGCCGATGCAGCGGCCTGCACCGCCGCCGGCGGCGAACTGAAGCCGCTGGGCCGCCTGCAGCGCGTGCAGTGCGTGGTGCCCTATGCCGATGCCGGCAAGGCCTGCAGCGCCAAGGCCGACTGCAGTGGCCAGTGCCTGGCGCAGGGCGACGGCGAGCTGGTCGCCGGTGCCAAGGCCAGCGGCGTCTGCCAGCGCGATGTGAGCCAGAACTTCGGCTGCCGCCAGCGCATCGACAACGGCGTGGCGCAGGGCACGATCTGCGTCGATTGATTTCGCTTCTGCAGGGCACATATCCGATGGGCCCTCTCCACTCCGAACAGGATCACCCGTGAGCCAGACCGTCTACGACATTCCCGTCACCACCATCGAAGGCCAGCCGAGCTCGCTGGCCGACTACCGCGGCAAGGTGCTGCTGGTGGTCAACGTCGCCTCCAAGTGCGGCCTGACCAAGCAGTACGAAGGCCTGCAGGCGCTGTATGCCGACAAGCAGGCGGCTGGCCTGGAAGTGCTGGGTTTCCCGGCCAACAACTTCCTGGCCCAGGAGCCGGGCAGCGAGGCGGAGATCCAGCAGTTCTGCCAGCTGGAATACGACGTCAGCTTCCCGATGTTCGCCAAGATCAGCGTGGCGGGCGATGACATCCACCCGCTGTACCAGCAGCTCACCCAGGCCCAGCCGGCGGCCACTGGCGAAGGCCCGATGCGCGAAAAGCTGCACGGTCTGGAAGCCAAGTATCCGGACCTTGCCGTCAACCCGGCCCCGGCCGTGCTGTGGAATTTCGAGAAGTTCCTGATCGGCCGCGACGGCCAGGTCATCGCCCGCTTCGCCCCCGACGTCCCGGCCGAAGACGCCCGCCTGCTGGCCGCCATCGACGCGGCACTGGCCGCCTGATCGATCGTCCGCCATCAATGGCCAACCATCTGGTGGAAAGCAAAAAAAAAACCCCGCCATGGCGGGGTTTCTTTTTGGTCAATTGCCCCAGTTGGGCATCGGCATCGCATCGACCGGGATCGGTGCGTCGTCGTCGTCGTTGCGGCCGCGCTCGCGCTTGCCGCGCAGGTCGTTCTGGATCTGGTAGTTGCGGCGCTGCAGCCACGCGTCGCGGGTCAGCGCGTACTCGTCCACGGCGCTGTCGCGGATGTCGTCCAGTGCCATCAGCTGCGAACGCATATCGACCAGCTGCAGGCCCTGCAGACCGATGCGGAGCTTGTCGTCTTCGATCGTGCGGATCGGCGACAGCGGAATGTCGCCGGCCAGGCCGAACACATCGCGCACGGTACGCGGGCCGAAGAACGGCAGTTCCACGAAGCGCGAGCTGCGCCAGCCCCAGGCACCGAGCGTCTGGCCGAAGTCTTCACTACGGCGCGGCACCAGCGCGCGGCTGGCCGGATCGAACAGCCCGCCGATGCCCAGCGTGGAGTTCATGACGAACCGCCCCAGGCTGTCCCAGGCATCGCCCGGACGGCCCTGCAGCAGCTGGTTGGTGATGGTGACCGGGGCACGCAGGTTGCTGAAGAAGTTGGTCACGCCGGTACGTGCGAAGCGCGGCACCACGTGGGTGTAGGCGGTGGCCAGCGGGCGGGCCACGGCGCGGTCGACCACGTTGTTGAACGCGTGTACGCGGCGGTTGAAGCCTTCCCACGGATCGTAGGGCGAGCGGCCCGGTTCGGCGCCGTCGGCGCTGGGGGCCGGACCGCCGTACAACGCGGCGAAGTCGTCTTCCGCACCGGTCGGCGGTGTATCGGTACCGGCAGCGGTTGTCGAAGCAGTGCCGTCGACAGCGTCCGCGGCAACGCCGGTCGCCGTCGCGCTGCCCGCGGCAGCGTCCGTGGCCACCGCGGGCGTGCTGGCGTCGACGTTGCTGGCGGGCTCGGCAGCGGCGGGCGCCACGGACACGCTGGCCGGCGCACTGTCGCGGGCCGGTTTGGCCGCACAGGCGCTGAGCGCGATGGCCAGCAGGAGAAGGGAGGCGGTGCGTATGACGTTCATGTCAGCTCGCGGCAGAGGGGGCATTGAAATCCAGGGACGGCGCCAGCCGGTAGGCGGCGCTGAGTTCGTTGAAACCGGCAGGCGTGCCGTTGAGGGAAAGCGTACGCCCGTTGCTGCGGGCCTGTGCCGTCAGCTCGGCCAACAGCGCCAAACCGGCACTGTCCACACGCGTCACGGCGGTCATGTCCAGCTCGGTCACGGCCTGGGGCAGCGCCTTCAGCTGCGGCCACAGTGCCACCACCGCGTCACGGTCGAGCACGCCCGCGAAGCGGGCGCGCGAACCCTCGAGCTGCAGGCTGGCGTTACTTGCCATTGCCGGCCGGCCCGGCCTGCATGGAGCCGCTGCGCAGGTCGTTGGCGACAGTCTTGATGCCCTTCTGGCGCAGCGGGCCGTCGAACTGGGTACGGAAGGTCTGCACGTACGAGATGCCTTCGATGTTCACGTCGAAGATCTTCCACTGGCCGTTGACGTTACGCATCAGGTACTCGACCGGGGTCGATTCGCTACCGGATCGCAGCAGCTCGGTGGATACCTTGACGCCGCGGTTGCCCGGCAGCGGCTGCTCGCCCTTGAGGCGGAAGCTCGGCTTGCCCTGGATGGTGAGCAGCGCCGAACCGTAACGCTGCATCAGGTTGTCGGCCATGGCATCGGCGAACAGCTTCACGTCGGCGTCGGATGCACCGCGCGCGTTGGCGCCCAGCACCAGGCGGGCCGCGTAGTCGCGGTCGAAGGTGCGGTTGAGTTCGCTGTCGATGTAGCTGCGCAGGGCGGCCGGGTTCTTGTCGAACTCCGCCCGGCGCTGCTGCAGCGTGGTCAGGATGCGGGTGCTGGCGTCGAGCACGACCTTGCCGGCCTGCCCCTGCGGAGCAGCGGCGGCGGCAGGGGCGGCCTGGGCGAAGGACGCCGAGGGCAGGGTGGCGAGCAGGGCCGACGCCAGCAGCGCCGAAATCAGGGTCTTTTTCATTTCTGCGGTTCCGTTGCCGGCGCGGCTGCACCGGGAGCTTCCTGGGGAGCGGCGCCGGTATTGCCCGGACCGCTGAACATATACTTGCCCACCATCTGGATCAGATCCACGGCCGGCTGGGTGAAGACGATCTCGTCACCGGACTTGAGCACGTCCGGGTCACCGCCCGGCTGCAGTCCGATATAGCTTTCGCCGAGCAAACCGCTGGTGAATATGCCGGCGGAGGTATCGGCCGGCAGATCCTTGTACTTCGGGTCCAGCTTCAGGGTCACGATCGAATCGAAGCGGGTCGGGTCCAGATCGATGTTGCCGACCTGCCCAACGACCACGCCACCGATCTTCACCGGCGCCTGCTTGCGCAGCTGGCCGATCTGGGTGAAGCGCGCCTTCAGCTCATAGCCCTCGCTGCCGAAGCCCCAGCGCTGGTTGGTGGACGCCATCGCCAGCACCAGCAGCGAGGCCAGCGACAGCAGCAGGAACGCGCCGACGGAAAATTCGAGTCTGGGACCGCGGATGGCCATGTTCATCTCACCGTATCTGATCAGGTGCCCGGAGCCGAAGCCCAAGGCGAAAGGGGGGTTTGCGGGTCAGCGGAACATCATGGCCGACAGCACGAAGTTGAACATCAGCACCAGCAGCGAGGCGTTCACCACCGCGCGCGTGGTCGCCACCGAGGTGCCTTCAATGGTGGGCTCGGCATGGAACCCGACATACGAGGCGACCAGCGCGGCGGTGCCGCCGAAGATCGCCGACTTCAGCATCGCCACGCCGAAGTCGTCCCAGAAGTCCACGCTGTTGCTCAGCGCCGACCAGAACACGCCGTTGTCCAGGCCGAGCACGTGCACCGCTTCGAAGTAGCTGGCACTGATCGCCAGCGAACAGAAGATGCCGGTCAGCAGCGGCACGGTCAGCACCGCCGCCCAGAAGCGCGGCGCCACGACCTTGGCCACCGGGTCGATCGCCATCAGCTCCAGCGCCTTGATCTGGTCGGTGGCGCGCATCAGGCCGAGTTCGGCGGCGATGGAGCTGCCGGCGCGGCCAATGAACAGCAGCGCGGTCAACACCGGGGCCAGTTCGCGGTACAGCGACAGGCCCAGCAGCGTGGACAGCGCATCGGCGGCGCCGAACGTGGTCAGCGTGCGGTAGCCCTGCAGCGTCAGCACCAGGCCGACGAAGGCACCGCCCACCGCGATGATCGGCAGCGAGCGCGCGCCGATCTTGTAGATCTCGCGGGTCAGCTCGGCCAGGAAGTCGGCGGTGGGCAGCGAGCCGCGCAGCACCGTGAGCGAAAACAGGCCGGCGCGGCCCAGTGAACGGGTGCTTTCAACGAACGGCATCAGGCCACCTTCGCGCGTGGCGCGGCATCGAACGGGATCGGGCCGTCCGGCTGCCCGTGCAGGAACTGGCGCAGCAACGGGTCCTGGCTGGACTCGAGCGCGCCGGGGGTGCCCTGGAAGACCACGCCGCCATTGGCGATCGCGATCACCTGGTCGCAGATCGGCAGGGTCTCGTGCACATGGTGGCTGACGATGATGCTGGTCAGTCCCAGGCTGTGGTTGAGGCGCTGGATCAGGCTCATGATCACGCCGCTGGCGATCGGGTCCAGCCCGGTCAGCGGTTCGTCGTAGATCATCAGCGGCGGGTCCAGCGCCAGCGCGCGGGCCAGCGCAACGCGGCGCGCCATGCCGCCGGACAGTTCGCGCGGCCACGCTTCAGCGGCGGCCAGCAGGCCCACCGCATGCAGCTTCATGTCCACCAGCCGGCGCAGCACCGGGGCCGGCAGCCTGGTATGCGTGCGCAGCGGCAGGCCGACGTTTTCAGCCACGGTCAGGTCGGTGAGCAGCCCGTTGCCCTGCAGCAGCACGCCGACACTGCGGCGCATCTCGCGAAGCGCGCTGCTGCCGGTGGGAATGGGCTTGCCGAACAGGGTGACCGTGCCGGCCGCCGGGCGCAGTTCGCCGGTCAATGCGGCCAGCAGCGTCGACTTGCCGCTGCCCGACGGACCGAGCACAGCGGTGATGCTGCCACGCGGTACCGACAGCGAAACGTCGCGCAGGATCGCCCGACCGCCGCGATCGATACGCACGTCATTCAACTGCACCAGCGATTCTGCGGAAGCCGTCATGGGCGCCATTAACAATTTTCCAACGTTCTAAGATCGTGGTGAGCGGCTGAACAAAACCGAACTGGACCGTGCAGTATTGTCGCATGTCGGGGCGGCCAGCCCCGGCACAACACGGTTTCTGGGCCGCAACAGTGCGTGCCGTCCCAATTCGAGGGGGCGGTCACAGACGTCACGGGCCTGCAGACGCGTATCGGCGAGGGTCGAGATTGGCGCCGGGCTGCGGCACACTGCCGCGATGACCGACCCCGCTTCAGACTTCCGCCTGTACCACTCCAATGCGCTCGACGTGCTGGCCGCGCTGCTGGCCAGGACCGTGCGCGAACCGGTGCCGGGGCAGTCGATTCTGGCGCCGGAAGTGGTGTTGATCCCCCAGGTGGCGATGCGGCGCTGGCTGCAGTCCACCCTGGCGGCCGAGTATGGCATTGCCGCGAACCTGGAATTCCTGACCCCCGGCGAGTTCGTCGCCCGCGCCCTCAACGCCAATGTGCCGGGCGAGCATGACGACCTGACCGCAGCGGCCCTGCGCTGGAAGCTGTATGCCGCGCTGACCGACCCGGCGCTGATGGCGCTGCCGGCCCTGCGCGCGCTGCACACCTACCTGTCCCATGCCGACCCGCTCAAGCCCTGGGCGCTGGCCGGCGAACTGGCGGCGGTATTCGAGAAGTACCAGGCGTGGCGGCGCGACTGGCTGCTGCGCTGGGAGGCCGGCGCCGACGCGCACGACCCGCAGGCCATCCTGTGGCGCCACATTGCCGGCGGGCACCAGTACCGTGCGCGCCGGATCGATGCGTACCTGTCCCGCTTCGAGGGCAGCGGGCAGCCATTGCCGCAGGGCCTGCCGGCGCGGGTGTTCGCCTTCGCCACGCTCAACATCTCGCCGGACGTGCTGCGGGTGATGGCCACCCAGGCGCGGGTCGGCACGCTGCACTTCTACCTGCCCACCCCGACCCAGGCGTACTGGGGCGATCTGCAGACATTGGGCGAGAAGCTGCGCAGCGGCGCGCCCGATCCCTTTGGCGAGGAGGCCGGCGAGAACCGCCTGCTACAGGCCTGGGGCGCGGCCGGCCGCGACTTCATGGCAGTGCTGGGCAGCTACGAGGTGGTGCACCCGTCCGGTGAGATCGCCGCCTATGACGATCCCGAAGACGACGCGCGCCCGGACATGGCCGAGGGCGGCTTGGCTGACAGCCTGCTGCACCGCCTGCAGCGCGACCTGTTCCACCGTCGTGGGCAGCCGGGCGGCACGCGCCGCGACGGACTGCGCCTGGACGATCCCAGTCTGCAGGTGCACGCCTGCCACACCCGCCTGCGCGAACTGCAAGTGCTGCACGACCAGCTGCGCGCGCTGCTGCAGGACCCGCGCTTCGACCCGCCGCTGCAGGCGCGCGACATCGCAGTGCTGGCGCCGGACATCGACCCCTACGTGCCCTACCTGGAAGCGGTGTTCGGCGGCCGCAGCGGTGGCGACGAGCACATTCCCTATGCGCTGGCCGACACCAGCCCGCTCGCCGGCGAGCCGCTGGCCGATGTGTTCGTGCATCTGCTCGGGTTGCCGGTCTCGCGCTTCGGCCTGAATGAAGTGCTGGACCTGCTGGCCAGCGCGCCGCTGGCCGAGGCGGCGGGGCTGGATGCCGCCGCGTTCGACCGCCTGCACGACTGGCTGCAGGCGGCGGGCGCGCGCTGGGGCCTGGATGCGCATCACCGCCACCAGCACCAGGCCCCGCAGGACGACGCCTTTACCTGGCAGTTCGCGCTGGACCGCCTGCTGCTCGGCCATGCCAGCGGCGGCGACGGCGACATTGCCGGGGTTGCACCGTGGCCGGAACTGGAAGGCAGCGCGCTGGATGCGCTCGACCGCCTGCTGGCCCTGCTGCGCGTGCTGGCGCGGTACCAGAAGGCGCTGGGCGAAGCGCTGCCGCCGGCGCAGTGGCGCAGACGCCTGCTGGCGCTGCTGGACGCGCTGTTGCCGGAGCCGCCGCAGGCGGCCAACAGCCAGCGCGCGCTGGAGCGCCTGCGCAAGCTGATCAACGAATTTGCGCGCGACGCCGAACAGGCCGCTTTCCAGGGCGAGGTGGCGCCGGAGGTGGTGCGTGCGCACTTTGCCGGCGTGCTGGCCGAGGCCGACACCCGCGCACCGCTGCTCACCGGCGGGGTCAGCTTTGGTCGCATGGTGCCGATGCGGCTGCTGCCGTTCCGGGTGATCTGCGTGCTCGGTCTGAACGACGGCGACTTCCCGCGCCGCGACCCTGCCGCCGGGCTCAACCAGCTCACCGCCGAACTGGACACCGCGCGCCGTCGCTACGGCGACCGCTCGCTGCGCGAAGACGACCGCTTCCTGTTCCTGCAGCTGTTCGCGTCGGCACAGGACGTGTTCTACCTGAGCTATCTGGGCGCCGACCCGCGCGATGGCAGCGTGCGCGAGCCGTCGGTGCTGGTCAGCGAGCTGATCGATGCGGCGGCCGACTACCACCTGCAGCCGGCGCTCGCCGCCGCGCAGCTGACGGTGCGCCACTCGCTGCAGCCGTTCGCGCCGGCGGCCTTTGGCGGCGGCGACGAACCGCGCCGTTTCAGCTACCGCCAGCAGTGGCACCCGGCCGCCGGTTCGCTCGGCGGCCAGCGGCGCGCGCTGGCACCTTGGTTCGCCGGGCCGCTGCCGCCTGCCGAGAACCTGACCACCGACACCGAACTCAGCCTGGACGCACTGCGCCGCTTCCTCACCGATCCGGCCAGCCAGTTCCTCTCGCAGCGCCTCGGCCTGCGCCTGCCTGACGAGCTGGGCGATGCCGACGACGTGGAGCCGCTGGTGATGGCAGCGCGCGGCAGCGACACCCTGCAGCTGCAGCAGGCGGTGATCGACGCCACGCTGGAACAGGACGAGACACCGCTCTACCCACGGCTGCGCGCCCGCGCGCTGCTGCCATCCGGCGCCCTGGGCGAGCGCCAGTTCGCGCAGCTGCAGGCGCAGACCCGCCCGTACGCGCAGGCCTTGGCGCAGTGGCTGGATGGCAGCCAGGCCGACAGCCGCCGCTACGAGGTGGACATCGACGGGCTGCGCCTGCATGGCCGGGTCGACGGCGTGCATCCGCACGGCCTGGTCCGGCTGCGCCCGGGGGCGCTCAATGGCCGCGCCGCGATCCGCCACGGGCTGGACTGGTTGCTGGCCAACGCGGCCGGCGACGCGCTGCCGCTGGTGCAGCTCCACGACGGTGGCGACGACGGCCTGGGCCCGCATGTGCTGCCGGCGCTGCCGTCCGTGCAGGCCCGCGAAGTGCTGCGCCGCCTGCTGCAGCTGCGCAGCGAAGGGCTGCGCGCGCCGTTGCTGTATGGCCCCTCGACCGGCTGGACGCTCTACACCACCGCCGAGGCCAAGCGCGAAACCGAAGGCTGGTCGCAGTGGCATGGCGGCGAACGCCGCTGGAGCGAGGCCAGTGGCGCCGGCTACCAGCTGGCGCTGCGCGGGCGCGATCCCTTCGCCACTCCGGAAAGTTACCGGCAGCTGCTGCACAACAGCTTCGTGGTGTTCACCGCCGTGCGCGAGGGCCGCATCTTCGCCGGCTTCGACGCACAGGAGGCGCAGCCATGAGTACCCTCGATCTGCTCAACGATCCGTATCTGGCGCTGCCGCTGGACGGCGTGCGCCTGATCGAGGCCAGCGCCGGTACCGGCAAGACCTTCACCCTGGCCACGCTGTTCACCCGGCTGGTGGTGGAAAAGGGCTGGCGCATCGGCCAGATCCTGGCGGTGACCTTTACCGACGCGGCCACCCAGGAGCTGCGCAAGCGCATCCGCGAGCGGCTGGCGCTGGCCGCGCAGCTGGTGCAACGCGCGCCCGGCGACGACGACGGCCCCGACGTGCTGCTGACCCGGCAGATCCTGCAGCGCCAGCTCGCGTTGGGCGAAGAGACGCCGGCCGCGCTCGCACGCCGGCTGCAGACCGCGGCCGACGAGATCGACCTCGCCGCGATCCTCACCATCCATGGCTTCTGCACGCGGGTGCTGCGCGAACACGCGCTGGAAAGCGGCCACACCTTCGACCCGCCCACGCTGCTGCCCAATGAGCGCGAACTGCACGACGAACTGGCCGCCGACCTGTGGCGCGTGCATGCCAACGACGCCGCCACGGTCGACGCGCTGACCCGGCTGTGGTCCTCGCCCGAGGCGCTGGCCGCCGACCTGCCCACCCTGATCAAGCCATTGCCGCTGCTGCCGCCGGTACCCGCCAACCTGGACCACGACCCGCGCCCGGCGCATGCCGTGGCCGCGCGCGACTTCGCCGCCGCGTACCGCCAGCACGGCGAGGCCTTCCTGGGCGAGCTGTGCGCCGCGGTGGAAAACAAGATCCTCAACGGCAGCAGCTACAAGCTGGCGTGGCTGGAGCCGCTGGCCGTGCAGCTGCACCGCTGGGCCGGCGAGGGCGATCCGGCCGTGCCGTTGGAGGTGGACGCCGAACGACTGGGCCGGCTCACCCCCGAGGCACTGACCGCGCGCACCAACAAGGCGCACGCCGGCAGGGCCCCGCAGTCGCCGCTGCAGCACGCGCTGGCCCAGTACCTGGCGGCGGCCGAGGCGCTGCTGCAGTGGCAGCGCGGCCAAGCCATCGCCTTCCTGCATGCGCTGCGCGACCAGGCACGTGCGCGGCTGGACGCGCTGAAGCTGACCGGCCGCGTGCAGACCTACGACGACCTCATCGACGGCGTTGCCGACGCGCTCGATGGCCCGCACCGCGCGGTGCTGGTGCAGCAGCTGCGCGCGCAGTACCGGATCGCGCTGGTGGACGAGTTCCAGGACACCGACGACCGCCAGTGGGGCATCTTCCAGCGCGTCTTCGGCGATTCGCCGGAAACCCGCGCCGCCGGGCTCGCGCCGGCGCTGTTCCTGATCGGCGACCCCAAGCAGGCCATCTACGGCTTCCGCGGCGGCGACATCCACACCTACCTCAAGGCCAAGCGCCAGGCTGAGCCTGCGCCGCCGCTGGACCGCAACTTCCGCTCGCGCCCGGCGGTACTGCGCGCCATCCAGGCGCTGTATGCCAATGCCGGTGCCGATGCGTTCCTCGACACCGACATCCGCTTCGAACCGGTGCACCCGGGCAGCACCCGCGTCGACCCCGACTTCCTGCGCGACGGTGTGCCGGCGCCCGGCCTGACCGTGCGGGTGTTGCACAACCCCGAGGGTGGCGCGCTCAAGGCCGACCCGTCGCGGCAACAGGCCGGCGATGCCTGCGTGGCCGCCATCCACCAGGTGCTCAGCGACGCCCGTGAGGGCCGCGCGCTGCTGCGCGGGCAACCGGTGCAGCCCGGCGACATCGCGGTGCTGGTGCGTTCGCATCGCGAAGCCACGCGCATCCAGCAGGCGCTCGGCGCGGTCGGCATTCCCGCGGTGGCCGCCGGCAAGCAGAGCCTGTACGCCACCGCCGAAGCGCAGGACCTGCGCCTGCTGCTGCTGGCGCTGCTGCAACCGGCCGACGAGGGCCGGCTGCGCGCCGCGCTTTCCACCGTGCTGCTCGGCGAAGACGCGGCCGCCATCGATGCGATGGAGCGCGAAGGCGACACCCAGCGCAGCATGCAGATCCGCCTGCTGCTGTGGCGCGAACGCTGGCAGCGCGGCGGACCGTTCGCGGTCATCGCCGACCTGTGCGCCGAACATGCCGAACGCCTGCTCGGCCTGATCGACGGCGAGCGCCGCCTGACCAACTACCTGCAGCTGGGCGAACTGCTGCAGCAGGCCGCCGCGCAGACCCTGGGCATGCACGGCCTGCTGGACTGGCTGCAGGTGCAGATGGCGCACGCCGACCAGAACGACGAGGCGCAGCTGCTGCGCCTGGAATCGGACGCGCGCCGGGTGCAGATCATCACCCTGCACAAGAGCAAGGGCCTGGAATACCCGCTGGTGTTCCTGCCGTTCGTGGGCATCGGCGGCGGCGCGCCCAACACCGACACGCACTGCACCGTGTACGCCGACGGCCGCCGCGAGCTGCACTGGAAGCTGGACAAGGACGAGGCCTGGAGCACCGCCAGCGCGCGCAGCACGCAGGAGCAGGAGGCCGAAGACGCGCGGCTGCTGTACGTGGGCCTGACCCGCGCCGAGCACGCGCTGTGGATCGCCGCCGGCGATCTGGCGGGGCTGGCGAAAACCCGGCTGGCGCCGATGCTGTCGGACCTGGACGCACTGCGCGCCGACCCGGCGGTGGCCGTGGTCGAGGGTCCGCTGGAGTCGCGCCCGCCGCAGTTGGCGTTCGAACGCGATGGCGCGCTGCCGCCGGTGCGCGCGGTGACCCGGCGCGTCCCGCACGACTGGTGGGTGTACAGCTTCACCCAGCTGGCGCACGCCGACGCCGGCCACGACACCGACGCGGCCGCCACCGAGATTCCCGCACCCGCCGCCGACGAACCGGCGGGCGTGGACGTCACCCTGGAGGCCGAACCGGCCGCGCAGCCCGACGATGAGGCGGCCGACCCGCGCTTCATGGGCAGCCGCTTCGGCAACGTGCTGCACGACGCGCTGGAGAACACCGACTTCGCGCGCTGGGCCGGCTGGCAGGCCGGGCAGCCGGCGCCGGGCGACGAGGCGCAGGTGCTGCGCGCCTCGCTCGGCGCGGAGGGCTATGCCGACGAAGACATGGACGACGGCGTGGCCGTGCTGACGGCACTGGTCGGCCAGACCCTGACCGTGCCGCTGCCCGAAGGCGGTGCGCTGCACGCGCTGCCGGCCACCGCCCGGCGCGCCGAAATCGAGTTCCACTTCGCCATGCAGTCCACGGCGGTACCGGCGCTGCTGGCGTTGCTGCACACGCACGGCCTGGTCCGCGACCGTCGCGGCTTCGGCACCCGGCGCCGGCTGGAAGGGCTGATGACCGGCAAGATCGATCTCACCTACACCCACGAGGGGCGCTGGTACGTGCTCGACTACAAGTCCAACCGGTTGCCCGGCTATGACCCGGCACGGCTGGCCAGCGCCATGCAGCACAGCGAATACGACCTGCAGGCGCTGATCTATACCGTCGCGCTGCACCGCTGGCTGCGCTTCCGGCTGGGGGCGGCGTACGACTATGCGCGTGACATGGGTGGTATCCGCTACCTGTTCTGCCGCGGCCTGGATGCCAGCCGCGCCGACAGCCCCGGCCTGTACGCGCACCGTTTCGACCCCGCCCTGGTGGATGCCATGGACGCACTGTTCGCCGGTGGCGAAGATGCCCAGGCCCGCATCGCCGCTCGTGCACGGGGGGAGGCATGAGCCTGCTCAACGCGCTGAAGAACGGCAAGGTGCTGCGCACGCTCGACCACGCCTTGGCACAGAGCCTGCGCCGGCTGCGCCCGGACACGCCCGACGTGGTGCTGGCGGCGGCCGCCCTGGCCTCGCTGGCGGTGTCCGAAGGGCATGCCGGGCTGGACCTGCGCCAGCCGCAGCGGCTGATCGAGGCGGAGACCGACTGGCCGACCCCCGAGGAGTGGGAACGCACGCTGCGCGCCTCGCCGTGGGTGGACGAACCGGCCGCCACCGATCCGGCGGCCGACCGACCGCTGGTGCTGGAAGGCGGGCTGCTCTACCTGCGGCGCTACCGCGAATACGAACGCCGGCTGGCCGATGGCCTGCAGCGCATCGCCACCCACCCGCTGGCGCAGGACGACCCGGCCGCGCTGGCCGCACTGTTCGCGCAGCTGTTCCCGCAGGCGCGCGAGGGCAGCGACCACCAGGCCCGTGCCGCTGCCGTGGCCCTGCGCCACCCGCTGGTGCTGGTCACCGGGGGCCCTGGCACCGGCAAGACCACCACCATCACCCGGCTGCTGGTGCTGCTGGCCGCCCAGGCCGTGCAGGCCGGTCAGTCGCTGCCGCGGGTGGCCCTGGCCGCGCCCACCGGCCGTGCCGCCGAACGCATGGCCGAAAGCCTGCGCTCGGCCGTGCAGCGCCTGCGCCTGCTCGGCATCGCGCCGGACCTGTGCGACGCCATGCCGGGCACCGGCACCACGCTGCACCGCCTGCTCGGGGTCATCCCGGATTCGCCGCGCTTCCGTCACCACGCCGACAACCCGTTGCCCTTCGACGTGGTGGTGGTGGACGAGGCCTCGATGATCGACCTGCCGCTGATGACCAAGCTGGTCGAGGCAGTGGCGACCGGGGCGCGGCTGGTGCTGCTGGGTGATCCGGACCAGCTGCCGTCGGTGGAGGCCGGCGACGTGCTCAGCGCGATCCTGCGCGCCAGCGGCGATGGCCGCGGCACCCAGGCCGACGACGCACAGGCGCTGCAGCGCCTGCTGGCGCCGGCCACCCTGCAACCGCTGGCCCCGGCTACCCGTTTCGGCGGCCGCCGCGTGCAGCTGCAGCGTGGCTACCGTCAGACCACCGCGCTGGACCTGGCGCCGCTCGCGCACGCCGTCCGCGATGGCGACAGCGCCGCCGCACTGGCGCTGCTGCGCGCCGACAGCCTGGCCGGCGTGCACTTCCACGAGAACCAGATCGATCCGCTGCAGCAGCACCGCGAGCATCTGCTGTCGCATTGGCGGGGGCTGGGTGAAGTGGCCAATCCGGCCGAGGCGCTGGCCAATGCCGGCCGGATCCGCCTGCTCACTGCCGTGCGCGAAGGGCCGCAGGGCGCGCGCGGGCTCAACGCACGCATCGAGGCATTGCTGGCCGGCGTGCCGCGGCCGGGCATGGCGCCGGGCTACTTCCACGGCCGCCTGCTGCTGATCACCGAGAACAGCTACCGCCATCGCCTGTTCAACGGCGACATCGGCATCTGCCTGGCCGAGCCCCACGGCGCGGTCACCGCCTGGTTCCCCGGCGAAACCCCGGACCAGCCACGCGGCTTCCATCCGGGCGCGCTGCCCGCGCACGAAAGCGCGTTCGCCATGACCGTGCACAAGGCGCAGGGCTCGGAGTTCGATGAGGTCTGGTTGCAGCTGCCGCGCCGCGACAACCGCGTGCTGTCGCGCGAGCTGGTCTACACCGGCATGACCCGTGCGCGGCAGGCGCTGCATGTACTGGGCAGCGCCGAGGTACTGCAGGCGGCGCTGGCCCGGCATGCCAGCCGCATCTCCGGGCTGGCCGCGCGCCTGTCAGGCAGCCCGGCAGCGGATCACCCCGCTGCAGAACCAACCCAAGGCCAACTCTGGTAGAGCCGGGCCATGCCCGGCTGCGCCATGTTGCGGTGTAAAGCCGGGCAGAGCCCGGCTCTACTCGGGAATCACCACCGTGCCATCGGGGAACACGATCGCACCGTCGCCGCTCGCATCAAAGAAACCCACCTGGTGTGCGTTGGCCAGTACCTGCGCCAGCCCATGGGCCTCTTCGGCCACGTCGTCCTCGAACGAGGCATAGATCACGTGGGTACCGACGCTGTAGTCGGTGACCTCCGGGCGATCGTCCTCGTCATCGGACAGCGGGCCGCTCATCGGCGGGAAGTGCTCGATGATCGCCGTGAACCACGCCTGCAGGGCCGGCACGGACACCGCCGGATCGTCGTACTCGTGCTTCTCGTTCCACTCGGTCTGCGCGTCGTACCACTCCAGGAAGGCGGCGGCATCGCGCGGCGCCACGGCGGGGTCGAACACCATCAGGTCGTAACTCATTGAGGATCACCTTGTTCCATGCACAAATGCAGGACGGCAGGATACCGCCCGTGGTGGTAAAACCGTGCATCCTGTGTTGTACATCTCGCTTCACAAGTGAGATACATCACAGTTAATCGGCCCGGCGCTGCATGGCGCCCCGCATAGCCGATCCAGTATCGCCCCCGACCTGCCGATACGAAAGCGCCCTGCAACGATGTGACAAGCATCTGCAACGCGGCGCCAAATCTGCACGCGTCGCTCCGGTTACACCGGTACGCGAAGCACTACGGCGTCGCGAACAACCCATTCCGCCGTAGGGGAATCCACGCTAAGGAGACGGCACGGCTATGGACGTACTGGAACGCGGTTTGGAGCTGTCTGCCCGTCACCGGCATGAGGTGGCGGGAGAAGTGGGAGGCACCAACGATGGCGATGGTCGGCTGCTTGCGTGGAGCCTGGCACTGCTCACGCGCATGGGGCATTGCAGCTGCCAGGGGTGCACCGATGTCGATGTGGATACCGCCTGGGAGGCGCTGCTGGCGCGTACCCGGATCCGTCCGCATGGCACGGCCGCCACGCGGCTGGTGGAACGCGCCCGCGACTGGATCGAACACCACGCCGACGACGAAGACCTGTCGGTGGACCGGCTGGCGTCGGCGTTGAACATGTCGCGCACCAGCCTGCACCGCAAGCTGGTGGCCAGCATCGGCCATCCCCCCGGCGAACTGATCCGCACCGTGCGCCTGCAGCTGGCGCAACGCCTGCTGCGCGAAGGCGAGGGCAATGTATCGGAGGTGGCCTATGCCGTGGGCTTCGTCAGCCTCTCCGGTTTCAGCCGCGCCTACCGCCATCACTACGGCGAGCCGCCGTCGAGCATGCGCGGTGCGTGCGCGGCGGTCCGCGCCGCGCGCACGCCGCGTGCAACGCGCGGATAACCCCGCGCAACACCCCGCCGTACGCCGGTATGGAGTGGCGGGTATCAATGAACCCGTGGACCACGACCATCGATCTGCGCCTCTCGCGCATCGCAGGGATCCACGAACAGGAGCGAGGGCGAGATGAGCGGAACCATGTCATTCCACACGTTGATCGAAGCGCTGGCCGGGGCCGTCATCGAGGCCCAGGACAGCATCGAGATGCACCAGATTTCCCACCTGCGTGATTACTTCGACGAAGACAACCGGCCCCGGAGCGTCACCATCCGCATGCCCTCCCTGCACCCGCAGGCCGAGGAAGGCGATGAGGACCTGTACCGCGCGCCGCTGTTGCCGCTGGTGTCCACCAACAACCTGCGCATCCGGGAGGTGGAGATCAGCTTCAACGCGGACCTGGCGGAACTGGGTGCCGAGGATCCGTACCCACCTGCGCCGGGTGCGACGGACGCCTGGGAGTCGCCGCGGCCGGCGGCGCGACATGTAGGACTGGATACCGGCCGCGGCAAGGGCGTGGGCAACGTACACGTGCAGCTGCGCGTGGAAGGAACCGAGCCGACCGATGGTGCGGCGCGGCTGATGAACCACCTGGCGCAAAGCCAGGGGGTGTTCAAAACCATCAAAGCAACGTGATCCCGCAGTACCCGCACCGACCCGGCCGCACGACGCGGCCGGCGGCGTCCACCTTTCCCTTGGAGTGAACTGCAATGTCCAACGAACTGGTCAACATCTCCAGTCAGTTCAAGGGCCTGCCGATGAGCGACCTCATCGGCGGCCCGCTGACTGCCGCCTGCGATTCGCAGATCAAACTGGCCCAGGCCACCGCCAGCTTCATCCGCTCGGTCGGCTTCCTGCCGCCCACCGACCCGGCCAACACCGACCCCAATGCCGTGGGTGGCACGCGCACCGCGCTGTTCCGCTTCAAGCGTCCGGTCGACAACCTGGACCCGGCCACCAAGGACGCCCAGCCGTTCTCCGAAGAGGAAGTCGAACTGGAAGTGCCGCTGCTGGCCATCGTCAAGGTGCCCAACCTGAGCATCTACACCGTGGACATCAACTTCGAAATGGAAGTGAAGTCGTCGTTCTCGGCCAAGGAAAGCCAGGACTACTCGGCCGGCATGCAGGCGGAAATGAAGGTGGGTTGGGGCATCTTCTCGGCCAAGGTGAACATCCAGGGCTCGGTGGCCTCGCACAAGGAAAACACCCGCACCTCGGACAACTCGGCCAAGTACACCGTGGCCGTGCACGCCGAAGACAAGGGCATGCCGGAAGGCCTGGCACGCGTGCTGGACATCCTCCAGACCGCCGCCGCGCCGCGCAAGATCGGCCCGCCGGTGCCGGTGCCGGCCTGATCGGCAGGCACACGTCGGTGGCGACCAACACCACTGCGGAATGACCCGTCGCGTCCTTCAGGCGCGGCGGGTCCGGCATGTCCAGCGCAAGGAAGACCCGCATGTTCGATCTCAATGACGTGAAGTACGTGAAGCGCATCGTCGTCGGCAGCAACAACCCGACCCAGATGCTGACCGACGCCGACCTGGCCCAGGCCCAGGACCTGTTGAACCGCTGCCTGAGCGACACCCCGAAGGGCTCGATCCTCGGCATCGAGCGCAGTTTCACCATCCTGCAGATCGGCGAACACCAGGTCGTGCTGCAGTGGCTGGCCTACCACGTGGGCTTCCCCAGGCGCCCGGTGTGGATGGCCGACTGACGTGGCCACCAGGAGCCCGCCGCATGGCTGACCACCGGCTTGACGACCTCATCCACGTGCTTGCCTCGGCGCTGGCCCATGGCCGCGCGCAGGGTGCGCGCGCGCACCTGGCCCGGCTGCAGGCGCGGCTGGGCAGCGGGCAGACGCTGGCGGTGAGCACACTGGTGAACGGCCAGTGGCAATCGCAGCCGGTACCGCTGGCCGAGCTGGTCATGCCGCGCGGCGTGCTGGCCACCTGCCTGGAAGTACAGATCGACTGCTGCCTGGAAGAGCTCGACGGCCGCGACGGTGCACCGTCGGTCCTTGCGCTGTGCCCCTGCACCGCGCCGGCGGAACACCTGCTCACCATCAGCCTGCGCGGCGGCACCCCGATCCACGGCGAGCTGCTGCTCGATGGGCAGTTGTTGCGCACCTTCAGCGTGGATCCCCACGCGACCGCGGAGAACTGACATGGCCCGACCCGAGCGCGTGCGCCTGCTGCTGTCCAGCGACGATGCCCGCCAAGTGCAGGAGTGGATGGCGCCGCTGCTGGCACGTCGCCGTGCACAGGCGGCCGCACGCCGCCGCCGCCGCCGACAGCGCCTGTTGGCCTGCCTGTGGCTGGTGGCGTTGGCCATCGCCCTGATGACCCGCTATTTCTGAGCGTCCGCCCGCCTCCGGGCGGGCGTGCGCGTCCATTCCACCCAGGAGTACGCCATGAGCACCCATCCCGTTTCATCCCGTTGGGCCCTGTTGGCCCTGTTCGCGCCGCTGCTGACCCACGCCCAGGCCAACCCCGATGCCGCAACGCCCACGCCATGGGCTGGCGTGGATATCGTCGACGCGCGCCCGTCATCGGTGCGCCTGCTGCCACAACCGGGCAGCGATACCGTGCAGATCGTGTTCGGCCAGCCGCGCAACTGCCGGGTGGAGGCGCGACCCAGCGGCGGCGGCGCGGGCCGCTACGAGCTCACCGGCAGCAGCGGCGGCCGCTACTGCAACCAGTGGTATCCCGGGCGGATGACGCTGGAC
Organism: Stenotrophomonas sp. PD6; assembly: GCF_049199305.1. Taxonomy (NCBI): domain Bacteria; kingdom Pseudomonadati; phylum Pseudomonadota; class Gammaproteobacteria; order Lysobacterales; family Lysobacteraceae; genus Stenotrophomonas; species Stenotrophomonas sp. PD6. Next base: position 24,780 of record NZ_JBLZQD010000003.1, on the reverse strand, counting down.
GCCGATGCCTCACCGGCCCGGCTGCAGTTGCGCAGCGGCGCGCGCGAGGCCAGCCTGCCGCTGTGGAAGGCAGCGCAGGGGCAGGCCGCCGACACGTTGAACACCGCGCTGGACGGACGCTGGACCACCACCGTGCAGACCGCCGACGGTGCCGATGTGGACCTGGCCGTGCAGCTGGTTGGCCGCGACCCGGGCGATACCGGCGGCAGCCTGGTCTACGGCAGCCCGCGCAACTGCCGCCTGCCGCTGCGCTTCGAAGGCAACGCGGCCGACGGCGCGTGGTTCGCCGTCCTGCCCGGCAACGGCGGCGCGATCTGCGACCGCCTGGTGGGCCGCTGGCTGGTGGTGCAGCCACGCGGCGAGGGCATCGCCGTGCGCATCGACCCGGCCAACGGCGAATGCGCGCCGGGCTGCCTGCTCGGCCGCGCCGTCCGCTGAGCCACCTGCAATGAACGCGGCCCGCGCCTCCGGAAGGAAGTGCGGGCCGCCGTGTTTCCGCTGCCGTGTCTTACCAGTGGGTATAGGCGCCGCTGCTGTACATCCGCCATTCCGCAGCGCGCCGGTTGTCCAGGCCACGCATGACCTTGCCCTGCGAGCGGTTCCACGCCTTCCACGCCGCTTCCAGCGTGGCGAAGGTGGTGACCGCGCGCGGGTTGTTGATCATCTTGACCACCGACGAGCGCGCGAAATTGCCGCCGCCGATGTTGTAGCAGAGGATGGTCAGCGCATCGAACTGGCATTGCGACAGCGTCGCGGTGATGCTGCGTGTCACCGCCTGTTCGAACGGCTGCAGGTCCTGGTGCAGCAGCTGCTCGGCCTGCGCCAGGCTCACCCCGCCGCCCAGCCGCTCCCATTCGCCGCGGCCGATCAGATGCCCGTAGCCCACCGTGGCGCCCTGTACCCACGCCGCGATCGGCTTGCCGGTCTGGTCGTCATACGGCTGCAGCCGCTCTCCTTCCACGTGCTTGAGCCATTCCACGCCCTGCGGGCTCAGTGTCATTGCGTTCATTGCGGATCCTCGTTGGTCTGGGCGCATCCAGGAGAGGTCGCCACGCCGCGTCGTTGCGCGGCGCGGGGTGCTTAGCGGCGGTCGGGCAGCTTGAAGCCGATGTAGGTGCCGGAACTGAGGCCCATCAGGCCGAGCAGGGTCGGGCTGAGCTCGGGCATGCTCAGGTTGTTGTAGACGTCGGACAGGAAGATCACGCCGAGGATCAGCGTGAACGCGAAGATCTGGAAGCGATCGAACCGGTAGCCCTGCGCGTCCGACAGCAGGTCATGCAGCAGGCCCTGCGACACCGCTTCCGGTGCCTGCTGCTGCAGCGTGCGCAGTTGCTGGTCGATCTGCGCCACACGCTGCCGTGCCGCCTGCTGCCGGCCGCGCGCATCGGCATCCGCGTCCGGGTCCTGCCAGCGCCCACGTGCGCCCAGCTGCGGCACCAGCTGCTCGCGTTCGGCCAGCAGGCCGCCCTCGCGCGCATCCTGCGCGGGCGCCGCGCCGGCGTCGATCACCGCCTCGCTCAACGCCGTACCCGCGCTGATCCCGAGCAGGGCCAGCAGCGAGGGATGGATGGTGTCGGTGGCGTCGGTGACCAGCCAGATCGCTGTGTAGGACAGGTAGATCAGGAAGAACCACACCGCCATCTGGAAGCGGCCCAGGTCGTAGGGCCGGGTCGCGCCGGGGCCGGGCTTGCGGATGATGCTGGTGGTGCGCGCCAGCTGCACGAATACCGCCAGCGTCACCACCACCAACGCCAGCGCGATGCCGCCGTACACCGGCGAGATCACCGTCAGCAGCACCCGCTGGCCGCCGGTGAGTGCGGTATCGAACGGCGCGCCGTCGGCCGGGCCGACGCTGAACGTCACCCGCCGCTGCAGCCCCTCCGGCGCGCCGAGCAGGTCGGTCCACACCGCGCGGTTGTCGTCGTTGATGCGCAGGTGGAACAGCAGGCGCCCGTGCACCAGGTCGATCGCCTCGGGTGCGTTGCCGGTGATCGCACGGCCGTCGATGAAGGGCACCAGCTGCCGGGGATCGCCGTCCATCGCCCAGTGCGCCAGGTTGGCCACCTCGACGGTCAGCGTGTAGTCCAGTTCGAGGTGGCCGTGCAGTGCGGTGACGCGCGGCGGCGCATCGGCGGCATGTGCGGCAGGCGCGGGCGCGAACAGCGCCAGCAGCAGCGACAGCAGCATCGCCACCAGCACGGCCAGGCCACGCAGCAGCGCGGCAATGCAGTGCTGGCGATAGGCACGTGCACGTTCGGCTGCAGCGGCCGACGACGGGGAAGGGGGATCAGGGGTGTGCATGCGGCCTCCGTGGCAACGCGCAGCGGCAGCGCTGCGCAGCACAGGTATAGGACGGCGGCGTCGGTGCGATGCGGCGCGTTGTTTCAGGGTGTTGCCGTGTCGTTCCGGCGTTTCGCGCGCAGCCGCGTCGGCGGCGCCGCACGCGCGACGTGCACCGGCTCGGCCGGCACCACCACCACGCTGGAGGCGGTGTACGGGAACACGCCCAGGTCCGACACCTCGCCATCGCCGGATTCGGGAAACACGTGGCGGCGGTGCCCGGCAATCACCCGCTCGGTGGTGATCTGCTCGGCCAGTGCGGCCATCCGCAGCGGCTGGGCGAACACCTCCACGCTGATATCCAGGTGGCCCTCGCCGTGCAGCGGCTGCACGAACACCAGCTCCACCGCGCGGCCCGGGTCCACCGCATGCCAGCCCGAATGGCTGTCGTCGAATGCATAGCGCGCGCTGGCACCGTCGCGCGCCGGCTCGAGGTGGAACGGGCGCAGCCCGATCGGCAACGGCACGATCGATTCGCGCAGCAGCGAATTCTGCAGCCACGCCGCCTGCACGCCGTCTTCGGTGGCCATGCCGATCTGCACATCGAGGACGGCGAAGCTGAGCTCGCCCACGTTGGTGATGGTGATGGTGTTGCGGCTGTCGACACCGCCGTCGGCGCGATGCTCCAGTTCGGTGGCGATCGATACCGAGGCCAGCGCGCGCTGCTGCTCCCACAGCACCGGGCGCGCCGACAGCCACGCGTCCAGCGCGATCACGAACGACACCCCGGCAATGGTCAGCGGCAGCGCCTGCTCCGCCACCAGGTGCACCAGCTTCAGCATCCGCCCGCGCCAGGCGGAAGCTGGCCGCCGTCGGGGCCCGCCGCCGCTCGCCGCGGGTCGTGCGACCCGCGCCTTCATACCCGCGCCTCCGCGAGCACATGGGCGTCGATGCCCAGGATCATGCGCTGGCCGGGATGGCCTGCGGCGGCCACTCGGATGGGGGAAACCTCATGCCAGAGCGGCGAGCCTGCATCGGGCTGGAAGATGCCTTCGCCTTCCTGCAGCTCGCGTTCCAGCAGCACGGGGCCGGCGGTGCCGCGCAGCACCCGCGAGGTTCCGCCCAGCACGCCACGGCGGCGGATGACCAGTGCCGAGACGATGTAGTCCGCGCCGTCCTGGTGCAGTCCTTCCGGCGCCGGGTCGACCGCGCTGTCGCCGTCGGCCAGGGTCAGCATCTGGTGCACCGCCATCTCCAGCGCGCTGGCACCGCACTGGCCGTGGATGGTTTCGGCGATGCCACTGACGAAGCGCAGCATGTCCGGGTGGTAGGTCAGCGCCAGCGGCATCGCGGCGAAGTCGCGTACCGGGGTGCGCCCGTCCACGGCAGGCTGTTCGAAACGCGTGTCGGCCAGCGGCTGCACCTGCCAGCAGCGGGTCGCATGGCGGCTCAGCCGGTACTTGCGCAGGCTGCGCCGGCGGTGGGGACGGAACCGCAGCAGCGCCTCGCGCAGCACGCACGGCAGCGCGCCCAGCAACGCCTCCCACGACGGGTCGGCGGCATCGCCGGCGCAGGCGTCCAGCAGCGCGCGCTGGGTGGTATCCAGGATGCTGCGGTAGCGCTCCAGCATCTGCCGGCGCCGCCGCGCTACATCCCAGGTGTCCCAAGGCAGGTGGTCGGCCTGGTCGGCCAGCAGGTCGAGGAACGCCGGGGTCAGGCCCAGCTGCTCCATCCGGAACAGGCGCGGCGCGCAGCGGCGCTGCGGAGTGCGCGGCAGTGCCAGGCCGAGGCTGTGCACCGGGTGCAGATCATCGAGAGGCATATGCGTTCTCCGTGGGCAGGCACCACGGACCGCATCGGTGCGGGTGCACCTGCTGTATAGCCACGGCGCACCACGGCCATCGCGCGCACGGTTGCACGCGCTTGTCGCGTTCAATCAAGGCGGCGCAACGCCGCCTTCGCTCACGCTGTCGGCTGCAGCGTTGCCGCTGCGGACGCCTCCGCTACCGGCGCGTGCTCGGGGAACAGCCCATAGCGCAGCCCCAGCACGCCCATCAACGCCTCGTCGCGCGCCTTGCTGGCGTCCACCGTCTGCACCCGCTTCAGCGAGGCGTCCAGCTTGGCCTGCAATGCCGGCGGCGCGGGCAGCGGCCGGCGCTGCGCCACCTGGGCGCGGTAGTGCGCGGCCACCTCGTCCAGGATCGCGTCGATCGCCTGCGAACTGGCCACCGGCAACCCGTGCCGCGCGCGGCGCAGCTGCAGGATGTTCAAGCCAATGCGTGCCTCGGTGAGCATGTCCACCGAGGCGATGTCGCTGCCCTGCGGGGTCGCAGCCAGGCGCGGTGCAAGCAGGCCCAGCAGATCCAGCATGCGCGCGGCGAACTGCTGGCGGTCCTGCTGGCCATGCCCTTCAGCGGCCTCGGCCAGCGTGGTCCAGCCCTGGCGCACCAACCGCCGCGCGGTCCATTCGGCACCCACCGAGCGGAACAGGCGGGTCATCACCACCGCAAAGCCAATTCCGATGAACATCGCCACGGCCGAGTTGATGAAGCTCTGGATGTTGGCGCTGTAGGTGTTCTGCACGTTGAGCAGGGCCACCAGGTTGACCGTCAACGGCAAGCCGATGAGCGCGGTCTGCGGGCGGTGCAGCAGCAGGCCCAGCGGCAGGAAGATCACCGCCAGCACCAGGGCCAGGCTGCCGAAGTCGTGCACGGCGGGGAACACCCCGAACAGGTAGACGCCGGCCACCAGGCTGGCCACGAACGCCCACAGCAGGAAGGACAGCATGCTCGGCGCGGGATCGTCCTGCGCGGCGAAGAACGCCGCCGCCACCGCCGCCATCATCGCGCCGTTGCCGCCGCCTTCCCAGCCGAGCCCGATCCACAGCGCGCAGTACGTCATCAACGCCACCCCGGCACTGGCCGCCGAGAACAGCGCCATGCCGTAGTCCACGTGGCGGGCGTCGGTCTTGCGGGTGGCGGCGATGCGGTAGTGGGCGGTGTCGCGGGGCGCACTGCCGTGTTCGATCGCCTCGTGCAGGGTGGCGCAGTCCTGCCACAGGTCCACCAGCTCTTCCAGGCGCAGCAGCAGGGTGACCAGCAGCAGGTGGTCCAGCTCGCCGTCCACCGCCGGCTTCAGTGCCAGGATGCGCCCGCGCAGCGCGGCGTATTCGCCAGCGCTGGAGCGCCCCGGGTGTTCCAGCCACGCCGCGATGTCCTCCACCAGCGGCTCAAGCCCCGGCGGCAGCGCGCGCCCGCCGGTGCGCAGCGCGCCCAGCCGGTCGGCGATGGACGACAGCACCGGCAGCATCAGCAGCATGCGTTCGCGCAGCCTTTCCATCGACACCGCCGCGCCGGCATGGCGCGGATCGTCGCGGCGCAGGAATTCGATCAGCGCCTCGAACTGCACCAGGTCGGCCGCCAGCCGGTTGCGCGGGCCGTGCGCCTGGCCGCGCAGCAGGATCTGCCGGCACCACTGCGCCGCATCGCCCATCCAGCTGCCGATCCGTGCGCGCAGCATCGGCCGCACCGATGTGGGGAAGAACAGCGAGGCGAACAGCACCGCCACCACCGTGCCGAGGATGATCTCCTCGCTGCGCGCCACCACCGTGTCGAAGATGGTGTCCGGCGAGGTCACGGCGGGGAAGCCGATGAAGGCGGTGGTATAGCCGGCCAGCAGGAAGGCATAGCCGCGCGGGCCGCGGTTGAGCAGGGCGATGAACAGGCAGGCCGACAGCCACAGCGACATCGCCGCGCTCAGCAGCAGCGGGGTCTCCACCAGGTGCGGCAGCATCCACAGCGTGGCCGCGCCGGCAATGAGCGTGCCGACGATGCGGTACACGCCCTTGGCCCGGGTGGGGCCCAGCATGGGCTGGGTGACGATGTAGACGGTCGCCATCGCCCAGTACGGGCGTGAGAGGTTGCCGGCCAGGCCGATGTACAGCGCGGCGAGCGCGGCCAGGAAGGTTTTTACCGAGAACAGCCAGGCCTGGCGGTCGAGCAGCAGCGTGGGCGTGCGGTTATTCATGCGCGGCCACGGCATCGGCATTCCAGCCGCCGCCGAGTACCAGGAACAGCTGGATCTGGTCGCGCGACACCTGCGCCTGCTGCTGCGCCAGCGTGGCATCGGCCGAGACCAGGGTGCGGTCCGCGTCCAGGCTGGACAGGTACGGCGTGCGCCCGCCCTGGTACAGCCGGCGGTTCTGACCGGCGGCGAGCGAAGCCTGGGCCTGCGCCTGCTGCAGCGACTGCAGCCGTTGCAGGTCGTGCGCGTAGCGGCTCAGCGCGGTCTGGGTCTCGCGCAGCGCCTGCAGCACGCTGTGGTCGAACTCGGCCAGCGCGGCATCGGCGCCGGCTTCGGTGGCGTGGATGCGCGCATGGGTGCCCGAGGACGGCAGCGTCCACGAGATCAGCGGACCGAACGACCACTGCTGGGTCAGCGGCTCGCCGAAATCGGCCAGCAGCCCGGCCGCCCCGAGCGAGGCGCCCAGCCGGATGTCCGGGTAGAGCTCGGCGGTGGCCACGCCGATGCGTGCGGTGGCGGCGGCGAGCTTGCGCTCGGCCTGGCGGATGTCGGGGCGGCGCTGCAGGAGTGCGCGGCCATCGCCCACCGGCAGCGGCTGGGCCAGGGTCGGGGCCTGGCTGCAGGCATCCACGCCGGCGGGCAACTGGCCCGGGGTGCGGCCGAGCAGGGCGGCCAGCTGGTATTCGGAGGCCTGGCGCTGCGCATGCAGCGGCGGCAGCGCCGCTTCCAGCATCGCCACCTGGGCATTGGCGCGCGCCAGTTCCGGCGGCGTGCCACGGCCGGCGTCGATCAGCCGCTGGGTGACCTCGCGGCTGCGCTGCTGCAGCTGCAGGGAATGCTCGGCCACGTGCAGTTCGTGGTTGGCGTGGCAGATCTCCACATAGCTGCCGGCGACCTGGGCGACCAGCGAGACCCGTGCCAGGTCCATGGCGGCCGCCACCGACTGCTCATCGGCACGCGCGGCCTCGGAGGCGCGCTTGAGTTTGCCGAACAGGTCGAACTGGTAGGAGACCGCGAACTTGCCCTCGGCCAGGTTGATCGGCGGCAGCTCGTGTTCCAGCAGGAACGACTCTGCCGACAGCTGCGCCCGGCTCACCCCGGCCTCGGCCTCGTATTCGAAGCCACCGGCGTCCAGCGCCTGCTCGTACACGGCGGCGGCGCGGCGCAGGTTGGCGTCGGCGACCTTGAGTTCCACATTGTCGCGCAGCGCCTGTTCCACCAGCCCGTTGAGCGTGGCGTCCTGGTACAGCTCCCACCAGCGGGCCGGCAGCTCGGCGCCCGGCGCCACCTGCGGGTTGGCGGTGTCGATGAAGGCCGCATTGGCCTCCGGCCGCTGGAACGCCGCGCCGGCCGGTACCGCGTAGTCGGGGCCGACCGTGCGGCAGGCGGCCAGGCTGGCGGTCAGCGCCAGTGCGACGGCGACGCGCTGCAGGGCCGGGCGGTTCACAGCGCCGCCCGTGCCGGTTGCGCCGGCGTGGTCGTGGCGGTGTCCGGTTCGATCGTGACCGTGGCGGTGCGCCCGGCGATCAGGTTCACGCCCTCGGGCACGCGGTCGATATGGATGCGCACCGGAATGCGCTGTGCCAGCCGCACCCAGTCGAAGGCCGGGGTCACGTTCGGCAGCAGGCTGGAGCCTTCGCTGCGGTAGCGGTCCTCAATGCCGGCGGCGATGCTCTGCACATGCCCCTGCAGCGGCTGTGCCTCGCCCATCAGGCGGATGTCGACCTTCTGGCCGGCATGCACGCCGCGCAGGCGGGTCTCTTCGAAGTAGCCATCGACCCGGAACGAGCCGGTGTCCAGCACCGCCATCACCGGGCGGCCGGCGGTGACGTAGTCGCCGGCGCGCACGGTGCGGTCGTTGACGTGGCCGTCGCTGGGGCTGCGCACCTCGGTGCGGGCCAGGTTGAGTTTGGCCAGGTCCACCGCGGCCTGCGCCGTGGCCATGGAGGCCTGTGCGGCCTGCAGCTTGGCCCGGCGCACTTCGGCGTCCTCGGCGGCCACCAGGTCCTGCAGGCTGCGGTCGCGGGCGATCTCGCGGCGCAGCTGCTCGAGCGTGGCGCGGCGTTCGCCAAGCGCCGCCTGGGCCTGCTCCAGGGCGATCTGGTAGCGCGCGCGGTCGACCACGAACAGCACCTCGCCACGCTTCACCGGCTGGTTGTCGGCCACCTTCACCGCTTCCACCAGCCCGGACACGTCCGGGGCGACCTGGACCACGTCGGCGCTGACGTGCGCGTCGCGCGTCCACGGCTCGTCCATGTAGTACGACCATAGGTGGCGCAGCACCAGCAGCGCGGCAATGACGGCAACCACGGTCAGGACGACCGGGAAGGTGTGCTTGAGGATCTTGTTCACGATTGCATCCAACGCATCAGGGAAAACAACCCGCCGAGCACGATCATGTACAGGGCCAGGTTGAACAGGGCGGGGTGCCAGATGTGGCGGTAGGCGCCGGTGCGCTGCAGGACCAGGCGCAGCCCGCTGTTGAGCAGGTAGGCCAGCAGCATCAGCCCGAGCAGGGTCGGGACGAACACACCGTAGAGACTGAATTCACCGTACATCGGGGCAGGAAGTTCGCAGGGGAGCGGAAAGGGGAAGGCCACGGCGTCGCGGGACAACACCGGGAGGTGGGGCAGGGCAGCGGCTTACGTCACGCGGTCGGACGCCTCGGCCAGCAGCTTCCAGAGCTTCAGGACCGTGCGCAGTTCCTCGGTGGACAGCTCGCCGAACACGTCCTGGCGCAGGCCGATCAACTGGGCCTCCAGCTCGCTGACCAGGGCCTCGCCCTTGTCGGTCAGCCACAGCAGGTTGGCGCGGCGGTCGCTGGCGTCGCATTCGCGGCGGACCAGCTCGCTGGCCGACAGCTTGTCCAGCAGGCGCACCAGCGAGGGGCCTTCCATGCCCAGCTGCTGGGCCAGCGTGACTTGGCGGATACCCCCGCCGGCGCGGCCGATCAGCAGCAGCGGCATGGTGCAGGCGGCCGAAATGCCGTAGCTGCCCAAGGCCTGGTCGGCCAAGCGCTGCCATTGCCGCCCTGAGTGGAGCAGGCCGGAGCTGAGCTGCATCTCCAGCTGGGTGCGTTCGTCGAGGGAGCGTTTCATGGCAGATAGATAGGATACTACTAATTTCTCTCCTATCAATACCCCGGCCCAACCGCAGCACAACGCCGGGGGACGCCCGGGGGGTCTGTCGGGTACGATGCTCGCCCCCCTTCGGGTGCTGTATGTAATGAGCAAACAAGACAACGACGCGACCCCGGTGACCCAGGACGAGGCCGAATCGGCCGTGCGCACCCTGCTGCGCTGGGCCGGTGAAGATCCCACCCGTGAAGGCCTGCTGGACACCCCGCGGCGCGTCGCCGAAGCGTATGGCGACTGGTTCAGCGGCTACCGCGACGACCCGCGCGCCTACATGGAGCGCACCTTCGAGGAAGTGGCCGGCTACGACGAACTGATCGTGCTGCGCGACATCGAGTACGAAAGCCACTGCGAACACCACATGGCGCCGATCATCGGCCGCGTCCACGTCGGCTACCTGCCGGCCGGCAAGGTGGTGGGCATCAGCAAGCTGGCCCGCGTGGTCGAGGCCTATGCCCGCCGCTTCCAGGTCCAGGAAAAGATGACCGCACAGATCGCCCAGTGCATTCAGGACGTGCTGCAGCCGATCGGCGTGGGCGTGGTGGTGGAAGGTGCGCACGAGTGCATGACCACCCGCGGCATCCACAAGCGTGGCGTGAGCATGGTCACCTCCAAGATGCTGGGCAGCTTCCGCGAAGATGCCCGCACCCGCGCCGAGTTCCTGCGTTTCATCGAAGTGGGCGGCAAGCGCTGAGACCCTCGCGCGCCCGGTACGCCTGTGCCGGGCCCATGCCCCTCCCGCTGCGCGGCGCCTGGCCGCGCGGCGTCTATCCGGATGTCCTGGCTGCATGAAGCACCGCGAACGCATCACCCGTTACCGCGCCCTGCGCGAACAGCCGCAGTGGAAGCTGCTGGCGGCCGCCAACGCCCCGGAGATCATCGGTCTGCTGCAGAGCCTGCTGATGGACGGCGAGCGCACCCTGCCGGCGGCAGCGCTGCACGAACGGCTGCAGCGCGCGTTGGACCAGCTCAACGGCGACGAGCTGTCGCGCGAGCTGCCGCGCACCGCGCAGGCCTACATCGCCCATTGGCTGGCGCAGGGCTGGCTGGAGCGGCGCCTGCCCGAGGGCGCCGACCAGGAGCAGTACGAGCTCTCCACCCAGGCGCTGCAGGCGATCCGTTTCGCCGACAGCCTGGAGCAGAGCCGCGTGGCGGCTACCGAAAGCCGGCTGGCGCTGGTCATCGAGCAGCTCTCGCAGCTGGCCGCGCAGACCGAATCGGACCCTGACGCCCGCCTGTCGGCGCTGCGCGACGAGCGCGACCGCATCGACGCGGAGATCGCGCGGGTCGGCGTGGGCCGTGTGGTAACCCTGGACGGCAAGCGCGCGCTGGAGCGGGCGCGGCAGATCATCGGCCTGGCCGACGACCTCACCGAAGACTTCCGCCGCGTCCGCGACGACTTCGAACGGCTCAACCGCGAGTTCCGCGAACGCATCATCGACGACGAGAGCGAGCGCGGCGACGTGCTGTCCCGGCTGTTCGAGGGCGTGGACGTGATCGGCGACAGCGACGCCGGGCGCAGCTTCCAGGCGTTCTGGCGGCTGCTCAACGACGCCGAACAGAGCGCCCAGCTGGATGCGGCGCTGGAGACCGTGCTCGCGCGCGGTTTCGCCCGCAAGCTGGACCGCGACGAGCGCGCCTTCCTGCGCGGCTTCACCGGCACCATGCTCGACCGCGGCGGCCAGGTTCACGACGTCCTGCAGCACTTCGCCCGCAGCCTGCGCGGCTTCGTGCAGAGCCGTGGCTATCTGGAACAGCGCCGGCTCAACCAGCTGCTCAAGCAGGCGCAGTCCGAGGCATTGGCGCTGCGTGATGAATTCACCGCGCAGCGTCCCATCGGCCGTGACCTGCAGTTGACCACCAGCCGCCTGCGCTCGTGGTCGCAGTGGAAGCTGCACGATCCACGCAGCGCCCATGTCGATGGCAGCGTGCAGCGCAACGATGCCGCCAGCATCTCGCTGGAAAGCGTTGGTGATCTGGTGGCCTCGTCGGAGATCGACTTCCGCACGCTGCGCCGCGACCTGCACGACCTGCTGGCCATTCAACCGAAGCTGAGCATCGCCCAGGCCCTGTCGCAGCGCGAAGCGCCGCAGGGACTAGGCAGCGTGATCGGCTACCTGTCGCTGGGCACGCGCCATGGCACGGTGGTGGAAGGCGAACAGGAAACCGCGCATTGGCGCGGCGGCGATGGACAGTGGCGGCGGGCCCGTATTCCGTTGGTTTGGTTCACCCAGGAGAAACGCCATGAGCTGGCATGAAGATTCCAACGAGGCCCCGCCGGTCGACGGCGCCGCACACGAGCTGGACGACGAGCCGGTCGTGGTCACGCCGCTGCCGCGGCGGAACAACGATGTGTACTACCTGGGCGACACCGGGCGCCTGCCGCTGGATGGGCGCCGCGCGCTGTGCCAGCTGTTGATCGGCCCCAGCATCGACCAGACGCGCCACGCCAAGCTGTGGCCGGCCCTGATCCGCAACGAGGCGGCCATCCGCTCCTCGCTGGCCGACCTGTTCCTGGAACTGGTGCTGGACCGCGACAGCGGCGTGGCCTTCACCCGCCAGGCCGACACCGAAGATGTCGAAGCGCCGGTGCTGCTGCGCAGCTCGCCGCTGACCTTCATCGACTCGGTGCTGCTGCTGTACCTGCGCCAGCAGTTGGCCGAGGCGGACGCGCGCGGCAACCGCGCCGTCGTGGCCGACACCGAGATGGCCGAAGCCCTGGCCATCTATGAGAAGAACCTCTCCACCGACCGCGCCGGCTTCAATCGCCGCGTCGCGTCTGCCGTGCAGAAGATGAAAGAGAACCACATCCTGACCCGCCTGGCGGGCCAGGAAGACCGGCACGAAGTGTCGCCCGCACTGAAGCTGCTGTTCTCCGCCGAAGATGTCTCCGCACTCTCGTCGGTGTACCGCCAGCTGCGCGACACCCCCGCTGCCAACGCCTGAACGGAACGACCGACAACGCATGGCCATCTCCAAGAACACTCCCGCCCTGTTTACCGAAGGGCTGCCGGATCCGCGCCAGCAGCAGTTCCGCATGCGGCGCCTGCAGGTCCATAACTGGGGCACCTTCAACGGCCTGACCGAAGTGCCGATCGCCGAGCGCGGCTTCCTGTTCGTCGGCCGTTCCGGCTCGGGCAAGTCGACCCTGCTCGACGCCATGTCGGCCATGCTGGTGCCGCCGTCCATCGTCGACTTCAACGCGGCCGCGCGCGAAGCCGAACGCAGCGGGCGCGACCGCAACCTGGTGTCGTACGTGCGCGGCGCATGGGCCGACCAGCAGGACCGCGGCACCGGCGAGATCGCCACCCAGTACCTGCGCAAGGGCGCGACCTGGACCGCCGTGGTGCTGGAGTACCGCGCCGGCGATGGCCGTGTGGTCAGCCTGGTGCGGCTGTTCTGGATCGCCGGCAACGGCGCGGCGGCGGCCGACGTGCGCAAGCACTACCTGATCGCCGAGCGGCCCTTCGATATCGCCAAGGACCTGGGCGGCTTCGATCTGGATCTGCGCAAGCTCAAGCAGCGCTTGGGCGACGTGCACCATTTCGACAGCTTCACCGGCTATGCCGAGCGCTTCCGCCACCTGCTGGGCATCGACAATGAAATGGCGCTGCGCCTGCTTCACAAGACGCAGTCGGCCAAGAACCTGGGCGACCTGAACGTCTTCCTGCGCGATTTCATGCTGGATACGCCCAAGACCTTCGATGCCGCCGAACGGCTGGTCAGCGATTTCGCGGAACTGGATGGCGCGCACAAGTCCGTGGTCACCGCGCGGCTGCAGGTCGAGACGCTGTTGCCGGCGCGCGCGCTGCACGCCGAGCTGAAGTCGATGAACCTTCAGCGTGCCGACGAAGAGACCCTGAAGCTGGGCCTGGACAGCTTCCGCGAATCGCGCCTGCAGCTGTTGCTGGAGAAGCGGCTGCAGGAAATCGACGTACGCAACCGCGGGCTGCAGGGCGAAGAAGCCCAGCGCCGGCAGGCCCTGGGCAACCATGAGGAGCACCTGGCCGAGCTGGAGCTGCAGCGGCGCCAGCAGGGCGGCGAGCGCATCGAAGAACTCGAACGCGAACAGGGGCGTGCCCAGGCAGAGCAGGATCGCCGGCAGTCCAAGCGCGAGCAGGCCCGCCAGGCGGCGGCAAAGCTGCAGAACGAACTTCCCGAGGATGCCCATGGCTTCGCCGCGCTGATCGGGCGCGCCCAAGGCGAACTCGACAACCGCCAGCAGGCGGCGGCAGCGCTCGACGATGCGATTGCCGAGCGCCAGGCCGGCAAGCAGGACGATACGCGCCGTTTCGCCGATGTCCGCGCGGAACTGGAGGCGATGGAGCGCAACCCTTCCAGCATTCCTGCGCCGCTGCAGAAGCTGCGCAGCCGGATGGCCGAAGAGACCGGCGTGCCCGAGGCGGCGCTGCCGTTCGTGGGCGAGTTGATCCAGGTCCACGAGGACCAGGCCGCCTGGCAGGGCGCCATCGAGCGCGTGCTGTTCGGCTTCGCGCAATCGCTGCTGGTCGAAGATAAGCACTACAACGAGGTCAACGCCTGGGTGAATCGCACCCAGCTTGGCATGCGGCTGACCTACTACCGCGTGCGCCGCAACGATGACGCGATCGCGCGTTCGCCGTCGGCACGTTCGCTGCTTCACAAGCTGGAGCTGCGCAACAGCGTGTTCGAGCCGTGGCTGCGCCGCGAGCTGGGCAAGCGCTTCGACTACGAGTGCGTGGATGCCAAGCAGCTGCGCGACGTCGAACGCGGCATCTCGCGCGAAGGCCAGGTCAAGCATCCCGGTGACCGCTTCGAGAAGGATGACCGCAGCGCGATCGGCGACCGTCGCCGTTGGCTGCTGGGCTTCAACAACCAGGAAAAGCTGGCGCTGTTCCGCCGCGAGGCGCAGGAACTGGCGCAACGCATCGCGGCCTGCGACGAAGACGTGGTGCGGCTGCGTGGCCAGCGCGACCTCGACAACGAGCGTCGCCTGGCCTGCCACCAGCTGGTGAACGTGGTGTGGGAAGAGGTGGACGTCGCCACGACGGTCCAGCGCCTGCAGGACATTGTCACCGCATTGCGCGAGCTGCGCGAGGGCAATGCCGACCTGGCCCGCCTGGCGCAGCAGATCGACCAGGCCCGCGCGGACATCGTCCAGGCGCGGCGCACCTACGAAGACACCCGCGTGGAGCTCATCCAGCTCTCGCGCGAACGCGACAAGCTCGATGCCCAGCGTCAGCGCAGCCGTGCGCTGGTGCTGCCGGCACTGGGCGCCACGCAGGAGGCCGGGCTCAAGAAACGCCTGGACGCCTTCGGCGGGCTCAGCCTGGAAACGCTCGAATCGCACATGCGCGAGATCAGCAAGGGCATCAACGAGAGCCTGGCGTCGTCCCAGCAGGACGTGCACCGGGTCGAGACCCAGCTGGTGGCCTGCTTCCGGCGCTTCGCGCAGGCGTGGCCGGAAGAGTCCGGCGACTTCACCGCCTCGGTGGCGTCGGCCGACGACTTCCTGGCCCGCCTGCAGCGGCTGGAGCGTGATGGCCTGCCGCAGCATGAGGAACGCTTCTTCGACCTGCTGCAGAACCAGAGCAAGAACAACCTGCTGGCCCTGCAGCGGCACAGCGCCGAGGCGCGCAAGTCGATCGGCCAGCGCCTGGACGAGGTCAATGCGTCGCTGGAGCAGGTGCCCTTCAACCGCGGCACGCTGCTGACCATCGAACTCAGCGACCGGCGCCTGCCGGAAGTGCTCGAGTTCCACCAGCACCTGCGCGAAGTGCTGTCGCATCACCAGACCGAAGAGCGCGATGTCGCCGAGACCCAGTTCGCCGTGCTGCGTGAGCTGGTCAAGCGGCTGGGGTCGCAGGAAGGCGAGGACCGGCGCTGGCGCGAGAACGTGCTCGACGTGCGCCTGCATGTGGAGTTCATCGGCGTCGAGCTGGACGCCGCCACCCGCCAGCAGGTCGAGATATACCGCAGCGGCGCCGGCAAGTCCGGTGGGCAGCGGCAGAAGCTGGCCACCACCTGCCTGGCGGCCGCGCTGCGCTACCAGCTGGGCGGCGCCGACAGCCAGTTGCCCAGTTATGCCGCCGTGGTGCTGGACGAAGCGTTCGACAAGGCCGACAACGAGTTCACCGCCCTGGCGATGAACATCTTCGAGAACTTCGGCTTCCAGATGGTGGTGGCCACCCCGCTGAAGTCGGTGATGACGCTGGAGCCCTTCATCGGTGGCGCCTGCTTCGTCGAGATCAGCGGCCGGCATGACTCCGGTGTGCTGCTGATCGAGTACGACGAAGAAGGCAAGCGGCTCAAACTGCCCGAGCGCACCCGCGCCGTGGCAGAGGTCGAGGTCGAGGTCGAGGACTGATCGGGCTCGAGGGCTCGAGGGCCCGGGGCACGTCGCCTAGCCGGCGAACGTGTCCCAGCCCATCCGGGCGATCAGCACCACCACCAGGCCCACGAACAGCTTGCGGATGAACGGCGTGCCGCCGCGCAGCGCCAGCCGGGTGCCGACCACCGAGCCGATGATGTTGGCCGTGGCCATCGGAATCGCGAACAGCCACAGGATGTTGCCGGTCGGCACGAAGAACGAGATCGCCGCGACGTTGGTCGCCAGGTTCACCACCTTCGAGGCGGCCGAGGCGCGCAGGAAGTCCAACCCGAAGAAGCGCACGAACAGGAAGATCAGGAAGCTGCCGGTACCCGGGCCGAAGAAGCCGTCGTAGAAGCCGATCACCGCGCCGATGGCCAGCGCCGTGGCGAGCTCCTTGCGGCCGATCTCGCGCGGCCGGTGCAGGGCGCCGAAGTCCTTCTTCCACAGCGTGTAGCCCAGCATCGCCACCAGCAGCACCAGCACCAGCGGTCGCACCGCGTCCTTGGGCAGCAGGCTGACTGCCGTTGCGCCCGCGAACGAGAACACGAAGGCGGTTGCCGCCGCGAACAGCACCGGCCGCCAGGGGAAGCGCACATTGCGCGCATAGCGGAACGCCGCTGCCGCGGTGCCGAACATCGAACTGAACTTGTTGGTGCCGAACAGCATCGCGGGCGTGTGCTGCGGCAGCACTGTGAACAACCCGGGCAACTGCACCAGCCCGCCGCCACCCACCGCAGCGTCGACCAGACCGGCGATGAAGGCGATCGCCACCAACCACAACAGCTCAGGGGGAACCAGCTCGAACACGGCAGGGCATCGCGGCGGAAAGCGCGCCAGCATACGCCTCCTCGCGGCACAATACGCCCATGACCCATGTTGATCCCTGTCCCTGTGGCCTCCCGATGGCCTATGGCGCGTGCTGCGGCCGCTTCCATGCCGGTGAAGCCGCGCCCGACGCCGAGGCGCTGATGCGCTCGCGCTACAGCGCCTATGTGAAGCAGCTGCCGGAGTACCTGCTGGCAAGCTGGCATGCCAGCACCCGTCCCGAATCGCTGTCGCTGGATGAACCGGCCGGGCAGCGCACGCGCTGGCTGGGCCTGACCGTGCACGAACACACCTTGAGCGACGCCGATCACGCCCAGGTGCGCTTCACCGCGCGCTACCGGATCGGCGGCGGCAGCGCGGTCAAGATGCAGGAGCACAGCCGCTTCGTCCGCGAGGACGGCCGCTGGTTCTACCTCGACGCGCTGTCCTGAGCCATCCCACCGCGTACCGCCAGCACCCGCTGCTGGCCGTGCGCGCGCACGCAGTTGCGGCCGGCATCCTTGGCCGCGTACAACGCCCGGTCGGCGGCCTTGATCACCGCCTGCGGGGTATCGCCCACGCCGCTGTCGGCCATGCCGATGCTCACTGTGACCTGCACCACCGTGCCGCCGCCCCCCGCACCGCGCTGCAGGCGCCCGACCGCGTCGTCGCGCGCGCGCGCGGCCCGGTCGCGCACGGTCAGCCGCGCACCTTCCACCGCCGCCCGGATCGCCTCGATCGCGTCCACGCAGGCAGCGCCCGGCCGGTCCAGGAAGACCAGCGCGAACTCCTCGCCGCCATAGCGGAAGGCCCGGCCCCCATCGCCTACCGTGGCCAGCCGCGCCGCCACCAGCTTCAGCACATCGTCGCCGGTGTCGTGGCCATGGGTATCGTTGAACGCCTTGAAGTGATCCACATCGACCATCGCAATCGTGTACGTGCTGCCCACCCGCTGCAGGCATTCGTTCAGGGCGCGGCGCCCCGGCAGCCCGGTCAGCTCATCGCGGAAGGCCATGTGGAACGACTCCTGCAGCATCGCCGCGATCACCAGCAGCAACGCTGCACTGGTCAGTGCGGGCAGCAGCGAAGGCACCCGGAAGGCGCGCGGCAGCATCAGCCACAGCACCAGCAGCGCGACCAGCATCGCCGTATGCAGGGGGCGCGGCGTGCGCACCGCCTGTACCGTCAACACCGCCGCCGCACCCACGAAGGCCAGGCTCGGCAGCTGCGCCAATGCGCTCCAGCCGGTAGGAAGCCACGGCCAGTGCCGGTTCGACAGCAGGTCGTGCATGCCCTGCGGCGCCTGCATCGCCAGCAGTGCGAACACGCCCACTCCTGTTGCGCCCAGCGCGATGCGCAGCAGCAGGTCCTGGCGCAGCCGCCCGCGCTCGGGCCACACGCCATACGCCAGGAACGCCACCGGCAGCCACAGCGACACCGCATGGAACAGCAGCGGCGTATACGCCGACACCGCACCGGTGTGCTGAAAATTGCCGACCAGCCCATGCAGCAGCGCGAAGGCCAGGGCAATCGCCAGCAGCAGGCACACGGCACGCACGCGGGTGTAGCTCAGCGCCAGGCCCATGCCCAGGCAGGTCAGCACCAGCGGCAGGATGCGATGTACCGGACTGCCGACCTCGGCATCCAGCGTGGCCGACCACACCAGCAGGCCCACCAGCAGTGCGGGCAGCAGGAACAGATAGTGGCCGGGCTGGCGTAACAGGTGATTCCGCAAGACGGTTCCACAAAACGGGCCGGCGCGTCATGGCTGCGTCGTGCAGGCCCGACCGCGCAGGCGAAGGTCTTACCCGGTAACGGCCAGTGCCTATTCAACTTGAGCGGTGTAACAGGATGTGAGCCGGGCCATGACGTCGCGCTCACTGGGGCTCGTCGATCCTGATCGCGATGAACGCCGTCGTAGCCCCGTCTCCTGCCGCCACCCCCACCGCCGTCACCGCGCTGGCCACCCGCTATGCCCGCGTGCGCGCGCGCAGCGTGGCGCTCGCCGCACCGCTCAGCGCCGAAGATGCGATGGTGCAGAGCATGCCGGACGCCAGCCCGGCCAAGTGGCACCTGGCCCACACCAGCTGGTTCTTCGAACGCTTCGTGCTGGCCACCCAGCCCGACTACGCCCCGTTCAATGCCGACTGGCATTACCTGTTCAACAGCTACTACCAGAGCATCGGGCCCGCCCATGCGCGTCCGCAGCGTGGCCTGCTGTCGCGCCCGTCGCTGGAGGAGGTGCTGCAGTTCCGCCGCCACGTCGACCAGCGCGTGCTCGCGCTGCTGCAGGCCGATGCGCTGGACGAACAGGCGAAGCGGCAGCTGCTGCTGGGCCTGCACCACGAACAGCAGCACCAGGAACTGCTGCTCACCGATATCAAGCACGCCCTGTGGTCCAACCCGCTGCAGCCGGCGTACGACGCCGACCTGCCTCACAACGCCGGTATCGCGTCACCGCTGGCGTGGATCCACAGCCCCGAGCAGATCATCGAGATCGGCGCGCCCGCGTGGCCGGCCCATCCGGCGTTCGCCTATGACAACGAGTCCCCGGTACACCGCGTGCTGGTGCCGGCGCATGCCCTGGCGAATCGACCGGTCAGCAACGCCGAATACCGCTCCTTCATCGAGGCGGGCGGCTATCGCGAGCCGGGCTACTGGATGAGCGAAGGTTGGACCCTGTGCCAGCAGGAGCAGTGGCAGCATCCCCTGTATTGGGACGATGCGCTGGCGCGCGAGTTCACCCTGGCCGGCTGGCGTGCGCTGGATCCGGATGCACCGGTGTGCCATCTCAGCTACTTCGAGGCCGATGCGTACGCCCGCTGGGCGGGTGCGCGCCTGCCGACCGAGTTCGAGTGGGAGGCAGCCACGGCCGGGTACACCGCGGACGGCAACTTCGCCGACAGCGGCCGGCTGCATCCTGCCGCCGTGCAACAGAACGGCGCCGCCGGCCGCCACCTGCAGCTGTTCGGCGATGTCTGGGAATGGACCAGCAGCGCCTACGGCGCCTATCCCGGCTTCCGCACGTTCGAGGGCAACCTCGGCGAATACAACGGCAAGTTCATGTGCGGCCAGTGGATATTGCGTGGGGGCAGCTGCGCCACCCCGGCCGACCACATCCGCCCCAGCTACCGCAATTTCTTCGCGCCGTCGGCGCGTTGGCAGTTCGCCGGCATCCGCCTGGCAAAGGACGCAGCATGAGTACCGTCAGTGATGCCCTCGACGCGTTGACCGACCTGCAGCCGGACCGCGCCCGGATCACCGCCGACATCCTGCACGGCCTGTCCCAGCAGCCACGGCAGCTGCCCTCCAAGTATTTCTACGACGCTCGCGGCTCGCAGCTGTTCGAACAGATCACCCGGCAGCCCGAGTACTACCCCACGCGTACCGAGCTGCAGCTGCTGCAGTCGGTCTCGGCGGACATCGCGCGCGCCGTGGGCCCGCGACTGCATGTGGTGGAACTGGGCAGCGGCAGCGGCCGCAAGACCGAGCTGCTGCTGCATGCGTTGGCCGACCCGGTGGCCTACACCCCGATCGAAATCTCGCGCGCGGCCCTGCTCGACAGCGTCGCCCGGCTGGCAGAGGCACTGCCTGACATCGAGATGCTGCCGGTCTGCGCCGACTTCACCCGGCCGGTGGCGCTGCCCGAGCCCCAGCATGAGCCGGCACGGCGGCTGATGTTCTTCCCCGGCTCCACCCTCGGCAACTTCGCCCACGACGATGCGGTCGCGCTGCTGGATGTCATGCGCCAGACCATGGGGCCCAACGGCCTGGCCTTGATCGGCATCGACCTGCACAAGGACCCGGCGCTGATCGAGGCCGCCTACAACGATGCGGCCGGGGTCACTGCGGCGTTCACCGTTAATCTGCTGCGCCGGCTCAACCGCGAAATCGGCAGCGACTTCGACCTCGAGGGCTTCGAGCACCGCGCCCGTTACAGCGTGCCGCGCCTGCGCATCGAAACCGAGCTGGTCAGCCGCGCCGCCCAGCGCGTGCACGTCGCCGGGCGCGCATTCGATTTCGCCGAAGGCGAGGCGATGACGGTCGAATACAGCCACAAATACACCGACGCCTCGTTCGCTGCACTCGTCGCCCAGGCGGGCCTGCGCGTGCGCATGCAGTGGAATGCCCCGTCACCGGCATTCGGACTGCGCCTGCTGCAACCGGCCTGAACCGCGCGGCTTGCCGCTATGATGCAGATCCACTTGGCTGCAGGGATCCATGCCAATGAGGTTCATTTCCGTCGGGCTGCTGGGCGCGCTGACATTGGCCAGCGGCGCGGCCGTCGCCGCACCGCAGGACGACTTCGACCGCTGCCTGGCCACACTGCAGCCGCTCGCGCTCAAGCAGGGCGTCAGCGCCGCCGGCTTCACCCGGCTCACCGCAGGCCTGACGCCTGATCTGAGCGTGCTGCCGCTGCTGGATGCGCAGCCGGAGTTCACCACCCCGCTGTGGGACTACCTGGCCGCGCTGGTCGACACCCAGCGGGTGGATGACGGCCGCGCGCGACTGCTCCAGCATCGCGATCTGCTGGACCGCGTTTCCGCGCAGTACGGGGTCGATCCCGCCACCATCGTCGCCGTCTGGGGCGTGGAAAGTGATTACGGCCGGGTCTTCGGCAAGCGCCCGCTGCTGCAGTCGCTTTCGACCCTGTCCTGCAACGGCCGCCGCCAGGCGTTCTTCCGTGGCGAGCTGCTGGCCCTGCTCAAGCTGCTCGACGCCGGCGACCTGAGCGCCGACGGGCTCACCGGCTCCTGGGCCGGGGCGTTCGGCCACACCCAGTTCATGCCGTCCACCTATGCCCGCATCGCGGTGGATGGCGACGGCGATGGGCGCCGCGATCTGGTCGCCAGCATCCCCGACGCACTGGCCTCCACCGCCAATTATCTGAAGCAGGCCGGCTGGCGCACCGGCCAGCCGTGGGGCATCGAGGTGAAGCTGCCAGCCGGCTTCAACGCCAGCCTGGCCGGGCGCACCCAGCGCAAGCCGCTGGCCGACTGGCGCGCGCTCGGCATCGTTCCGGTGGGTGGCGGCGCGCTGGCCCCGGCCGGCCTGCCCTCCGACGCCAATGCCGCCCTGCTGCTGCCGACGGGTGCCAAGGGCCCGGCTTGGCTGGTGTTCCGCAACTACGACGCGATCTACGCCTACAACGCCGCCGAGAGTTATGCGCTGGCGATCGCCACCCTGGCCGACCGCCTGCGCGGCGGGCCGGGCATCGTCGCGGCCTGGCCGACCGACGATCCCGGCATCGGCCGCACCGAGCGGCGTGAGCTGCAGACCCTGCTGCTGGCCCGGGGCCACGACATCGGCGTCGCCGATGGCATGGTCGGCACCGCCACCCGTCGCGCCATCCAGGTCGAACAGCAGGCGCTGGGCTGGCCCACCCCGGACGGCCGTGCCGGCCAACGCATCCTGACCGCCCTGCGCAGCGCGCCCCCTCTTCCAAAGCCCACCACCGCCATGCCCGACAGCACCGTGTTCTCCCTGCCGCCCAACCATGCCCAGCTGGTGCAGTCCCCGGCCGCACCCAGCGCCGCGCTGCCGAAGCTGGAGGGGCTGAGCATCGTCGACATCCAGGGCTTCCCGGCCTGGAAGGTGGAAACGCCGCTGGCCAGCGCGGCCATCTCGGTCTTCGGCGGGCAGCTGCTGTCCTTCATTCCCAAGGGCGGCCAGGACGTCCTGTGGCTGTCGCCCACCGCCCAGGCGCTGCCGACCCCCATCCGGGGCGGCAGCCCGGTGTGCTGGCCGTACTTCGGCAAGCAGGGGCAGGGCGGTGACGTGCCCTCGCACGGCTTCGTGCGCAACCTGCCGTGGACCCTGCAGAGCGCGCAGCGCGAGGCCGACGGCACCGTGGTGCTGACGCTGGCGCCGCCCACCCTGGAGAACCTGGACCTGCGCCTGAGCATGCAGCTGCGCATCGGCCACACCCTCGAGCAGCGGCTGACCACCGAAAACACCGGGCGTCAGCCGGTCACCTTCACCCAGGCCCTGCACAACTACTTCCGGGTCAGCGACGCCATGCGGGTCAGCGTGTCCGGCCTGGACGGCCTGAGCTACCTCGACAAGTTCGAGAACTACGCCACCCCGCGCATCCAGCAGGGCGACTGGTCGCTCAACGACCCGCGGGACCCGGGCCGTAGCGACCGCATCTATACCCAGGCCGGCGGTCGCTATGTACTGAAGGACCCGGGCCTGAAGCGCAGCATCGAGATCACCACCCAGGGCAGCCGCTCGCTGGTGGCCTGGAACCCGGGCGAAGCCGGCGCGGCGAAGATGGCCGACGTCGGCGCCGGCTGGAAGCACTACGTCTGCCTGGAGGCGGCCAACGCCGGCCCCGATGTGGTCACCCTGGCGCCCGGCGCGCGGCACAGCCTGGTGCAGACCTTCCGCATCCTGCCTTTGTAAGCCCCGCAGGACTCAGGGAACGGCGGGCGCGCGCGGTCGTAACGCCACCAGGCAGATGCCGCCGGCCACCAGGCCCCAGAACGCCGAGCCGATCCCGGCCAGCGACAGGCCCGAGGCGGTCACCAGAAAGGTGACCAGGGCGGCCTCGCGGTCGGCCTCCTCGCGCAGCGCCATCGCAAGGCTGTTGGCGATCGTGCCGAACAACGCGATACCGGCCACGCAGGCCACCAGTTCCTTGGGGAAGGCGGCGAACACCGCCGCCACCGTGGCGCCGAACAGGCCCACCACCATATAGAAGGCGCCGGCGGCCACCGCGGCGGTGTAACGCCGGGCCGGATCCTCATGTGCCTCGCGCCCCATGCAGATCGCCGCCGTGATCGCCGCCAGGTTGAGGCCATAGGCGCCAAACGGCGCCAACACCGTATTGACCACCCCGATCCAGCCGATGACGGGAGAGATAGGCGTGTCGTATCCCGACGCACGGATCACCGCCACGCCCGGAATGTTCTGCGAGGCCATGGTGACCACGAACAGGGGCAGGGCGATGCCGAACACCGCCGGCCAGGACAGGGTGGGCCAGGTGAACACCGGCATCGCCAGTTCCACCCGCAGCTGCTCGGCATGCAGCAGGCCCTGGGAGGCGGCAACGCCCACCCCGACCAGCAGCGTGGCGATCACCGCATAGCGTGGGAACAACCGGCGTCCCACCAGCCAGGTGGCGAACATCGCCAGCGCCATGCCCAGCTGCGTCCCCATGGAGACGAACACATCCAGCCCGAAGCGCAGCAGCACGCCGGCCAGCATGCCGGCGGCCAGCGCCATCGGCACGCGGCGCATCACCTTGGCGAACACGCCGGAGAAGCCAGCCAACATGCCCAGCACCGCGGCAAGGACGAATGCCCCGATGGCGTCGCTGTAGGCCACCGCGCCGGAACCGACCACCAGCATTGCCGCACCCGGCGTCGACCATGCAGTCACGACCGGCATGCGGTAGCGCAGTGACAGGCCAATACACGTCACGCCCATGCCCAGACCCAGCGCCCACATCCATGACGCGATCTGCGCCTGCGTTGCACCGACAGCCTGCGCGGCCTGGAACACGATCACCGCAGAGCTGGCGAAGCCCACCAGCACCGTAATGAAGCCTGCGACCACGGCGGGCAATGAGAGATCGCGCAACAACGAACGCTTGGCAACCGCAGACATGACGCATGCTTCCCTGATGACAAGAACCTGCATTGTTGGCAGCCCTGCGCAGCACGCGCAACGCGCGTGCTGCGCATTCGCGGTGTTGCCGAAGCACGTGTGGATGACGCAGCGATGAAAACTTTCAGAAAAGTCTTGACGAATTCTGAGAAGTCTTTAGTATTCGCTCCCTCGCTGCGACGCGGTCTTCACCCCGGTGAACACCAAGCCAAAGCGGCGGCAACATCCTTCAAACGAAGGTGTTGACGGAAACGAAAAGCCTGACATAATAGGCGGCTCGCTTCGACGAAAAGACCTCCGGGTCGCACGACGAAGCAGCATCGGCAACAACGTCCACTTCGGTGAGGCGGCCCTCGAAAAAGGGTGTTGACGAAGCGGAAAAGCCGGCTATAATGGGCGGCTCGCAACGACGGAAACGTCGGGGCACACGGAGGAAGGCGCTGAGGCCAACTCCCAAGTTCTTTGACAGTATGCGCAGGTATCTTGTGAAGGCGCCTGCAGGAAGGATGTATGTCCATCTTGCAGACGTTTGATCAAGCAACATATCAATTGTTTTAAAGCAAGCGAAACGTTGCC